>WGLW01000050.1 GCA_016125405.1 Alphaproteobacteria bacterium | reverse complement strand
GACGCCGGCGGCGTGCGGGCCGGGGCTGTTCGCCCCCGGTCCCCGGAAACACTCCTGCGCCTGGAGGGGTTAGCTCATTCACGCAAGGCTCATCACGCTCGACCGCATCGCCGCCGCTTCGTGGAACAGGGTGCACGACTGTCCTCCATGCGACCGCGATGGCCAGAAAGATAAGAGGGCGGGAAGTGGGTCGGATAAGTATTTTCCCCCAGCCGATGGCGGCTGGAGGTTTCCGGGTTGGTGCGGGGGACAGACCTGCTGGACCCCGGCCTTCGCCGGGGATGCGGGCAGCCTAGAACGGAATCTCGTCGTCGAAATCACCGCCGCGCGAAAAGTCCTCGCGTTCGCCGCCGCCCGAATTCCGGCCGCCACGGCCGCCGCCGCGCGACGAACCGCCGCCAGCATCGCCATAGGACCGCTCGCCGCCTTCACTCCGGCCATCGAGCATGGTCAGCGTCGAGTTGAAGTTCCGCAGCACAACCTCGGTCGAGTACTTGTCGTTACCGTCCTTGTCCTGCCACGTGCGGGTTTCGAGCTGGCCTTCGATGTAAACCTTCGAACCCTTTTTCAGGTACTGCTCGACGATCCGGACCAGACCTTCGGAGAACACCACGACACGGTGCCACTCGGTCTTTTCCTTGCGCTCCCCGGAAGACTTGTCGCGCCAGCTTTCGGAGGTGGCGATGGACAGGTTGGCGATCTGGCCGCCGCTGGGCATCTGCTTGATCTCGGGATCGCGGCCCAGATTTCCTACCAGGATCACCTTGTTCACTGACCCGGCCATGCACGTCTCCATCGCTGCTCCGGCCCCGGCGCCTTCCTGGCTGCCGCTCCGGTTCCTGACACATCGGGCAGCCTAGCCTAGAAGGCCCGCCGCCCGCTCACGCCATTGCACATCGCACACAGGTTTCTGTGTTCGTGCTTTGTTCTAGCGTAACCTCAGGAACACGGCAAGGCCTCCAGGTCGGAACTCCGGACCCGGCGCGGAACCCGATCTGCCTCCGGCCATTCCTTCGACGTTCGAAATAACCGGGAGACACGTTATGCGCGATCCAGCCCTGAAACTTACTGCCATTGGGGCGGTATTGGCTCTGGGCCTTGCGGCCGGCGCCTGCAGCAAGGCGGATGGCCCTGACCTCAGAGCCGATGCGTCGCCCTCAAGCGGGGCTTCCGCGAGCGAGGCAGCTGAACAGCGCGCAGATGCAGCCGAGGCGCGGGCGCAAGCGGCGGAAGACAAGCTGCAGTGCGAGAAGGAGCGCCAGCAAGCCTCGAACCGGGGCGCGGTGATTGGCGGCGTGACAGGGGCCGTTATCGGCACCCAGGTTGCGGGTGACGGCGCGAAGAGCGAAGGCGGCGCAATTGGCGGCGTCGCGGGCGTCCTGACGGGCCGGCAGATCGCGAAGAAGGACCACCGCTGCTGATACCAGTGCGGCGCGATAGGTACGGATGGCTGGCGGACGCTTGAGAAGTGTCCGCCAGCCAGCAGATCAGAACCGTTTTTCCAGCATGAGGCCTGCACCGGCAGTGGAGTCGATGTTGCTGGAGTAGCCCGTCAGGTCGAGCGCGATCGTGACGCTGCCGCCGAAATCGAAGTCGATGCCGCCGCCATATGCCAGCGCGCTGACGCTTTCATTGTGGGGCGGACGGCAACAACCGCCGTTACCGTAGTTCACAAGCACGTTCTTGATGGTGGTGTTGAAATATCCCACCCGGCCATAGAGACCCACCACGCGGCCCAATGGAAGGCGGGGTTCGAGATAGATTCCGTAGGCAGGATCTACATCGATATTGTCAGTATAATACAGGCTCGTGCCGTCGCCCTCATAGGTCTGCGATGGAAACAGCGCTTCAACGGAAAGTCCGAGATACTTGTTGAAGTTGTAGCCGCCCCGGACCTCGAGACCGCCGACACCGTATGTCGTGCCGGCGTCGTCCTGGAACGCGAAGCTCCCGATGCCTGCTCCGAGAAAAACACCCGGCTGCCGCCCCTGGGCGGCTGGCGCCTGGGTGGCGGATTGCGCATGCGCAGCGGCGCAGGCCACCGTTGCGGCCAACGCCAAAACGATCAGTTTCATAACGTGGATTCCTGTTTGGTTTCTAAGACACGCACCCAAGTACGCGCCCAACCCTGGCCACGCCCCCAACTGCTTGCCGACAGCAGCAATGCATGTGCCAGCGCCACGGTGGCCGGATTTGAGACCCTGTCCGGGCTCCCTATATCCGGCCAGCGGGTTCAATTCGATCCGGTCGGAGATGACTGGCGCTGATGTTCCTGCTATGTTCCGCCCAGACACAACCAACGCGATTCGACTTTCCGCATCGCCATCTGCCAGACTGATCTCCCGCCCTCTCCCGGAACGGCTCAAGAGAATGTCCGAACTCACGACGATCCGCGTGCGCGGCGCGCGCGAACACAATCTGAAGAATATCGACGTCGACATCCCGCGGAACGAGCTGGTGGTGATCACCGGCCTGTCCGGGTCCGGCAAGTCGTCTCTGGCGTTCGACACGATCTACGCCGAGGGCCAGCGGCGCTATGTCGAAAGCCTGTCGGCCTATGCGCGGCAGTTCCTCGAGCTGATGCAGAAGCCGGACGTGGAGCGCATCGAGGGCCTCTCGCCAGCGATTTCGATCGAGCAGAAAACCACCTCGCGCAACCCGCGCTCGACGGTGGGCACCGTCACTGAAGTTTATGACTACATGCGCCTGCTCTGGGCGCGCGTGGGCGTGCCCTATTCACCTGCGACAGGGCTGCCGATCGAAAGCCAGACAGTGAGCCAGATGGTCGACAAGGCCATGGAGTTTGGCGAGGGCGCACGCTTCTTCCTTCTGGCGCCGATGATCCGCGGCCGGAAAGGCGAATACCGCAAGGAGTTCGCCGATCTTCTGAAGCGTGGCTTCCAGCGCGTGAAGGTGGACGGCGAATTCTACGAACTGGAAGATCCGCCAAAGCTCGACAAGAAGCTCAAGCACGACATCGACGTAGTCGTGGACCGGATCGTCATCCGCGCCGGGCTCGAGCAGCGCCTGGCGGAAAGCTTCGAACAGGCGCTGGACCTTGCAGACGGGATCGCGGTCGCGGAATTCGCCGACAAGACAAAGGAAGGCGAGGAGCCAAGGCGGGTCACGTTCTCGGCCAAGTTCGCCTGCCCCGTTTCAGGCTTCACGATCCCCGAGATCGAGCCGCGCCTCTTTTCGTTCAACAATCCCTTCGGCGCCTGCCCGACCTGTGACGGGCTGGGCGAGCAGCTCAAGGTTGATCCCGCGCTGATCGTGCCCGAGCCAGACAAGCCGTTGGCGAAGGGAGCGATCGCGCCGTGGGGCAAGGCCTCTTCGCCGCTGCAAACGCAGACGCTTCAGGCGCTGGCGAAGGCATACAAGTTCTCGCTCGATGTTCCGTGGTCGAAGCTGCCGGAGCGTGTGCACGACCTGATCCTCAACGGCACGGGCGATGAGGAAGTCGATTTCGTGTTCGACGATGGCATGCGCCGGTATGAAGTGACGAAACCGTTCGAGGGCGTGGTCGGCAATCTGGAGCGGCGCTTCCGGGAAACCGACTCGGCCTGGATGCGCGAGGAGATCGGACGCTACCAGTCGGCGGCGCCCTGCCCGGCGTGCAAGGGCAAGCGGCTGAGGCCCGAGGCGCTGAGCGTCAAGGTGGCGGAGTCGACCATCGCCGACGCCTCCGAGCTGTCGATCAAGGCAGCGCGGGACTGGTTCGACGGCCTGTCGAAAAAGCTGACGAAGAAGCAGAACGAAATCGCCGTGCGAATCCTCAAGGAGATCCGAGACCGGCTGCAGTTCCTGAACGATGTGGGGCTGGACTATCTGACGCTGTCGCGCGCATCGGGCACACTGTCGGGCGGCGAAAGCCAGCGCATCCGGCTTGCTTCGCAGATCGGCTCGGGCCTTTCGGGCGTGCTCTACGTTCTCGACGAGCCGTCCATCGGGCTGCACCAGCGCGACAACGCACGGCTGCTGGAGACGCTGCGCCGGCTGCGGGATCTCGGCAATTCCGTGATCGTGGTCGAGCATGACGAAGACGCCATTCTCACGGCCGACCATGTGATCGACATGGGCCCGCGCGCGGGCGTGCTCGGCGGCGAGGTGATCGCGCAGGGCAAGCCGGACGACATCATGAAGTCCGCCAAGAGCCTGACCGGACGCTATCTCTCGGGCGCGGATGAGATCGCTATCCCCGAACGGCGTCGCTGGACCAGCAAGACCAAGACGATCCGCGTGGTCGGCGCGACGGGAAACAATCTCAAGAAGGTCACGGCGGAAATTCCGCTCGGCGTGCTGACGTGCGTCACGGGCGTGTCGGGCGGCGGCAAGTCGACACTGGTGATCGAGACGCTCTACAAAGCGCTGGCGCGACGGCTGAACGGCGCGAGCGCCGCGCCTGCGCCTCATGAGAAGATCGAGGGCGTCGACCATCTGGACAAGATCATCGATATCGACCAGTCGCCCATCGGCCGCACGCCGCGATCCAACCCGGCGACCTATACCGGCGCGTTCGGACCTATCCGCGACTGGTACACGGGTTTGCCCGAGAGCAAGGCGCGCGGCTATGCCGCCGGGCGCTTCTCGTTCAACGTCAAGGGCGGACGCTGCGAGGCGTGCCAGGGCGACGGCGTCGTCAAGATCGAGATGCACTTCCTGCCGGACGTTTACGTCACGTGCGATGTCTGCAAGGGCAAGCGCTACAACCGCGAAACACTCGAGGTTCAGTACAAGGGCAAGTCGATCGCCGATGTGCTGGACATGACGGTGGACGAGGCGCGCGTGTTCTTTGCGGCGGTGCCGGGCATCCGCTCGAAGATGGAGACGCTGGTCCGTGTTGGGCTTGGCTATGTGAAGGTGGGCCAGCAGGCCACGACGCTGTCAGGCGGCGAGGCGCAGCGGGTGAAGCTGGCCAAGGAACTCTCGAAGCGGGCCACGGGCCGGACCCTGTACATCCTGGACGAGCCGACGACGGGCCTGCACTTCGACGACGTGAAGGCGCTGCTGGAGGTGCTGCAGGAGCTGGTGGACGCCGGCAACACCGTGGTTGTGATCGAGCACAATCTCGATGTCATCAAGACCGCGGACTGGCTCATCGACATGGGACCGGACGGAGGCGATGGCGGCGGGCTTGTGGTCGCGACCGGTACGCCCGAAGACGTGGCGGCTGACAAGAAGAGCTGGACTGGAAAGTTCCTGACCGAGACGTTCAAACGCCAGGCGGAACGGCGCGCGCGACAAAAGAAGGCGCCCGCAAAAACGACCGCAAAGACACCAGCGAAAGCGGCTGGCAGGGCGAAGCGGACCAAGGCCCAGGCGGCCGAATGATCCGCTGAGAGAGACCCAGCGGGCTCGCGAAAAGTGAGCCAAAATGGCCCGATTCCGTGAGTTATCCCCGTTTTGCGTGTGAAAACGCTGTAAAACGGGCCAAAACACGCAGAAATCCGCTTGAAATTCGGCCTGCGCTGGGCTCCACACGAACCGCGCCTGGTTCCCGAATCTCCGGTTCTGGAATCTTCAGGCGACTGAGTTTCCACAAAGGGAGTCCGACGACCATGGCCACCGCGCCTGCAAAAGCACCTGCGAAAGCAAAAGTGAACACCGTCAGCCTGAAGCACCTTGCTGCGGCTCTCGCGGAAAATCACGACGTTCCGAAAAAGCAAAGCGAAGCGATGCTGAATGACATGGTGACGATGATCACCAAGCACCTCAAGAAAGGCGAGCGCATCCGCATCGCCGGCCTCGGCATTCTCGTTGTTCGCAAGCGTCCGGCCCGCATGGGCCGCAACCCGGCGACCGGCGCAGCCATCAAGATCAAGGCCAGCAAGAAAGTGGCGTTCCGCGCCGCGAAGGAACTGAAAGAAGCCGTCTAGTCGGCTCTTTCGTCTGGACCGAAACAGACGCCCGGACCTCCCAGGGTCCGGGCGTTTTTTTGCGCCCAGTGAGAGGCCAACTATTTCGGCTGGAAATCCGGCGGGCGCAGGCCCTTGTAGAGATGCGCAACCAGCGCAAGCTGCGGGATCTGGCTCATGGCGCCGACGAAACCGATGATGGCCGAAACGATGAGGTATTCCGCGGCGCCGGTCGAAGCCTTTCCGGCGCCCGATATCTCGGCGAGAAGGGACGTCACAACGTAATAAATCGCTTCCGCAGGAATTGCGGTGAGCGCCATCGCCGCAAGCACCCGCCAGAAATTGTCGTGGGTCCAGCGCCAGGTCTGAAAGATCATGACGCGCCGTTCGCCGATCGTTGCGGCCTGGATCAGGGCGAGCCGCACGGCCACCCAGACCACGATCGCGGCGACGATCAACATGAAAAGCGAGAACGCAAGCAACCCGCCCGCCCCGATACGGTCTTCGATCAGATTGCTGAGGGCGTCCGGGTTCGTCGCGAGGGTCTGCAACTGCTCCTGCGTGATCCCGAGACGGCTGAACACCACGACGGTCAGCACGACACCGCCCAGCAACAGGAACGGGACAAACAGGAGCGCCAGAGAAGCCGTCACGCCAATCAGCCGCAGTTCGTCCGCGCCAAACGCCAACCCCATGGGCCCGTGCGTTTCATTGCGAACGGCCTTGCGAAGCACGACTGCGACAAAGACGGCGCCGATGACAGCGCTTGAAGCAAACTGCAGCAACATGCCGCCCATGTTCATTCCTGCGGCGGCCCCGCCCTGCGCCAAGACGAACAGGTCGATCAACGCGCCGACGACGCCAAATGCGGCGGCCGCGGGCAGGAATTGCTTCCAGTTGGCGAAAAAGAACCGCCAGGCCGCCTGCACGCTTTCCATGACCGGCACCTTGCCGTCTGCGCCGTTGGACATGCGGTATTGCTCCCGGAATTGGGCCGATGCCTAAAGCAAGGGGCCCATCTCCGCAATGTATCGCTCTGGATTCTCAACCGACCAGAAACTCAACCATAAATATGAAATTCTCGCGCTGAACCCGACAAGCTTTGAGGTTCTGTCCTTCCTTCGCCCGCCAGCGGAACTTCGATGTAGAATTCACGAGGGCGTCCGCGAAAATTTCAGACGGGACTGACCCAAGCACCTCAGCGTTCGTAACTGCGCCGGAGTCATCGAGAGCCAGCCTGAGCGTCACCGCGCCGGGAATGCCCCTGAACAGCGCCGACGAAGGATAGTTGAAATTTCCCAAGTCCAGACGCCCTTCGCAGAGCGGTCTCCGATCCTGCATGCCCTGGAAGATAGCGCGCTTCGGAGATTCGAGTCGGCGCTCCTTCACTTCATGCGAGATGAGCGACCCCGTCTGGTTCGAAAATGAATGGATGAACGTGTGCATCGCCGTGAGCCAAGTGCGCGCCTGATACATTTCGCGACCCAGCGCTTCCCGGGTCTGCTGTTCTTTGGCGCCATTGATATCGCCCACGATCGCATCATGAACTTCGGCCATCGCGTCGTAATCGCGCTGGCTAGGACTGGCCAGAAATTGGGCGGCTGCTGCGGTTACCTGTGCGTGGTAGTATCTTGGACGCAGCGATGCACCACCGCGATCAAACAGGCTTGCCGCGAGGTCCGCGCTCCTGGCGGCCTGCTGCCAGGCTGCATCGTTCCAGTCGCCGTGGTAGAGCGCTTCGGCGGCCAGGAGCGTAATGTTGTCGAGACCTGGCAATTTGGTTCGAGCATTGAGCGCATCAAGCAGGTTATCGCGACCAGACTTGGGATTCAGACGGTAATCCGCCGCAGCGAGCAGAACCGAGGAAACGGCTGGCTGGTCATCGGGCTTGGGGAGCGTGCCTCCATTGTCTTTCAGGAATTTTCCGTAGTTGTGTGCGGCGGAAAAATCACCGGCAACATAGCTGGAAAAGCCGAACTCCCGCGCGACGGCTGCAGTGTCCGGCGATGTCTTGTCGAAGGTCGCCCAGATGCTGGCTGCTTCGGCGGCGGCGGCCTTGTAGTCGCCCGCCTTGACCGCCTCGTTGTAGGCCTTGATGTCAGCGAAGGCCGGTCCCGCCAAGATCACGACGGTCGCCGCGAAGATGGCGACTTTGGCTAGCTTGAACATGTTCGTCTGCCCCCCCCTTTGAACCGGGACAGTGTAGACCACCAACACCCTATGGAAACCCTGTTCTGGTGAGCGGTTGCGGCGCCGGATGATCTGGCAGTTTTTCGCAACCGCAGTATACCGGCGCCATGACGATGGAACCGGTTCACATTGTTGGCGGCGGCATGGCGGGGTCGGAGGCGGCCTGGCAGGCGGCCAATCTCGGCGTGCCTGTGGTGCTCCACGAGATGCGTCCCGTGCGAACCACGGACGCGCACCAGACCGATGCGCTGGCCGAACTGGTCTGCTCCAATTCGTTCCGCTCGGATGACTGGGAGCATAACGCGGTTGGCCTTCTGCATCAGGAGATGCGCAAGGCGAACGGACTGATCATCTCCATGGGCGACCGCCACAAGGTGCCCGCCGGGTCCGCGCTGGCGGTGGACCGCGACGGGTTTTCTGCCGACGTGACGGCGGCGCTGGAAGCGCATCCGCTGGTGACCATCGAGCGCGGCGAAGTGGACGGATGGCCGCCTGAAGCCTGGAACAGCGTGATCGTGGCGACGGGTCCACTGACGTCGAGGGCGCTCGCCGAAGCCATCCTGCAGCGGACCGGAGAAGACAGCCTCGCCTTCTTCGACGCCATCGCGCCGATCGTGCATCTGGACTCGATTGATATGAGCAAGGCCTGGCGCCAGTCACGCTACGACAAGCCAGGCCCGGGCGGCGACACGGCGGCCTACATCAACTGCCCGATGGACCGCGACCAGTATCATGCTTTCCTTGCCGCGCTGGCGGCGGCGCCCAAGACCGAGTTCAAGGAGTGGGAAGGTACGCCCTATTTCGAGGGATGCCTGCCGATCGAGGTAATGGCCGAGCGCGGACCCGAAACGCTGCGCTATGGCCCGATGAAGCCCGTTGGCCTGACCAACCCGCACAATCCGACCGTGAAGGCCTACGCCATCGTGCAGCTTCGGCAGGACAACGCGCTGGGCACGCTGTGGAACATGGTCGGCTTCCAGACCAAGCTGAAGCACGGCGCGCAGACAGATGTCTTCCGCACCATCCCGGGGCTCGAGAACGCCCAGTTTGCACGGCTGGGCGGCATTCACCGCAACACGTTCATCAACTCGCCCGTGCTGCTCGACAGCCAGCTGCGACTGAAGGCTGAGCAGCGCCTGAGATTTGCCGGACAGGTCACGGGCGTCGAGGGATATGTCGAGAGCGCCGCGATGGGATTGCTCGCGGGTCGCTTCGCCGCCGCCGAGCGCCTGGGCCGGCCCTGCCCGGCGCCGCCGACGACGACGGCGCTTGGCGCCCTGCTCAACCACGTAACGGGCGGGCATCTGTCGATGCCGGGAAGCCCGGCCGCCTTCCAGCCGATGAACGTGAACTTTGGCCTCTTCCCGGAGATCGAGACGTTCGACAAGACGGGCCCGGACGGCAAACGTTTGAAAGGCGCCGACAAGACACGCGCCAAGAAACGCGCGATGTCGCTGCGGGCGCTGGGCGAGATTGCCAGCTGGCTGTCGCTGCAGACGGCGCCGGAGTCGGTTGCCGGTTAGGCCGCGCCGGCTTTCGCCAGCGCCAGTTTGTCCGGCACGCTCTTGCGCGCTTTCATGTTGACGTGAACGCCCCAGACCGCCCGCAACAGGATCAACGCCAAGACGCCGGCCATCGGATCACCAAGCAGCACAAGCCCGGCGGCGCCGGCGAAGATGCCGATGTGCAGCACAACGACACGGCCATAAGGCGCCATCATTTCCTCGGACAGCCCGGAATTCTTCCACTCCCCGCGCAGGATGAAACTGTAGACGAAAACGAACAGCTGAAAGGCGATAATCAATCCGAGTATCAATCCGAGATGCGGCGCAACGCTCGAACTGGCGGCGAACATCGCGCCCAAATCAAACGGCACGTCCCCAGGCGGCGTGGTTTGCGGATTGAAGTAGGTGAGAAAGCTGAACAGGAAGACGCCGTGGACAAAACAGAACATGCCGTAGTGGAGAACAAAGAAGGCCGACATGAACAATCCGCCCAGCAGTCCTGATAGCCCAGCCTTTGCGGTCGCCACGAAAATCATACGTGGCGGCGTCATCACGCCGATCACGACGTTTTCCATCCAGTAGAGGATGACGAGCGGCGCTGCGCGCCAGCCCCAGAAGATCACGGCGAACACGGGCGCGAGATCGACGGCGAGACCGAGAAACACCACGGGGTTGCGCAGCAGGCGCAGCCAGTCGTTCAGATTCAACATGCGCATGAACGTCCCCAGTAAGCCGCGCCTAGTGTTGGAGGCGGCGGTTAAACCGGCGTGAACCCGTCCGCGCTCCAGTCCTCGCTGCCGACGCCGTGGTGTACGGTGAAGAGACCGGCCGGATCGTACGCGGCCTTGGCCCGGCGCAGGCGGGCGTAGTTGGCGCCCCAGAAGGCGTTGGCCCAATCCGCGTTGAAGTAATTGCTCTCGGAAACGTATGAGCCGCCCTTCGGCGCGACGCGTCGCAACTCCGTGGCGGCCGCGTCCACCTTTGAGGCGTTCACGCGGGCGACGACCTCGGGCATCGGACGACCAGGCATTTCGGTATAGGCGGGCGGTCCGCCCGTTGCGGTAATCGCCAGGGCAAACGCACCCAGCACATCGGGATTGGTGGCCGTGTCGCGCGCGTCCCGGAGTGCATCGGGCGCGGCGCCCGCAAGACCCTTGTTGAAGTGAAGTGAAACGCTCATGTGGCGCGACGCCTTGAACAGCGCATCCGCAAGAGACGCATGCTGATCCGGCGCCAGCAGGGTTTCCGGCAGCCAGATGGATTCGTAACCGTGCAGGAACACGCTGACCTGATCGCCGTCGCCCTTCCACCACGCATGGTAAGAGGGAGCGCCCGGGCGGGAATCGAATACGATTGAGTCCACGCCCAACGAGCGAAGCATTTCCATGTCCCAGAAGTGTTGCGCCGCGATATCCTTGAAGTCGAGCTTGCCGACAAACGTATAGTCGGACGGCGAAGTCGAAACCCAGTCAATGAAAGGCTTCCAGGCCGCCGCCGCTTCAGCGCGCGTTACACCCGCGCTGGCCATTGAGATGTCCAGCGTGTTGGATCCGCTGAATGTGGCCTGCTCTCCCCAGTTCGAATTGAACAACGTGTCTGAGTAAAAGCCGATGAAGCGCTCGATAAGGCGGCGGTAAGCCTCATCGGACGCAGCCTTGATAACGCCGCCGCCTCCGCCAAAGACGTTGGGCAAGTCGTGGGTGCGAACGGTTACGCGCGTTACGACGCCAAAGCTTCCTCCGCCGCCGCCCTTGAGCGCCCAGAACAGCTCCGGGTCGCGGCGCGCGTTGACGATGCGGACCTTGCCGTCCGCCGTCACCACTTCCGCTTCCAGCAGATTGCCAGCGGCTGTTCCATAGCGCTTCGACCATGATCCGAAGCCGCCGCTCTGGATGTGTCCCGCGACGCCGACCGTGGTGCAGCCGCCGCCTTGCGCGTAGCGTCCGCCCTTTGTTGTCACCTCGTGGTAGACATCGAGCCACACGCAGCCTGCGCCCACCGACACGGCATGTGCAGGCGCCACCACGCCTTCGCATCCTGCAGGAACGAACGCGTCATGCATCTCGATCCGGGTCATCTTGCGCGTCCAGACGAGGAGCGAGTCCGGCGCGTTCGACGTACCCTGATAGCTGTGGCCGCCGCCCTTCACGACCAGGCGCAGTCTGTGCTTCCGAGCGAAATTCACCGCGGCGGCCACATCGCGTGCGTCGCGCGCCGCCACAGCGTAGGCGCTCGGCTCGGGTTTCCAGGCCTTGTACCAGCCGGAGACCTGCGTGGCGCCCGCCTGATCGCCAAGGAAGAACGGATTGCCGAGATTGGACAGCGCATCCTTGCAGGCGGCGCCTTGCGCATCGGCGTCACAGGCGGCGAGCACAGGTTGTGGCCGCACCAGTCCGCCGACCGCCTTGTCGAGGCGGCTCCATTCGGCCTCGTTCGGCCAATCCGGTGAGCCGGGCCGCACGCGGGCGGTACGACCTTTGGGGGCGGTCAAGGTTGTGCAGGCCTGAAGCAGCGGCGCCGCCGCCATGCCTGCCAGCAGGCGTCTGCGGTTCATGCCGGCCTCCCCTGTCTGTTGCGGCGTTTAAAGTCGTCGTCTCAGCACAGACTGCAGCACACGCCAGCGTTTAAGCAACGGTCCATTTCCCTTGCCATCGCCGGTGCTGGCCACAGCGAGGTGGGCAATGGCGGGCCACAACGCTGCCGGAAGATCACGCGCCGCCCTGGCCGACGCCGCAAGACGCTCCCCCGCCTCGGGCAGATCGGCGCGGATCGCAAGGTGCGCTTCCCCACAGAGCGACAACGCAGCGAGCTGGTCGTCCGTCACTCCGGTCTCGAGCGCACGACCTGCGAGCCTGGCCAGCGCCGCTTCGGCTGCAAGGTGGCGCGCCGCATGGGCGCCATCCGGCTGATGCCCGCCGGACTGGAGATGATCGTCGATCACGTCGTCATAACGATCGATAAGGTCGCCAGCCGCCTTCAGCAGTTTGCCGTCCCCGGCCGCCACGCGCGCAAGTTCGAGGGATAATTCGTGGCGGCGGACCGCGGCACCGGCCACGATTTCGGCAACCGCCTCGCGCCACCATTGCAGGCGAATCTTCCCGAGCATGGGCTCGGAGGCGCTGACAGCGCGCTGAAGCTCCAGATTGAGGCAATAGACGGCCACGAGACGTTCGCGACCGGCGGCCGGCGCGTAGCGGGTCGCCAGCCAGCGGTTCTCGTCCGCCCGCTTCAGCCGGGCGTCGAATTCGCCGGATGTTGTGGGCGCACTTGCAAGTTTTCCCTCATTGGCCGTATCGCTCATGTTCATTTTCCGGCCAACAGCCCTATTTCAGACCCAGCATCGACTTAGAGAGGAACAGCCATGGCCTTCACGCTTCCCGCACTCCCCTACGCCCGCAACGCGCTGGCGCCGCATATTTCCGAGAACACGCTGAATTTCCACTATGGCAAACACCATCAGGCGTATGTCGACAACCTCAACAAGCTTCTAGCCGGCAAGCCGCTGGAAAAAGCCTCTCTGGAAGAAGTGATCCAGGAAAGCCATGGCAAGACGCCGGGGGTGTTCAACAATTCCGCACAGGTCTGGAATCACACGTTCTACTGGCATTCGATGAAGCCGAATGGCGGCGGCGCTCCCACCGGCGCGATCGCCGATGCGATCAAGAAGGATCTCGGCGGCATCGAAGAGTTCAAGACGGCCTTTGCGGATGCCGGGGCGACTCAATTCGGGTCCGGCTGGGCCTGGCTGGTGCTCAACAAGGGCAAGCTGGAAGTACGCAAGACCGGCAACGCCGAAACGCCGCTCACAGAGGCCGGCGTGACGCCCCTGCTGACGATGGACGTCTGGGAGCACGCCTACTACCTCGATTTCCAGAACGCCCGGCCGAAATACATCAGCACCTTCCTCGACAGCCTCGTGAACTGGGACTTCGCCAACCAGAATCTGGCTGACGCCAAGTAGCTCCGGGCTTCAAGAGATCACGACTGCAGGGCGGCTGGGGCGTTGCGCGCTTCCAGCCGCCTTTGCATTTCGGCCTGCGTAGCGGCGAGCGCTGACGTCAGATCCGGCATGCGCTCTGCGACTTCATCCAGCTCTCCTGCCTTGGCGGAGGTTTCAAGCGCCTCGCAGATGACGGCCATGCCTGCAGCGCCGCCGCTGAGGCACATGGACTTCAGCGCGTGGGCCTGCTTTGCGATCTGCTCGGCCTGCTCCGGCTGAACCGGGATCGCCTGGAGAGTGGATACGGCGTGGGGCGCCTGGCCCAGAAACAGCTTCCAGACCTTTCCCAACACATCGCGGCCCGAGCGGGACATGATGGCTTCCATCGTGCCGATGGCCTCTTCGTTCATCAAATCGGCCGCAGGCGTCATTGGGGGCGCCGCCGCCGTCGGCGATGCGGCCTGCCCATTGCTCGCCTGTGCGGTTCTCAAGGCTTCGACCAGACGCCGGGCGGTGAACGGCTTGGTCATGTGCTGGTCGGCGCCGGCGGTTGCCCAAGCATCAGCGTCGACGCCTCGAACCTGCGCTGTCAGCGCGATGATACGGCTGGGCGTAACGCCTTGTTCAACTTCGTGCGCCCGTATGCGCTTCGTGGCGGTAAAGCCGTCCATGACCGGCATCGAGCCATCCATGAAGATGACGTCGTAGCGCCGCGAGGAAGCGGCATCGACGGCCTGTTGTCCATCCTCAACCAGATCGGCCTCGACGCCCAGCGTGATCAGCGCCTCGCGAAGAACCTCGCGGTTGACAGCGTTGTCGTCCACGGCAAGGACACTGAGGCCGCTAAACGTTTCGAGCTGACCCTCGACCCCTGCGCCGGCCAGCGCCGACAGTCCGCGGAAGTCGCTGCGCCGCGCGCGCTCGGCCAGATCCCACAAGCTTCGACGGCCGACAGGGAGAGGCAGAAGGTCAACCGCAACACCACTGCGAAGCAAGGCGTCAGCGCGGCTGTCGCCAATGTCGGAGAGACAGACCGCATGCACGCCAGAAGGCGCCGGGTCGCCGAACGCGTCCGACGGCGCCAGAACCAGTTCGCCGGGCTGCCCATCGGCGGGCGAGGCCAACCGGCGAATGTCGGCGCCGAGATCCTTCAACGCGCGCCCGAGATTGAGCACGGCCTGTCCAGGCGGCAGGACGAGCGCCGCCTTGAGACCGCTCGCATCCGGCGCCAGTGGGGCCTTTTGGTCGACAGCCAGATCAACGCTGACGGTGAAGACAGAGCCCTTGCCCGGTTCGCTGGCCACGCCGATGTCGCCGCCCATGGCGTCCACCAGTCGCTTGCAGACCGTGAGGCCAAGGCCGGTGCCGCCGAACTTGCGTGTGGTCGACTGATCGGCCTGGCTGAATGCTTCGAAGATCGACGCGATGCGTGATTGCTCGATGCCCACGCCCGTGTCGGCGACGGCGACATTGAGGCGGGCCTGGTCGTCGGCCGTCTTTGCCGTCACGCCGATCGAGACGCCGCCCTTCTCGGTGAACTTGAGGGCGTTGTTGACGAGATTGGTGACGACCTGGTTGAAGCGCGTAGGGTCGCCGATGACCATGGCCGGCACGGACGGTCCGACATAGACAGACAGTTCCAGACCCTTGGAGCGCGCCTTTTCCCAGAACAGCGCCGCCACATCCTCGACGAGGGCGTCGGGCGAAAACGGCACGGCCTCGAGGTCGAGCTTGCCGGCTTCGATCTTAGAAAGGTCGAGAATATCGTTGATGATGGTGAGCAGGCTGGCGCCCGAACGGGAGATGATCTCGGCGTAGCGCCGATGGCGCGCCGAGAGATCGGCGGCGGCGAGCATCTCGGCCATGACCATCATGCCGTTCATCGGCGTGCGGATTTCGTGACTCATGGTGGCGAGAAAGTCGGACTTGGCGGCGTTGGCGCTTTCGGCGTCCTCCTTGGCGAGACGCAGGTCATGCGTACGCTCCTCGACGGTGGCCTCCAGCGTTTCGAGATGGCGGGCGAGACGCTCGTCGCGTTCGTTGATCGCACCGATCATGCCGTTGAACGCCTCGCCCAGAACGCCGGATTCGTCCTTGCGGGCAGGAACCGCGACACGGCGGGAGAAGTCCTGCTCCGCTCCGATCTCGGCCATCACAGCGGTCAGGTCCCGGATCGGCCGCGTCAGTCGCGCGATAATCGCCTGCGCAGCCACGACGCCGGCGCCGATGGCGATCAATGCGATGAGCGCCGTCCAGCCAAGGCTTGCAATCAGATCCGCGCGCAGATCGGAGATGTCGGCCAGAATTGAAATTTCGCCGATGCGCTCACCGCCCTTGACGATATCGTGATGCACACTGGCGCGGTCCGCTTCGAGAAGCCGGAGCCCGGACAGCGTGCGCAAGTCACCATCCCGGCCCAGCAACATTGCGCCGCCGCCGATCTGGGCGAAGGTGTTGCCGTCCGCATCCGTCAGGGCGACGTGAAGAACCGATTTGAGATCGCGGACGCCGCGCATGATCCCGTAGGCGGCGCGAAGATCGCGGTTCGCCAGCGGATCGGATAACGCAGCCGAATAGCCCGAAGCCGCACCTTCCAGCAGGTCCGCGCGTGCAGCGGCCGAACGTTGCAGCTCGCGCGAGCCATTCGCTGCAGAGACGCTCATGACCGCGAGGAAGATTACCCCCGCGATGATGAGGGACAACCTGAACCGGATCGACTGCTGAAAGGGTACTGCAATGGACGTCATGCGAAGCCAGACCGGAATTTCCCCGCCTGGACCCTGAGGTCATTCTCCTTTTTTCCAGTTAACTCCGCATGTGACCGCCAGTACCTCAAAGACGCAGGCCAATTTCAACTCGGCCTTAAACCTAGGACGCGAATATTTGCTGGGGGAAAAGACACTGTGCGGCGAGGGGTGAATCGCCTTGTTCCATCGATTTGGAACGCGTGCTTCCGGCAACATGTCCGTCATGATGATGGCCGTGATGGCTGTGCTCGCCCTGATCGTTGGCGGCGTCATCGACTACACATCGCTCGGGAACGAAAAGCGGAGCCTGCAGGACGCTGCGGACGGCGCCGCCTTGGCTGCAGCGCGCGAGATCATGGTGGCCAGGGCGACGGACACGCGCGTGCAGGCTGTCGCTGACAGCTATGTTGCCGCCAACTTCAAAGGGTCGGAGGTACAGGATACGGCGTCGATCGTTGAGAAGGGTCGCGCCGTGGAAGTGACCGTGTCGGCCGCGCCGAGAGTGTTCTTCCCGGGCCCCATCGGCGCCAACGCAAAGCGCATGCATGCAACCGCAACAGCGGAGATCGAGGGCGGCGGCAATGTCTGCATGGTCGGCCTCAACCAGATGGCGCCCTCGACCCTGGACATGAAGGACTCCGCCCGGCTGACGGCGGATAATTGCGCGATCTATTCCAATTCGAAGAGCAGCTCTTCGTTGCGGCTCGCTGACCTGTCACGGGTAAAGGCCAAACTTATCTGTGTCGCCGGCGGCGTCGCCGGCGCAACAAGCGCGGCGACACCCGAGCCGGTCGAGGACTGTCCCGCGATTTCCGATCCGTTGCGGGATCGCCCCCAACCGCGTGTCGGCCTCCTGACGTGCGACTATCTCGCGACAGTGGTGCCTGTGCTGGTGACGGTGCACCTGCACCCGGGCGTCTATTGCGGCGGCATCACGGTACTTGGCGGCACGGCGATTCTGGAGCCCGGGACGTACACAATGAACAATGGCCTTCTCAAAGTCGGCCTGGGCGGCACGCTGAAAGGAGAGAATGTCGGCTTCTTCCTGACCGGCGCCTTGTCCACCATCATGTTCGACTACGACAGCCACATCGATCTCACCGCGCCTCTGACCGGCGACATGGCCGGCCTGATGTTCTTCGAGGACCGAAAGACGATTTTCTCCACCTATCACACGATCCGCAGCAACGATGCGCGTCGGCTCGTGGGTACGATGTATTTCCCAAACTCCAAACTGATGATCGAGGCGCGGAATCCGGTGGCGGACAAATCCGAATACACCGTGATCATCGCCAGGGAATTCGAACTGCGCGACGGCCCGGAACTGGTGCTGAAAACCGACTACGGCGCGAGCCCGATCCCCCTGCCCGACGGCGTCGGCAACAAGGCTCACCCGACGGTTCGCCTGACCAAATAGGGACAGATCGAACGGGTTTGAGGCTCGGGATTAGCGGTTTCGTGAGCATTTTCGGGCAGTCTGGATGCTCAAAACCCAGGCAATTCCACGGATTTTGTGACGTGACCTACCGTTCTGCCCTGATTGTTGACGACGATCCGGTTTTCGGCGCGCTGGCGGAGGACCTGCTGCTTGACGCCGGAGTGACGTCGGTCGCGACGGCCTCGAATGGCGTGGAAGCCCTGGCCCACGTCGATGGCGGGGCCGCTGCTGCCGACATCATGCTCTGCGATCTCAACATGCCGGCGCACGATGGTGTGAGCCTGATCCGCAGCCTTGCCGAGCGTCGCTATCCCGGCCGCATCATCATCGTTTCCGGCGAGGCTGACTCCGTGATCGAGGCCGTCGCCAAGCTGGCGAAGATCCAGGGCCTCAATATCCTTGGCGCGACCCGCAAGCCGCTGCGTGCTGAGGACCTCGCCCACCTGCTGGAACGCGCGGCGGACGTTCCGGCGCGCAAGGCGGAGCCTGCGGCTGCGGTGCCGAGCCTGCTGGATGCGGCGATCGAGCGCGGCGGCCTCCATCCGTTCTTCCAGGCCAAGGTGTCGATGACAACGGGTGTGGTGATGGGTGCTGAAGCCCTGGCCCGGATCGCGACGCCGCACGTTCCCTACGCCAACCCGGTTCCCTATGTGGAGCTGGCCGAGCGCAACAACCGCATCGACGCGCTGACGTTTGCGATGGCGCGTGCGGTGTCGAGATATGTGGCCGACCTTGGCGCCGTGGGCGTTTATCTTCCCTGCTCCATCAACATCAGCCCGGCCTCGCTGGAACGCGTGGATTTTCCCGATCTGATGGCCGAAGCGATCGCGACGTCCGGTCTCTCGTGCGACCAGTTCACGCTTGAGGTCACCGAAACCCGCCTCGTCGAATACGGCGCGCGGGCGCTGGATGTGATGACGCGGCTGCGGATCAAGGGCTTCGGGCTTTCGGTCGACGATTTCGGCACCGGGTATTCCAACATCGACCGGCTACAGATGTATCCGTTCACCGAGCTGAAGATCGACCAGTCGTTCACCCGCAAGGCGCTGGAAGAGACGTTTGCGCGGGCCTGCGTCGAGACGTCTGTGCGGCTGGCCAAGGAGCTGGGCCTCAAGGTGGTGGCCGAGGGCGTCGAGACGCGCGAGATGTGGGACTTCCTCGCCGGGCTGGGCGTCGACGAGGCGCAGGGCTTCCTGATGTCGAAACCGCTGCCGCCGGCCGAGTTCAAGGCGCTGGCGCTGAGCGGCCGAACCTTTCTGGACAAGGCATCGGCCTGATTGCATGGAGGCGAACGTCCGGCCATGTTCGCCAGCATGAAAACGATCAACTACCGCCGGGCCGTCACCTTTTCCATTCCCGCCAACTGGGCCGTCGAGGACGAGCCGGGCCGCCAGGCGTCGTTCTACGAACGGCGGCCGGGGTCGGGCACGCTTAAGGTCAACGCCTATGGGTTCGAGCGGAACGATCCCGAGGGGATCGACGGCGATGACCTGCCGCCCGCGCTTGAGGGCCAGCCCTGGGAGGACTTCCCGGCCGGCGTTCGCCTGTTCACCGAAAGCCGGCCTTCGCCCCGCCGGGCCGACCTTCTGGAGCGGCGCTGGCTCTACCAGGTGCCGCTCGGCAAGAACGCCTACCGCCTGATCGTCTTTACCTATACCATCGTCGGCTCCATGAAGGACGAACCGGCCAATGCGGCGGAGTACGCCATGCTCGATAAGATGATCCGGCAGGCGCACATTTCGCTCGAACCCGGCTTCAACGAGCTGGACCAGTTCTGACGCCAGGGAGGCGCGGACCGATGGGCGAAACGGGCGAGTACAAGACAATCCGCGTGAAACCGCTGTCGCCGATGATTGGCGCCGAGATTGAGGGCGTCGACCTCTCGAAGCCGCTCGGCAACGCCGAGTTCGACGACATTCATGCCGCCTTCCTGAAGCACCACGTGATCTTCTTCCGGGACCAGACGCTGACGCCGGACCAGCACAAGGCGTTTGGCCGGCGCTTCGGCACGCTGAACATCCATCCCTATGTGAAGGGCATGGCGGATCATCCCGAAGTGCTCGAGATCATCAAGGAGCCTTCGGACCGGATCAATTTCGGCGGCGGCTGGCATTCCGACATGAGCTTCCTGGAAGAGCCGGCGCTCGGGTCGATGCTCTATGCGATGGAAGTTCCGGAGGTCGGCGGCGACACGCTGTTCGCCAGCCAGTACGCCGCATGGGACGCACTCTCGGAAGGGCTGAAGGCGACGCTGGGCCAGCTGACCGCGATCCACTCGGCGGCGGAGGAATATGGCGCGCGGGGGCATTCGTCCGCCAAGCGGGCGTCGATGGATTCCGAAGTGGTCGGCGACGACGTGCCAGAGTACGAACACCCGGTGGTGCGGACACACCCGGAGACGGGCCGCAAGGGGCTCTACATCAATCCGGCCTTCACGCTGCGCTTCAAGGGATGGAGCCGGAAGGAGAGCAAGCCGCTGCTGGACTACCTGTTCGACGTGTCGCGGCGCGAGGCCTTTACCTGCCGCTTCCGCTGGACGCCGGGCGCCCTCGCCTTCTGGGACAATCGCTGCGTCTGGCACTATGCGCTGAACGATTATCACGGACAGCGGCGGCACATGCGGCGGGTGACGATCAACGGGGGCAAGGTCAGCTGATCATGCGGCGCGTTGCGGCGGGCGCCGCGTGTCTGGCGGTTCTTGCTTTCGGGCCGCCGACCGTTTCCGCCGCCCTGGCGCAGGCCTCAGCCTACGTCCCTCCGCGAACCGCCGACGGCAGGCCGGCGCTTGGCGGCGACTGGACGCATGACGGCGACCCGCCGATCGAGCGGCCGGACGATGTGGCCCCCGCGCCGGACGGACCCAAACCCTATCTTGTCGCCGATCCGCCGGACGGGAAGCTGCCGCTTCGAGACCGCGCGGCGGCCATGGCCTGGCGGGACAAGTACGCCGTCTACATGAGCGGCGCGCCGGAACCGGACTTCACGCTGGGCGTGGACACCCTGCCCAATCGCGACCGCTGCCTGATGGCGGCCAATGCGGCGGCGCCGCCGATGACCAGCCAGGGCTATAACGACGAATACCAGATCGTGGAGACGGCGGGCTTTATCGCGATCTCCGTCGAGATGATGCATGAGACGCGGATCATTCCCGTCTTCCGGAACCGGGGCGAGGCGGTGAAAGCGCACGGTCCGCAGGTGCTGCAGCGGTGGACGGGCGACAGCGTTGGCTGGTGGGAGGGCGACACGTTCGTGGTCGAGACGGTCAACATCAATGTGCGGCAGGGCGCGCAGAGCGCCATGCCGATGTCGAAGGATGTGACGATCGTGGAGCGCTTCACCCGCACCAGCGAAAAGGAGCTGCTCTATCGCGCCGAGGTGACAGATCCTGCGATCTACACCCGGCCCTGGACGCTGGAGGCGCGCTTCAAGCCCGGACGGCGCAGCTTCGAATACGCCTGTCATGAAGGCAATTACGGGCTGGTGGGGATTCTGGAGGGGGTGCGGAAGACCGAACGCGATGCGGCGGCGAAGCGCGGCCGCAAGCCATAGGCGCATACGCCGGCGCCTCCGGCATGGGGTCCAAGCGGAGCGCGTGAAACGGGTTGGGCCGGCTCAGGCCTGGGCGGGAGCCGTATGTGTCTGGGCGCGCGCGGGCTGCAATCGACCGTTTCCCACGCCTGTCATCCCGGCCGGAAGCGCGGAGCGCTGCAGAGCCGGGAGCCATTGCCGGTCGAGTCCAGATGCCAGGGCATGGGTCCTGGATAACACTGCGCGTTTCCGGGATGACAGCCTTGCCATCTGTTGGCGGTGGTGTGTGGTCTTGCCGCTTGCGGCGGCGCTGATCGTCTCCTGAATGTCGCGCGTTGCTGCGGGCAGAGCCTCCGGCGTCACGTCCGTGTGGCATTCACGGGAAAGACGGATGAGGCGCATCCACAGCGCTGCGGCGACGACCGACACACACATCGCAAACGCGCGCAGCAACGCCTCCAGCCAGGGCTGGATGGGCGAAGGGGTCCGACTCCAGTGTGCGCGCGTCTGTGCGTGTGTCATGCCCGCGAGTATCGGGGCGCAACTGAGGTGGGGGATAAGTTCGGCGAAAAAATTTCCTGGCGCTTGAATGGGCGACAGATTTGCGGCGCGAAGTGTCGGATCACCGAGATCCGGTAAGGCCTACTCCGCCGCCTGTTGCAGGTTTGCCGGGCGATAGGTGGCGGCGTCGCTGGTGAATTCGGCATGGCCGTAGCTTTTCAGCATCTGGTCCAGCTTGCGCACCAGCATGCGGTCCGCGGCTTGCCGTAGGCCCGGTGTCCGGCAGGCAAGCGCATAGAACCCCTTGCGTGCGCCGATGAACAGACTGCAAGCGCCGAAGACCGCCCAGTCCGCAATGCCGATCCTGACGCCCATATCGCGCGCCTTCCTGGCGTCGCCGCCCATGAAGCTCAGGAGGAAGAAGATTTTCGAGAAGCTCCGCTCGATGTGGTCGAACACCTTGCTGCCCGGCGTTTCGTCGGCCGGCATGTAGGCCGCCAGCGTGGCGCGCACGAGTTCGCCGCAGGTGGCGTCGTCGAAGCCTTTGCGCAGCGTCTGGTCGTACAGCATCATCACGTCGACCATTTCCTTCGGGGTGTCCGGCAACAGCTCCTCCGGCAGGCCGAGCAGGAAACAGCGATAGCGGGCAAGCTCCACGCGCGCCCGTTCGGCGGGGGTGTATTCGAAGCGGCCCCTGGCGGTGATCTTGAACGCCAGCAGGAACGTACCGATCAGACCGGCGGGCATCTGGTCAACCTGCGGGATCGGGATTCCGAACGTTTTCACGTTCCACATGTTCGACCGCTTCAGCGCGTTGAAGCGCACCATCGAGTGCATCAGCCGCACCATCGCCGCCGACTTGAAGCCCGGACCGAAGCGCTCCAGCGCTCCCGGCAACACCGAGGTGATGAAGAAGCTCGCCGTGTCTTTCACCCGGCGCGCTGCGGTCTCGTTCGACAGGGCGCCAGTGAGCGCCATGGGCAGCGCGGAATACTTGTTCATGAAGGTCGCAATGAAGGCGCCGCGGATGACGAAGGGAGAATAGTTGGCCGCATCCTCCCGGCTCTGGCGGGCGCCCTCCTCCACGAGCTTCATGTCCACCCAGTCGGGCGTCGCTTCCATCGCGCGGATGAAATTGACCAGTTCCGGCGGCGCATCGGCCACGGCTTCAACGCCGCGGTCGCATGCCTCGGTCAGCATGGTCACAAGCCGGCGGAAACCGTATTCCGGCATCAGCGCAGCATAGGCGTCGGCCACCACATCGCCCAACATGGTGTAGGCGCGCATGCGCTCCACCTTCTGCGTGTCCGCCAGGATCTGGGGGCGCAGGTGAGCGTTCGAACTCTTGGGGGCGCCTTCGATCACCGGTTCATCGGCAAACCGTTCCGGCTTGATCGAGAAATCGACATCGCCATAGAGCGCCGGCAGCATCTGCTTCTGCGACGCCACCTTCGCCTTCAGCTGCTCCAGAGTGAGGGTCATGCCGCAACCTCGCTGCAATCGGCCTGCGGCAGGGTTTCGGGGAATTTACGTTTGCGCAAGCCTGCCGTGGCGAGAGGCCTCTTGCCTGGACCGGCGGCGCCTCCGTGCCGCCGGTTGCAGCCGGGCTGCGCGGGGGCCGCCCGGCCGGTGGCGGTTTGCGCCTGCCGGCCGGGCTGTCGTCATGGACGATTGGTTCAGTGGCCTGAACCGGACGCCGCTGCCTGTTGCGCCGCCTTTTCATCGTTTGCGCGCTTGATGACGTAGGCAAGGATCGCGTCTGTCGTTTCCTTGCTGAGCTTGTCGCCAAAGGCGGGCATGCCGCGCGTCGAGCGGTCGCCATTGCGCACCGTCGGATCCCAACCGTTCCGGATCGGCAGAAGTCCGGAATAGCGCAGGTCCGGCGCGATCGATCCCGCGCCGGGAACCACGGCCGGGCCGTGGCACATGGCGCAGTTTGCGGCATAGGCCTGCTCGCCCGCGAACACGGTCTCGTTGGAGGCCGTCAGCAATGGGGGATCGATCTTGATGCGCGCCGCGCCGGGCGGAAGCTTCGTCATCGTGTCGGGCAGCGTTTCCGTGGCGCCGATGCGATAGACCAGTACGCGGCTGTTGTTGGCGCTGAGCGGGTTGGTGCGTTTTGCCGTATCGGGCAGCCCGCGCGCGCCAACAAGAATGGCGACGTACTGCTGCCTCTCCAGCATGTAGGTGGAGGCGCCGGCCACCACCCGCGCCTGTGTGTCAGCGGACCAGAGGCGCTTGCCGGTGGTTGCGTCATAGGCGGCAAACTCGCCCTTGTGATTGCCCGAGAAGATCAGGTTGCCCGCGGTCGCAAGAATGCCCGACGATCCATAGACGTCGTTCTTGACGCGCCAGACTTCCTTCTCCTTCACCGGGTCCCAGGCGAGAATGTAGCTTTCGATATTTCCGCACTGCGCGCCCGGCGCCTTGCAGAGGGCCTGTCCGCCCGCGAAGTCGGTTCCCGTGTTGGTGCCTTCGGGATTGGGCTTGAAGTCGTCCTTCATGGCGTAGGCCGCGGCCGAAACCTGGACGGGGATGTAGACGTATCCAGTGACCGGGCTCATCGCCATCGGATGCCAGTTGTGCATGCCCAGCGCGGCCGGGGCGATCAGCGTGGGCTTTCCGAGGCTGCTGTAGCGCGCCGTCGGATTGATGACCGGCCGCCCGGTTGTCATGTCGACATGATCGGCCCAGTTGGTCGCCGGCGCGTATTTCGCGGCGGACACCAGTTTGCCGGTCTTCGCGTCCATTATGTAGAAGAAGCCGTTCTTCGACGCCTGCATGAGCACGTGGCGCACGCCGCCCGGATAAGGCAGGTCAGCGGTCATCAGCGGGTTGGTGTTGTCGTAGTCCCACTCGTCGCCGGGCGTTTCCTGATAGTGCCAGACGTATTCGCCAGTGTCCGCGTTCAGCGCCACGATCGAGGAGACGAACAGGTTGTCGCCGCCGCCGGGGCTGCGCAGTTCCTGGGCCCAGGCAAGGCCATTGCCGGTGCCGAAATAGACGAGGTTGGTTGCAGGGTCGTAGAGGAAGCCGTCCCACGCTGTCGCGCCGCCGCCGAGCTTCCAGTACCTATCGCCCTTCCAGGTTTTTGCGGCCATCTCCATCGCCTTGTTCTCGTAAGGCTTCGAGGGATCGCCGGGCACTGTGTACCACTTCCACACCTGCTTGCCGGTCTCCGCGTCGTAGGCCGAGACGTAGCCGCGCACGTCGTATTCGGCGCCGGCGTTGCCGATGAAGACCTTGCCGTTGGCGATGCGCGGAACGCCCGTGATCGTGTGATGCCCGCCCGGCGGCACGGTCTGCGTGGACCACACTTCCTTGCCGGTCTTGCCATCAAGCGCGATCAGGCGGCCGTCCAGCGCGGCGAGATAGATCTTGCCATGCCATGCGGCGACGCCGCGGTTGACCACATCGCAGCACGCATCGGCGCCCTTGGCCTTGTCGACAGCCGGATCGTACTCCCAAAGCTTGGCGCCCGTGCGGGCGTCATACGCCTTCACGAGGCTCCAGGCCGTCGTGAGGTACATCACGCCGTCGACGATGACGGGCGTCGATTCCTGCCCGCGCTCCGTGTCCATGTCGGCGTACCAGGCGAGGCCGAGACCCTTCACGGTCTTGTCGTTGATCTGCTTGAGCGGGCTGAACCGCTGCTCGCTGTAGGTTCGCCCCACGGCCAGCCACGAACCGGGCTCGCTGTCAGCATGGATCAGGCGGGCCTGATCGACCGCGGCCGCTCCGGCCTCATGGACTGGCGCGCCCGTCGCCGCCGTTGGCGCGTCGGGTCCGCTACTGCAGCTGCCGGCCAGCACCGCCAGCGCGATCGCGCCGGACGTCATCAAGTTCCGCATGTTCCCTCGCCCTGATTTGTCGTGTTCTTGTGGGCGCAACCTGACGGCAAGCCTGCCGGTTGGCAATCGACAGGCTTTGTTGCACCGCACGACAAACCGGCTGCCGGTTCAGGCGTCTGTATTTTGGAAGCGGCGGACTTCGCCTTGCGCGCCGCTAGCCCCGGTCGCGCAGCAGGCGGCCCTTCTGGCGGTTCCAGTCGCGCTGTTTTTCGACGTCGCGCTTGTCGATGGCCTTGCGGCCGCGGCCGAGGCCGAGTTCGACTTTCGCAAGGCCGCGGTCGTTGAAGTACATCTTCAACGGAACCAGCGTGCGGCCTTCCTTGTCGACGCCGAGGATCAGCCTCGCCATCTCCTTCTTCTTGAGGAGCAGCTTCCGCTTGCGGCCGGGCTCGTGGTTGAACTGGGCGGCGGGCGGATAGACCGGGATGGTGGCGTTGACGAGCACGATCTCGCCGTCCTCCTCGCGCGCATAGCTCTCGGCGATGTTGGCCCGCCCGGCGCGCAGGGACTTCACCTCGGTGCCGAGCAGCGAGATGCCGGCCTCGTAGGTGTCCTCGATCTCGTAGTTGCGGCGCGCCTGCCGGTTTTCGGCGATCAGCTTGCGCGCCTTTTCCCGTGCGCTGGGTTTGGGGGCCATCAGAGCACCCCGGCTTCCTTCATGGCGGCGGAGATTTCCGCGCGCGCGGCTTCGGACTGGACCGGCAGGATCGGCAGCCGGACCTCGTCGGAACAAAGTCCCAGAAGGGACAGGGCGTATTTCGGACAGGACGGGCTGGATTCAAGGAACATGGCGCGGTGGAGCCGGGCCAGCGTGTCGTTGATCCGGCGGGCCTCGGCGTAATCGCCCTTCGCGCAGGCCGCCTGGAGCTTGGCGCAGGCCTCGGGCGCGACGTTGGCCGTCACGGAAATGCAACCGACGCCGCCCATGGCGTTGAACCCGACCGCCGTGGGGTCTTCGCCCGAAATCTGGATGAAATCCTTGCCGCACAAGGCAGTATGCCGGGCCACCCGGTCCAGCTGGGCGGAGGCGTCCTTCACCCCGACGATATTTGGCAATTTCGCGAGTCGGCCCATGGTTTCGGGCGTAACGTCGCCGCCGGTCCGAACAGGAACATTATAAACAAAGATCGGAAGCTGAACCGCCTCTGTCAGCGCCTTGTAATGGGCGTAAACCCCTTCTTGAGTAGGCCGGTTGTAATAGGGGCTGACGACAAGGGCCGCATGCGCCCCGACCGCCTTGGCATGCGCCAGGAGGCTTTTCGCCTCCGCAGTTGAATTGGAGCCCGCCCCCGCGATGACCGGAACGCGACCCGCCGCCGTTTTCACGCAGAGCTCGACCACGTGGCGGTGCTCTTCGTGCGAGAGCGTGGTGGATTCGCCCGTCGTGCCGCAGGGAACGAGCGCGGAAGAGCCGGCGGCGATCTGGCGCTCGACCAGGGCCGCGAACGCCTTGTCGTCCACCGCTCCATCGCGGAAGGGCGTGACAAGCGCGGGGATCGACCCTCTGAACATTTCCGTCTCCGAAAGCCTGGGAAAGCGGGGCGGCATGTCCGGCCCGCGCGGCGATTCGGCGGATATTCCGTCCAATGACCGGTTTGGCAAGCAGGCGCGTCGCCTTCTGGGCGCGATTGTGACAAGCCTTGCCGTCGCATCGGGCGCCGCAGCCGCCGCCCAGACCCCTCGCCCGCCCTCGTTGAAGCCGGCGGAGGTGCATCAGTCCACATGGCTCGCCGGGCCGGAATTCGCCGCGCTCGACAAGGCGCTGGATTCTGCGGACGACAACCGCTGGATCGAGGTGCGCCGCGAATTGGGCCGGATCAGCGACCCCGGCGCCCGGGCGCTGGTGCGCTGGCGCATGGCGATCGACGGCAATTCCGGCATCGGGTTTTCCGACCTGTCGAAGGCGTTGGACGAGTTCAAGGGCTGGCCGGACACCAGCAAGATTTCGGCGCAGGCCGAAATCACCATCATGACGTCGACGCTGACGGCCACCCAGCGGATCGCCTGGCTGAAGGCGCACGGGCCCGCGACCGGCGAAGGCGTGCTGGCGCTGGCCGACGCCTACAATTCCCAGGCGATGCGCGACGACATGATCAACGTGGTGCGCACGGCGTGGCGGACGCGGCAGATGTCGTCCGATGCAGCGAAGACGATGGAAGCGACCTACGGCCAGTATCTGACGCCTGACGACAACTGGGCGCGTGCTGACCTGCTGTTGTGGCGCGGCGATTATTCCGGCGCCAAGGCGATGGAATCCAAGCTGACCTCCGACCGGCGCAAGCTGGTGGAGGCGCGGATTGCGCTGGCCAAGAACTACCGCAAGGTCGACCCGCTGGTGCAGGCGGTGCCCGACGACCTGCAGGACGATCCGGGCCTGCTTTACGAGCGGGCGCGCTGGCGCGACCGGCGCGGGCAGGATGACGGCGAGCTGGAGCTGCTGTTGCGCATCAACGGCCTTGCAGCGCCGGAATACGCCCGCGACGACATCTGGGACGAGAAGCAGTCTGTCGTGCGCCGCCTGATCCGGCTGAAGGACTACAACACCGCCTACATGCTCGCCTCGCAGCACGGGCTGACGACCGGCGAGGGATTCCGCGACGCCGAATGGGTGGCCGGATGGCTGGCGCTGACCAAGCTCAATGATCCGGTGAAGGCGGAGGGCCATTTCCGCACGTTCGGCGATGGCGTCACCACGCCGATCAGTCTGGCGCGCGCCGGCTACTGGCTCGGCGAGGCGCTGGAAGCGCAGAAGCGCACCGTCGAGGCTTACGCCGCCTATCAGGACGCGGCGAAGTATCCTTACGTATTCTACGGCCAGCTGGCGGCGGAGAAGATCATCGCCAACGCGCCCGACGCCACGCTGCTGAAGTTTGATCCGATCAAGCCGCCGACGGACGCCGACCGCGCCGCCTTCACCCAGCGCCCCATCGTGCGCGCGGCGATCCTGCTCGCAGAGACCGGCCGATTGGCGGCGTTCGAGCGGTTCTCGAACGCCATCGACGACCAGCTGAACTCCGCCCAGGAACACCAGATGCTGTTCGACATCGCCAGCGGATATCTGGAGATGCGTGCGGCGGTTCGCGGCGGGAAAGCCGGACTGGCGCGCGGCCTGGTTGCGCCGGACGCCGTGTTCCCGACGATCGACCTGCCGAAATCCCCGCGCTCGGGCGCAGCCGAACCGGCGCTGGTGCTGGCGCTGTCGCGACAGGAAAGCGAGTTCAATCCGCAGGCCGTGAGTTCGGCCGACGCGCGCGGGCTGATGCAGTTGATCCCGCGCTACGCGCAGGCGGAGGCGCGCAAGGTGGGGATGCCGTTCCGTGAGAACTGGCTGACCGACGACGCCAATTACAGCCTGAAAGTGGGCCGCGCCTTCCTCGACGATCTGGTGAACCAGTACGAGGGCTCGTACATCATGGCCGTCGCCGCCTACAATGCCGGGCCCTCGCGCGTGCGGCAGTGGGTGGATGATTACGGAGATCCGCGCGGTCAGGTCGACCCGGTGCAATGGATCGAGAGCATCCCGTTTTCCGAAACGCGCAACTACGTTCAGCGCGTGCTGGAGAACATGGAAGTCTATCGCCAGCGGCTGGCGGGCAAGCCGATGCGCATAACGCTGAGCGCCGACCTGCATCGCGGGCATCAGGGACCCGTGCCGGACACCGAGCCGTTGCCGGAAATCCCGAACCTCGCCTCGGCGCTGGCCTCGGCGCCCTCGTCTGCCGATGCGGCTGAGCCGGATGCGGCGCCGGATACCTCGGAGGTTAAGTCCGAAATCGACGCGCAGCAGGACGCCGAGACGCCGTCTCCTCTGCTGGCGAACCCGCCGGGCGAGGACGAGAATGCCGACTCCGATCCGGACCCGCTGTCCGAGCACTGAACTAGGCTAGGGGCGGCCGCGATATCGCTTGGGCGAATATCTCCGGATCGACGTTCGCGCCGGTGAGAACCAACAACACCGGAGCGCGCGCCGCGAAGTATTCGCGATTGGCCAGAAGCACGGCCAGCGCGGCCGCGCCGCCGGGCTCCACCACCAGATTGAGATGATGGAAAGCGAACGACATCGCGTCCAGCAACTGGTCGTTGGTCGCGGCAAAGCCGCCCGCCACGCGCCGCTGGTGGATCTGGAACGGCAGCACGCCGGGCTCGGGCGCCATCAACGCGTCGGCGATAGAGCGGCTGCCCGGCGCGTTGGAGACGATGCGACCGGCGGCGAGCGAACGAATCAGGTCGTCGTGGCCTTCCGGCTCGGCGGCGTAGACTTCCGCGTAGGGCCATATTTCCTCGAAGGCGAGCGCGACGCCCGCCAGCAATCCGCCGCCCGAGGCGTTGCAGATCACGCTGCCGAAATGCACGCCCATGGCCTTGGCGTCAGCGCCCGCTTCGTATCCGGCGGTTCCCTGCCCGGCCATGATCCAGGCGTCGTCGAACGGCTTGATCGTCGTCGCGCCCGTCCTCTCCGCGATCTCGGCGGCGATCGCCTCGCGGCTCTCGCCATTGCGGTTGTAGAGCCGCACCTCCGCGCCGCGCGCCCGCGCGCTGGCGATCTTGGACTGCGGCGCATCCGAGGGCATCACGATGGTCGCCTTTAGACCCAGGATGCGGGCGCTTTCGGCGACGCCCTGCGCGTGGTTGCCGGAGGAAAAGGCGACGACGCCTTTGGCCTGATCCGCCTCGGGTATGCGACTGATGCGGTTCCAGGCGCCGCGCATCTTGAAGGAGCCCGTGCGCTGGAGCGTTTCGGGCTTGATCCAGACAGGCGCGCCGATGGCTGTATCCAGCGCCTCGTTGCGCAGCAGCGGCGTATGGAACGCGACACCCTCAAGACGGCGGGCTGCGCTCTCGATGTCAGAAAAGGTCGGAAGGTCGCGGAGCGGATCGGTGATCATGGGGGAGCTGACCAGGGGAATGCGATCGGGACTGACTGAATAGCCGGTTCCGGTGGCAAGTCGAGATCGAGCGGCTCGCGTCGCCCTCCTAAGCCTTCGGCATCAGCGCCGCCTTGACGCCCGGCGGGAGGTTCGGGTTGTCGTTCGACATCGTGCCGCCGATGATCATGTCAATGATGGCGGCGAACTCCTCGCGGGGATTGGTGCGCGGGAACGGCGCGTCGGGAACGGGCACGCCGAGAAATTTGCACAGGGGCTCCCAGCCCTCGCGGACGTCGTAGACCAGCAGGTCCTCCGCGGGGATCGCCGCCTTGACCTCTTCGGTGTGACGCTTGAAGGCAGCCACCATGTTGTCGCGGTCGTGGATCTTTCCGTTGAACTGCGGCCAGATCGCCTTGGCGTTCAGCTCTTCGAACTTCGTTCCCTTGATCCCGTCCATGAAGCGCGGGTTCGCGATCGTGATCTGGGTCGACTCGAACCATTGCTCCGGGTCGCGCACCGACAAGAGGACCTTCGAGCCGGGGTTGGCCTTGTAAAGCTCCTTCCAGAAACTGCAGGCCGGAAAATCTACCGACGACTGGTAGCCATCGAACAGCTTGTCCCAGTCTGGCTTCCCGTCAGCGGCGTCGATCCACATCTGCAGGTGCGGCGGGTTCTGGAAGACCTCGCTCATGTGGTAGGTGGGGCCGAAGCCAAGCTGTTCGAGCGCCACCTTCAGTGAAACCGTGCCCGTGCGGCCAAACCCGGCGCCAACAACTTTCAACGACATGTCCAGACCTCCCCGTCCTGCCCCGTCATAAGGACACTCGCATGCGAGCGTGAGCAGCTCAATCGCGATTTCCCTCTCGCGTCACTCGCCCCTCTTTTTCCCACCAATCAATGAAGGCCGCGAGACTCTCGCGCGCAGGTTCGTGGCAATCTTTTGCCAAGCGGCGCTCAAGCTCGGCATTGCTTGGAAACCTCCAGCCAAAAACCTCCCGTGCGATAACTGCCCTTCGGCATATCGCTTCAGGATGTTCAAAGCGCGTTGCAAAAGACCCTGTTTGCCAGTCAGATTCGATCTGCGATCGAATACCGGCTTCGATGTCCGATGTGTTTTGTTCTGGGCATGTCGAGAACCAACCGACAATGTATCGCTCGAATTCAGCTTTCGCCCGATCATCATATATCGCGTCATCAGCGCTTTGCCGATTTGCGACAATGGTGAGTCCCAGCCAGGTTGGGCCGCGGAGTCTGCGGCCGCGCTCTCTTTGTACGTAATTCATGTAGGCTTCGATTGCGCCTTCAATCAGTGGATCAATCGCACCGAAACAGAGCCTGATCAGGTAGGAAGCATCGTTCCAGCGCCGGCAAGAAAATGTCATCGCCGCCAGCGGGCCGTCACCCAGCTCCGCCGATCTCGGCCGTATCGCCTGAAGAATGTCTGTTGTTAGGCGAACCTTCAGACCGGCCTTCTTCGTCACCTCTCGGACGAAGTCCTTTGGCGACACGAAACCAGACACCACCTACGCCGCAACGAATTGGCCGGACACAACATTCATACTTGCTCGCGCCTCATCGTATTCGCGCTTGAGGCGCGCCACGTAGTCTCCGGCGGACATGCGGGATTCGATTGCGCCGATGCCCTGCCCCGATCCCCAGATATCGCGCCACGCCTTGGCCTTGGCGGAGCCGCCGGAGGCGAAGTTCATGGTCGACTTGTCGCCCTCGGGCAGGTTGTTGGGATCAAGGCCAGCGGCCGCGACGGAGGGCGCGAGATAGTTGCCATGCACGCCGGTGAACAGGCTGGAATAGATGATGTCCTTGGCGGCGCTGGCGACGATCATGTCCTTGTAGCCGTCCATCGCGCGCGCTTCGTGGGTGGGGATGAACGCCGTGCCGATATAGGCGAAGTCCGCGCCCATGGCCTGGGCCGCGAGGATGGCGGAGCCGGTGGCGATGGAGCCCGACAGCGCCAGCGGCCCGTCGAAGAACTGGCGGATTTCCTGGATCAGCGCGAAGGGCGAGAGTACGCCGGCATGACCGCCCGCCCCGGCGCACACGGCGATGAGGCCGTCGGCGCCCTTCTCAAGCGCCTTGTGGGCGAAAACGATGTTGATGATGTCGTGCAGGACGATGCCGCCATAGGAATGCACCGCCTCGTTGACCTCGGGCCGGGCGCCCAGCGAGGTGATGACGATGGGCGCCTTGTGCTTGACGCAGAGCGCAAGATCTTCGTCCAGACGGTTGTTGGATTTGTGGACGATCAGGTTGACGGCGTAGGGCGCGATCTTCGCTGCGGGATTTGCGGTGCGCGCGGCGGCGAGCGTCTCGTTGATCTGCGACAGCCACTCGTCGAGCTGTTCGATGGGCCGGGCGTTGAGCGAGGGGAACGAGCCGACAACACCCGCCATGCACTGGGCCAGCACCAGATCCGGGTTGGAAATGATGAACAGCGGGGAGCCGATCACCGGCAGGGATAACTGGTTCGCGAGGGACGCCGGGATCGCCATGGGATTACCTGCCTGACACGGGGTGAAATCGCCGTTACACTTGCAGCATAGCCGCGCGGGACGGTCCGGCAACCCGCCGCGGATCCCCCGCGACCCTTGACGCACCGTCCGCGCAATGCCCCTTAGCCGCGGACAAACAGAACCTGCCGGGAATCCGCGCTGTATGAGTGATGACCTCTCCCTTTCGGCTGATTTTCCGCCCGGCGACGAGGCCAGGTGGCTCGAACTGGCGGAAAAGGCGCTGAAAGGCGCGCCCATCGAGAAGCTGACGACGCGAACCGAGCATGGCGTGGCGGTCAAGCCGCTCTACCGCGCTCCGGACTGGGATTCGGCCCATGACGCCTCCGGCCTCCCCGGCCTGGCGCCCTTCACACGAGGCGACCGCCCGGTGGCCGACGCCTACCTGCCCTGGGATATCCGGCAGGTGGTGGTTCATCCCGACCCGGCAACGGCGGGCGCGGAGGTGATGGAAGCGCTGACGGGCGGCGTGTCGTCGGTCGAACTGCGGGTCGACGCCGCCGGCGAACAGGGCGTGGTGGCGCGCTCGGCGGCCGACCTTTCGAAAATCCTCGCCGACGTGCAACTGGACCTGGCGACGATCGCGCTTGAGGCGGCGGGCGCATCCTCGGCCCATGGCGTCGAGCTCGCGGCGCTGCTGGCGGCGGCGGTTGGAGACGAGCGCTCCGCAAGCGCGATGATCGCCTTCAACGTGGACCCGATCGGCGCCCTCGCGCGGACCGGCGGCCTGCCCGGCCCCGCCACGCAGGAGCTGGCGGAGGCGGCGGAATTCGTTCGCGACGCCCGGGCGCAGTTTCCGATGGCGACGTTCCTGCGCGCGGATGCGCGGCCCGTGCACGAAGCCGGCGGCACGGACGTGCAGGAGCTTTCGTTTCTTGCAGCCTCCGTTGCGGAATATATGCGTGCGCTGATGACGGTCGGCCTTTCGGCTGACGACGCCGCGAGCGCGATGATCGCCTGCATCAGCGTGGGCGCGGACTATCAGGTGGAAATGTCGAAGCTGCGCGCGGCCAGGCGCATCCTGGGCCGGATCACCGAAGCCTTTGGCGCCAGCGGATCCGCGGCGGCGATCAAGCTTCAGGCTGTCACCTCGCGGCGGATGCTGGCGCGGCGCGATCCGTGGGTGAACATGCTGCGCAATACCGCGGCTTGCTTTGCGGCCGGCGTCGGCGGCGCGGACATCGTGACCGTCCGCACCTTCACCGACGCCATCGGTCTTCCCGGCAAGCTGGCGCGGCGCCTCGCGCGCAACACGCAGGTGATCGCGCAGGAGGAATCCAGCCTGGGCAAGGTGACTGACGCGCCGGGCGGCTCGTGGGCCATCGAGAAGCTGGGCGGCGACCTTGCTGAAGCGGCTTGGGGCCTGTTCCAGCAGATCGAAAGCGAAGGCGGCGTGTTGCAGGCGCTGGCCAATGGCGGCTTCCAGATCGGCGTGGCGGATGCGCGGGCCAAGCGCGTGAAGGCCGTCGCGCGCCGCAAGGAATGGATCACCGGCGTCAACGATTTTCCGCTGCTCGCGGAAGAACTGCCGACGGTCGAGACAGTGAACCTGGCGGCCATTGTCCGCTCGGCGGCCGAAGCCTCGGGCAAGGCGCCGGACGACCGGAGCTGGGCGTCGCTGTGTGCGGCGGCGGCCGACCGGGCGACACTGGCCGACATCGCCAAGACCGGCGAGACGGGCGCCGAAGTGGAGCCCTTCTGGCCCATCCGCCTCTCGGAGCCCTTCGAGCGCCTACGCGATCTGGCCGACCAACGCGCCGCCAGCGGCAAGGCGCCGAAGATCTTTCTCGCGGCGCTGGGGCCGCTGGCCGAGCACTCGGCGCGGTTGATGTACGCGCAGAACTTCTTCGCCGCCGGGGGCATCGCCTCCGCGCCGTCGACCGGCGGCGCCGCCGAGATCGCGGCGGACTTCCGGTCATCCGGCTGTTCGCTGGCCTGCATCTGCGGCTCAGACAAGCGCTACGAAACCGAGGCGGTTCTGGTCGCCCTCGCCCTGCGCACGGCCGGGGCCGGACGCATCTATCTCGCCGGCCGGCCGGGAGAGATGGAGCAGAAGCTGCGCGATGCAGGCGTCGCCGAGTTCATCCATATCGGCGTCGACGTGCTGGCCAGCCTTGAGCTGGCGCATGCGGAACTCGGCCTCAACGCCTAGAGTGCGTCGGCCAGCCTGAGCATCAACGGCGAAGCTGTTGCGAGAAGCGCCTGCTCTTCGGGTGTCAGCGTCTCCGCCATGGCGCGGGATAGCCAGGCCTTACGGGCAGACAGGTCGCGGCGCACGGCCATGCGCCCGGCTCGTGTGATGCTCAGCGTGATGGTGCGCCGGTCGTAGGCGCCGCGTTCCCGTTCGATCAGGCCGTCCTCTTCAAGCGCTGCGATCAGCCTTGTGAGTGACTGCGGCTGCAACCTCATGATCTCTGCAAGGCGCACCGCAGGCATCGGCCCCTGACGCGCGAGACTTGTGAGCGCAGCCATCTGTGAATGCGGCACGCTATCGCGTGGGCGCTCGGCGCGCAGACGCCGGCCCAGCCGAAGAACCGCCCGCATGATCAATTGGGCGACGGCATCATCCTGTGCAGATTCCATTTCATACGCATAGCGTATTATTTGTCGTTATGCTATCCCAACCGCAAAAGGTGGAGGAACAGGCGATGCGGGCACGGGTTCTCTTGGCGTTTCTCACAGTCGCCGGGTTCGCATTGCCTCCAGCCGGGGCGCAAACCGCTCCGCCGCGGGTGGTCACTACGTCGGGGCCCGTAACCGGCGCAGTGGCCGATGGCGTGGAGGTCTTCAAAGGCATCCCCTACGCCGCCCCGCCCGTCGACGACCTGCGCTGGACGCCGCCCGCGCCGCCGAAACCTTGGGCGGCCGACCTTGCCGCAAGCGATTTCGGTCCGGCCTGCATGCAGCCCGAACCACCGCACAACGTCATGCCGGGAACGCCTTCGGCCACGATGAGCGAAGACTGCCTCACCCTGAACGTTTGGGCGCCGGGGGCCACGGACGGCAAGGCGCCAGTCATCGTGTGGCTGCATGGTGGAGGGAACGTCACCGGCAGCTCCGCCGATCACTACTATGACGGAGGGCACTTCGCCCGTGACGGCGTCGTGCTTGTGTCGCTCAACTACAGGCTCGGCGTTTTCGGCTTCTTCGCCCATCCGGCCCTGAAAGAGAAGAACGCCAATTTCGGCCTGCTGGACCAGATCGCGGCCCTGAAATGGGTGAAGGCGAACATCGCGAAGTTTGGCGGCGATCCCGGCAACGTCACCTTGATGGGAGAGTCGGCCGGCGGCGAAGACACGCTCGCGCTGATGACGGCGCCGGCTGCGCGTGGGCTGTTCCAGAAGGCCATCGCGGAATCGGCGGGCGGCGGCTGGTGGGGGCCGACGCCGCTCGCCGAAGCCCAGAAGCAGGCTGAAGAAGTTTCAAAAGTCGCGGGCCTAGGCGACAAGACCGACGCCATGGCGTTGCGCGCGCTGGATGCGGCCACGCTGATCAAGTCGACGCATGGCGGGCCGGACCTCGTGCTCGACGACGCGCTGCTGTCCACGCCGCCGCTGAAGGTGTTCGCGAGCGGCAAGTCGGCGGGCATTCCGCTGATCATCGGCACGAACAGCGGCGAAGGATCCCTGATCGATCCGGACGCCAAGCCCACGGATATCTTTCCGATGTTGTCTCCCGCCGATATCGACAAGCTGCGTACAATCTACGGCGTCGACGGCACAGCGCTTGCGCGGTTGATCTTCCGCGACGGCTATTTCGCCGGACCGGCGCACTACGTCGCCGTGCAGCAAGAAAAGTCCGGTCATCCCGTCTTCCAGTATCGCTTCAACTATGTGCTCGCCTTCCTGCAGGGTCGGCGTCCGGACGCAACTCACGGGTCGGAGATACCGTTCGTGTTCGGCAACCTGCCCGGCCATTTTCCGTCCCGCGAGGACCGCGCCGTGAGCGCCGCGCTTCACCAGTGCTGGGTGGCGTTCGCCAAGACTGGCAAGCCCGATTGCACCGCTGCCCCCGGGTGGACGTCGGGAAGCGATCGGTGGATGGTGTTCGACACTACGGCGAGCGAACAACCTCTCGGGTCGACCGAAGCGATGGACCTGCTGCAATCACGCCAGACTGTGGGGCCACAGTAGACCGCCCGCTGCGCGATATGCTGTCCCCGCGCGCCTGACGACCTATCTGGTATCAGGAATGACGCAGGAGGCCTTGATCATGCGGGCGACCATCCTGGGCATGGGTTTGCTGGCGCTCGGCGCCTGTGACGCCGCTCCAGTGGTTGCCCAAACCGCGCCCTGGCAGCAGGCGGCGCCCAACAAGAAGGACGCCACGCCCGCATTCAAGGGGCAGACGCGCGCGCGTTGGGACAAGTCGAGCGTGAAGCCGGCGGTGCAGGTGGTCGCCAGCGGCATCCCGCATCCCTGGGCCATCGCCATGCTGCCCGATGGCGACGTGCTGGTGACGCAGAAGTCCGGCAAGCTGTGGCTGGTGACGCCCAAGGGGCAAAAGAGCGAAGTAGCGGGGGCGCCCAAAGTGGCCTATGGCGGCCAGGGCGGACTGATGGACATTTCGCTGGGTCCTGATTTCACCAACCAGCTAACGCTGTGGCTGACCTATTCGGAGCCGCGCGGCGGCGGCAAGAGCGGCACGACACTGGCGAAGGCCGTACTGTCGAAGGACCGCAAGTCGATCACCGGGCTTACCGTGGTGTTCCGCCAGCAGCCGGCATGGAGCGGCGGCGGGCAGTTCGGATCGAACATCGCGTGGGACTCCGCCGGCAACATCTTCCTGACTCTGGGCGAGCGCTACTCGGTGGAATCCCGCAAGCACGCGCAGAACATCACCGACGATCTCGGCAAGGTCGTGCACATCACGCCGGAAGGAAAACCGGCGCCGGGAAACCCCTTCATCGGCAAAGCGGGCGCCGCCCCGGAAATCTGGTCCTACGGCCATCGCAATCCGCAGGGCGCGGCGATCAACCCGAAAAGCGGCAAGCTGTGGGAGATCGAGCACGGCCCGCGCGGCGGAGACGAAATCAACGTGCCCGAACCTGGCAAGAACTATGGCTGGCCGGTCATCACCTACGGCATCGATTATCCCGGCGGCCCCATCGGTGACGGCATCACCGCCAAACCTGGCATGGAGCAGCCGATCTATTACTGGGACCCGGTGATCGCGCCCTCCGACATGATCTTCTACAAGGGCGACCTGTTTCCCTGGACAGACCAGTTGCTGATCGGCTCGCTGGCGGGTGGTGTCGTCCGCCTCATTGTCGATGGCGAGACGGTGGTCGCCGAGGACAGGATGCTGGAGGACGAAGGCCGCATCCGCGATATCGACGAGGCGCCGGACGGGGCGCTGTGGCTGGCGGTCGACGACAGTGACGGCAAGCTGCTGCGGGTGACGCCCGGCTGATGCGGGTCGCAATCCTCCGGGAAAAGTCTATCGTGCACCATGAACCAGAGCGGAGGCGCTGACCGCCATGTACATCGTCCTGTTTGTCGGCCTTGGCGTCCTCGCGCTTTTCGCCTTTGACCAGATCGCCTTGTGGGCCGAGCGTCGGGGCTGGATCCCCTATCGCAAGGGCCGGCCCGGCAAGGGCGGCGTCGGCGCGGTGATCGACGGCATCGAGTCCTCGATCAATCCGGCGGCCACGCCGCTGACCCGGACCGAGGAAGATTTGGAGGATCACCCCAAGACCTAGGCGCTAGGCTTTGCGGGGCGGCACGACATCCCTGAAGGCGTCCATCGCTTTCCATTTTGGCTCGGGGGGCGTCTCGCCCATCTTCGGGACATAGGGCGACGGTGTTCCGGTCGCGGGATCGGGGATGTAGCGCGGGCAGTTCGGAAAAATGTCGACCGGCGTCAACCGCACGATGCCTTGTGCGCCAGGGAAGGACGCCGCCAGCGGGTCATTGAACTCGACCTCGGCATGGCCGTTGACCCGCAAGCGTTTCGGACTGTCGCCCATGCGGATGAAAAGCAGGCCGGCATTCGGATTGACCTTCAGATTGCCGAGGCTCTTGAACATGCCGTTGCCGTCATAGTCCGGCCAGACCAGCAAGTCTGGAGCGAGCACCTGCACAAACTCCGGAGGGCCGCCCTTGAACGAACAGTCGGGATGGCCATCCGGCGTAGCGGTAGCCAGGAAAAAGTACTCGCAGGCGTGGATGAAATCCCGGTCTTCGTCGCTGAATTCGGATCGCCTCAGTCGCTCCGCCAGCCGGTCCGCCAGCGCCGTCGATCCAAAAAGGGCCTGAATTTCCCTGCTGCCATTATGATACATCGTCCGCTCCCGGAGTGTTACCGGGATGCTACGCCTCTCCGCTTTACTGTCTAAGCCCCGTGTCGCTCAGCTCAGAAATCATTAGGTTGAGCAAGTTGGGACCCTTGGAACGGGTCTTGCGCTGGGATCTGGACCATGTTTGCCCATCAATCCACCACGCCGCCCCGCGACTATGCGAACGACGCCGATTTCGATCTCGGCCTCGACGAGTACGGCATTGACCCCAAGCTGAGCCGCACAGGCGTCGCGGTGAGCGCGGCCACGCTGGCTGCTGCGGCGGTCGGCGGCTTCCTGCTGGGACGCGCCCTGCTTGATCTGCTGGATAAGCCCGCTCCGATGGACCGCAAAAAGCGGCGCTGACCTATCGGGCCCGCAGCGGCGCGTAGCCCAGGTGCATGCCCGCATCCACGATGATGAACTCGCCCGTGACATGACGGCTTTCCGGCCCGGCGAAGAAGAGGATCGTTTCGGCGATGTCTTCCGGCATCGAGGCGACCTGAAGCGGCGTCGACCTGGCGACCGCCTCGGCGGTCTGGGTCTCCGTGTCGGACCCCTGATACTTGGTGAACCAGCCGGAGCCGATGTAACCCGGGCAAACAGCATTGACGCGGATTTTTGGCGCCAGCGCGCGCGCGAGGCTGAGGGTCATCGTATTCAGGGCGCCTTTGGTCGATGCGTAGGCGATCGATGAGCCGATCCCGGTCACGCCCGCGATCGACGAGACGTTGACGATGGCGCCCTTGCCGGCCTTGTCCATGTGTGGGCGCGCGGCGCGGGTCATCTGGTAAACGCCCACAACGTTGACCTTGTAGAGCCGCAAGAAGTCGTCCGCTTCGAGCGCATCAAGGTCGGCGTGCTTGGCGAACTTGGTGATGCCGGCGTTGTTGATCAGGACATCCAGACCACCGAGCTTCGCGACCGCTGCATCGACCAGCTTCCGGCAATCCTCGTCCTCGCCGACATTCGCCTGGATGGTGAACGCCTCGACGCCCAGCTTGCGGCAGTCCTCCGCGACCTTTTCCGCGGCGTCGGCGCTGGAGGCGTAGTTGATGCAGACGTTGACGCCCCGCCGGGCGAGACCGAGAGCCGTGGCCGCGCCGAGACCGGTTCCACCGCCGGTGACGATGGCGCGCTTGCCGGTCATGTCGTTTGGCGTATCGGTCATGAATCTGGCTCCCGCACCGGTGTTTCTCCGGCGGGTCTAGCACTTTTCATCCGGCGAGGAAGACGGCGGCGAACGAAAACGACCGGCGCCTGCGCCCGCCGGCCGTTCCTGTCTGTAGCCGAGGCTACAGGCTAGTTCTGCGTCGCAGTTGTATCGGCGCTTTTGCCGTGTCCCGCGTGACGGTGGCCGTGGCCCATCGGCGCGGCGAGGTAGTCAGCCTTGGTGATGCTGTCCTTGCCGGTGGGATCCAGGTGCGCCCACATCCTGTCGATGCGAGCCTGGCGGTCAGCGGCAATAGCGGCCGTGAATTCCGCCTTCGTGAGCACGCCGTCCTTGTTGGCGTCAGCCTTGTCGAAGCGCGCGGCGCGCTGTTCCGGGGTCGGCGGAGCGTGTTTCTGCTGGGCCAGGGCCGGCGCGGCGAGCGCGCCAACAAGAATGACCACAGCAGCCAGTCTTTTCGGGAGGTTCATGACGTTTCCTTTTTCTGAGTTGGGGAAACTGTCCTGTGCACTGTCTCGTCGCCCGCTCCGCCGGGGCAAAACGCTCCTGCCGGACTGGATCGACTTCTGGTCAACCGGTCTTCGCCGGTCTCTGCGTGGGCGTCAGTCCTTGCCAGCGTGGGGCCGGCGGCAAGCAAACATTGCGCCGCCGGCCCGCCTGCTGGTCTCGCTGGCGCTACTGGGGCGCGGCGCCGCCGCCCGCACCGCCGCCACCGCCGCGACGCATCGCCATGAACTCTTCCTTGGTGACGAAGCCGTCGCCGTCAGCGTCCATGCGGGTAAACATCATGTCCGCCCGGTCCTTCATCTGGTCGGGCAGCATGGCGGTGAGTTCGTCCTTGCTGAGCTTGCCGTCCTTGTTGGTGTCGGCGGCGACAAAGCGCGCTTCGCGCTCCTCGGGTGTGGGCGGCGTGCGCTGGGCGAAGGCCGGGACCGCAACCGTCGCGGCGACCACAAGGGCCACGGCAAGACGGATTCGAGACTTCATGGGATTTCCTCTTCGATAAACCTGATGCGGGACGTGTCCGGCCCGGTGATCGCCGCCTTGGCGATCGGGGATTTAACTTCGGGATGCGGAAGCTTCCGTCGCACGCGAATGCAGTTCGCGCGGCACATGACAGTCTTGTAAGGTCTGCGTAATAACTGTCGCAAATCATGTCGGCCTTCGCATCTGCGAAGGCTTCATGCTGTGTCGCGATGCGTGGTAGGACACCGCCAGTCGCGTTTGTTCGTCCGGAGACCCTGATGGCGCCCACCTTCCCCGATTTCAGCTCGCTACCGCTTGGGGAAGCGAAGGGCCGGGCGGACTTCGACGCCTGGCGGCGCGCAGCGGGCGAAGCGGCGGACCGTCTCTGGGAAACGCCCGAGGGCGTACCGGTGAAGCCGCTGTTCACCGCCGCCGATATGGCCGGGCTGGATTTTCAGGACGACTGGCCGGGCATCGCCCCCTTCGGACGCGGCCCCTATCCCACAATGTACACCCAGCAGCCCTGGACCATCCGGCAATACGCCGGGTTCTCCACAGCCGAGGATTCCAATGCGTTCTACCGCCGCAACCTGGCGGCCGGACAAAAAGGGCTTTCGGTCGCCTTCGACCTTGCAACCCACCGCGGCTATGACAGCGACCATCCGCGCGTGACCGGCGATGTCGGCATGGCGGGGGTGGCGATCGATTCCATCTACGACATGCGGACGTTGTTTGCGGGCATCCCGCTCGACCGGATGAGCGTGTCGATGACGATGAACGGCGCCGTGCTGCCGGTGCTGTCGCTCTATATCGTGGCCGCCGAGGAACAGGGCGTGCCGCCGGAGAAGCTGGCCGGCACGATCCAGAACGACATCCTCAAGGAATTCATGGTGCGGAACACCTACATCTATCCGCCCCGCCCTTCGATGCGGATCATCTCCGACATCTTCGCCTACACCTCGCAACACATGCCGCGCTTCAACTCGATTTCGATCAGCGGCTATCACATGCAGGAAGCCGGCGCGACGGCCGACCTCGAGCTGGCCTACACGCTCGCGGACGGCGTCGAATACATCCGCGCCGGACGGGCGGCGGGGCTCGACGTTGACGCCTTTGCGCCGAGGCTCTCCTTCTTCTGGGCCATCGGCATGAACTACTTCATGGAAGTGGCGAAGATGCGCGCCGCCCGGATGATCTGGGCCAAGCTGGTGAAGCAGTTCGAACCGAAGAGCGACAAGTCGCTCTCGCTGCGTACCCACTGCCAGACGTCGGGCTGGTCGCTGACGGCGCAGGATGTCTACAACAACGCGATCCGCACCTGCCTTGAGGCCATGGCGGCGGTTGGCGGCGGCACGCAATCGCTGCACACCAACTCGTTCGACGAGGCGCTGGCGCTGCCGACGGACTTCTCGGCCCGCATCAGCCGCAACACGCAGATCTTCCTCCAGCAGGAAGCCGGCGTCACGCGCACGATCGATCCGTGGGGCGGCTCCTACTATGTCGAACGGCTGACGCATGACCTGGCGAAGCGCGCGCTGGAGCATATCAACGAAGTCGAGAAAATGGGTGGCATGGCCAAAGCCATCGAGGAAGGCCTGCCCAAGCTGCGCATCGAGGAAGCCGCTGCAAAGACGCAGGCGCGGATCGACAGCGGCGTGCAGACAATTGTTGGCGTCAACAAGTTCCGGCTGACCGAGGCGGAAGACATTCCGGTTCTCAAGGTCGACAACGCCAAGGTCCGCCAGCTTCAGCTGGACAAGCTTTCGCGCCTGAGATCCGAACGGAACGAAGCGGATGTCGCCGCGGCGCTGGACGCCATCACCAAAGCGACCGAGACCGGAACCGGCAACTTGCTGGAGCTCGGCGTCGCCGCGGCCCGCGCGAAGGCCACCGTCGGCGAGATTTCCTACGCCATCGAGAAAGTCGTCGGCCGCCATCAGGCCGTGATCAAATCCATCCAGGGAGTCTATGCTTCGGGCATGACCGCGAAATCCGACAAGGTGACCACCGCCCGCGCCATGGCCGACGCCTTCGAGCGCTCCGAAGGCCGCCGCCCGCGCATCCTGATCGCCAAGATGGGCCAGGACGGCCACGACCGCGGCCAGAAGGTTGTCGCGTCCGCGTTCGCCGACCTCGGCTGGGACGTGGATATCGGACCATTGTTCCAGACGCCCGCGGAAGCGGCGCGTCAGGCCGTCGAAAACGACGTGCATGTCGTAGCCGCGTCATCCCTCGCCGCCGGCCATCTGACGCTGGTGCCCGAGCTGCGCGAAGCGCTGGCCAAGGAAGGGCGAGACGACATTACTATCGTGGTGGGCGGCGTGGTGCCGCCACAGGATTACGACGCGCTCTACAAGGCCGGCGCCACGGCAATCTTTCCGCCCGGCACGGTGATCGCCGAGGCCGCCATCGAGCTGATGGAAAAACTCGGCGTGGCGCTTGGGCACAATTCGCGGAACGCCGCCGCGAGCTGACAGTTTCCTGCTTACGGAGGAATCCAGATGAAACGCCTGCTGGTCGCCGTTTTCGCCGGGCTAGCGCTCGCAGCCTGCTCCACAGCCCCCACGGTCTATGGCCCGGCTGCTTCATCGACGGATGCCGGATACCGGCAGACGCGGATCGAGAGCGACCGGTATCGCGTCTCCTTCCGCGGCAATCCCGATCTCAAGCGCGAACAGGTTGAAGACATGGCGCTGCGCCGCGCTGCGGAACTTACCGTACAGGACGGGTTCGACTGGTTCCGGGTGGTCAGCCGCGATACCGAACAGGTGGGCGGCCGCGGCCGCAGTGAGCCGCGTGGCGGCGTCGGCGTCGGGACAAGTTCCGGCAGCTATGGCTCCCACACCAGCGTGGGTCTCGGGTTGAGTTTCGATCTCACCCCGGACAACCGGAAATTCGAGACCACGCTCGAAGTGCTGATGGGGCGCGGCAGCAAGCCGTACGGCGAAGACGCCTATGACGCCCGGGATGTTCTCGGCCGGATGGTCGGACGCTAGACCCCGCACAGACATGCCCGCCACGCCAGACCTTACCACCCGCGCCGGGCTCGGCCGGGCCATCACGCTGATTGAATCGACGCGGACAGACCATCAGGCGGAAGCAAGGAGGCTGCTGGCGGCGGCGACCCCGCTCGCCGGCAAGGCGCAGCGCATCGGCGTGACCGGCGTTCCGGGCGTCGGCAAGTCCACGTTCATCGACGCATTCGGAACCATGCTGACGGGCATGGGCCACAAGGTGGCCGTGCTGGCGGTCGACCCCAGCTCGAAGCGCTCGCATGGCTCTATCCTCGGCGACAAGACCCGCATGGCGCGGCTGTCGATGGATGCCAACGCCTTTATCCGCCCCTCGCCCGCCGGAGACACGCTGGGCGGCGTGGGACGACGAACCCGGGAGACCATGCTGCTGTGCGAAGCGGGCGGCTACGACGTCATCCTCGTGGAGACCGTGGGCGTCGGCCAGTCCGAGACAGTCGTCGCCGACATGGTGGACTTCTTCCTGGTGCTGATGCTGCCGAATGCGGGCGACGAACTACAGGGCATCAAGAAGGGCGTTCTGGAGACCGCCGACCTGATCGCCGTAAACAAGGCCGACATCGACGAGCAGGCGGCGCGCCGGGCCGCACGTCACTACGAAACGGCGCTGCACATCCTCGGCCCCTCCGATCCGGACTGGTCGCCTCCCGTGCAGCGGATATCCGGCCAGACCGGCCAGGGGCTTGAGGATCTGTGGATAACCATACAGTCGCACCGGAAAAAGACCGAGGCGTCCGGAGGGCGGGCCCGCAGGCGCGCCGGACAGCAGGTGCGCTGGCTGGAAGCCTTGATTGTTGAAGGATTATCGGACGCCTTCGCCGCCGATCCCGAGATCGCCGCCCGCCTGCGACAGACCCGCGACGAGGTCGCCCAAGGCGTGCTACCAGCCTCAACAGCAGCCGAGGATCTGTTGGCGCAGTTTTTTGGGCACACCTAGTGCTTTGTAATCCCAAGCTGCGGTGTGGTTCTTGCTCGGTAATGACGCTGCGGTACATATCGCGCGATCGAATCGGGAGTCAGCCCTTATGGCTGGGCGACGCATCGGACGGGTTAGGCAGGCGGCGGGGCTGGCCGTCTGGCTGGCGGGAGCGCTGACCTGCGCGGCGCCGGCGTTCGCCGACAATGCCGGACGGCCGATGACGTTCGAGTGGGGAAAGGTGTTCGGCGATACGCCCGCCATCTTCGCTGACGGAGACTTCACCCCGGAAACGCCGGACGCCCTGAGAGCCTTTCTCGCCCGCTCCGCCTACACGCCCGACACGCGGATCTATCTCAACTCGCTGGGCGGGGATCTGACCGCCGGCATGGAGGTTGGCCGCATCATCCGCGAGACACACCTCAACACCGGCGTCGCCCGCAATCGGCGCGATCCGGCGCAGCCCGGACTGGTCGATATTTACGCCACCAGCCAGGTCTATCCCGGCTATTGCATCAGCGCCTGCACCCTCGCCTTCCTCGGCGGCGTTGCGCGGCATGTCGAAGTTGGAGCGACCTACGCCGTCCACCAGGTGGCGATGAACTGCGTCGACAAGCGCAAGGCGCGCGAACAGTACCCCTATGTCGTGCTTCCGACGGTGACCTACTGCCCCGACCTGCCGCAGGCCCTGTCGATGGTGCAGGCGGCGAGCGGCGCGGTGGTCGAGTACGTCCGATCCATGGGCGCCGATCCGATCTTCCTGACCGAGATGTCGAAGGCGGACCCCAGCAAGCTGAACCCGCTGAGCGAAGAGCAGCTCAACGCCTACCGGATCAACTTTACCCTGCATTCGGATTCCTGGTCCTACGAGACGGACAAGAACGGCCAGTTCTTCCTGCGTCACTCCCAGGGAGACGAGTGGAAGGAAGACCGTGTCGAGTTCTTCTGCGACCGAACGCGTGGTCCGCGCCTGTTCATGTGGATCGTTCACGACACCCGGCGCTCCACCGGCCGCGCCGATCCCCACCACATCGTCGACCTCGCCTCGCACGGCCTGACAGTCTACTGGCAAGTCGACCAGCCGCTGCCGGACGGATCGCCCGACATCCGCAGCCTGGCGCTCGAGCCTTACGAGGTCATCGATCCGCCGACCGTCACGGAGTACGACAACGTCAAGGTGACGGTCGACGTGTCTCAACGGTTCCTTGACGTGCTTGCCAGCGCAAAGACGTTTCAGATCGTCACGACCGAACCGGAAGACGACAGCAAGCTGGGCTTCAATCTGATCGAGCTGAATCTCGACCGCGACAAGATCTCCGGCATCGAACGGTCCTGCAAATGAGCGCGAGTGCGATGCGCGTTCATGCGGGAGGCTGCCATTGCGGGGCGGTGCGCTTCGAGATCGAAACCCCGGAAGAGATCGAGGTGGATGACTGCAATTGCAGCATCTGTGCGATGACGGGCTTTCAGCACCTGATCGTTCCGGCCTCGCGGTTCCGGCTCGTGTCCGGCGAGGACATGCTGTCCAGCTACACGTTCAATACGGGCGTTGCGAAGCACCTGTTCTGCCGGACGTGCGGCGTCAAATCCTTCTATGTGCCGCGCTCCAATCCCGACGGGTTCAGTGTGAACCTGCGGTGCCTCGATGACCCGAAGGATTTTCGCGCGGTGAAGTTCGCGTCATTCGACGGGCGCGCAAACTGGGAAGCGCAGGCCCATACGCTGGCGCATCGGTCGCAGGATTAAGCGGTCGGCGCATCCTGGCGCCGCGCGAGCTGCTGCGCCTGCTCCACCCAGCGCTCGCGCTCGATCCGGCCGCGGAAGGAAATCGCCGAATTGACCCACTCGATCTCGGCCGGCGTCCATCCGGCCAACTGGTCGAAGTGATAGACGCCCAGGGAATGCAGCATCTTTTCGAGCTTCGGGCCGATGCCGGCAATCTCCTTGAGATTGTCGGCCCGGCCACCGCGAGGCGCGCTCAGCGTCGCCGGTTTTTCGCCTGCGGGAACACGCTCCAGTGTGGCGGCGTCGCTGACGGGAGTGGGCTGAACAGGCGGAGGCGGCGGCATGGCGACAACGATGTGCTCGCCGCGGACGAGTTCTTCCTCGAGATAGCGCACCCGTCCTTCAAGATAGCGGTTGCGCCAGCGCAGGCGCGTCGCCTCGTCGTTGACGTCTTCCTTGGGCTTTTCCGGAACAACGGCCTCTTCAAGGTCCGCCAATTTCCCCTCAAGAAACCGCACACGGGATTCAAGGTAGCGGTTGCGCCAGGCGAGCGTTCCTTCCTGGTCGGGGTCGCCCGCCTCCAAGCCGGCGCCGGATGCAAGCTTGACGCGCAGCAGGCCCGTCTCTTCGCGTTCCTGGGCAAGCTGGGCCAGCAACTCGGCGACGCTCGCCCTAGCTTCCTGCTCGCCAGCCTGTCCGGCAGCGGCTGCTTCGGCAAGGCGCGCAAGGCGCAGCGCGTGGAGCGACCATCCGATGATCCCGCCAAAGGCGGCGGCGACCAGCAAAAAGAGCAGCATCTGGGCAATGAGCCATGCCATCAGTTGTTCTCCGCCATCGAAACCTTGAACTCGATGCGGCGGTTCTGCGCCCGCCCCTTCTTCGTTCGATTGGACGCCGCCGGATGATCCGGGCCAAAGCCCTTCGCCGTCAGCTTGCTGGCCGCCACGCCATTCTGGACAAGATAGTCCCGCACCGCTTCAGCGCGGTTGCGGCTGAGTTCGATGTTCTTCGAACGCGGGCCCGTCGCATCCGTATAGCCCTGAATTTCGATGCGCAGGGCAGCGCAGCTGCGCGCCACGGTGACCAGCTTGTCGAGTACCGCGCCGCTGCGGCGATCAATCTCCGCCAGCTTCGAATCGAACAGGATGTCATTGTCGGCCATGATCTTCTGGAAGGCCTCCTCGCAAGCGGCGCGCTTCTGTTCGCCGCCGGAGGCCTGCAGGTCGACACCCGCGATCTCCGTTACCGCTGGCGCGACTTCGGCGACGTCATAAGAGACCGTGAAGTTGTCGCGGATGCGGTCCATATCCTGCTTAAGGTAGGAAAGCGCGCTACCGGGCGCCTTGCCTGTGATCGTGATCGCCGTGCCCTGTATGGTGATCTTGCCGGACTGGAATTTGGAAAAGTTCGGCATCGCTGCAGCGATGCGTTTTTCCCAGCTACCGGTGGCGCCGACAACAGTGTTGTCCTCGACGGGCGTCGCGCCGAAGGCCGCGCCGGCGGATTTCCTGAGCAGGTCCTGTGCATCGCGCGAGGCGACTTTTCCGGCGAACACGAGCTTTCCGTTGTCGAGCGTCGCGGTCCATTCCGAGGGGCCGGCGATTTCAGAGATGATGCGCACATTGTCGCCCGCCGCAGACACGCGCGCAGAGGCCTCCGTCGCGACCGCGTCGCTGGGCGCCTGGCCGGTCACCAGAAGGCGGCCGTCGCGCAACTCGGCCGATCCACGATCGAGATGCTGCAACGCCTCAAGGCCCGTGATGGCGGCCTTCTGCCAGTCGACGCCATTCGGTGCGCCGGTCGCCAGCGCCATGGCGCCGCTCACCTTGCCGCCGTAAAGCCGGTGGGCCGCCTGGCGGATCTCGCCGAGGGTCTGCCGGTTAGGCGCGACACCGCCGAGAATAATTCCGCCGTTCGCGTCCCTTCTTGCGGTCCAGACATAAGGCGAGACCGGGCCAGCGACATCAACGCCAGCCGCTGAAACGGCCGTCACGCCGCCTGAGAAGGGCCCGCCCGCGCCAATGGCCCCAAAAGCGGCCGCCCGGGCGCCGGACTTGGCCGTGTCGCTGGGGGCGACGCCCTCAAGCCGGACCGCCTGCCCGTCAGCGATTGCTTTCGCCCATGTAAACTGTGCCGAGACCAGCGAGGCGTCCGCAGCAACCTGAACGCGCTTTTGCAGCGCCGATGCCGACGAGGGGCCCATCCATATGGTAAACACGACGGTCGCCAGAAGTCCGATGATCCCGACCCAGAGAAGCGGTTTTGCGGCTTCCTGCGTGTTCATGGACAACCCCGGCGAACTCCCCCGCTCAATGCGCCTTGCGTCTTCCATCAAGCCGGCATCCTACATAGAGGTATGCCGATTGGAATGGCGGGCGAGACATCGTGGCATCAAGATCATCAGAAACGCCGCCAATGCATGCGGATTCTCCAAGGGGACGATCCATGACCACCCCCTTCGAGCACATCACGAGTACGGCCAACGACACCGTCAAGTTGCTGAAATCCCTCAACGCAAAAAAGGCGCGCGCCGAGACAGGGCTTTTTCTCGCGGAAGGCGCGCGTCTGGTTGAAGAGGCCATGGTTCATGGATGGTCGCCCGCTTACGTGCTCGCAGGGTCTGACGCGGCCAGCCGCCCGCGTACGGCCGACCTGCTCGCGCGCCTGAAGAAGGCTGGCGCCCGCGTACTCACGGCGAGCGAAAAAGTGCTGGTGTCGGTTTCGCGGAAAGACAACCCACAGACCCTTATTGCGGCGTTCCGGCAAAAGCTTTCGAGGCTGGCCGATCTCGACGCGGCCGGACCGCGCCGCTGGGTGGCGCTTTACGAAGTCCGCGACCCCGGCAATCTCGGCACGATTGTCCGCACCGCAGACGCCTCCGGCGTCGATGGCGTGATCCTGGTGGGACAGTGCTGCGATCCGTTTTCCGTCGAGGCTGTGCGCGCCACGATGGGGTCGCTATTCGCCATGAAGCTGGCGACCGCAGACTTCGCAACATTCGATGCCTGGCGGCGGAAGGCTGGCGCGCGCGTGGTCGCCGCCTCGATGCACGGAAAGCAGCGTCATGACCGGGCCGACTACGGCGACCGGAGCATCGTGTTGATGGGCAACGAGCAGGCCGGACTTCCCGCAGACGTCGAAGCAACTTGCGATGAACTGGTGCGCATACCGATGAATGGCGCGGCGGACAGTCTCAATCTCGCCGCCGCGGCCGCCGTGATGATCTACGAGGTCTGGCGCGGGCGCGGGTATAACGGATCGGATCAGTGATGCAAAGCCGCTTCAACCTGCTGGTCTGTGACGACTGGCGCGACTACGAGCTGCTGGATTCCGGCGGCGGCCGCAAGCTGGAGCGGTTCGGCCGCCTGCGCTTCGACCGCCCTGACCCGCAGACGCTGTGGACGCCGCAGTCGCCCGTCGAGAGCTGGCGGGCGGACGCTGCCTTCGCCTCCAAGGACGACGAGGACGAGCGAGGCGCCTGGAGCTTCCCGGGAAAGCCCCTGCCGGAGCAATGGCCGATTGCGTGGGAGGGGCTGAAGCTCAACGCCCGGTGCGCCGCCTTCCGTCACATGGGCGTCTTTCCCGAGCATTCGGTTCACTGGCGCTGGGCCATGGCGAAAATTCGCGGCGCGGGGCGGCCCGTGCGTGCGCTGAACCTGTTTGGGTACACCGGCATGATGTCGCTGGCCGCGGCCCAGGCGGGCGCCGAGGTGGTTCACCTCGACGCCAGCCCCAAATCCATCGGCCAGGGCCGCGAGAACCAGTCGCTCTCAGGCCTCGACGACAAACCGATCCGCTGGATCTGCGATGACGCGATGAAGTTCGTCGAGCGCGAAGTGCGGCGCGGGCGGCAATACGAGGCGATCATTCTCGATCCGCCGAAATTCGGGCGCGGCCCCAAGAACGAGACCTGGCGGTTCGAGGCGGATTTTCCGGCGCTGCTGGCGGCGGTTCGCAAGCTGCTGAGCGACCAGCCACTGTTCGTCATCACAACGGTCTATGCTGTGCGGTTGTCGTATCTGTCCGTCGCCCAGGCGCTCACGACCGCGCTGGACGGTCTGCCGGGCGAAATCGAGCACGGCGAAATGGCGATCCGCGAGAGCGGCCGGGGCTTCGTGCTGCCCACTGGGCTCTATGCGCGCTGGAGCGCCGACTAGCCGGTCGTCCGGGGTTTGATCCTGGTGATCACGGACGTGAAGCTGAGGCATGGCCTGGCGTCGGCCGTGATCATGCCGCGCACATAGATCAGGCGGCCGCCGGCGCGCGTCACTTCTCCCGTCGCCTCCATCCGCTCGCCGACCGAGGCGGAGGACAGGAAATCACCGCTCAGATTGACCGTGACAGCTGGTCCGCCGGTCACCCCATGGGCCATCGCAAAGCAGTGGTAATCGGCAAAGGTCAGCAGGCAGCCGCCATGCATGAATCCGCCGCCATTCATGTGGCGCGGCTCGGCGATGAACGCCGAGACGACGCGGCCCTGCTCATCCGTGCGCGAGTAGAAAGGCCCGGTGCCCGTCTCGAATGTGTCTTTCGGCCAGGTGCGCCAGCCCGCCCACGGGCCGGCGGCGAGAAGGGTCGGTTCGGACATGGATCCCCGCGCGGTCTGCTTTCCAGACAGCCCTAGCGGGCGAAAACCGGCCTGTCATGCCCCCGGCGCCCGGGCTGGGCGCAGCGCCTTGAACTGCCCGCACGGTTCGCGTATTGGGCTCTCTCACCCGTGCAGGGGTGTAGCTCAGTTGGTAGAGTACCGGTCTCCAAAACCGGGTGTCGTGGGTTCGAGTCCCTCCGCCCCTGCCAGGGTTTTCCTATCACATTCAAAGGACTTTGCCGCTGCTGTGGAGCGCGTTGTCATTGTCGGCTTTGCCTTTGGAAGCACATTGGAAGAGAGGTGGTTCGGTTTGTCTGAACAGGTTCCGGGGTTTGGATAAGTGGATTTCCGCCTCGGTTATGCTGCGGCCGGGATTGGCTGCAGCGGGTTGAAGTACGCCTCGTCCGGGGTTTGCCCGTCAAGGCTCGAGTGGGGTCGCCCGGTAT
>WGLW01000024.1 GCA_016125405.1 Alphaproteobacteria bacterium | reverse complement strand
TGATCGCGACACGCGCCACAAGCATCGCGCCAGCGTCAGCAACCATCATCGCCTTCGCGCCGCGCCCGGCGCAGCCCGCCGCCTTCGCCGCGCGCGCTCCGCCTCTCCCCATCGGTCTCAAAGAAGCCGCCTGATCCGCCTTGCAAGCCCCGCTTGCGAGGGCGCCGGCGTATGTCTGGTTACCCCGAGGCGCCTACTTTCCACATCCGCCGTACCCCCCTACTTGTGCCCCAACACGTCCAGGCGCCTGATGCGCCGACAGAATCGGGGACCAAACGATGATCGAGGTCAGACCCTTCAACACGCTGGGCGCCGCCAACCACGGCTGGCTCGACGCCCACCACCACTTTTCCTTCGCGGACTATTACAACCCGAAGCGCTCCAGCTGGGGCGCCCTGCGCGTCTGGAACGATGACACCATCGCGCCGCAATCGGGCTTTCCGCCCCACCCCCACCGCGACATGGAGATCATCACCTATGTCCGCACCGGCGCCATCACCCACCAGGACTCGATGGGCAACAAGGGCCGCACCGGCGCGGGCGACGTGCAGGTGATGTCTGCGGGCACGGGCGTGCGCCATGCCGAGTACAATCTCGAGGCCGAACCCACCACGCTCTTCCAGATCTGGATCGAGCCCGACCGCGCCGGCGGCCAGCCGGGCTGGGGCGCGAAGCGCTTCCCGCGCGACGACCGCTCCGGAAAATGGTCGGTCCTCGCCTCCGGACAGGGCGATGCGGACGCTCTGGCGATCCGGGCCAACGCCCGTGTCCTCGGCGCGACCCTCGCGGCGGGCGAGGAACTCACCTATGACGCGGCCGCCGGCCGGCACATCTACCTGACGGCGGCGACCGGCGAGATCGAGGTCAATGGCCAGCACGCCAACGCACGCGACGGCGTCGCCATCCGCGACGAGCCGGTCATCCGGATCAAGGCGCTGCAGGGCCCGGCCGAGATCGTGCTCACGGACACGCTCTAGGTATTGGACGCGCCGGCCAGCCGGCGCGTCCGATCGCCATTGCTTACGGCAAGAATCTGTCGTGGACTCCTGTCATCCATGCCGGATGGCGATTCTGCCCGGGAGCCCGCATGACCGATCAACCCGCCTTCCGTTTCTTCCCCGCCGCCTACGACATGGGCGACGTGCTGGAACGTTCCGACGCGCCCTGTGATGTCTGCGGCAAGCCCAGCGTCTGGCTCTATGCCGGCACGGTCTACGCCGAGGGCGAACAACCCGAGGTCTGCGCCCGCTGCATCCACGGCGGACAGCTCGCCGCGCATTTTGGCGGCCAGGATTTCCAGCTGCATGACGCAGACCTCTCCGGCGCCTCCGAGGCGCTCACGGCCGAAGTCATGCAACGCACCCCCGGCTTCGCCACCTTCAACGCGTTCGACTGGCCCGTGATCGACGGCCAGCCGCTGGTGTTTGTCGGCAATGGCGATGCGGACGCGGTGTGGAATGACCCCGAACTCCGTGCGGCCATAACCGCCGCCTGGAAGGAGGAATACGAGGAAGACCTCGACGAGCCTTCGTCCTACGCTCTCGTCTTCCGCACGCTCGACGGCAAGCAGACCCGCATCGTCTTCGATTCCGACTGACGCCCGGCTGGCCGCCGCCATTGGCATTCCGTCAACACATGGGGGCCGATACTCGCCCCCATGTGATAGCCTCCCGTTGGCGGGCGGATTCGGGACGGACCTCATGAATCGAGCCATAGCGGCGCTTTGCCTTGCGCCTTTCCTTCTGTCGGGATGCATCGCCGTCGCCGCGGCCGGCGCCGTCACCGGCGCGGCGGTCGGCGTGACCGGCGCGGTCGTCGGCGGCGCCGTCGATGCGGTGACCACCAGCCAGGCGGAAAAGGACCGCCGGGACGCCAGGAAATACCGCAAGGAACACAAGGACGACCGCTGATCCGGCCCGCAGGCGCCCCCTTCAAATCCGTCGGCGTTCATCCTACCTTCAGGTAGAACCATGTTAATCTGGCGACCAGCCAGACAAGCAAGGAGCCGATCATGCGCCGTCTTGCACTTGCCGCTCTCGCCGCCGCCGGGATCATGGCGACCGCGATGCCGGCTTTCGCCGTAACCGTCGAAACGCAGTTCTCGCCGGAATTCCAGAAGCAGCTCGACAAGAAGTGGGGTGTGCGCGAGGGCGAAATCCTCAGCAAGTCCCTGACCGAGCGGATCGAACGCCAGTTCGCCAGGGAAGGCGTGAACCCGGCCCGCGTTGTCGTGACGATCGATGACGCCATCCCGAACCGTCCAACCTTCAAGCAGATCAGCGACCGGATCGGCCTCGATCCCATCCGCTCGATCAGCATCGGCGGCGCCAAGCTCAGCGGCGTGGCGTACGACGCATCTGGCAAGGAAATCGGCAAGCTCGACTACAAATGGTACGAAACCGACATCAGCCAGGTCTATGGCTACGGCACGTGGACCGACGCCGAGTGGACCTTCGACCGGTTCGCCAACCGGTTCGCAAAACAGATCGACTAGCAGGCCTCTCCGACAGACCTGGAACGCCCCGCGCTGAACAACGCGGGGCGTTTTCGTATGCGGCTCCAGCTCAGGGAATGCCGGTCAGCTTGTGGGTCTGCAGGCTCAACCGCCATTGCGGATGCTCGCGGCAATAGGCGATCGCCGCATCCTGCGCTGCGCTTCTCTCCGGCCCGTCCATCGGCTGCAGGAAGAAATGCTTGAACGCCAGTCCGGCGAACCGCTCAGGCTGCGCGTCGGCCTGCGGATAGACCAGCTTCAGTTCGTCGCCCGAAACCTGCTTCAGCTCCGCCGTCGCTTTCGGGCTGACGCAGATCCAGTCCAGCCCCGCCGGAGCGGCAACCGTCCCGTTCGTCTCGACGCCGATCTCGAACCCTTTTGCATGAAGCGCATCAATCAGCGCGGCGTCGACCTGCAGCAACGGCTCGCCGCCGGTGCAGACGACATAAGGCTTTCCCCCGCCCGGCCACATCGACGCAACGTGCGCGGCCAGCGCCTCCGCCTCGACGAACTTACCGCCGCCGGGCCCGTCGACGCCGATGAAATCCGTGTCGCAGAAGGTGCAGACGGCCGACGAGCGGTCCCGCTCCAGCCCTGACCAGAGATTGCATCCGGCAAAGCGCAGGAACACCGCCGCCCGTCCGGTGTGAGCGCCTTCCCCCTGCAGCGTGTAGTAGGTTTCCTTGACCGAATAGGTCATGACTTCGCGGCCCGGTATTCCCGCCAGCCCTTCGCCCGCAACTCGCAGGCCGGACATGCGCCGCAGCCATATCCCCAATCGTGCAGTTCGCCGCGCTCGCCGAAATAGCAGGTGTGCGTTTCCTCGACGATGAGGTCCACAAGGTCGGCGCCGCCCAGATCTTCAGCCAGCTTCCAGGTCGCGGCCTTGTCGATGCGCATCAGCGGCGTGTCGATCGGCACGGGCCGGTCGAGGCCGAGACCCAGCGCTTCCGACATCGCGGTCATCGTCGTCTGGCGGCAATCGGGATAGCCGGAATAATCCGTCTCGCACATGCCGCCCACCAGCCGGTCCAGCCCCCTGCGGTAGGCGATGGCGCCGGCGAAGGTCAGGAAGGCCAGGTTGCGTCCCGGCACAAAGGTGGAAGGCAGGCCGCTCGCTTCGAATTCGATAGCGCGATCCCGTGTCAACGCCGTGTCCGATATCTGCCCCAGCACGCCAAGGTCGATCAGGTGATCCTCGCCCAGCCGGGCGCCCCACTCCGGAAACCGGCGGCGTATCTCAGCGATCACCCGCAGCCGGCATTCCAGCTCGATGCGGTGCCTCTGGCCATAATCAAATCCGACTGTCTCGACACGGCCGTATCTTTGAAGCGCCCAGGCGAGACAGGCGGTTGAATCCTGTCCGCCGGAAAAGAGCACCAGCGCAGAAGGATCAGCCATCATCGCCTCGATCAGTGTCTATCGCAGTCCGGGGAGCGCCGTTTCTAGCGCGCCTGCCCATGCTTGTCGTGCAGCGCAGCATAACGCCGCTTTCGGAATTCAATCTGGTTTGTACACTACTTGAGGTTGTTATATTGTCTTGATACCCTTCCTGCTTGTTGCGTCGGCCTCAAGCCTTGCCGACGGCTCTGGGAGGGGAAACCGCATGATCCACGTTGTCACGGCGGAGAACCAGCATCTCTATGGCGCCCAGCTCGACCAGATGTTCCGCATGCGCCACGCCTTCTACATCGACGGCCACGGCTGGGCGGACCTTCACGGCGCGGACGGCAAGGAGACCGACGAGTTCGACGACGGACCTGTCGTCTATCTGATGAGCATCGATCCATGGGGAGAGGTCGCCGCCTCGGTCCGCCTCAACCCTACGACAGGCCCCACGCTCCTGAAAAAGTTTGCCGGCTGGTCCAGCGAACCGCTGCCGGAGGAAGACGGGTGCTGGGACATATCGCGATGGATCGCCGACCCGCGCCACCGCCGCGCCGCCAATCCGCGCTGGCCGACCAATCACCAGCGCGAGCTTATGATCGGCATCCTCGAATTCTGCATCTCGAGGGGACTTACGCGACTCACCATGCTGGCCGAATTGCGGCTTGCCGAACGCATCGCCGCCTATGGCTGGCCGCTGCGCTATCTCGGCGAGCCGCGGCAGTATGAAGGCGGCAAGGGCACGGCCGTCGCCGCAGAAATCGGCGTCGGTCCGCATGTCCTCGCCCTCACACGGCAGAAGACGGGCGTGCTCGACGCCATGAAGTTCGAGATCAATCCCGCGGCCACGCCGATGCCCTCCCCGCCTCCAGCCAATCTCGACTCAGTAGCGGGCATCATCGCTGATATCGGCGCCGACAATCTGTTCCGGCTGGTGCGGGCGATGTCGGCGCAGATCGCCGGCGCGGCCATCGACGACAAGCCCCGCGCCCTGGAGCTTCTCGGCGCATTCAACCGGCTGGTCGAAGCATGTGGCGCGACGCTCAACGAAACAGGCGGCGCGTCACGCCTGTCCAACATGCCGCCGGCCGACGGACGCACGGCGGTCACAAGAAGCGCGGCGCCCGGTTCGTCATAAGCGCCCAAACGAAAGCAGCCCGGCCTTTCGGCCGGGCTGCTCCCGAAGACTGACGATCAATCCCGGCGTTAGCTGCCGATCGTGATCGTGACAACAGCGCGACGGTTCAGCGGCTCGCGCACGCCATCTTTCGTCGGCTTGGCGAGATCGGTCTCGCCCTTGGCTTCCGTGGTGATCTCGGAGGCGTCGAGACCGCCCGCGATCAGCGCGTTCTTCACGGTGTCCGCACGACGCGCCGACAGCTTGTCGTTGTAAGCCGTGGTGCCCGACGTATCCGTGTGGCCCTGCACAACCGAGAGAGTGACGTTGCAGCCACCCGCTTTGGCGCGCGACAGCGCCTGGTTGATGATCTCCTGGTTGTTGGCCGTCAGGTCCGACTTGTCCCATTCGAAGTAGACGGTGAACGGATCCGGCTGCGTGGTGCAGGTCGGGGTCGGGGCCTGGGTCGCCACCGGCGGAGGCGGAGGCGGCGGAGGCGGGGGCGGCGGAGGAGGCGGCGGGGGCGGAGGCGGCGGCGGCGGAGGAGCCGGAGGCGCCGCGAACTGCCAGCGCAGACCGAAGGTCACCGCATGGTCGTTGTAGGAGCTTTCATACTTTCCATCGACGCCGTTGAATTTGGCCTTGTCGATGCCCGTGTAGGTGTATCCGAGGTCAGCCGTCAGACGATCGGAAAGCTTCATGCCGAAGCCAAGCAGAACGTTGTAGGCGAACTTCGTGTCTGTGTCGTCGAAACCGTTCGCTTGAGAGCCGCCGCCGCCGTAGAGCGAGGCCGCACGCGTATCGAGGCGGGCAGCGCCGACACCGAGACCGACATACGGCATGACGTTGCCGGACGTGTTGAAATCCTTGATGGCATTGAACATAAGCGTCGTGACGCGGCTCGAACCGGAGCCCTTGGGACCCAACGTGCCCGCCGGTTGCGTGCCGACATAGGTGTCGCCAACGCCGAGCTTGACGTTCTTGTAGCTGACATCGCCTTCGAGACGGATGCCGTTGCCGAGGCCATAACCGAGGCCGAGGCCATACACGAAATCGCTGTCGACCTTCGCGCGGTCGTCGAGAGCGCCGTTCACATTGTTTGGCGCGTCAATATCCTGAAGACCATCAACCACGGCCCCGATTCTGCCGGTGCCGTACCACCCTGTCTGGGCGTTCGCTGTGGCGCCCACGGACACCATGGTGGCGGCCGCTGTGGCGCACAAAAGTGCTCTTTTCATACCGTTCCCCTTGTTCAAAAGGTAACCCCGGCGTTCAATAATCTCGCCGGGTACGAAACGCGGTCGCCCCGCATTCTGATCCCGCGTTACACCGTTTTTTTTTGAATGGCGATACAGGACTCCCCGCAAAGCCGAATTCTGACTGTTTTTTTGGAATCGCCGGGGATATCAAGCAACAACACCCGGAATTCGTGATTGAATTGATGAAATCGCTGGACGCATCGCGCCGTTGATCTAAGCCCCGGCCGATTCGCAGGACGACGGCTGATCCCCCGACGACCAAAGGCCCGTTACGCTGGGGCAAACCGTCGATTCAGGCCGCGAACCAACGCCGACATTCCATATCGGCAATTATCGTGTTTCACCGCCGCGGACGTAACGTTAGACGTTGTCAGGACGCAACGCGCGAAACGGAGCTTCACGTGGCGGAACACTTCGATGTGCTCATCGTCGGCGCCGGCCTGTCCGGCATCGGGGCCGCCTGGCACCTGCAGCAACGCTGCCCAGACAAAACCTACGCCATTCTCGAAGGACGCGACGCAATCGGGGGAACCTGGGATCTGTTCCGCTACCCGGGAATTCGTTCCGACTCCGACATGTACACACTCGGCTATTCGTTTCGCCCGTGGCGCGAGGCGAAGGCGATTGCGGACGGACCATCGATCCTCAACTACGTGCGGGCCACAGCAAACGAAGGCGGTATCCAGCAACACATCCGGTTCCGTCACCGCGTTGTTCGATCCGACTGGTCAAGTTCGGATGCACGGTGGACTGTAACGACGGAGCGCAAACAGGACGACGGTGCAAACGTGACTACGACGTTCACGTGCAACTTCCTGTTCGTCTGCGCCGGCTATTACCGTTACGAAAACGGCTACATGCCGGACTTCCCGGGCTTGGCGTCCTTCGGCGGCAAACTGGTCCACCCGCAAGCCTGGCCCGAGGATCTCGACTACGCAGACAAGCGCGTGGTGGTGATCGGCAGCGGCGCCACCGCCGTCACCATCGTGCCGGAAATGGCCCGCACCGCCAAACACGTCACCATGCTGCAGCGCTCGCCAACCTACGTCGTCTCGCGCCCGGCCGAGGACAAAATGGCCAACTGGCTGCGCCGCAACCTGCCCGCGAAGCTCGCCTACTCGATCGTGCGCTGGCGCAACGTCCTGATGGGCATGTACATCTTCCGCATGGCGCGAAAGCGGCCGGAGAAAATGCGCGCCTTCATCCTCGACCAGGTGCGCAAGGAACTGGGGCCCGACTACGACGTCGACCGCCACTTCTCTCCAAAATACAATCCGTGGGACCAGCGCATGTGCCTCGTCCCCGACGGCGACCTCTTCAACGCGATCAAGGACAAGCGCGCCTCGGTCGTCACCGACACAATCGAGGCGATCGATACGACCGGTGTGAAACTCAGTTCCGGCCAGCATCTCGACGCCGACATCATCGTCAGCGCGACCGGTCTTGAATTGCAGTTCATGGGCGGCATGGCGGTGACGGTTGATGGCAAGGCCGCCGACCCGCAGTCCATGCTCACCTACAAGGGCATGATGTATTCCGACGTGCCCAACCTCGCGACGGCGTTCGGCTACACCAACGCTTCATGGACGCTGAAATGCGACCTGACGTGCGAATACGTCTGTCGCCTCATCAACTACATGGACCGGCACGGCTACCACTCCGCCACACCCAAGGTTTCGGACAAGGACATCAAGCCTGCGCCGTGGATGGACTTCACGTCCGGCTACGTTCAGCGCGGCATCGACCGCTTCCCGCGCCAGGGCGAACACAAGCCGTGGCGGCTCCACCAGAACTACGCGCTCGACCTGCTCAACCTGCGCTATTCCGCCGTCACCGACGGCGAGATGACCTTCGCCTGAGGCGCATCAGCCGTGACGTTTGAAATACTGAACCTCGCGCTCGTGCTTTTCAGCCGCGGCGCGCGTCTTGAACGTTCCGAGATTGCGGCGCTTGCCGGTCTTCGGGTTCTTCTTTCGTGAGTAAAGGCGGTAACCGCCGGACGGCAATTTTCGGATCATGTGCGGGCTCTTTTCTTCCCCTCCCGCTGCATCAACGCGCGCAATCTAAGACAGGTTCAATTCGGGTCCGGCCTGCGCCAGATCAAGAACGCCAACATCGGCAAGGCTGGGCGATCGCCATAGATTTTCCGCTTCGCAGCCATTGAGATAACTTTCGTGCCAGATCGGTGGCAGCCGGTCGGCCTGATCCGTCCATTCGCGTACATGCGCGTCCTCGACGATCGCGCCCATCCATTTGCGGGCGTGGGGGAAGCTCCGCGCATCCACCCGGTGCCGGCTCAATTTGATCGCGGTGGGAGCCAAGGCGTGATCGGCAAGGCTTGCCGGGCCGAACAGGAATGGCCCACCGGATTCAGCCAGCGGCCCCTCGATCGCGGCGAAGAAGCGATCCGCTTCCTTCAATTCGCGATCGTCGAGGTCTCGTTTGAGTGGATAGAACGCGCTCTCGAACGAGATCCTGCTCATCAGGTTTGACAGCCCCGCGTGTTGCCACGCCAACAGGGAGCGGGCATGCGCTCTCCATCGCAAGTCGGCCGGAAGCAGACGGCCGCCGCATGCATCATTTGCGAACTCCATGATCGCCAGGGAATCGAAAATCGCCCGCCCCTCCCAGATGAGCAACGGGATCGTTCCGGCCGGCGAAATCCGCCTGATCTGAGCGAGATTGTGGAGGCGCTGCGGATACCGGATATCGACCAGCACCTCTTCGAACTCGATCCCGGCGGCGCGCAGGGACAACCGTGCGCGCAGCGCCCAGCTCGAAGCGTTTCGGGTGCCCGAATAGAAAACCGGTCGTTGCATAGCGCATCCCGTATCGCTACTAAAATAGTAGCGATACGATGAGACGGCAAGCCGTAGTTCTTGGTCGGTCGTGCGCCGGCTTTTTACCGCAAGAGGAGGAACGAATGACGCGCAAGGTTTCGATACCGTTCCCGGGAACGCCGGTGCGCGGATCGAAGTCCGGCGCTCCGATCATGGCGCTTCTTGATCTGTTGGGCCGCAGATGGGCACTGGGCGTTGTCTGGACCCTGGCCGAAAACGGACCCCTGCCGTTCAAGGCCCTGCAGGACCAGTGCGAAAGTATCTCGCCCGGCATACTGAACACGCGATTGAAGGAGTTGAGAGCGGCCGGGCTGGTGACTGCCGCTGACGGGCTCTACGCGCTCACACCCCAAGGAAGGCAGTTGTTCGAATTCATGCGACCGATGGGAGTCTGGGCCCGGAACAGGTGGGCGAAGGCGCTGCGCGACCGGGAAGACTAACCAACAGATTGGCGCGTCCGCCCCCGCTGGACCGACCGCCAGCAAACACGCGAGCGGTGCAGCATCAATCTATAATGGCAGCAACGGAATAATGTTCACTGCAAAAAGCGCCAGGATTGTCAGAGTGATGGCCGCGTACGCAACGGGCTTGATCGCTTTGCGCATTTTGCGCTCCACTGGCGGGCGCGCGGAAGCGCTAAACTCTCCCAGGCGCCTGCGCCTCGAATGAATTCGGCAAGCGATAAAGTACTGTATTCCGATAACGCTGATCTGTCGAATCACTTGAACTAGGCGCTGTCCAAGGCATTCGACTAGCGCAGCCGCGCGCAAACATGGTCGACGCTCTCCTCAAGCGTCTTGCCGGACGTATCGAGCACCTCATAGCCGCCCTCCCGCGCTTCGCGGCGAAGGAAGGCGGCCCAGTTCATCATGTCCCGGCTCGCCAGTTCAGGCTGGTTGCGAAAAGTCCGCAGCCGGCGCGTCCGGGTCTCGTCATCGCAATCCACCAGAAGAATGCGGAAGGCGCCGAGGCCTGCTGACGTCAAACCTTCGCGAATGAAGGACAGACGCATTTGCCCCTCAAACAGCACCGGGCGAATGAAGGGCTGCATCGCCGCGATTGTCGTCATCCAGTCGAGCGTCGCAGCGCGTTGCCACGCCTCGCCCGATCCCCACCCGGCAACCATCTCCTCGGGCTTGGGCACGCCGATCCGGTCAAAGCGCAAAACGTCGGCGAAGCCGGGCCGGTCGCGTTCGATCATCTCGGCTATGGCCGTCTTGCCGGACCCAGAAGCGCCTGTGAGAACGACCAGCTTCATAAGAACAGGATAGATCGCGGCGACTCTCAGCGAAAGCAGTCGCCAGATCGGCCACTCGACGGATCGAATGCTAAAGCATCAGTCGCGGCCACTGCACGCTGGAGAGGTCGTCCAGATCAACATCTTCCATGTCGCGCGCATCGGGCTGCGCCGGCAGCTCGACTACTCCGCGCGACTGGCGCTCGCGTTCACAATCAATCAGCACCAGCCTGGGCCGGTGCGGCCGCGCAACGAGTGTCATGTTCGGCTACTCCGCGTGAACGGGGGTTTTTGGAGGATTGGAGGCCGCCAGCATTTCCTGCCTCCGCCGCTCGCGGCGGGTGGCGTGCAGTTTTTCCGCGTAGCATTCCACTTCATCCAGGATCGCGTTGAGCTCCTTGTCGGTCAGGTGCTCGATGCCGATGAACTTGTTGTCGGCGTCGACGCCCGAGCGGATCAGTTCGTCGAGCTTGGCCTGCAAGGCGCCATTGTCGCGGTTCTGGGTGTTCTGGATCAGGAAGACCATCAGGAAGGTGATGATCGTCGTCGAGGTGTTGATGACCAGCTGCCAGGTATCTGAAAATCCGAACAGCGGGCCGCTGACGCCCCAGAGGACGACAAGGAACACGCATGCGATGAAGGTCAGCGGATTACCCGCCCACTCCGAGACATTGTTCGCAAAGCGGGTGAACATTCGCTGCATCCCCGCCAAACACCCGGCAGGCGGGAAGGTTCCCCAACGGCCTGTGGAGAACCCGAAAAGGCCGCGGCGCGGGGGCGGACCGAATCAGCCATTCTCGCCCGATGGCCCGCGCGCGCCCCACCTTTCTTGAATTCTTCGCCGGCGGCGGCATGGCCCGCCAGGGCCTGGGCGGCTCGTTCGACTGCGTGTTCTCCAACGACTTCGACCCGATGAAATGCGCCGCCTATCGCCGCAACTTCGTCGGCGAACCGATCTCCGAAGGCGATGTGTGGAACCTCGACGCGTCAGCCATTCCCGCCGCCTCGCTCGCCTGGGCTTCGTTCCCTTGCCAGGACCTGTCGCTGGCTGGTGCGCGGCGCGGGCTCAATGCGCCGCGCTCAGGCGCCTTCTGGGGCTTCTGGAACATCATCGAGGCGCTGGACACTTACGACCGCGCGCCGAAAACGCTGGCGCTCGAAAACGTACCCGGCCTGCTCTCCTCGCATGGCGGCCGCGACTTCACCTCGCTGGTGACGCATCTGGCGGAAGCGGGCTACCGCGTCGGCGCCATGACGATCGACGCCGCGCTGTTTTCGCCCCAGTCGCGGCCCCGTCTCTTCATCGTGGCGCACAAGGGAAAGATACCGGACGCGCTGGTCGCGGAAACGCTCGACCCCGCCTTTCACCCAACCAACCTGAGGGATGCGGTCGCGGGCTTGCCGCACGAAACGCGAATGGCGTGGGTCTGGTGGCGCCTGCCGCATCCGCCGAAGCGGAATGTTGATCTCGCCGCCGTGCTGGAACGCGATCCGCCGGCCAAGGCGTGGCGGTCGGACCAGGCGCTGGAGGCCCTGCTCGCCCAGATGGCGCCGCTGCATCGCGCGCGCCTCGATGCGGCGGTAAACGACGGCGCATGGCGCGCGGGCGCCGTGTTCCGCCGCATCCGCATCGAGAACGGCAAGAAGGTGCAACGCGCCGAGGTGCGGTACGACGGCGTCGCGGGCTGCCTTCGTACGCCGGCAGGTGGATCGTCCAAACAGCTGCTGCTGGTCAGCGAGAATGGCCGCGTGCGCCTGCGGCCCTTGCTGGCGGTTGAAGCCGCACGGCTGATGGGGTGTGACGAGGGGTACCAGCTACCCGAAAACGAAACCGCCGCCCTGAAGGTTCTGGGCGACGGCGTTTCCGTTCCGGTGGTGCGCTGGCTGGGGCGCAATCTGCTGGCCCCTCTTGCGAACCGCGCCGCGGTCGACGCGGCCGCCTGAGCATCCTGGGCGCGCTACTTCTTCTTTTTCGCCACCGGTCTGCGCGCGACGGTCTTGCGCGCTGTTTTCCGGGCCGCGGCTTTTCTGGTCGCCGGGCGCCGCGCAGTCGTTTTTCTCGCAGCAGTTTTCCTGGCCGCGCTCTTCCGGGCTGTCGTCTTGCGCGCGACCGATTTGCGCGCTGCGACCTTTCTCGCCGGCGCCTTCTTCGCAGCGGCGCGCCGGGAGGTTGCTTTCTTCGCAGCGGCTTTCTTCTTCGCGGCGGCTTTCGCCTTCGCCTCGATCTCCGCTTTGCTCGTGCGTCTCATGTCCATCGCGTGCGCGCGCTTGTAGGTCTGGATGTCCTTGAACTTTCCATCCTTGCTGCGGACCGCGTAGAGTTTCTTGCCGGTGGAGCTGCGATGTGTTGTGCGTCTGGCCATGGTTCCCTCCTTTTCGGGGCGGTTGCCGGCAAGCCTACGCGCCCTGACGGGAGATACAACTGCATGGCGGATGTCTTCGATCCCGAGCAGCGCTCCGCCGTCATGCGGGCGGTGAAGTCGCGCGACACGAAACCGGAACTGAAAGTGCGCAAGGCGGCGCATGCGCTCGGTCTCCGCTTCCGGCTTCAACGCGCCGATCTTCCCGGCAAACCGGACCTGGTGTTTCCTTCGCGCGGCGTTGCGCTTTTTGTGCACGGCTGTTTCTGGCACGGGCACGCCTGCGCGCGCGGAGCGCGGATGCCCGCAACCAACACGGCGTACTGGCGAGCCAAGATCGCCCGCAACGCCGCGCGGGATGCATCCGCTTCGGCCGCCCTGAAAGCCATGGGTTGGCGCCCTGTCGTGATCTGGGAGTGCGAAACCCGGGATAGCGAGGCCCTTACCCGCATCATTGCGAGAAGAATTCGCACGCTTCGGCCTCGTCCCGCCTTCCTACGCAGGCGGTCACGGGGTTAGGATTGTGGGCACGTTCCGGAAGGCTGACCATGCTGCATGCCTCGACCCGCAACCTGATCACCAAGCTCTGCGACCTCACCGAGCAGGGCGACATTCCATGGCGCGAAGGCAAGTCCGGCGCGATGGAATTCGAGACGGAAGGCTATGTCGTCGAAATCATCGACGCGCCGCCAGCCGTGCGCGTCCTTAACAGCGAAGGCGGCGAACTTGAACACGCAAGCGCCGACGATCTCTCTGCGGCGCCGTGGCTGGAAAGCGGCGACACATTTGCTGACAGGGTCACGACCATGGCGCGCCAGGCCAGGCGCATTGCACGCGGAACCGAACACGCGATCTCCCGTATCCTTTCCTCGCTGTCTGCGCCGCCGAAAGCAGAGACGATCGCCGCTATAGAGGAAGACGAAACGATCGCCGCCGACACCACCGGGGTGGAAAGCGAGGCGGCGATGGCGGCGGCCGTAGCCGACATGGCCATGAGGCTGAAGCGGACGCCGCTCGACTCTCCTGCGCCGGAAATTCCCCAGCCGGAGACCGCGGCCGCCGAACCGTCTCCAGAAACAGAGCCGGAACCAGAACCGGCGAAAGCTGCGGAAGCCGCAGTCGAGGCCGCACCTGAGGCGCCGACGCCGCCAGCTCCCAGGTCTGGGGTGCGGTCGCTGTCGACTGCGGGCGCGGATCGCATCACCCGTTCAAAGGAAATGTTCGGGCGGACTCGCTCTTTTTCTGTCTCCGCCGGGCGCAGTCATCACCGTCCAACGCCGGAGGCGCGTCCCGTGTCGTCACTGGGCAAGATCACCGCCACGGGGCTGATCATTTCCGGACTCCACGCCACGACGCGTCAGCAGATGGAAGCGACGCCAGCACCGGCGGAGCCTTCGGACATCACGCCAGAGACCGCGACGACCGCACCGCCCGAAGCGCCACGACCGCCGCCCGAACCAGCGTCGCCGGACGTTTACAAACCCTGGGTGTGAGCCTCGCGCTACAGCTTCGCGGCTAGAACTTGCATTTCGCCGGAAGCATCTTGCCAAGCACCGTGTCGCCGCTGCGCACATCCTTTGCGTCAGGGCATGGTGGAGCGGCGACGCCCGTTCGCAGGAAGCGCATAACGGTCATGTAGGGTGCCGCATTCCCCGGCTCGATCGGGTCGAGAAACGCGATCTCATGCGTCGTCGGCTCGGCCGCGCACTCGAACTGGCTGCCATTCGGCTCACGCATCGCAACTGCCGTCCGGCCGCCCTCGCGCGGATAGACGCCCGTCACCAGCGCAGGCTCGCCAAGACGTGCGAGACAGGCATCGATCGTTCCAATCGCATCGACCACCGCCGCCGCCTCGGGCGAGGATTCCGCCTCAGGCCCCGAAAACGCACAGCCCTCGAAATCGACATTGTCGAACGTAACGACGGCAGAAGCGTCGCTCTTGTCGCCGCCGTCCGTCTCACAGGGTTCTTTCTTGATCTTCACCGTCAAAGGCGGCGCGACGAATATGTCGGCGCCCTTCTCCCGTTTCGGCTGGGTGATCTGCGCCTCGATCTGGGCAAGACCCGAGCGCTGGAAGACAAACCAGCCGTCCGCCAGTTCGAGCCGCCAGAACGGTTCGTCGCCGGCAGCGTAGAAGGGCGGCTGCAAGGTCCAGCCAGACGTATCAAGCTTCGCGGGCGGCGGCGGCGGCGTGGTGAAGTCCGGCGATTGCGGCGCGGAGGCGGGCTGAGCGGCGCCCTGGGCCGGCGCGGGCGCAGGCAGGCTCGTGGAGCCAGCGTCCGCACTGGCGGCGCCCGCCGCAGGCGAATCGCCCCCGGCCGCCTTCTTGGCAGGCCCTCCGCAGGCGGCCAGCACCAGGCACAACCCGGCGAGCCCGACAAATAGCGCCGGCCGCAGCTTTGCAAGGCTCAGATCCGAAGATCGCGGCATCAACTCGAGCCCCCGCTCCGTCCGGCTCGCCGACTCGGGGCCGGCCAATACAGCCCGCAGACTAGCATGGTCGAACTGCGAAAGGAGCCCTCCCCCCTCCCGGGGCCCCTGCGTCGGTTCGACTTCGCACCGGATCAGGCAACCACCAGCCGAAATTCTCTCCGCTCGAGCCGGCGGGGCAATTTCATGCCCGATATCGCCTCACCCCCGGTCGCTGCCAGCAGACCATCGACGGCAGCGCGGTCGGCGTCGCTTAAAGCCGCGTAATGGTCGAGAACCGCCTGGAGGCGATAGAGCGAGAAGGTAATGACGGCCCGTTCTCCTCTTCGGCCGCCGATCCGGAATTCCTGCTGGCCCAGCTGGCGCGGAACCCGGGCGCCCGGCGGTTGCACAGCGGCCCATTCGGCAAGCCGTGCGGCCGCCTCGGTCAGGATCGGCAACTGCTCGGACATCTGGCGCTTGAGGATGGGATAAAGCGTTTCGGGGACCGTGTCGTCGGACAGGAACTCTCCTGCGCCGGGAGCCGGCACGGTCATTCGCTCAACCCACTCGGCGACCGGCGGCGCCAGGCGCTTCATGATCGCGCCCGATGCGGGATCCCGGTAAAGGTGTGCATAGAGGGGACCGTAGAGCGCGAAATCCCCCAGCCCGGGTCGCGTCCCCTGCAGGTAGGGCATCGTCCGCAGATGCGCGGAAAAGTCTGCAAGGAACCCCTCGTAGTGTGCTTCTATTCCCGAAAGCGTGTCTTCGCTGACGCCGAGGCGCGGCACAAATGACTTGAAACGCTCGCCGATAATCCTGCCGACGCGAACCTGCTCGCTGGCTGCAGCGCCGGGCGCGGCGGTGCGCCCGAATTCCTCCAGTATCCAGTCCTCGTTGTAGGTCCAGCGATAGTGCATCGCCGGAATCACCAGCCATTCGTCGGCGTAAAGCTGGATCAGAAGCGAAACGAATCTCTGCACGGCGCCTGGGGGATATACCGACGGCCCCGGCTCATGCGCCTCGACATAGTCAATGATCGAGGCGGTGTCCTGAACGATGTCATCGCCGGCGGTCAGCAGCACAGGGATGACGGCAAATCCCACACGCGGCTCAATGACTTCGCTGTAAATATCTGGCGTCGCTACGGTTTCGGAAAAATCCACACCCTTCCAGCGCAGATAGGCTCGCGCCTTGCCGGTGAAGTAGCTCGCCTCCGTACCGATGAGCGTGTATCTCATCAAGTCGCTCGCACCGCCCTCGCCGCCCCAGTCATCGAGCCTGATTTCGGCGAAAGTGTGCTCCAAAAGCCGCACTGTGGGAATCTCCCCGCCCGCGAATTCTGAGGCCGTCCACAACTTGCTGAAAAGTCCGAAATCCCGGATGAAACCGCTGACGTCCTGCCGCGTTATGGCAAGGACTGCCGAAGGAGACTTCGAAGCGCGATTTTGCGCGCCAGCTCGTCAGGAATGGAGATTTCCATGAAACGCATTTTAGCCTGCGCCGCGCTTGCGGCATTGCTTGCCGGTTGCGTCGATGATCCCAACGGCAACGGAAAGATTTACGGCAACACTGCGCGCGGCGCAGCGATCGGCGCGCTCGGTGGCGCGGCGGTCGGCGTTCTGGCCGGCGGCAACGATGCCCGCAACGCCGCAATCGGCGCGGCAGTCGGCGCCCTCGCGGGCGGCGGCGTCGGCGTCTACATGGACAAGCAGGAAGCCGATCTGCGCCGCCAGACGGAAGGCAGCAATGTCACGGTGGTCCGCAACGGCGACCAGATCGAACTGCGCATGCCGGCTGACATCACGTTCGCCGTCGATCAATCGAACATCAAACCAGAGTTCGATGCGACCCTGAACAACGTCGCCAAGGTGCTGGTCAGCTATCCCAAGACATCGATCGACATCATCGGACACGCCGATTCCGATGGTACCCGCGAGCACAACCAGGACCTGTCCGAACGCCGCGCCAACTCTGTTCGCAGCTATCTCGCGAGCCAGGGCGTGCAGCCGGTCCGAATGATCGCCAGCGGCCGTGGCGAGGATCAACCTCTCGTTCCGAACACGTCGGCCGCCAACAAGGCAATGAACCGTCGCGTCCAGATCATTCTGAACCCGGTCGTCAGCTAACTGCGCCATAAATAATAGACGTCCGCTGCGCCGCTCCTCACCGGGCGGCGCAGTCATTTTATGCTCGGGTGGATGCGAGCGGCCGTTGCGGTGGAAAGATCGCGACAGCGTTAATCGCCTCAGCCTACGATCAGGCGGCGGCCGGTTGTGCGATAATCTTGCGAATGACTTGTTCGAAGACTTCTGGCGGCTGGCCGCCCTGGATCATCCAGCGCTGATTGAATACGATCGACGGCACGGCGTTGATGCCGCGATTGCGCCACAGCATCTCGTCGCTGCGCACGGCCTCGGCATAATCGCCAGATGCAAGAATTGACCGCGCCGTCTCGCCGTCGAGGCCCGTGCTTATTGCTGCGCGAACCAGAACATCATGATCGCTGACGTTCTGGCCCTCGGTGAAATTGACCTCGAAAAGCGCTTCCTTCAGCTCGCGCTGCCTGCCTTCAAGCCCGGCCCAGTGCAGCAGCCGGTGGGCATCGAACGTGTTCCAGATGCGACTGTCGGGCGAATATCGGAACGCGAACCCCAGCGCCTCGCCGCTTTCCCGCAGCACTTCGCGCGCCGCGGCGGATTTCTCCGGTGTCGAGCCGTACTTTTCCCGCACATGCTCGAACGTGTTTTGTCCTTCCGGCGGCATGTCGGGATTGAGTTCGAAAGGCTGAAAGTGAAGGTCAACCGCGACGTCATCGCCGATCGCGTCGAGCGCCTTGCTCAGAGACCGAAGGCCGACCACACACCACGGGCATGCGACGTCCGACACGAAGTCGATGCGAAGCGGCGTTGGCATGGGGCTCTCCAGTGCGGATCATAGGTAACCTAGTGGCTCGGAGGCCGTTTCGCCAAATGCGCCGCAGGGACTGGCTCGAGATTCCCTTGTTTCGCCATGCGCAGCAAGAATTTGCGCAAGCAGTACATATGACGGAATCCTTGCGCCGCATGGAGCCGTAGCGAGCAATCTGGCGCCCCTCCACCACTCCACCCGGCCGGACAAATTGGGCCCGTGGAACGAGCCAGAGCTTTGAATTTTCCCACCCTTCCTGCTACGCGGTTGCTCCAGACAGAACGGGACAAGAAAATCCGCATGCATACGGGATATCCCCAGCCACAGGGGCTTTACGACCCCAGAAACGAGCACGACGCGTGCGGCGTTGGCTTCATCGCCAATGTGAAGGGTCGCAAATCGAACGCGATCGTGACGCAGGGCCTCGAAATCCTGCTTAACCTCGACCATCGCGGCGCCGTCGGCGCAGACCCTCTGATGGGAGACGGCGCTGGTATCCTGATCCAGATTCCGGATCCGCTGATCCGTGACTGGGCCAATTCAACGGGCGTCGAACTCCCGCCGCCGGGCGACTACGCGGTCGCCATGTGCCTGATGCCAAGGGATCAGGCGGCCCGCGACCTGGCCGTGGCGCAATTCGAGAAATTCATCCGGATCGAACACCAGACGCTGATTGGCTGGCGCGAAGTGCCAATCGACACGACGGGACTAGGCGAGGCGGTGCTGGCCGGCATGCCTGTGATCCGCCAGGCCATCATCGGGCGAGGCGCCACCACGATCGGGCAGGACGCTTTCGAAAGAAAGCTGCTGGCGATCCGCAAGGAAACCCAGAACCCGCTGGTAGAGCTTGGCCGCAAGAAGAACCTGCCGGGCCTCGAAGAATTCTACATGCCGTCCTTCTCGACGCGCACGGTAGTCTACAAGGGCCTGTTGCTCGCGGGCCAGGTTGGCACCTTCTACAAGGACCTGACCGACCCGCGGTGCGAGTCCGCGCTCGCAATGGTTCACCAGCGTTTTTCGACCAACACCTTCCCGTCATGGAAGCTCGCGCACCCCTACCGGTTCATCGCGCACAACGGCGAGATCAACACCGTGCGCGGCAACGTCAACTGGATGTACGCGCGCCGGCGCTCCATGGAGAGCGACCTGCTCGGGCCCGATCTCGACAAGATGTGGCCGCTGATCCCGCATGGGCAGAGCGACACGGCCTGCCTCGACAACGCGCTCGAACTTCTCGTAGCCGGCGGATATCCGCTGGCGCACGCGATGATGATGCTCATCCCGGAAGCCTGGGCCGGCAATCCGATGATGGATCCGGACCGGCGCGCGTTCTACGAATACCATGCCGCTATGATGGAGCCGTGGGACGGCCCCGCAGCGATCGCTTTCACGGACGGACGCCAGATTGGCGCGACGCTGGATCGCAACGGCCTGCGCCCTGCCCGCTTCGTGGTGACGGACGATGACCATGTGATCCTCGCCTCCGAGGTTGGCGTGCTGCCGGTGCCCGAGGAGCGCATCGTCCGCAAATGGCGACTGCAACCCGGCAAGATGCTGATGATCGACCTCGAAGAGGGCCGCATCATCGAGGATGAGGAAATCAAGCGCCGCTACGCCCAACAGCATCCCTACGAGGAATGGCTGCAGAAGGCGCAGTTCAAGCTTGGCGACTTGCCCGAGCTTGAAGAGCCGCCGGAGCCGATCAGCAATAACGCGACCAGCCTGCTCGACCGCCAGCAGGCCTTCGGGTTCACCCAGGAAGACCTGCAGTTCTTCCTCGAGCCCATGGCCGCCTCGGGCGATGACCCGATCGGGTCCATGGGCGCCGATACGCCCATCGCCGTTCTCTCGGCTAAGCCCAAGCTGCTCTACAACTACTTCAAGCAGAACTTCGCTCAGGTGACCAACCCGCCGATCGATCCGATCCGCGAGCAGTTGGTCATGTCCCTGGTGTCCATGATCGGACCCCGGCCAAACCTGCTGGGCCTTGCCGCCGGCACGCACAAGCGGCTGGAAGTCACCCAGCCGGTGCTGACCAATCACGACCTTGAAAAGATCCGAGCAATCAGCGAACTCGTCGATGGCGCCTTCCGCACCGCAACGATCGACATCACCTGGGATGCAAGCGAAGGCGCAGCAGGGCTCGAGCGCGCGCTTGATCGCATTCGTTCCGAAGCGACGGAACACGTTCTCGAGGACATCAACATCCTCGTGCTGTCCGACCGCGCGGTATCCGCGGAACGCATTCCCGTGCCTGCGCTGCTGGCGACCGCGGCTGTCCACCACAAGCTAATCAAACAGGGTCTGCGTATGCAGGCCGGCCTCGTAGTCGAGACCGGCGAGGCGCGTGAGGTGCATCATTTCTGCACGCTCGCGGGCTACGGTGCAGAAGCCGTGAACCCCTATCTAGCGTTCGAAACGCTTGAGGAAATCCGGGTCCGCTCGGGCATGAAGCTGGGCGCCGACGAGGTCAAGAAGAACTATATCAAGGCCGTCGGCAAAGGCATCCTCAAGGTGATGTCCAAGATGGGCATCTCGACCTACCAGTCCTATTGCGGCGCGCAGATTTTCGATGCTGTGGGTCTCTCTTCGGACTTCATCGACAAGTACTTCACCGGAACCTCGACGACGATCGAAGGCGCGGGACTAACCGAAATCGCCGAGGAGGCCGTGCGCCGCCACGCCAGTGCGTTTGGCGACAGCCCGATCTATCGCGATATGCTCGATGTGGGCGGCGATTACGCTTTCCGCCTGCGCGGCGAAGACCATGCATGGACGCCTGAGAGCGTCGCGAAGCTTCAGCACGCAGTGCGCGGAAACTTGCCGGCGGAGTACGCGGCGTTCGCCAACACCGTGAACGAGCAGAGCGAGCGCCTGCTGACCATTCGCGGCCTGATGAAGTTCCGCGTTTCCGACAAGCCGGTTCCGCTGGAGGAAGTTGAGCCGGCGGCCGAGATCGTGAAACGTTTCTCGACCGGCGCGATGAGCTTCGGATCGATCAGCCGCGAAGCTCATACGAACCTTGCCATTGCAATGAACCGCATCGGCGGCCGATCCAACACCGGCGAAGGCGGCGAGGAAGTCGATCGCTTCAAGCCGATGAAAAACGGTGACTCCATGCGCTCGGCGATCAAGCAGGTCGCCAGCGGCCGGTTTGGCGTGACCACCGAATACCTGGTCAATGCCGACGATATCCAGATCAAGATGGCCCAAGGCGCCAAACCGGGCGAAGGCGGACAATTGCCCGGCCACAAGGTCGACAAGAACATCGCCCGGGTGCGTCATTCCACGCCCGGCGTCGGCCTCATCTCTCCGCCGCCTCACCACGACATCTATTCGATCGAGGATCTGGCCCAACTCATCCACGACTTGAAGAACGTGAACTCATCCGCGCGCATCTCTGTGAAACTGGTTTCCGAGGTCGGCGTCGGAACCGTGGCGGCGGGGGTCTCCAAGGCGCGCGCGGACCATGTGACGATTTCCGGCTTCGAGGGCGGCACGGGCGCCTCACCGCTGACGTCGCTGACGCATGCCGGCAGCCCCTGGGAAATCGGCCTGGCCGAAACGCAGCAGACCCTGGTGCTCAACAACCTGCGCGGACGCATCGCCGTGCAGGTCGATGGCGGCCTGCGCACGGGCCGCGATGTCGCCATAGGTGCCTTGCTGGGCGCGGACGAATTCGGCTTCGCAACCGCGCCCCTAATCGCGTCAGGCTGCATCATGATGCGCAAATGTCATCTCAACACCTGCCCGGTTGGCGTGGCGACACAGAACCCCGTGCTGCGCAAGCGCTTCACCGGCACTCCTGAACACGTGATCAACTACTTCTTCTTCGTGGCCGAGGAAGTGCGCGGGATCATGGCGCAGCTTGGCTTCCGGACGCTGGATGAAATGATCGGGCGAGTTGATCGCCTCGACATGGCGCCGGCGATCAATCACTGGAAAGCTCACGGCGTCGATCTGTCGAAACTGCTGTATCAGGCGCCGGCGGCGCCCGGCGTCGCCATCCGTGTCAGTCAAACACAGGACCACGGCCTCGACGTCGCGCTCGATCACAAGCTGATCTCCGCCGCCAGGGCTGCGATCGATAAGAAAAGCCCAGTCCGCATCACCGAAACGGTTCGCAACGTCAACCGCACCGTCGGCGCGATGCTCTCGGGTGAGATCGCGCGCAAGCATGGTCATGAAGGCCTGCCCGAAGACACGATCCACATCGCGCTGACAGGAACCGCCGGCCAGAGCTTTGGCGCGTTTCTCTCGCGCGGCGTGACACTGGATCTCGCGGGCGACGCCAACGACTATGTCGGCAAGGGCCTTTCGGGAGGCCGGGTTATCGTCCGTCAGGCGGAAGGCGTCACCCGATCGCCCCTCGAAAACATCATCGTGGGCAACACGGTTCTCTACGGGGCCATCGCCGGAGAAGCCTATTTCGAAGGCGTGGCCGGCGAGCGGTTCGCCGTGCGCAATTCCGGCGCTGTAGCGGTCGTCGAGGGTGTGGGCGACCATGGTTGCGAATACATGACCGGCGGCGTGGTCGTGGTGCTTGGCGGCACGGGTCGCAATTTCGCGGCCGGTATGTCGGGGGGCATCGCCTACGTTCACGATCCAGACGATGCGTTCAAGGACCTCTGCAACCTGGCGATGGTTTCGGTAGAGCGCCTGGCCGCCGGCGACCACGGCTCGGACGACGAGGAGGCCCCCAGCCAACGGTCGGTATCGGCGACAGACAGCGGCATGGGAGACATGCTGCGCTTCGACTCCCAGCGGCTGAAAATCCTGGTCGAACGTCACGTGCTTCATACCGGCAGCGATCGCGCCCGGCAGATGCTGGAAAACTGGGACGCGACTGTCGCCCAATTCGTCAAGGTTACGCCAAACGACTTCCGCCGCGCGCTGCTCGATCTTCGGGCCGAACGGCAGGCCGTCGTGGCCGCAGAATAAGTCAGGGAAACGCGAACATGGGCAAGCCAACCGGCTTCCTGGAGTACGACCGCAAGGAACGCGGCTACGAGAAGCCGAGTGCGCGCAAGAAGACGTACAAGGAATTCCTGAAACGGATGCCTGAGCCAGAGGTGCGCGAGCAGGCCGCGCGCTGCATGGATTGCGGCATTCCATTCTGTCACAATGGCTGTCCGGTCAATAACCAGATCCCGGACTGGAACAACCTTGTCTACCGCGACCAGTGGAAGGCCGCGCTGGAGAACCTGCACTCCACCAACAACTTCCCGGAATTCACTGGCCGCATCTGCCCGGCGCCGTGCGAAGCGTCATGCGTGCTCAACATCGACGACAACCCGGTCTCGATCAAAACCATCGAGTGCGAGATCGTCGACCGCGGCTGGGATGAGGGCTGGATCAAGGCGCAAACGTCGCCGCACGGCACCGGCAAGCGCATTGCTGTTGTCGGCTCGGGGCCGGCGGGCCTTGCCTGCGCCCAGCAACTTGCCCGCGCCGGTCACGCCCCGACCGTATTCGAGAAGAGCGACCGCATCGGCGGCCTGCTTCGCTATGGCATTCCCGATTTCAAGATGGAAAAGCGCCTGATCGACCGGCGCGTGAAGCAGATGGAAACCGAGGGCGTCATCTTCAGGACCGGCGTCTACATCGGCATCGATGTCAGCGTGCAGCGCCTGCTTGATGACTATCAGGTTCTCGTGCTGGCTGGCGGCGCCGAACAACCTCGCGACCTGCCCGTTCCCGGCCGCGAGCTGGACGGCATCCATTTCGCGATGAGCTTCCTGACGCAACAGAACAAGCGTGTTGCGGGCGATGATGAACAAACGGCGGCGCCTGAAGGTACGATCAGCGCGAAGGGCAAGCATGTCGTCGTCATCGGCGGCGGCGATACAGGGTCCGACTGCATCGGCACGTCCAACCGTCAGGGAGCCGCGTCGGTCACCCAGCTGGAAATCATGCCCCAGCCTCCCGTTCACGAGAACAAGTCGCTGGTCTGGCCGGACTGGCCACTGAAGATGCGGACATCCTCCTCCCAGGAGGAAGGATGCGAGCGCGATTGGTCGGTCGTGACCAAGCGCGCGGTCGGCGAAGGCGGCAAGGTCAAAGCGCTGGTGTGCGCACGTGTCGAGTGGGTCAACGGCCCCAATGGCCGCATGGAGATGCGCGAGATCAAAGGCAGCGAGTTCGAGATCAAGGCGGATCTGGTTCTGCTCGCGATGGGGTTCACTGGCCCCGTGGTTCCGGGTCTTGTCGACCAGACCAAGGCCGAACTCGATCCTCGCGGGAACGTGGCGGCGAACGTTCGCGACTACCAGACCAGCACAGCAAAGGTGTTCGCCTGCGGCGACATGCGGCGCGGCCAGTCGCTGGTCGTCTGGGCCATTCGGGAGGGGCGCCAGTGCGCACGCGCCGTCGATGAATTCCTGATGGGCGCAACTACGTTGCCGCGCTAGCCGGTCTCTTTGTGAGGCTGACGACTCGTGTCTGATTTGCGCGTCCGGCAAGCGGTCGCACGAGGCCGAAATGAAACGCCTGCTCTACGTGTCGTGCTTCGCCCTCGCTGCATGCGCGCCCCCGCAAACAGCCGGAACGGACTGGCGCGCCGTACAAATTGCTGACGCCGAAGCACAGATGCGTATCCAGGTGGTCGACAGGGACGCCAGGTTCTTTGATGTGCAGATGACAGGCGACCAACACACCGGGCAGACGTGCGGCAAGGTGAAATCGAAGAATGGAAAGCTCGCCCGCTTCATCGTTTACATCGACAAGTCAGCAGGACCATTCGTCGAGGATCACCAGGGCAAGCAGTATATCTCCCCCCACGATTTCGACTTTCAGTGGAAATACGACTGCCTGAAGGAAGGTTACGACCCGACAAAGCACTCCGGCTAGACGGGTCCGAGACCCGCCAGGATCTTGTCGAGCGTCATCGGAAAGTCGCGAACCCTTACACCGCACGCATTGTAGATCGCGTTGGTCACCGCCGCTCCTGCGCCGGCATTGCCGAGTTCTCCGATGCCTTTGACGCCCAGCGGATTGGCGTGACGGTCGGGGTCTTCGATGAAGTACGCCTCGACTGCCGGAACGTCCGCGCTGACGGGCACATGGTATTCGGCAAGATCGCGCGTCACGAACGCGCCGGTGCGTTTGTCCACGACCGCTTCTTCGTGCAAGGCGTAGCTGATGCCCCAGATCATCCCGCCGATGGCCTGGTTGCGTGCCGTTCGAGCGTTGAGAATGCGACCGCAGTCGAACACCGCCAGCATCCGCCGCACGCGAACTTCGCCCGTGACCGCATTGACGCCCACTTCCGCGAACTGCGCGCCGTGCGCCGCCTGACTATAGGCCCGCGCCGTCTTGCCAGGCTTGATAACGCCTTCCGCCGCAATGTCATCGCCATCCAGCAGGTCGACCAACGAGGACTGGACGTTGCGCGCCGTCGCAACGCCGTCCTTCAGGACCAGCTGGTCTGGCGAGACATCCATGCGCCGCGCCAGTTCGGCTATGATCGTCTCACAAGCCAACGCAACGGACGAGCCGCTGCTGGCGGCGCCGAACGATCCTCCCGATCCGCTGGACGGCGGCAGATTGGTGTCGCCCAGCCGCACCTCGATCCGGTCAATAGGCAGGCCCAGCATCTCGCCGGCGATCTGAGCGAGGATCGTATATGTGCCGGTTCCGATGTCCGTCATGTCGGTTTCGACAAGAGCGCCGCCGTCTAGGCGCAGGGAAACGCGGGCGTGGGATTCCTGCAGAAGATTGATCCGCGTGGCGGCCGCCATGCCCATGCCGACCAGCCACTCGCCGTCACGCACTTCGCCCGGCGTCGGATTTCGCCTGTCCCAGCCGAACCGCCGCGCACCCTCATCGTAACAATCGACAAGACGACGCGTGGAAAAGGGCGAGCCGCGCAGCGGATCCTTTTCCGGCTCATTGAGCTTTCGGAACGCGATCGGGTCCATGCCAAAGCGCTCGGCCAGTTCGTCCATCGCCGTTTCAAGCGCCAGCGAACCGACTGCTTCGCCCGGCGCACGGACCGCGCCGGCGACGGGTATGTTCAGGCGAACGGCGGACTGGGTAAATGAGCGCGCTTCGCCCTTGTACATCGCCAGCGTGCCAAGCGACACCGGTTCAATGAAACTGCGCCCCGCCTTCTGCGACACAATCGAATTGTGCCCGATCCCAAGGATATGGCCCTCGTCATCGCAAGCGATGCGAATGCGCTGATGCGTATCAGCCCGGTGATGCACCAGATGCGCGGTCTGGCGGCGCGTGAGAGCAACCTTCACGGGACGACCCGTTTCCTTCGATGCAATCGCCGCCAGGATAACTTCCGGCCCCGTGCCTGTCTTCCCGCCGAACCCGCCGCCCACATAGGGGGCTAGCACGCGCACCTTTGAGAGATCGAGATCGAGCGACGCGGCGATCATGGCTCGCGCCGTCTTGAGAAGCTGCAGACTTGAATGAATTTCCACGCCATCGCCCGTCCACGTGGCGACTGTCGCGTGCGGCTCCATTGCGGCGGGGAAATAGTGGGGCGTCGTATAGGTGATGTCCAGCGTAACGGGAGCGGATGCCATCACCGCGTCAATGTCCCCGCGCTTGATGTCCGGGATCAACCCGCCCTTCGGTTCGTGCTCGACGTCTTCGAGATGACGGGTCGTGTCGTAACGCCCTTCCCGTTCGTCGTAATCGACCCGAACCAGCCGGGCCGCCGATCGCGCGGCCTCGAAACTTTCGGCGACGACGATCCCGATCGCTTGCCCATAGCTGTCCACCTCCGGCAAGTCCCGAGGAACGCGCTTGAGGCTGGCGTTTCCAGCGGATCCGTCCGACGGCAAGAGCGGATGATCCACGATCACCGCCAAAACGCCTGCTGCGCTTCGCGCCGCCGCCACGTCGATCGCCTTGATCCGCCCCAATGAAATTTCGGAGGTAAGAACAAACCCGTACGCGGCGCCATCCAGCTTGGTGTCATTGGCGTAGTCCGCTCGCCCGCTTGTTTTCAATGGTCCCTCGATGCGGGCCACCGATTTGCCAACCAGACCCTGCACGCCTCGATCCAGAATAATCCGCTCGGCGGACTCATCCATCGTCACGGAATTGGGCGTCTTCGTCATGCCTCAGCTCCGTCGATGGTGAGATCGCGCAGGCAGGCGATCAGTGTCCGTCGCACCAACGGAATCTTGAAGCTGTTGTCGCCACGGCCTTTCGCATCCTTCAACAGGCAATCGGCCGCCGCCTCAAAAGCTTCCGTTGAAGGCGCTTGGCCAACCAACAGTTGCTCAACTTCAGGATCGCGCCAAGGCTTTGGCGCAAGACCGCCAAAAGCCAGTGCGGCGGATGCGATCCGGCCGTTTTCCATCGCCACGATCCCGCCGACCGACACAAGCGCGAACGCAAAGGATGCCCGGTCCCGCACCTTGCGATAAATCTGGCGGGCGCCGGAGGGCGGCGCGGCAAGCTCCACATGCGTGATCAGTTCGCCAGACTTGAGGTTCGTTTCGATATTCGGCGTGTCGCCCGGTAGACGATAGAGATCGTCCAGCGCAATCCGTCCCGTCTGTCCATCTGCTTTCAGCGTGACGACAGTGGCGCCAAGCGCCAACAGCGCCACGGCCATGTCAGAAGGATGTGTCGCAATGCAGGCATCTGTAGCGCCGAGAATGGCGTGGATGCGATTGAATCCGTCGGTCGCAGAGCAACCTTTGCCCGGCTCGCGTTTATTGCAGGGCGATACGCCGTCATAAAAATACGGACAGCGGGTACGCTGCAACAAATTGCCAGCCGTGGACGCCACGTTCCGAATTTGCCCGGAGGCCCCGCTCAGAATGGCCCGCGACAGCATCGGAAACCTGGCCCGCACTCCAGGGTCGGCAGCCAGATTGCTGTTCCGCGCGGCGGCGCCTATCCGCAGAACGCCGTCGGACCTCCACTCTATTTTTGCAAGATCAAGCCGGTTGACATCCACCAGCCGCGTCGGTCGCGCGATGCCGAGTTTCATCAGGTCGACGAGATTCGTGCCCCCAGCGATGTAGCTGGCGCCATCCGCGCTGCCGGCTTTCGCGGCGGTCGATGGATCTTCCGGTCGGGAATACTCGAACAGGTTCACCGACCGTCTCCCGTGGCGTCCATCACCGCATCAATGATGTTCGGATAGGCGGCGCACCGGCAGATATTACCGCTCATTCGCTCGCGGGCCTCCTCAGGCGTGAGAACAGCTGTGGCTTCCAGATCTGCTGTCACAAGGCTCGGCCACCCGGCCTTCACCTCTCCGACCATGCCAAGCGCTGAACAAATCTGGCCCGAGGTGCAAAAGCCGCACTGGAAAGCGTCGTGGTCGACGAAGGCTTGCTGCATCGGCCGGCCGGCCTCGCCGACGCCTTCGATTGTCGTAATCGCATCGTCCTGGTGCATCACCGCGAGCGCGAGACAGCTGTTGATCCTCCGGCCATTCACAAGAACGGTGCAGGCGCCGCACTGGCCATGATCGCACCCCTTCTTTGAACCCGTAAGGTTCAGGTGATCGCGCAACAGGTCCAGAAGCGAGGTTCGAATGTCCGCCTCGACCTCGTGCGTCTGACCGTTGATGTTGAACTGCATGATCTCTCGCAGGCTGGCGCTCAAGCTGGGGCGAGCATTCACTCACTCACGTCATGATGCAAGCGTTCGATATCGCGTTCGGAGTCACCCGCACGTATCGGCGTGATCAGACGTGGTGCTGACATAGTTCGCCCGGCGGGCGCGGCGACTGCGCGCCCGGCGCTCAGTCGCCGGCCTGCACAGGTCCCGCCGCGCGGGCGCTTCGGGTCAGCCAGATCAACGGAATGACGCCAATGCAGAGCCACGCGGATATCCGGAAAAGATCCAGTGTCGACAGCAGGTAGGACTGGTCGACAAACTGCCTTGTCACGGCGCCGAGGGATTGCTGCGCGGACAACCCGGCGTGATGCAGCTTGTCCAGCGCCCCGTTCAGCGCGGGCGTCGCCGTGGCGCCGGTCTCCGCAAGCCGCGTCTGGTGAAGCGCAGCACCGCGATCCTGGAATGTCGTGATCAGCGAAGCGGCGAAACTGCCGGCCGTGATCCGGGCGAAATTGGTAAGACCCGTCGCCGCCGGAACCTGCGAGGCCGGAATACCGTTGAGACAGATCGTGACCATGGCGATGAAGAAGGTCGACATGCCGATGCCCTGCACCAGCATGGGCATCACAAAGGCGCCGAAATCTGCGTCCGGCGTAAATAGCGACCGCATCCAGAACGAGACGCCGAACGCCGCGACCGCCACCGTCGCCGCAAGCCGCGCATCAACCTTGTTCATGATGCGTGCGGCGAACGGTGTCAGGAATACCGCGATCATGCCGCTTGGGGCCGCCACGAGGCCCGCCCACGTCGCGATGTAGCCCATGCGTGTCTGCAGCCAGAGCGGCAGCAAAAGGTTGTTGCCAAAGAAAACCGCATAGCCGAGGCAGAAGACCAGCGTTCCGAGAACGAAATTCTTCGACTTGAAAAGAGACAGGTCGACGATCGGATTTTTCTCGGTCATCTCCCAGATCACCCAGGCCAGGAAGCCGACGACGGCGATCACGGCTTCCAGGATGATGGCGGGAGACGAAAACCAGTCGGCATCCTTCCCGGTGTCCAGCATAACCTGGAGCGCGCCGACCCACACGAGCAACAGCATGAAGCCTGTCGTATCGATGGGCAGTTTGCGGGTCGGCGTTTCGCGGCCAACCATCCCGCGCCAGCATAGGAAGACGCAGATCGCTCCCACCGGCACGTTGATCAGGAAGATCCATTCCCATGAGAAGTTGTCGGAGATGTAGCCTCCGAGAATGGGCCCGCAGATCGGCGCCACGAGCGTCGTCATCGACCAGATCGCGAGCGCTGTTCCCCGCTTTTCAGGTGGGAAAATCATGATCAGCAGCGCCTGGCTGCCCGGAATCATGGGCCCGGATACGCCGCCCTGAAGAATGCGGAAAAGGATGAGACTGGGCAGGTTCCAGGAGATGCCGCAAAGGAACGAGGCGATCGTGAATAGCGTCACCGAACCGAGGAATGTCTTCACTACGCCATAGCGGCCCATCAGCCAGCCGGTGAGCGGCACCGAGACGCCGTTTGCGACGGCGAACGACGTGATGACCCATGTGCCCTGGCTGGTGGAAACCCCAAGGTTGCCGGCGATCGTCGGGATGGAAACGTTGGCGATGGTCGAGTCCAGCACCTGCATGAAGGTGCCCAGCGCCAGCGCAATGGAGGTGATGGCAAGCGCGGATCCCTGCAGCGGCGGCATAGCGGCGCCTTGAGGCGCGGCTGGCCTCTGCGCAGCGCCGCCTGAAGTGCTAGCTGCGGTTGCGGACATGGCTCGCTCCTGCGATCCGGTTACCGGTTCAGCCTTGGGCCCTGGCGTCGGTCGCCGGCTTTTTCGACGTGTCGATTGTGGCCTTCATCGACAGGCCAACCCGCAGCGGGTGTTTGGCCAGTTCAGCGGGGTCAAGTTCGATCCGCACGGGCACACGCTGGACCACCTTGATCCAGTTGCCGGAAGCGTTCTGCGCAGGAATGAGCGAAAACGCCGAACCCGTACCGCCTGCAAAGCCTTTGACCGTTCCGTGAAACTTGACGCCGCCGCCATAGAGATCGGAGGTCAGCACGACAGGCTGGCCGGGCTGGACCTTGTCGAGTTGCACTTCCTTGAAGTTGGCGTCGACATAGGCGGACTTGAGCGGGACCACCACCATGAGCGGCTGCCCGACGGCGACCTGCTGACCGACCTCGACATTCTTGCGGCTGATGACACCCTCAACTGGTGCCCGCAGCGTGGTGCGAGCTTCGGCCAGCTTGGCGGCGTCGAGCCTGGCTTGAGCGGCCAGAACCTCTGGGTTGCTGGAGGCATCACTGCCCGAAATCAGCGCCGTATTGACCTCACGAGATCCCTCGGCGGCGGCCAGCGAAGCCTGCGCCTGGGCGCGCGCCGCCTGGGCTGCAGACAACGACGCCTTGGCCTGCTCAAAACGGTTCTGGGCCGTCGTCAGTTCATCGCCGGACACCGCCCCTGAGGAAACAAGCGCCTGGCGACGATCCAGATCGGTCTTCGCGCGATCCAGATCGGATTGCGCACTCAACAGCTTCGCGTTGGCGCTGGCGATCTCCGCCTTGCGCGCCGCCACTTGTCCGCCGAGGGCCGTATCATTCGCGTAATAACCCTCGACCTTGCGCTGGGCTTGTCCGAGCGCCGCCTCGGCTTGGGCGACGGCGATTTTCATGTCGGAATCGTCCAGCACGACCAGCGGCTGGCCCTGCTTCACGGTTTCCGTCTCAGCCACGAGGACCTTGGCGACAGGGCCGGCGACAAGAGGCGTGACCTCTGCGCTCTCGGCGCCGACATATGCGTTGTCAGTCGAGACATAATGAGACCCGATAAAGAAGGCGTACAGCGCATAGAGCACCACTCCGACAGCCACGACGGCCGCAAGGATCGTGAGCAGACGGCGACGCGTGTTGGGTCGTGGTGTTTTTGGCGGCGGGGCGCTGGCGACCTGTGCGGCGGCCGGCGACGGAGCGGAGGTTGTGGAGTCGGCCATCTGGCGAGTTCCTGATGTTAGTTTCGTTAGGGTCTCGGAAGGGGAGGAACGATCAGTGAGAATTTACGGCGGCATCACTCGCGAAACCGCCACCGAGCGCGCGGACAAGGGCAATGTCCAGCGAGAAGGCGCGGCTCTCGAGATCAGCGACTGTTCGGCGCTGGGCAAGTAGCTGCTGTTCTGAGATCAGAACGGACTGGTAGTTGGCCAATTCGCCCTGATAGCGGAGGCGCGTGACTCGATAGGCAGCCTCAGTTGCATCCAGCGCTGCACGGCTGTCGGCGAGCTGTCCGGAAAGCGCCTTTTCGCTTGCAACAACATCGGCGACATCGCGAAGCGCCTGCACAACCGTTGCGTCGTAAGTCGCGACCGCATCGTCCCGGCCAGCCTCGGCGCCGTGCAGATTGGCGCGAAGACGTCCGCCCTCGAAAATCGGCAGACTTACGGCAGGGCCAACAGAGCCATAATCCGATCCGCTATCGAAGAGCTTGTCGAGATAAAGAGCCTGATAGCCCACGACCGCCGCCAGATTGATATTGGGCAGGAAACTTGCCTTGGCTTCCTTTATTCGTGACTTCGAAGCCTCCGCGCGCCAGCGCGCCGCAACAATGTCGGGGCGGCGCCCGATGAGATCGGCGGCCAGATTTTCAGGCAACCCGAAAGCCGCAATATGCATGTCGACTGGCCTCCGGATCGTCAGCCCGCGATCCGGGCCGGCGCCGAGAAGCGCTGCGAGCCGGTTTCGTGTAAGGGAGATCTGCTCGTCAATCGAACCGAGCTGGGCCCGGGCGGCCGGAGGTCCGGCCTTGGCCAGGTTCAACTCGGCGTCGGTATCAAGACCGTTGTCGACGCGCTTCTGGACCAGATCGCTGGTTTCGTTACGGAGCGTGAGCGTGCGTTCCGCCACATCACGGTCAGCGTAAAGCGCCGCCAGATCCGCGTACGCCGAAGCCACGGATGTGGAGACGACAAGCCGGGCCTCGGCGGCATCCGCTGCGGCTGCCCTCGATTCAGAGGTTGCGGCCGCGATAGCGGCGCGATGCTTGCCCCAGAAGTCCAGCTCCCAGCCGAGGTTAAGATCCACCCGGCCAACATCATTATAGCCCTGCGGCACGAACTGCGGCGGAATGCCAGTATTGTAGCTCTGCTTCAGTTCCTGGACCCCGCCTTCCAAAGCCAGAGACGGCAGACTGGCGGCGCGGGCCTGACCAGCCAGCGCCTGAGCCCGATGCAACCTTGCAGCCGCCTGGGCCATGGTTGGCGAATCCGCCAGCGCTTCAGTGATGAGGCCCGTCAGCTGGGGATCGCCATATGCGCTCCACCAGTCTTCGGCTGGCCACTCAGAGTTGGGCCCCGAGAACGACGTTGCCGTGGCGTACGTCGTCGCGGGCTTCACGTCCGCCCCCGGAACGCTGGCGCACCCTGCCAACGCAGCGCTAGCGAGGAGAGCAAGAGAAAATGCCGATTTGCCGTGGAAATTCAAAACCATGTCACCCACCGATCATCCTGGCCGAATTTACTTATCCACAGGCGGGCCGCATGATTGACTGTACAGTACGGTCAGCTTATGTCGCCATATAGGCGTCCACTTCGCAGCTGCAAACCGAAATCAACCGGGACGCGCAGGATTTTTTTATGGGACAAGCCACGACCAAGCCGCTGTCTGCCCGCGATGCCCGGCGCGAGGCCATCCTGGATGTGGCGCGCGACGTCTTTCTCGAGGAAGGCTATGCGGCGGCGTCCATGTCCACAATCGCGGCGCGCGTGGGGGGGTCGAAGGCGACCCTCTACAACTACTTCCGGAGCAAGGAGGAGCTTTTCGAAGCCTATGTGCGACGGCACTGCGCCTGGCAGCAAGGGGAAATTTTTGCGCTCGCCGCGGATGAAGAAGATATCGGCACCGCCCTGACCAGACTGGGGAAAAGCTATCTCCGCATGGTGATGTCCGACTACAACCTGCGCCATTTCCGGATGATCACCGCCGAGGCCGAGCGGTCTCCTGAAATCGGACAGGCATTTTATCAAAGCGGTCCGGAAAGCGGCGCAGCGCTGCTGGCTGGTTTTCTGGAAGATGCGCGGAAAGCCGGGCACCTCAAGCTTGATGACCCTCTGCGCGCCGCGCACCAGTTCACTGCCCTATGCCAGAATCGGCTGCTCAAGGCGCGGCTCTGCGCCGCCGCGGGTGAGCCGACAGAAGACGAAATCACTGCGGAGGTCGCGAGCGCCGTCAGGTTGTTCATGGCCGCGTATGCGCCGCGCTAAGCCGCAGCCATCTCGATTTCAGCGACCAGTCCGCCACCAGCATGATTGCGGAGATGCACCTCCGCTCCCGATGTCCGCGCCTGCGCGCGCGCAATTGTAAGACCTATCCCGGTGCCCGGACCGGGTCCGCGCGCGGCTCGCCCTGCCTCGCCCTCTCCGCGCACAAACGGTTCAAACATGCGCTCGATACATTCCGGGCTGAGGCCCGGGCCGTGATCCCTAACCGAAATTACGACCCGATCATTATCGGCGCGGCAACTGACTTCGGCGTCGCCGCCATACCGGACCGCGTTGTCGATCAGGTTATTGAGGCAGCGGCTGAGAGCGCTGGGTTTGACCCGCACATTGCGCCCACATCCGCCGCTGAAGCTTACCGATGCGCCGAATTCGGCGGCGTCCTCGGCGATGCTCGCAACCAGGGAATCGATATCCACCACCGACCACTCCTCGCCGCTTTCCGTCGACCTGGCGAGATCGAGACCCTCGCGAACGAGCGACTGCGTCGCGGCAAGATCGTTGATCAACTTCTGACGCAACTTCTCGTCCGTCACCTGTTCCAGTCGAAGCCGCAGGCGCGTCAGCGGCGTTTGCAGGTCGTGGCTGATCGAGGCGAGCAATTGCGTCCGGTTCTGAAACCCGTCGCGAACCCGCTTTTGCATCACATTGAAGGTTGCAAGCGCGGCGCGGACTTCACGCGGGCCGGTTTCATCAATCTGCTCGCCATCCTGCGAGACCGAGAACGAATTGGCGGCCTTGCGCAGACGCACCAGCGGCGCCGACGCAAAGCGCGCGATCAGGATGGCGAGAATAGCGCTTCCAATGACCAGACCGACGAAATAATCCCAGTTGAACGCCGAGCCCAGGATCATGGGCGGAAGGTAGATCGCCACCGATCGCCGGACATTTGCTGCGTCGTTGAAACGCACGATCCAGCAATCCGGCAGAACGGCATGCGCCATCTGTTCGCCACGCGTGAGGCCGGATGCTTCCGCGATTGTCTGTATGCGCCTTGGGAAACACAGGCTGCTCGATACTTCCCCCGCGTCCGGATTGGCCATTGGTCCAAGGGCCTGTTGAAGCCCCTTCACAAGGTCAGGATCCGAAACCGGAATCGCCATCCCCTCGGGCGCCGGCCGGACACTGACGATGCGATCCTCGCTGATCAGCTGCATAGTTTCTGCGGGATTGCGGTCGAACTGCGGGCGCACGTCGGAAACCGCGGTGACGACCCGTTCGAGGCGGACATGCTCGAAATCTGAACGCCGCTTCTGCTCCGCCACCAGCAGCGAGGCGGTCGCCGCGATCAGCATTCCGATGCTGAGAAAAATGAATATGCGCCCCGCCATGGTGTTGAGCACGGCGCCCAGATCAAGAAGCGAGGTGAGCTTCATTCAAAAGTCACCGTGCTGGCGAGAACGTAACCTTCATTGCGAACAGTGAGGATCAGGTCGGCTCCTGCGTCCGCCAGTTTCTGGCGCAAGCGACTGATCTGCAGGTCGATTGATCTGTCATTGGCGACCGTCGCCTTGCGTTCCGGCAGCAGCCTCTCGCGCGACAGCACGACATTCGGCGCGCGAACGAAGCGTTCCAGCAGACGGAATTCCGCCGATGACAGCATGACCAGGCGCTCGTCCGGCGCGATCAGGCGCCGCTGCACCAGATCCAGACGCCAGGCGCCAATCCGGGCGTAGCGCTTGTTGCGCCCCTCCCCGCCGTCTTCGGATCGACGACGCAACAGATTTCGAATGCGAGCCAGCAGTTCGCGAGGCTCAAATGGCTTTGTCAGATAATCATCGGCGCCAAGCTCGAGACCCAGAACGCGGTCGATGGGATTGTCCCGCGCCGTCACCATGATGATGGCGACGCCCCGACCCTCTGCGCGTAGCTCGCGACAGAAATTCAGACCATCGCCGTCCGGCAGGTTGAGATCGAGCACGATGAGGTCGACGGGCCAACCGGAAATCGCGGGCCTGATCTCGCTCAACGCGGAGGCCGAGCGCAACTCGTAGTGCTCTCGTTCCAGCTGCTCCACGACGAGGTCGCGAATATCCTCATCGTCATCGACGACAAGAATCCTCTGTGGTTGATCAATAGCCGTCGACATCCCGCTCTTATACGTCCCAAACGGCCGCCGCGTCTCCCCGCCCTGCGATCCGACATATTCTGATACATTGCGACACACGAACTTACGCCCGGGCATTGTTTGTGCCGTGCCCGCCGGATCGTTAGCGGCCATAATCAGCTGGCTGGACCGCAAGAGTCCGCGCACGGGGCGGCGCTTCCCCCAGGCGAATTTTCGTCGTCGCGCCTCGTGACACCCGGAGATCTGCTATGTCTGTCGTGCGCACTAGCCGAGGAATCCTGCCGTCCGGGTCGCTGGCCTTGCTGGCCCTGTTGGCGTCCGCCTGCGGAGAGCCCAAGAAGGCGCCGCCATCAACGCGGGAAGTTGGTTACGTTACACTGGCGACTGAACCGGTGACCCTGACCGCCGACCTCGCCGGGCGCACCAATCCCTACGAAGTCGCCGAGATCCGTCCACAGATTGGGGGGATCATTCAAAAGCGGCTCTTCGTGGAAGGCGGCAAGGTCAAGGCTGGCCAGCCGCTCTACCAGATCGATCCCTCGACGTATCGGGCAGCGCGGGATCAGGCCGCAGCGCAATTGGCTTCAGCCGAGGCAACCGCCGCGGCAGCGCAGTCCAAGGCTGAGCGCTACGCCACTCTGACCGGCACCGAGGCCGTCAGCCGGCAGGATGCCGACGACGTGGCGGCCTCCGCCCGCCAAGCTTCCGCCGCTGTTCAGCAAGCCAAGGCTGCGCTCCAGTCGGCGGAAATCAATCTTGGCTACACCCGCATTCTCTCGCCGATCAACGGCACGATCGGGCGCTCGTCCGTTACCCAGGGCGCCCTGGTGATCGCGAACCAGACGACGGCGCTGACAACGGTATGGCGACTCGATCCCATCTACGTCGACATCAACGAATCCGGGGCGCGGCTGTCCAAACTTCGTCAGGCCATGTCAGCCGGGGACGTTACGCCGGCAGGCGCCGACATCACGCTGACCCTCGATGACGGCTCGGCCTATAAATACCCGGGGCACGTCGAATTTTCGGAAACAGCTGTCGATGAAAGCACCGGCACGGTCACGATCCGCGCCAGCGTGCCGAATCCTGACGGGTTGCTGCTTCCCGGCATGTTTGTTCGGGTGCAGATGCAGCAGGGCGTCGTGCCGGATGGGATACTGGCGCCCCAGCAAGGCATATCGAGGGATCCCACCGGCCGTGCCACAGCCCTTGTGGTTGGCGCCGGAGACAAGGTCGAGCCGCGAGAGGTCGAGGCGGACCGCGCAATCGGCGACAAATGGCTCATTACAGGCGGGCTCAAGGCGGGCGATCGGCTGATCGTCGAGGGCACGGACAAGGTCAGGCCGGGCCAGCTGGTGAAGCCCGTGGCGGTCTCGCTCGCGAAGGCGAAGTAGCGCCATGCTCAGCCGCTTCTTCATCGCCCGACCAATCTTCGCCTGGGTGCTGGCGATCGCCGTCATGATTGGCGGGCTTGCGGCCGTGGCGACGCTTCCCGTAGCGCAATACCCGGATATCGCTCCGCCGACTGTCGGTATCAGCGCCAGCTATCCAGGCGCCTCGGCCGAGACGGTCGAAGCCAGCATCACGCAGGTTATCGAGCAGCAACTTACCGGCCTCGACGGCCTGCTCTACTTTACCTCCTCCAGCAGCGCCACGGGTCAGGTCTCGATCCAGGCGACGTTTGCAAAAGGCACCAACCCGGACACCGCGCAGGTCCAGGTCCAGAACAAGGTGCAACAGGCCGTCAGCCGGCTTCCACAAGTCGTGCAGCAGCAGGGCATCAACGTTTCGAAGCAGCAGAACGACTTCCTGATGATCGTTGCCGTCTACGACGAAAACGACCGCGTCACGGCTTCCGACATTTCAGACTACCTCGTGACCACATTTCAGGATCCCGTCTCGCGCATTGAAGGCATCGGCTCGATCCGGGTCTTCGGGTCGCAGTACGGGATGCGGATCTGGCTCGATCCTTACAAACTGGCCGCCTACCAGCTGATGCCTTCCGACGTGACTGACGCCATCCGCGCGCAAAACACCGAGGTTTCGGCGGGTCAGGTTGGCCAGCTTCCCGCGCCTGCGGGCCAAAGGCTGAACGCGACCGTTACGGCAAAATCCCGCTACAATACGGCTGAACAGTTCCGCAACATCATTCTCAAATCGAAGACCGATGGATCGCTGGTGCGTCTCGGAGATGTCGCCCGCGTCGAATTGGGTAGCGACAGTTACAACGCTGCCGCCCGTCTGGATCGTCACCCGGCTGCCGGTATCGCGCTCCAGCTCGCGCCGGGCGCCGACGCGCTGAAGACCGCCGAACTGGTCAAGGCGAAGGTCGCCCAGCTCGCTGTAAATCTTCCCGACGGCTTCAAGATCGCGTTTCCGCGGGACAGCACCGATTTTGTCAAACTTTCGATTGAGGAAGTCGCCAAGACGCTGCTCGAGGCCGTCGCGCTGGTCGTCCTCGTGATGTTCGTCTTCCTGCAGAGCTGGCGCGCAACGCTGGTGCCGGCCGTCGCCGTTCCGGTTGTTCTTCTTGGCACATTCGGCGTTCTGTCCGTGCTGGGGTACTCAATCAACACGCTGACCCTGTTCGGGATGGTGCTGTCGATTGGCCTGCTCGTCGACGATGCAATCGTCGTCGTAGAGAACGTCGAGCGCCTTATGGCGGAGGAAAAGCTGTCGCCGATGGAGGCGACGCGGAAGTCCATGGATCAGATCGGCGGAGCGCTAATCGGCATCGGCCTGGTGCTTTCCGCCGTCATGCTTCCCATGGCGTTCTTTGGCGGCGCCACCGGCGTGATTTACCGCCAGTTCTCCGTGACGGTCGTCACGTCCATGGTGCTGTCGGTGCTGGTCGCCCTGATACTGTCTCCCGTTCTGTGCTCCACATTGTTGAAGCCGCCGAACGGAGAGCATCACGAAGGCGACGGACCTCTCGCGCGCTTCAACCGCTGGTTCAACGGCCTGACGGGCCGTTATGTCGGCGGCGTCACCGCTGTGGTTTCGCGCCGAGTGATATTCCTCGGCTTCTACGCGGTGGTTCTTGTCGGCCTGGGCGTTATGTTTGTCCGCCTGCCCACCAGCTTTCTGCCCGTTGACGACCAGGGCCAGTTGCAGAGTCAGTTCACGCTGCCAGCCGGATCAACCGCGGAGCAGACCCTTCAGACGCTGAAGAGCGTGGAGGATTATTATCTCGGCGCCGAACGGAAAAACGTGAAGCACGTCTTCCTGGTGCAGGGCTTCGGCTTTTCCGGCGCGGGCCAGAACTCCGGCCAGGGCTTCACCTCGCTTGCCCCGTTCAGCGAACGAAAGAGTTCCAAGGACAGCGCCGCCGCCATTGCGCGCCGGGCAATCAAGAACCTGTCCGCCGTTCGCGGCGCAACCATTCTGGCGCTGACGCCGCCCGCCATCCGTGGTCTTGGACAGAGCGACGGCTTCACCTTTGAATTGCTCAACTCCGGCGGCCTCAGCCGCGACGAGTTTTCGGACCTGCACGCCAAGTTGATGGCCGCCGCCCGCCAGGACCCCAAACTCGCCTCCGTCCGCGAATCCGAACTGCCCGACACGCCACAACTCCACATCTCGATCGACGAGGACAAGCTCGCCGCGCTCGGCCTCACCGAAACCTCGGTCCTGTCGACGCTGAGCACCGCGTGGGGCGGATCGTATGTGAACGACTTTGTCGACCGCGGCCGGGTCAAGCGGGTCTACGTTCAGGGCGATGCGCAATACCGGGCCAATCCCGGCGACCTCGACGCCTGGTACGTCCGCTCCGGCAACGGCGCCATGACACCCTTCTCCGCCTTCGCCACGCTGAACTGGACCAAGGGGCCGGTGGCGCTGTCGCGGTTCAACGGCGTGCCGTCGTTTGAAATCCAGGGACAGGCCCGCCAGGGTCTCAGCTCCGGCGACGCCATGGCTGAAATCGTCAAGCTGCAGCAGCAGGTCGCGCCCGAGACCACTTATGCCTGGAGCGGGCTCTCCTACGAAGAACAGCAATCGAGTGGTCGCGCGCCGCTGCTCTACGCTGTCTCGCTGCTGGCGGTGTTCCTCTGCCTGGCTGCGCTTTACGAAAGCTGGTCCGTGCCGTTCGCCATCCTTCTCGTGGTGCCCGTCGGCGTTATCGGCGCTGTTCTGGCCGCAACCCTGCGCAGTCTGGACAACAACATCTATCTCCAGGTCGGCCTGCTCACGACCGTCGGCCTGACGGCGAAGAACGCGATCCTCATTGTCGAGTTCGCCGAGGCCGCCCACCGCCGGGGCGAGAGCGCGCTGGAAGCCGCCAAAGACGCAGCGCGCATCCGGTTCCGTCCAATCGTTATGACGTCGATCTCCTTCATCTCGGGCATGTTGCCCATGGCGCTGGCGACGGGGGCCGGCGCCAACAGCCGTCTGGCGCTCGGCACGGCGGTCATCGGCGGCATGCTGACAGCGCTTGTGCTGGCGGTGTTCTACGTGCCGCTGTTCTTTGTCCTCGTCTCGCGCCTGTTCGGAACCGACAAGAAGCACGCCGCAAAAAACGAAAGCAGCGCATCGACGCCTGGTCCGGCAGGAGAGACAGCCTGATGCGCCGCCTCGCCGGTCTCCTCGCCGCCTCCGCGCTTGCCGGGTGCAACCTCGCGCCCGCCTACCGGCAACCGCCACCAGCCATTCCGCAATCGCTTCCCAGCGGCGGCGTCTACCCGCAAACCACGCCGGCCGCCGCCGGGGCCTCGTGGCGAACATTGATCGGCGACGACAAGCTGAGGCAGGTCATCGATCGGGGCCTTGCCCAGAACCGCGACCTGCGCGCAGCCCTCGCCCAGGTCGGCTCCGCCCGCGCCCTTTATGGTGTCCAGCGCGCCAGCCAGCTTCCATCGGTGTCCGCAGGCCTCACGGCCGCCTATAGGGGCGGCGATGGCGCATCTCCGCCGCCACGCCTGTTCGACGCCAGCATCGGCTTTTCAAGTTTCGAGATCGACCTGTTCGGTCGTTTGCGAAACCTCTCCAAGGCGGCGTTCGAACAATACGTCGCCAGTGAAGCGGGCGCCCGCTCAACCCGCATCACGCTGGTCACCGAAATCGCCACGGCGTACGTGGTTTATGCATATGACCTCGATGTCCTGCGCATCGGCGGCGAAACCAGGGATATCGCGCAGCGCTCGCTGGAATTGACCCAGTCGCTTCACGGCGCCGGCCTTGCCGACCGTCTCGACGTGACCGAAGCCGAAACCAGCCTGCATCAGGCGGAGTCGGACATCGCCAGCGCCAGAACGCAGGTCGCACAGGACCGCAATGCACTTGAACTTCTGGTTGGCGCACCCGTCGAGGATGCGCTCTTGCCGACTTCGCTCGATGCTCTGGACGCGGGCATCTCCGCGCCTCCTGCCGGGGCCAGCTCGGACGTCTTGCTGCAGCGGCCCGACGTGCTGCAGGCCGAGGCCCGCCTGAAGGGCGCGAACGCCAATATCGGCGCCGCACGCGCGGCCTACTTTCCTCGCATCAGCCTGACAGCCGCCGACGGCGTCGCCAGTACGGCCCTCTCGTCCCTGTTTTCCGGCGGCAACGAAAGCTGGTCGGCGACGCCCGCCGTCTCACAACCCATATTTGCCCCGTCAGTCGGGTCCAATGTCGCCTATGCCAAGGCGCAACGGGATCTCCTGCTCGCCCAGTACGAGGGCGCCGTGCAGATCGCGTTCCGTGAGGTGTCGGATGCACTGGCTCGCCAGGGCACGATCGACGAACAGAGAAAGGCGCAAGCAGCGCTCGTGGCTTCAAGCGAGGAAGCGCTGCAGCTTGCCGACCAGCGTTACCGGGCCGGCATCGATACATTCCTGAGCACGCTGACGGTCCAGCGCACACTCGACGCCGCTCGCCGCAGCGCGGCGGCGACATCGCTCGTGGAGCTCACCAACCGTCTCACGCTCTACAAGGTTCTGGGCGGCGCGCCGTCCGACTAGAGCCGAATTCGCACCTTGCACGGGCCTTCACAAAGCGCTCGCGCTCGAGCCGCCCTTTCCTTTTCTGATTCAGTGCGCATCTACTTCAGGCGGACACGAATTCGCCGTACGCCTCGCCCCATCAGAGATCGGAGATGCTTATGCCCGACATCTATCTTTCCCCAGGCATACGCACACCGTTCGTCAAGGCAGGGGGCGCGTTCGCGAAACATACAGCGCTTGACCTGTCGAAACCCATCGCCGCCGCAATGGCCGCCCGGGCCAAGCCAGACTTTCTGGTGTGGAGCCAGGTCATCCCGGATCCCGTTGTCTCCAATATCGCGCGGGAACTCGTCTACGAAGCCGGCCTTGACCCGGAAATCCCCGCGTGGTCGACCATACTCGCCTGCTCGTCCAGCTTCGTTGGCGCCGTTCAGGCGGCCGGCATGATCGGCAAGAGCGGCGCCCACCTCGCGCTGGTCGGCGGCGTTGAGACGATGAGCCACGTCCCCATAGCGCTCACACAGCAAAAGGCCGATCAGATCATCGCTCAGTTCGCGAAGGACCCGGCCGGCGCCGCCGCGGCGCTAACGCAACTGTCGGCCATCGACTTCGCCCTTCCGATCCACGGTTGGACCAACAAGCAAAGCGGACGCAGCCAAGGCGAACACACCGAAGACACCGCCAAACTCTACCAGATTTCCCGCGAGGAACAGGACAAGCGCGCACTGCTGAGCCATCAGTCCGCAGCGCGCGGTCAGAACGAAGGTTTTTTCAGCGACCTCGTCATACCGTTTGACGGCGTTGACCACGACACGATTGTGCGGCGCGATTCCACCCTTGAGAAACTGGCGAGCTTGCCGCCCGCCTTCGACCGCTCAAGCGGCAAAGGCACGCTGACGGCCGGCAACTCCTCACCGCTCACAGATGGCGCCGCGTCCTTGTGGGTCGGAGATGCGGAGGGCTTCAAACGTCTTGGAGTCCAACCGCAAGTGAAGCTGGTGGACTGGCAGATCGCCGCCATGCATTTCAGCGAGGAAGGCATACTCATGGCGCCCGCCCGCGCCATTCCGCGCCTGCTGGCTCGTTACAATCTGAAATTCACCGATATCGCCCTGTGGGAAATTCACGAGGCCTTCGCCGCGCAAGTGCTTGCCAATGTGAAGGCGGCTTCCGATCCAGACTATCGCAAGCGGCGGGCCGGCGTTGATGCGGATCTCGGCGCATTTCCGTGGGAGCGCGTCAATCCGAACGGCGGTTCGTTGTCGATTGGCCATCCTTTCGCTGCTACCGGCGCTCGCATCCTCAGCCAGGCGACGAAGGAACTTGCCGCGATGCCAAAGGGATCACGGGCCATCGTCTCGATCTGCGCCGATGGCGGACAGGGAACGGTCGCACTTCTCGAAAGGCAGTAGCGTCAGGGCCAGTGCAGGAAACCCGTCCCGTTTCCGTGATCGGTAGTGGACCTTCTCGCCAAGCTGGGAGTAGACTCGCAACAGGCTACGGATCTCAACCGGTTTATCGTTTGCGTATCTTGTCGGCTTTCAGGGGGCGTTCGCACCTGCGGGAGGTTTGCCGCAAGCGCGAGATGAGTTGGGACCCGGCCAGGGGATTTGCTGGACCATCCGGATCGAAAATGCGTTGCTTTGGGGTGCGCCTTTGAAAGCCACGGACATCAGCAATCCAGACTATTTCCACAAGGTGGTCGATTGCCAGTGGGCCTGCCCCGCCCACACCCCGGTGCCCGAATACATCCGCCTCATCGCTGAGCGCCGCTATACCGACGCCTACATGATCAACTGGCAATCCAACGTGTTTCCGGGAATTCTCGGGCGCACATGCGATCGGCCATGCGAACCCGCCTGCCGTCGCGGGCGCGTCGAAGACGAGCCGGTGGCGATCTGCCGATTGAAGCGCGTTGCTGCGGACAACAAGACCGACATATCCGCCCGGTTGCCCAAGGTCGCCCCCCGAAACGGTCGCAAGGTCGCCTGCGTCGGCGCCGGGCCGGCGTCCCTGACTGTCGCGCGCGATCTCGCGCCGCTGGGTTACGAAATCCACATCTACGACGGGGACAAGAAAGCCGGCGGCATGATCCGCAGCCAGATTCCCCGATTTCGCCTGCCCGAATCCGTGATCGACGAAGAAGTGGGTTACATCACCGGCCTCGGGCCAATCATGCATCTGCAACAGCCGATCGACAGTCTGAAGTCTCTCCTAGCGGAAGGCTACGATGCGATCTTTGTCGGCACGGGCGCGCCGCGCGGCCGCGATCTCGACCTGCCAGGTCGCAAGGAGGCCGCAGCCAACATCCATATCGGGATCGACTGGCTCGCCAACGTGTCCTTCGAGCACGTCAAGAAGATCGGTCGGCGGGTGATTGTGCTGGGCGGCGGAAATACGGCGATGGACTGCTGCCGCACATCCCGCAGGCTGGGCGGGGACGATGTGAAGGTCATTGTCCGTTCGGGCTTCGAGGAAATGAAGGCGTCACCCTGGGAAAAGGAAGACGCGATGGGCGAGGATATCCCGATCCTCAACTATCTCGTTCCAAAGGAGTTTACGCATCGGGAAGGCAAGCTTACCGGCGTGTCATTCGAGAAAGTCAAAGCCGAATACGACGCAAAGGGCCGCCGCAAGCTGGTTCCGACCGGCGAGCCGGACCAGCATTTCGAATGTGACGACGTTCTCGTCGCGGTCGGCCAGGAAAATGCGTTCCCGTGGATCGAACGGGACATCGGAATGGAATTCGACAAATGGAACATGCCCGTCGTTGATGAAGTTACGTTGCAATGTTCGATCCCGAACGTGTTCTTCGGCGGCGACGCCGCATTCGGTCCGAAGAACATCATTTGGGCCGTGGCGCACGGTCACGCCGCTGCTGTGTCGATCGACAAACACCTGAACGGCGAAGACGTCGCCGAACGTCCGGCGCCGAACGTCACCATCGTCAGCCAGAAAATGGGCATTCATGAATGGTCGTACGACAACGACGTCGCCAACGACCAACGCTACAAGGTCGCGCATCGCGAAAAGTCCGTCGCGCTAAAAGACGTCAACGCCGAAGTGGAGTTGGGTTTCGACCAGACGATCGGTTTCAAGGAAGCGCAACGTTGTCTGAATTGCGACGTGCAAACGGTGTTCAACGCGGCGACGTGTATCGAATGCGATGCGTGCGTCGACATATGTCCGATGGACTGCATCACATTCACGATGAACGGCGATGAAGCAGATCTCCGAACACGGTTGAAGGCGCCCGCAACGAACGCAACGCAAGACATATACATAGGCGACGGACTGGAAACCGGACGCATTATGGCGAAGGACGAAGACGTGTGTCTGCACTGCGGCCTATGCGCCGAACGTTGTCCAACGGGCGCATGGGACATGCAAAAGTATCTCATCGACATGACGTATGCGGGGCATGCATGCCGGCAGACAGCGTAACAACGAGTCTGGCGCCGGCGCCCGTTGCCGCGACGAATGACTTCGTCGTCAAGTTCGCCAACGTCAACGGTTCGGGATCAGCCAGTGCAAACGGACTTTTCGCGAAGGCGATCATACGGATGGGCGTTCCGGTGGCGCCGCGCAACATCTTTCCGTCCAACATACAAGGTCTGCCGACCTGGTACGAAGTTCGCGTCAGCGAAAACGGACATCTGGGACGACGTGGCGGCGTCGACCTCGCGGTCGCGCTTAATCCGCAAACGTGGGACGACGACGTACAGGAGATCGTTGCAGGCGGATATCTGTTCTACGATTCAACGAAACCATTGCCATCGACGAAGTTCCGTGACGACGTTCACGTCATCGGCGTGCCGCTGACGTCCATTTGCAACAACGCATATTCTGTTCCGCGCGAACGGCAGTTGTTCAAGAACATCGCCTATGTCGGCGCGCTTTCCCACCTGATTGGCATCGATCCGGATGTGGTGGAGACATTGCTGGCGGAGGAATTCGCCTCAAAGGCGAAATTGATCGGCGCCAACATCAAGGCATTCCATCTCGGCCGCGACTGGGCCCGGGACCACCTCAAACCCATCGGCCTGCAACTTCGCTCCTCCAATGCGGTCGGAGACCGCATTTTTGTCGAGGGCAACAACGCCGCGGCGCTGGGCGCCGTATATGGCGGCGCCACGGTCTGCGCCTGGTACCCGATCACGCCCTCCACGTCGCTCGCCGAAGCCTTTGCCGCGCACTGCGCCAACCTCCGCACCGATCCGGACGGAACGAAACGCTACGCTATCGTTCAGGCGGAAGATGAAATCGCCTCCATCGGCGTCGTGGTCGGCGCAGGGTGGAACGGCGCCCGCGCCTTCACCTGCACCTCCGGGCCCGGCATTTCCCTGATGAACGAGTTCATCGGCCTGTCCTACTTTGCGGAAATTCCGGCTGTGATCTTCGATGTGCAGCGAGGCGGCCCCTCCACGGGCATGCCGACCCGCACGCAGCAATCCGACCTGCTTCTCGCCGCCTACGCCAGTCATGGCGACACAAAGCACGTTCTGCTGCTTCCCGCCGACCCGGGCGAGTGTTTCGAGATGGGCGCGCAGGCGTTCGACCTCGCTGACCGACTGCAAACCACCGTATTCGTGATGCTCGATCTCGATATCGGGATGCAGGAATGGCTGGTGGCGCCGTTCAAGTGGGATGATTCAAAAGTTCTCGACCGCGGCAAGGTGATGACCGCCGAAGACCTGGAAGCGGGCAAGCCGTTCGGTCGCTACACGGACGTCGATGGCGACGGCATCACCTATCGCACCTATCCCGGCACGCACCCGACACGCGGCGCATTCTTTACCCGGGGAACGTCGCGCAACCGGATGGCCGGATACAGCGAGAAGGGCGTCGACTACCAGGACAATATGGAGCGCCTGCTCGCCAAGTTTCATACAGCGGCCAAGTTCGTGCCCCCCGCCATCCTGCGCCTGGCGCCGCAACCTACCCGTATCGGGGCCATCTATTTTGGATCGACGACGCCCGCAATGCACGAAGCCCTCGAAGATCTTGAGCGCAAGGGCCACCATATAGACGCGCTCCGCGTTCGCGGTTTTCCGTTCGGAGATGAAGTGTACGACTTCATCACGACGCATGATGAAATCTGCGTCGTCGAACAGAACCGCGACGCCCAGCTGCGTACGCTTCTGATGGTGGAAGGCAGCATCAACCCTGCGCGGCTGACATCGATCCTGCACTACGACGGCACGCCGATCACGGCGCGCTTTCTAAGTGACGCAATAGGCCGCCGGCTCGATGCGCGGCGCGCCATGCGGCAGATTGCGGAGTAGCCCGTGACCTACATCCTGAAGCCGAAACTTCACCACCCCTCCCTGCCCACCAACGCGCTGGGGCTCACGCGTCGCGACTATGAAGGGAAGGTCTCGACCCTCTGCGCGGGTTGCGGCCACGATTCAATCAGTTCGGCGATCATCTCGGCCAGCTTCGAACTCGCGCTACAGCCGCACCGCCTCGCCAAGATGTCGGGGATTGGCTGCTCATCCAAGACACCAGACTATTTCCTCGGCCAGGGACACGGCTTCAACAGCGTGCATGGTCGCATGCCCAGCGTGCTGACAGGGGCCAACCTCGCCAACCGCGACCTTATCTATCTTGGGGTCTCCGGCGATGGCGACAGCGCGTCGATCGGTCTTGGCCAGTTCGCGCACTCGATCCGTCGCGGCGTCAACATGACTTACATCGTCGAAAACAACGGCGTCTACGGGCTGACCAAGGGCCAGTTCTCGGCGACATCCGACAAGGGATCGAAATCGAAAAAGGGCGTGGTCAACTCCGAGTCCGGCATCGATCTGGTCGCACTCGCCCTGCAACTCGGCGCGACCTATGTGGCGCGCAGCTTTTCCGGCGACAAGGAACAACTGGTCCCGCTGATCAAGGGCGCACTATCCCACCACGGTCCCGCATTCATTGACGTCATCAGTCCGTGCGTGGCGTTCAACAATCATGCGGGATCGACCAAGAGCTTCGATTATGTTCGCGAACACAACGAGGCCGTGAACCGGCTCGACGTGATCCTTGGCCGGGCGCCGATCACAGCGACCTATGCGCCGGGCGAAGTGCGCGAGGTGACGCAGCATGACGGCTCGGTGCTGCGCCTGCGCAAGCTCCACGCGGATTACGACCCGACGGACCGGATAGCGGCCGCGAACTATCTGCAGGAGCATCACGCCAAGGGGGAGGTCGTGACAGGCCTTCTCTATCTCGATCCCGACGCCACCGATCTACATGACCGGCTGGGCACCACCGCCACCCCCCTCAACGCGCTGGGCACGGACCAGCTAACGCCGGGGAGCGCGGCGCTGGCAAAAATCAACGCGGGATTGCGCTGATCCGGACGCCATCTGCTGGCCTTTGGATTCCGGCATTCGCCGGAATGAGCGGGGAAGGATCGAGCCCGTTCGCCCGGCCTCACTCCGGCAAGCCGCCAGCGTCAGTTGTTTCCTCGTGTCGGCGGGGGAAGCCGGCGTTCGGCCGGGAGACCGGACGCCACAAACTTGGACACCGCGCTGATTTCTTCCGGCTTCAATATCGCCGCCAGCGACGACATCTCGCCCTGCCCCTGAGTGACGACGCGCGAGATCTTCGCGACATCGGCCTGATCGGTCAGAGGCGGCGCCGTTCCGCCCGGGATACCTTCGCCGGCCGGGCCGTGGCACAAGGCGCAGGTCTTGCCGAACGCATCGCGTCCCATGGCAATCTCTTCAGGCGTCGCGTCGATCTTCGGGCGCGGCTTGGAGAGCACGCCCTCGGGCGCAAGCGACGCTTCGAGCACGCTGGCGTCGTCCTTTCCGTCGCCCAGCGTGAGTGCGACGACCTCGGCCGGCTTGCCGCGCGATGAAATTGTCACCGCGATATACTGCTTGCCGCCGACCATGTACGTCATCGGTCCGCCGGTGACGATGTTGGGCAGTTTCTTCTCCCAGACGACGCCTCCGGTCTTCTTGTCATACGCCCGGAACATGGGCCCGCCGGATCCACCGGAGAGGTTGCCGCCCTCACCCATGAACAGCACGTCCGGCGTCAGCAGAGGCGACGGACGCACGTCAAACTGGCCCATGTGATCGAAGTCCAGATTCAGGCCCTTCAGCGCCGGATTGTTGCGCACGAAGTCCGGCGCGCCGCCGATCGGGACGCGCCAGAGATGCTCGCCCTTATTCATGTCGGTAGCGACAAGTTCCGAATAGGGCGGTTTGAGAATTGGAAGCCCTTGCGGCCCCTCGATCGGGGCGCCGCCGCCACCGCCATAATAGTCCATGTCGGTCTGCTTGGGATTGCCCTTGCGAACGCCGGCAAACTGCGGCTTCAGCCGAAGCGGCACGTAGAGGATGTCCGTCTCCGGATCGACGGCGCCGCCATTCCAGTTTGGCCCGCCTCCCGTGCCCGGGAAAATCCACGTTCCCTTGTTGGTCGGCGTCACCAGACTTGGCAGCGTGTAGAGTGGGCCTTTGGTATATTGCGCCGCAAGCTTCTTGGCCTCTTCACGCAGTTCAGGCGTGAAGTCGACCAGATCATCTTCGAAGTACCCAAGGTGGAGATACGGCGCCGGCCGGGTCGGGAACGGCTGGGTTGCGGAGGGCTGCTCACCGGGAATGGCGCCGGTTTGCGGCACGGGCTTTTCCTCGATCGGCCAGATCGGTTCGCCGGTGACGCGGTTGAAGACGAAGATCAGCCCCTGCTTGGTAAGTTGCGTCACCGCCTTGATGCGTTTGCCGTTGACGACGACATCGTGGAGGATCGGCGCAGTCGGCAAGTCGTAGTCCCAGAGGCCGTGGTGGACGGTCTGGTAGTGCCAGATCTTCTTGCCGGTCTTTACATCGATGCATTCGAGCGTTTCGCCGTAGAGGTTATCGCCCAGACGCTGGCCGCCATAGAACTCGTTGGTGGGCGTTTCATGCGGGATGTAGAGATAGCCGAGCTCAGGATCGGCGCTCATCATCGTCCAGGTGCCGGCGTGGCCGGTGTAGCTGGCGCTGTCGCCCTTCCAGGTGTCGAAACCCGGTTCGCCTTTCTTCGGGATGGGATTGTCGGTCCACAGCAACTTGCCGGTGCGGACATCGTATCCCCGGATGAAGCCCGGTGTCGCTTCCTTGTTTCGGCTGCCGCCCGGGATGATCTGCGCGACCACGACATCGCCCACGACAAGGGCCGGAGAGACGGAGGCGACGTCTCCGCCTTCGGTGGCTCCATCGCGGAGGTCGATCCAGCCGTTCTTGCCGAACGCCGTGTCCAGCTTACCGGTGCGCGCGTCAATCGACAGCAGGCGGCCGTCCAGCGTGTTGTGGAACAGGCGGCGCGCTGTTCCGTCTGTCCAGTAACTCAGCGAGCGGCTGGAGAGCGACGAGCTGCGGCCATGAGCGAGCGGCGGCGGCCGGAAGGTCCAGACCGTCTTGCCGGTCGCGGCGTCGATCGCTGCGGCGCCGTTGCCGATCCACGGAACATAGAGCAAGCCGTCCGCCATGAGCGGGGTGGCCTTGTAGTTGGCGGCGGAGCTGTCGCCCGAGCCATCAGCGGTCCAGCGCCACGCGATTTCGAGCTTGTCGAGGTTGGACTTGTTGATCTGGGTGAGCGGCGTGTAACGGGTCGATTGCGGGTCGCCGCCCCAGTACGGCCACTCGCCCCGGTAAAGGGCTTCCTTGCCCTTTTCGATCTTCTTTCCGGACGTTTTTGCCGCGGTCTGCTCCGCCGGGCTGCTGGTGCAGGCCCAGGCGAGTCCCAGCGTTGCGGCGAGGGCCAGCGCGACCCCGGCGGCCAGTTTCCTAGACATTGTGGACGACTCTCCCCTGTGCCGCCCTGATCCAATGCCGGGCGGCGTGTTGTGTGGGGCGACGTTACCCAGCGAATCGGAGCTCGCCAATGCGGGTTCGATCACGTCATCGCGTGCGAAGAGGCTCGGCGACCGTTGCGTCAACGCAAATCCAGCGTTGCGGCCGTCTAGCTAATCGAAAAGTTCGGCGCCAATCTTCGGCGCGCGCAGCTCGCGCAGCCTGCAGAGGGGCAAGGTCCGATGAGCAATCCGGGCGCTGGATCGCGAAGCGAACGAACCTTTGACGCGATCGTCGTCGGCAGCGGCATCAGCGGCGGCTGGGCAGCCAAGGAGCTTTCCGAAAAGGGCCTGAAGACGCTCGTCCTGGAGCGGGGACGCAAGGTCGAACACATCAAGGACTACAAGACGTTCGGCTATGCGCCCTGGGACTTCAAATACCCGGGCGGGAAACTGCCGCCGGCGGAGATCGCAGCGCACTACCCCAAACAAAACCGGACCAACTACACAGTCAACGAAGCCTGGGTTCACTGGTTCGTCAAAGACGACGAGCATCCCTACACGGAAGTGAGCCGATACGACTGGATACGCGGCTATCAGGTTGGCGGACGATCACTGACCTGGGGTCGTCAAAGCTACCGGCACAGCGATCTCGATTTCACTGCCAATGCGCGCGAAGGCGTCGGCGTCGACTGGCCGATCCGGTATGACGACATCGCGCCCTGGTACGACTATGTCGAAGAATGGATCGGCGTCAGCGGCCAGAAAGAAAACCTGCCGCAACTTCCGGACGGACATTTCCAACCGCCGATGGAAATGAACGTTGTCGAGAAATCGTTCAAGTCCCAGGTCGAGGACCGGTTTCCCGAGCGACGGATTACAATCGGACGAGCTGCACACCTGACCCAGCCCACCGATACGCAAAAGGCGTTGGGGCGCACCAATTGCCAGAACCGAAACCTCTGCATGCGCGGCTGCTCGTTCGGCGGATATTTCAGCTCCAACGGGGGAACGCTGATCGCCGCCGAACGCACCGGCAACATGACGCTGCAGCCGGACTCCATCGTGGTCGCCGTGCTCCACGACCCCAAAGCCAACAAGGCCTCGGGCGTGCGCGTGCGCGATGCGCAAACGGGCAAGGAAACCGAGTACTACGCCAAGGTCATCTTCCTTTGCGCCTCAACGCTGAATACCGCGTGGATCATGCTGCATTCGACGAGCGATCGCTTTCCGACGGGCTTCGGAAACGATAGCGACCAGGTCGGCCGCAACATCATGGATCATCATTTCCTGGTCGGCGCGCAGGCCGACGTCGACGGTTACGAGGATCGCTACTATGCCGGGCGCCGCCCCAACGGGATCTATATCCCGCGCTTCCGGAACCTTGGCGACAACGCCACGAAGCAAAAGGACTTCATACGCGGCTATGGCTATCAGGGCGGCGCCAGCCGTGAAGGCTGGCAGCGCCTTGTGGCCGAGATTGGTTTTGGCGCTGAAATGAAGGATGCGCTCAAAGATCCGGGGCCATGGACGATGGGCATAACGGCCTTTGGCGAAACGCTTCCGTATGAGGACAACCGGATCTTCCTGAATTCCAAGGTCAGGGACATCAACGGATTGCCAACCCTTACCATGGACGTCCGCATCCGGGAGAACGAGCTGAATATGCGGAAGGACATGCAGTCGGCGGCCATGGAAATGATGGAGGCCGCTGGGTTCAAGAATGTCCAGGGCTACGACCGGCCCTACGGTCCCGGGTTGGGCATTCATGAAATGGGGGCGGCGCGCATGGGGCGCGACCCGAAAACATCGGTGCTCAACGCACACAACCAGGTTCACGCCTGCACCAACGTCTACGTCACTGACGGCGCCTGCATGACGTCTGCGGCATGTGTAAACCCGTCTTTGACCTACATGGCGCTGACGGCGCGAGCCTGCGGACATGCGGTTGAATCGCTCAAGCGCGGGGAGATCTGACATGATCGACAGACGCGAACTCATCCACCGTGCGGGCCTTCTGCTTGGAGGCTCGGTCGCATCCAGCGCGATGCTTGGGGTTCTGGAAGGGTGCACAGCCGTTCCCGCGCCAGCGACGGGGGCGTCTCACAAGTTCCTCACCCCCGCCGAATATGACGATGTGGCCGCGATCTCGGAGCAGATCATTCCGCGGACGGATTCACCCGGCGCGATTGATGCCGGCGTTCCGGCATTTATCGATCGCATGATGGCGGACTACTACCAGCAGCAAGAACGCAACGCCTTTCGCGCTGCGCTCGCACGCGTGGCAAGAGATGCGAAGCAGGTCCATGGGGCGTCGTTCGCATCGCTTTCAACCGACCAGCAAGTGGCCATGCTTCGCGAGTACGACCGCGAAGCGTACGACCAGAACCTGATCATGGCAAAGAACCCGAAGGCGGACAGGCACTTCTTCCGCACGTGCAAGGAGCTTACGACGCTGGGGTTTTTCACATCGGAAATCGGCGCCAGCAAGTTTTTGAAATACGAGGCGGTTCCCGGAAAATATCGCGCTGATATTCCCTATTCGGACGTCGGGCGCGAGTGGGCGACCTGACGCCCTACTTAAGCTCCATGATCTCGATGTTGCGAAATTCAATCGGTGCGCCTTCGCTTTGCAGGGCGATATAGCCGCCGCCAAGCGCCAACTTACCTCCCGCCGCCGCCACGAGAGGCTTCGAGTTGGCCATCCGCCCTTCCGGGTCGAGTTGTGGGTCTGACCAGGTTATCGTCGTCACGCCGTTCTGTTTTTCGGTGACGGATCCATCCGGCGCGGCATCGATTTCAAATCGCACCCAGCTGCCGTTCGGCGCGGCGGGCACCTTGGAGTTGATGCAATGCTCGGTAACGAGCTTGCCGTCCATGACGATGTTGGTGCCGGGCGAACAGACATTTCCGTTGGTGCGGGTCTGGCCCTCTGCGGGTCCGAGGATCTGCGCCTCCACCGAGACAGGAAAGCTGTCGCCAATAGCCATCGTGGCCGGATCCTGGGCGAAGATCATCACACCGTTGTTGGCTTGCGCCCAGGCGGGCGTATCGGCGGGCGTCCCGTCAATGAAGCGGTACTCCAGTTTCAGCCGGAACGACTTGAAGGGCGCCTTGTAAAAGAGGTGGCCGTAACGTTCGCCGAACCTGTCGTACTTTTCGTACGACACCCGCAACACACCATTCTCCGCCTTGAACGTATCGAGCGTGTTTTCTCCGAGAGCGTATCCACGAATCTTCGGCGTCCAGCCAGTCAGCGTCTTGCCGTCGAATAACGGCCGCCAGCCCGCTTCGCTTCCGTTTTTTGTCGCGCATCCGGCGAGGAAAACGCCCAAGATCGCGACGGCAATTCGACGAACACGCCGCTCCAATCGTCCCTCCCCTCATCCTCTTCGCTCCCGACTGCCCACCCGTGGACAGACGCGCGAGAAGGTGCACATTCAGCCCTAGAACAGTGATGGCGCCAAGGCGAGAGAACCTGGCCCCGGGGAGGACGCCAAGTGATTCGAGTTCGTCTCTTCTTGATGATGATGCTCCAGCTCGCGATCTGGGGCGCCTGGGCGCCAAAGCTCTTTCCCTACATGGGCCAGCTGGGTTTCGAGCCCTGGCAGCAATCGCTGGTTGGCAGCGCCTGGGGCATCGCAGCGATCCTGGGCATCTTCTTCTCCAACCAGTTCGCTGATCGCAATTTCTCGGCGGAACGCTTCCTGGCCGTCAGCAATGTCATCGGCGGGATCGCGCTGCTGGCATGCGCTTTTCTGACGGACTTCTGGCCCTTCTTCGCGGCCTATCTCGTCTTCAGCCTTGTTTACGTCCCGTCGATGTCTGTCGCCAACGCCGTTGCATTTGCCAGCTTGAGCGATCCTGCCAAGCATTTTGGAACGATCCGGATGGGCGGCACCGTCGGCTGGATCCTCGTTAGCTGGCCTTTCATCTTCCTGCTCAGCGCGCACGCCGGACCGGAGCAGGTGCGTCTGATCTTCGTCGTCGCCGCCATCGTGTCATTTGCTCTTGCCGCCTACAGCCTGACCCTGCCCCATACGCCGCCGAAGAAGGACGCGGCCGGTGTGGATCCGCTGGCGTGGCGCGAGGCGATCAAGTTGCTGGGCATTCCGTCCATCGGCGTGCTCTTTCTCGTCACGTTCATCGATAGTGTCATTCACAACGGCTATTTCGTCATGGCCGATGCATTTCTCACCAACCGCGTGGGCATTGCAGGAAATCTCTCGATGATTGTGCTGAGCATCGGGCAGGCGGCCGAGATCGTGACGATGTTCATACTGGGCAGCGTTCTTGTCCGGCTCGGATGGAAGACCACGATGATCATCGGCATTCTCGGCCACGGCGCGCGGTTTCTTGTCTTCGCGTTCTTTGCCGACAGCATTCCGACAATCATCGCCGTGCAGCTTCTGCATGGCATCTGCTATGCGTTCTTCTTCGCGACGGTGTACATCTTTGTTGACGCGGCGTTCCCGAAGGACGTGCGATCGAGCGCGCAGGGGCTGTTCAACCTTCTGATCCTTGGCATCGGCAATGTCGGCGCCAGCTTTCTCTTTCCGGCCCTGATCGCCCGCTGGACAAACCCCGTGACGCACGCCGTCGACTATCGCACGCTGTTCCTGGTTCCGGCCGGCATGGCGGTCTTCGCCATCCTGTTGCTTGCCGTGCTGTTCAGGCCGGCCGAGCGGGCGCCCGTCAGCGTTGCAGTCGCAGCCGAATAATGATGAAAACCGCAACCCCTCTTGCAAGGAACCGCCATGACGCCGACCTCTCGCCGCAGTTTTCTGCGGGGCGCATGCGCTTTTGGCGCAGCTAGTTCGCTCGCTGGATGCATGACAGCGGGACAGGAAGCGAAGGCCGGACCGGCGTCGTCCGGCAAGGGCTTCTTCGCAAGTCGGGGATTGCCGATCGGCATCCAGCTCTACACGCTTGGCGACCTTATCCGCACCGACCTTGATGGAACGCTGAAGAAGACCGCAGAGATCGGCTACAAGACAGTCGAGATGGCGGGTTATGCCGGGAAAACGCCGGCGCAGCTGAAGACCTCTTTCGACGCGGCCGGCCTGTCCTGCACCAGCGCGCACGTGCCCATTCGCGTCGGCACGACAGAGGAGCCTGGGCTCCTGGGTGATCTGAACAAGCTGGCGGACGACATGCACACCGTCGGCGCCAAACATGTCATCGCACCGGCGCTTGCAGCGCCAACCGATATCACCCTTACGCCGCCGCCTGAAGGTGCAGCGGGCCTTGCCCGCCTTGCCGCGGCGATGACGGAGGACCACTGGAAGCGCCAGGCTGCGCAGCTCAACAGTATCGGCGCCAAGCTGAAGACGCATGACATCGCCTTCGGCTACCACAACCACAACATCGAGTTCGTCACGGTCAACGGGCGCACCGGATACGAAATCCTGCTTGCCGAAACGGACCCGCGCTTCGTCGCGTTCGAAATGGACATTGGCTGGGTCGCCGCCGCGGGCGCAGACCTTGTCCAGCTCTTTCAGAAGCATTCCGGCCGCTTCGGCCTGGCGCACCTGAAAGATCTGAAGGCGACGACGACGCCCAATTTCGAATTCAAGATGGACCCCACCGAAGTCGGCTCGGGCGAACTTGACTGGGCGAGGATTCTCCCGGCCGCCTACAAAGCCGGCGTGCGCAAATTCTTCGTGGAGCAGGAAGCTCCGTTTGCATTTCCCAGGCTGGAATCCGCGGAAAAATGTTATGCTTTCCTCAGCACGCTGAAAGCCTGACCGAAGAGCCGCCATGAAGACGATGAAAGGTCCAGGAATATTCCTCGCGCAATTCGCGGGGCCAAAGGAGCCGTTCAATACGCTGCCGGGGATCGCCCGCTGGGCGGCGGCCAAAGGTTTTGTCGGCGTGCAGATGCCGACGGTGGGCGCAAACTTCTTTGATCTAGAGAAGGCCGCGAGCAGTGACACCTATTGCGACGAGGTGCGTGGCGTGCTGGCTGATGCCGGGCTGGTCATAACCGAACTGTCGACGCACCTGCAGGGCCAGCTGGTCGCTGTACATCCCGCCTACGACGCCATGTTTGACGGTTTCGCACCCGAGAAACTGCGCGGCAAGCCGGCTGAGCGGCAGGCCTGGGCGGTGAGCCAGTTGAAACTCGCGGCGCTGGCGTCACGTCGCTTGGGGTTGAATGCGCACGCCACATTCTCCGGAGCGCTTGCCTGGCCATATCTTTACCCCTGGCCACAGCGGCCGCCGGGTTTGATCGATACGGCTTTCGACGAACTCGCCAAGCGCTGGCGGCCGATACTCGACGCGTTCGACGATGCGGGCGTTGACGTTTGCTACGAGATTCACCCCGGTGAGGACCTGTTCGACGGGGCGACCTACGAAATGTTTCTTGAGCGCGTTGAGCACCATCCGCGCGCCTGCTTGTTGTACGACCCCAGCCATTTCGTGCTGCAGCAACTCGATTATCTGGCCTACATCGACGACTATCACGAGCGCATCCGGATGTTTCACGTCAAGGACGCGGAGTTCAATCCAACGGGACGGCAAGGCGTCTATGGAGGTTACCAGGCTTGGCTGGATCGGGCCGGACGCTTTCGGTCGGTGGGCGACGGCCAGGTCGATTTCAAGGGCATATTCTCCAAGCTCGCGGGTTATGACTACGCAGGCTGGGCGGTCCTTGAGTGGGAATGCTGCATCAAGCATCCCGAGGACGGCGCCCGCGAAGGCGCGGCATTCATTCGCGACAACATCATTCGCGTGACGGATCGCGCCTTTGACGACTTCGCGTCTTCCGGCGTTGACGAAGCCGCCAACCGGCGCCTGCTCGGCCTCGACCGATGACCGTTCGCCGACGGCTGCGCCTCGGCATGGTTGGCGGAGGACAAGGCGCCTTCATCGGCGCCGTTCACCGAATGGCGGCGCGGCTGGACGACAAATGGGAACTGACCGCCGGAGTTTTCCAGTCCGATCCCAAACATTCCCGTGAATTCGGCCGTTCGCTGGGACTGGCGGAGGATCGTTGCTACGGCGATTTTGCGGACATGGCCTCCGCGGAAGCCAAGCGAACCGACCGGATCGACGCTGTATCGATCGTCACCCCCAACCATCTCCACGTACCCGTCGCTCGGGTTTTCGTGGCGGCTGGCTTACCCGTAATCTGCGACAAGCCGCTGGGCATTTCGGCGAAGGACGTTAAGGCGTTGTCTTCAGCCGTTCGGCGCGCCGGCATCCCTTTCATCGTCACGCACACATACTCCGGCTATCCGATGGTGCGTCAGGCCCGCGCGATGATCGAAGCTGGCGAACTCGGAAAGATTCGCGTTGTGCAGGTGGAATACGCACAGGACTGGCTGGCAAATGACCTGCCGGAAAACAAGCAGGCGGACTGGCGTGGCGATCCTGAGCGTGCGGGGCCAGGCGGCGCTCTGGGAGACATCGCCACGCACGCCTTTCATCTGGCCGAGTTCGTGACCGGGCTCAAAGCCAGCGCACTTTCCGCCGACCTTTCGACATTCGTGGAGGAGCGCAAGGTAGACGACAACGCTCATGTCATGTTGCGTTACGTCGACGGCGCGAAAGGAATGCTGTGGGCGAGCCAGGTCGCGGCGGGCGAAGCCAACGGACTTCGCCTGCGCATATTCGGCGAGCGGGCCGGGCTGGAATGGGAGCAGGAGACGCCCGAGACACTGACAATCACGAAGTTGGGCCATCCTGCACACATTCTTCGTCGCGGAGGGCCCGGTCTGTCCGCGGCCGCCATCGCCGCAACCCGCCTGCCCGCTGGTCATCCGGAGGGGTATCTGGAGGCGTTCGCCCAGATCTATTCGGACGCAGCCGAACTGATCCATGCACACCTTGAGGTCAGGGCTCCGGAGGGGTTTGCAGCACTGGCGCCTGGTGTGGAAGACGGCGTCCGCGGCGTACAGTTCATTGAGGCCGCCATCCAATCGCATGCACACAACAGCGCCTGGACTGAAATTTCATGACGTCGCTATTTCACTGATAAGAGGGAACGCCCCATGCCCGCTCACGTCACCCACGCTCGCTTCGCGGCGGCAGCCGCCCTGCTCATTGGATTGGCCGCCTGCCAGACAAAGACCACCGGAGAAAGCGCTGCGGCGCCCAACATGCTGACCAGTGCAGAAAAGGCCGCGGGCTGGCAAGAGCTCTTTGACGGCAAGACACTGGATGGATGGCGACTTTACCACGCCGACGCCGCTGGCGCACCCTGGAGCGTCGAGGATGGGGCCATCACCGTTTCCGGAACCGGACCCGACCTGATTACCAAGGACGAGTACGGCGATTTCGAACTTTCCGTGGACTGGAAAATCTCGCCGGCCGGAAACAGCGGCATCATCTACCTTGTCAAAGACGTTCTCGAAGCGCCGCAGACATACAACACGGGCCCGGAGATGCAGGTGCTGGACGACGCGCGCCATCCGGACGGCAAGCTGCCCTCACACCGGGCTGGCGCCCTTTACGATCTGGTCGCTCCGAGCATCCCAGCCGCACGGCCGGTTGGCGAGTGGAACACGGCCCGGATCCGCGTGAAGGACGGCCACATCACTCACTGGCTGAATGGAACGAAGGTTGTTGAATCGCCCTATGGCGACGATGCATGGCGCAAGATGGTCGCCGGCTCGAAGTTCAAGGACATGCCGCTGTTTGGTAAGGCAAGCTCCGGCCACATCGCCCTGCAAGACCATGGCGATCAGGTCTGGTATCGCAACATCAAGATCCGGAAGTTGTAGCGCGAGACCGGTCACGGCTGGGCGTATGTGAGGCCCATTTTCTCGATCACGCCCTTGATGTGTTCGATCGCCTCCGGTGTCGGCCCGGGATAGGGGCCCGAGCCGGGCGTGTTTCCGGGATAGCCGATGACCTGCCAGCCTTCCTGCGTCGAATAGTAGGCGCCCATCGTGAGCGATCGCATGCGGGCGAAGAAGTCTCCGGCTTTTTCCATGCCCGGCTTCACCTTGCCCTTGTAAGCGATGTCATCAGCGATCGCCTTTTGGCTGGCCTCGCCAATCTTGGCGAAAACGCCGCCGCTGCGTGATTTCGCTTCCGCATCAAGCCAGGCAAGACCGGGAATGATGAGCGCCCTGTCCGCCTGCTGGTCGGGATAGGGAGCGCTGATCCATTCGTTGATGAAGGCTGGGACGCCCACCGCCGTCGCCGCCGGCGCATCGCCATCGGCCGGAAGGATCAGGTCACAGAGCGCGGCGCAGGCCGCAAGCTCCGCCTTGGTCAGTGTCAGCGGCCACGGTACGATCGGATCCATCAGCGACGGATCCTTGCCATAGCCCTTGCCGGTGATCGGCTGGGGAACAGCCCAGACAAAGCCGCTCTTGGTTTCGCCGCAAGCGGCCAAAGGCGCAGCCGCAGCCATGGCGGCCGCAAGCCAGCGCAGGGTTGTGCGCCGGTCAATCGTCAGCGAGGCATCCTCCAGCGTTTCGGGAGAGGGAACCTTCTGGATAAGGGCGTGAGGCATGGCGCGTTTCCTCAAAGTTCGCCGGTACGCAAACGCGTCGCGATGTGATCGGACGCGCGCATGGACAGGGCGAGAATGGTGATGGTCGGATTTTTGTGAGCCTTCGAGGCGAAAACTGAGCCATCGGTCAGGTAGAGATTATCGACGTCCCATGTGCGGTTGAGCGAGTTCGTAACAGACTCCTTGGCGCTCGCGCCCATGCGGCATGTTCCGACTTCGTGAATGATCTCCCCGCCTGTAGAAATCGCCTCCGCCGGCGGCTTCACCTCGTTCAACAGCGTGCCGCCCAGCCGGTCGACCAGTTCCTTCACGGCGTTCTGGAAATGCTCGACCTGGGCGTACTCGTGCTCCGACCACTTCCAGTGAAACTTCAGCGTCGGAATGCCGAACTTGTCCTTCTGTTCTCCATCGATTTCCGCATAGCAATTGGCGTTCGGTATCATCTCACCGCGTTGCGTGAAGCCGAAACGCGCGCCGTAGCGCTTCTTCACTTCGCCACGCAGCCCCGCGCCGTATCCATCGAACCCGCCAAAACTGCCGATGCCGGGTTCGCCGAAGCCGCCGCCGATTTCCATATGATATCCGCGCGGCGTCTTAATCTTGCCCGCAGCGATTTCCTTGTACTGCCAGAACGGAATGTAGGCGTGGAGACCGCCGGCGCCGTCCTCGTTGTAAATCGGACGTCCTTCCAGGGACGGAAAATAGGCGGAAAACCCGGACCCCACTGTATCCATGAGATTGCGGCCGACCTGTCCGCTGGAGTTGGCAAGGCCTTCAGAGCGTCCGTTGGGCTTCGTGTTCAGCAGGATGCGCGCGGTTTCCCCCGTGCTGGCGGCTAGAACAACAACCCTGCCCTGCGCTTCGCGGTGCGCGCCGGACGCCTTGTCCACATACCGGACGCCGGACGCCTTGCCCGACTTGTCGAGTAATACCTCGTAGACCATGGCGCCCGTCTGGATGGTCAGCTTTCCTGTCTCCTTGGCCCACGGGATCAGGGAGGTCGTGGTCTGGAACGCCGCGCCGATGCTGCAGCCACGCCCGCAGGGCGACGCCCAGTAACATTGCTGGCGCTTGTCCATGTCGCGCGTGAGCACGGCTCTCCGCGCCGGCACGACCGGAATGCCGAGAGCGTCACCGCCTGCTTTCACAAACAACTCCGGGGCGCGGAATTTCGGCGGATCAAGCAGCACGCCTGGCCCGGAGCTTGGATGGTTTTCGAGACCCGTGTTGGTTCCATAAACGCCGATCAGTTTCTCGGTCTTGTCGTACCAGGGCGAAAGATCGTCGTAGGAAATCGGCCAGTCCACGCCGAGACCATCGCGCGTGTACGGTTTGAAATCGTAGGGACCCATCCGGAAGGAGTTTCGCGCCCAGTGATTGGTGCGGCCGCCAAGCATCCGCGTGCGCCACCAAATGAACTCCGATCCCTCCGCCGCCGAATAGGGTTCATCCGGGATAGTCCATCCACCATCGATGGTGGCGTCGTAATATCCAAAAGGCTTGTCCGGAGTACCCGCCCCGCGCAAAGGAGCATCCTTCGCGAGGTTGAGCATGGGGGCTTCGTCGGGATTATAGTCCCTGCCCGCTTCGAGCATCAGAACCCGGGCGCCAGCCTTGGTGAGCATATACGCGGCCATGCTGCCGCCCGCCCCAGAGCCTACAATCACCGCATCGAACTTGTCGTCCGCAGTGGTGACCATCGCTTCGCCCCTTATTCTGGAATCAGGCCAATCTAGCCCTTCGCCTTCGTCAAAGTCGATGGCTGAAGCCGGACCGGGGGACACGAAGACTCCTTGCGATTTCCAAGCGTATGCGTCTACGCAACGTCAACCGTACCCGGGGAAACGCCATGCTCATCTGCGGAGAAGAAACTTGCCTATCTGCGCGGCCCGCTGGCCCCAGGGCGGGCCGATGCGCTCGAACATGTTCACAAATCCGACTTCAAACACGCCGCGCGCGTGACTCAGTCGCCGGAAGCCCTCGAACCCGTGATACGCGCCGATGCCGCTGTGGCCAACGCCGCCGAAGGGAAGAGAGTCCTGTGCAATGTGAAGCAGCGTGCCGTTCAGCGTGACGCCGCCGGAAATGGCCCGGTCAAGAATTTTCCGGCGCACGTCGCGCGAATTGCTGAAGCAGTATAGCGCCAGCGGTCGTTCCCGGGCCTTGATGAAGCCCAGCGCGCTGTCAAGGTTGTCGTAAGGCACGATGGGGAGGACCGGCCCAAAAATCTCTTCGTTCAACAAGAGCGACTCTGCCGGAGCGCCCAGCACAACGGTTGGACCGATCTTGCGCGCCTGCCGCGCGCCGTCGTCCTCGTGCGTCAGCACAGTCGCGCCCGCGTCCCGCGCCATCGCAATTGCGCGGGCGAGACGATCATAGTGACGCTGACTTATGACCGCGGAATAATCATCGTTGTTCGTGATCGTAGGATATCCGCGCCGCGCCTGGTCGATCACCGCGTCAGCGATTGCACGCGCCTTCGCGGCCGGCGCAAGGATATAGTCTGGCGCAATGCACGTCTGGCCCGCATTTACGAATTTGCCAAAAGCAATGCTGCGGGCCGCCTTTTCCGCCGGGTAGTCATCGCAAATGACGGCTGGCGATTTGCCACCGAGTTCAAGCGTGACTGGCGTGAGATTCGCCGCCGCCACCTGCATTACTTTGCGGCCGATGCTGGTGGAGCCGGTAAAAAACAGATGATCGAACGGCAGCCGGCAAAACGCCTCGGCAGTCTCTACGCCGCCGGTAACGACGGCAACCTCGCCAGCATCGAACCGCTGGGAGACGAGCTTCTCCAGCAATTCGGAAAACTGCGGCGTCAGCTCGGACGGTTTCAACAAGGCCCGGTTACCCGCGGCGATAGCGTCAACCAGCGGCCCGAGAGACAAAAGTAGCGGATAGTTCCAAGGCGAAATGATGCCCACGACACCTAGCGGTTCATGGCGGACATACGCTTTGCCGGGCTGGAAGGTGAGATCGACATGCCGGGCCTGAGGCTTCATCCAGCGCGGAAGATTCCGCCGCGTGTGACGAATGGAGCTAAGGAGCGGGGCAATTTCGAGCAGCATGGTCTCGGTGCGAGATCGGACACCGAAATCCGCCGCAATCGCTTTTGCGATCAGGTCTGCATTATCGATGGCAAGGTCGCGAATGCGCGACAACCGGTTGAGCCTCGTCTTCAGATGGGGGGGCGGCTCATGTCTCGATAAACGGCGCTGCTCCTCAAACAGGCTTGAGGCCAAATCCGTCATTCCGTCCATCACGCTGTCTCCGGTCACATAGCCTGAACCAGCGCGTCGCCGGCGACAGCCACGTCTTCCGGCGCCATGGGGGTGTGTCCAAGAATCATGTCGGCGGCCTTCTCGGCAATCATGATTGCTGGCGCATTGGTGTTACCCCCGACCAGCGATGGCATAACCGATGCGTCAGCCACTCTCAGGCCGGCGACGCCCCGTACGCGCAGTTCACCATCAACGACCGATCGACTATCGGCGCCCATGCGGCAGGTGCCCACTGGATGATAGATTGTCTCTCCAGTTGCGCGAACCCACTCGTCGATCTCGGCATCCGTTTCGATGTTTTGACCCGGACGGTGTTCGGCTCCCCGGAACGGATCGAGGGGCGACTGGTTTACGATCTTGCGAACGATCCGGACCGACTCTCGCATCGTTCGCCTGTCGGTCTCGGCGGCAAGATAGTTCGGGTCAATCACCGGATCAGCAAGCGGGTCGGCGGAAGAGAGCCGAACCTCGCCACGGCTCTCAGGGCGTAGCTGACAAACGTGAACCGCAAAACCGTCGCGTTGCGGGCGCGAGCGGGCGTGGTCGAAGAAATTGGCGTCGAAGAAATGGAGCTGGACGTCCGGCGCATCCAGCTCCTTGCGCGTGCGAAGAAAGCCGCCGGCCTCGATATGATTGGACCGGCCCGACCCGCCCCTATCAACCATGTATCGCAAACCGACCAGCGCCCGCCTTATCCCCTTTGTTTGCGAGTAGACCGTAATCGGCTGCGTGCAATCCCACACAAGACCCAGGTCGAAATGATCCTGCAGGTTATGCCCGACTTCGGAGGACTCGATCGCGACAGGAACACCGACCTTGCCAAGATGACCCGCCGGTCCGATTCCCGAAAGCATCAGGAGTTGCGGACTCTGAAATGTGCCCGCCGACAGGATCACTTCGCGCGCCGCAAGGAGGGACTTGGGGGCTGCGCCCGGCCCGAGAGAATACTCAACTCCCGTCGCTCGCCCTCCGGACAGAAGCACACGATGCGTGCGCGCATTGGATAGCACGACTAGATTGCCGCGCTCCGCCAGGATCGGTCGCAAGAAAGCCGCCGATGCGCTGCAGCGAACGCCGTCGTCGATCGTCATCTGGTAGAAGCCGACCCCCTCCTGTCGGGGTCCGTTGAAATCGTCGGTTTCAGGATAACCCGCCGCTACGCCGGCCTGGACGAAGGCTTTGTACAGGTCTCCCGTCTCACGGGGCGTGGTGACCGCAAGCGGGCCTTCCGAACCATGATACGCGTCCTTGAACCGGTCATTGTTTTCTGAACGCCGGAAGTACGGCAGCACGTCGCGATAGCCCCAGCCCGTGAGGCCCAGTTGCCGCCAATGATCGTAATCGCGTGCGTGGCCGCGGATATAGATCATGCCATTGATAGAGGAGGAGCCGCCCCATCCCCGCCCCCGCGGCTGATAGGTCGAGCGACCGCCAAGATTGGGCTGGGGCGCGGATTCGAACCCCCAGTTCTGCGCGTTCTTTTCCGGCAGGATGGACCCGGACCCCGCCGGCATGCGCAGCAGCAGGCCCTTGTCCGGAGAGCCGGCCTCGAGAAGGGCCACCTTGACGCCAGGGTTTGCACTCAGTCGGTTGGCGAGCACGCAACCGGCGCTTCCGGCGCCAACAATCACAAAATCAAATTCGGCGCCGTCGGGGACTATCGCCAATCTATTCGTCCTCATTGCGCGCCCGGGCGACCGGCGAGACTGGCGAGACTGGCTTGCAAGCCACTCGCGACGCCATCCTGAACTCGCCGACCCGGATCGCGCCGCTCATTCGCCGGGATGATGCGCCGGTCCCGAATGTCCCGCAAGTTGATCGGGATAGAAATAGACCTTGCGAAGATCGCCAGACGCGTAGCGCTGAGCCTCGTCGTTGAAATGCGGCGAGGACGGATCACCGCTTTCTCCCCCGGCGGTGACGGCAATGGCGCTTACCTTGTCGCCAAACTCGACAACCGCGACGAAACTGTTCCCGCTGGTTCCGTAATAGCGTTTGGTGTTGTCGTAGCGTCGTGCGCCAAATGAGGCCAGCGTGCCCCACTGGCCGGATGTGAATGGCACGGGAATGCTGGGGCCGTCGTCGGAGAAGCGCGGTTTGATGTCATCGTTCAGGCGCTGGAACCGGTTGATCTCCCCCCAGGGCGTGCGCCAGGATCCGAAATCGACCGCGAGACGATCGACAGCTTCTGTGAGCGACTGGAGCTTTTCCGCATTGCTGGTCCGATCGCGCATGTAATCATACTGATTGATCTTGGCCGCCCGAGCCGTGCTGGACGTCTTGAGCCACAGGTTTTCGCCCCAAAACACCGCAAGCGAGGTAGGTATCGAATTTGCGTCCCAGCGGTAGTCCCAGGCTCGCAGGGCGGCGATCGGTTCGGCGAGTTTCGCCTTAGTCGGGTCACTTTCAGGCGTTGCGTCGTAAGCCGCGACCAGTGACGGGATGAGGTCTGCGAAGGCCGTCAAATAGGAATCGTAGGCTGAGGCGCGAAGCGACTGGAGCGTGAAGCCCGTCTTTCCCTGCAGCAGCAGCGTGTCGTGCCGGCCACGCGGCGTTTCCCCGACCGTGTCCATGTAGCGCGGGAAGTCCGTCTGCTTCGGGCTGTCGGCGCCAGCGGACGAATAGGGCCAGTTGTTGGAATTGGCGACCCATCCAACTGACGGCTCAATAGCATTCGGACGAGTCGACAGGTCATGGAGCTGCCCCCAGTCGGTGGCCGGGTCGGCCCCATCCACGGGCTGGGTGTAGTCGAAACGGTCGTTCCGTATAGGAATGAATTGCGGACGCAGGTAAGCGATCTCGCCCTTCGAATCTGCAAAGATGGTATCGTTGGAAGAGTTCGCCTTGTAGGTCTCGGAAATCTTCTCGAAGGACGCAAGATCGTGCGCCTTTGTACGCAGCCAGGACTGGCTCAGCGCTTCGATCGGCTTCTGCATCAGGGCGATCGATATCCATTTGCCGTCCGCCCCCACGCGCACGACCGGTCCGTGATGCGTGAAGTAGACCGTGAAAGTCCGCTTCGCCATTGAGCCGTCGGTCGCGCGATACGGTACATCGATCGCCTTGATCCGCACGGGGCGTGCTTCAGCGCCATACTTGTAGACGAGCTTGCCGTTCTTCCTCGAAACCGTCTCGGCAAATTCATCAACGACATCCACGCTGCTGGATGTGTGCATCCAGCCAGCGCGTTCGTTGAAGCCCTGATAGACAAAGAACTGCCCCCAGGTGGAAGCGCCGTAGGTGTTGAGCCCCTCGCCGCTCGTCATCTGCAGTTCGGATCGAAAGTAGAAGGATGTGTGCGGGTTGATCAGCAGGAGTGCATGTCCGTCCGCCGTGTTCTTCGGCGCGATGGCGATGCCGTTTGAGCCGGAGGGTTCGACAAACAGGCCGGCTTGCTGCTGTGGCAGCGGCGGTTGGCCGGAAACGCCATAGAATTTCTGCAGCCTGGACAGCGACACCCGCTCGATATCTCCGCCGATACTGCCCTCGGTGAAGCTAAGAGCCATCCAGGGTTCGAAATGCGTGATAACGCGCGGCTTAACGTTCGGGTGCGTGGCAAGATAGTAGTTGAGCCCATCGGCCCACGCGATCATCAATGACTTCAACCAGTCAGGGCTTTTTGCGTAGAGGCCCTTCAGCTCATCGGGATCGATGAACAGCTTCATACGGAGGTCTTGCCAGATGACGCTCTCGCCTTCCGCCTCGGCCAGCCGGCCCATCGCATTTATGTAGTTGGTCTCAACGCGATTGAAATCGTCCTCGGCTTGTGCGTAGACCATGCCGAACACCGCATCGGCATCCGTCTTGCCCGTCACGTGAGCGATGCCCCAGTCATCCCGCACAATCGACACGCGCTGGGCCTCTGCCTTCAACGCGGCGAGATCATGCCCGGTGGCCGGAGTCGTTGCGCAGGACGCAAGCGTCAGCAAGCCGCCTGCTGCGGCGAATAATTGTCTGTTCAAGGGCTGCCTCCCGTGCTGCAAGGCGGCATCGTAGGCAGGCCTTACGCCACGCGCCAGCTTTTGGCGGGAAGTTCAAGCCAGGCGCCCGCCAATTGTGCGCCTCATCGACCGGTAGGCAAATCCTTGTAGGCCACGCCTTTGTCGACACGCACATCCTGCGGCAGGCCCAGAACGCGCTCAGCGATAATGTTTCGGAGAATCTCGTCTGTTCCGCCCGCGATGCGTAATCCCGGCGCCCACATATATGCATTGTGAAAGGCGCCCTGCATGGCGGCCAGCGATGGATCAGCTATGATGCCGTAGTGATCCTCCGCCTCGATCGCAGCGTTGGCGAGATCCTGCATGCGATTGGCGTTGAGTATCTTGCCAATGGAAGATTCCGGCCCTGGCGTCTGACCCTTCGAAAGCGCGGTCATCGTCCGGTATTTGCCGAGGTTGTAGCCCTCGGCGCTCACATACCAGGACGCGAGACGTTCCCGGAAAGCCTGGTCCTGTATCAAGGTTCCCTTCCCTGACGGAGCTGGCGTATTGCGCGCCAGTTCGAGGATTTCGTTGTATTCAGGTCCTGACGATCCACCCACCGCAAGGCGTTCGTTCATCAGCGTGACCAGGGCGACGTTCCAGCCCTGACCGACCTCGCCGAGGCGTTCAGAATCCGGAATGCGGACATCCGTGAAATAGACCTCGTTGAAGTTTGATCCGCCCGACATCTGATGAATTGGACGAACCTCGACGCCAGGCGCCTTCATGTTCAGGACGAACATGGTCAGACCCTTATGCTTCTCCTTTTCCGGGTTGGTTCGGGCGAGGAGGATACCGTAGTCCGAATAGTGGGCGCCCGACGTCCATACCTTCTGGCCATTGATAACCCAGTCGTCTCCGTCGCGAACGGCTCGGGTCTTGAGACCAGCGACATCCGAGCCTGCACTGGGCTCGGAGAAAAGCTGGCACCAGATTTCCTCGCCCCGGAGGGCAGGACCGACATAGCGCTTAATCTTCTCCGGGTTGTGGAAGGCGATAACCGTGGGAATGCACATGCCGAGCCCGATAGCGAACGAGGCCACCGGAGCCTGGAACTTCTGTTCCTCCTGACTGAAAATCACCTGAAAAATTGGCGGCAGTTCGCGGCCGCCGACGTCCCTCTTCCACGTCAGACCGGCATAGCCGGCCGCCGCCTTTTTTGCCTGATACGCCTTCGCGACCTGCATCGCCTCTGGTCCTTCGGGGCGCGACCCGCCTCTCGTACCTGGTTGCTGCAGGGTTTTCTCAAGCCAGGCGCGGGCTTCTGTGCGGAAGCTGGCTTCCTCCGGGCTGTCATTGAAATCCATGATCGTGATCCTCAGGCGGCGTTCTTGAGTTCGAGGCGGCGGACAAGCTTCTCCTTCCACACGGATGGACCGCCCGCCTGGACCGCGAGCAGTTTGGCGCGCCGATAGAAAAGATGGCAGTCCACTTCCCAGGTGAAGCCCATGCCCCCATGCGCCTGGATGTTTTCCTTGGCGGCGAAGTAGTAGGCGTCACTGGCAGCAATGCGGGCCGCCGCTGCGGCGAGCGGAAGCTGGGCGGACCCAGTCGATAGGGCCCAGGCGCCATAGTAGGCATTGGATCGCCCAAGCTCGATCGCGACGTACATGTCAGCCAGCTTGTGCTTGATTGCCTGGAATGAACCGATCTGGCGCGAAAACGCGTACCTGCCCTTTGCATACTCGACCGCCATGTCGAGACAGGCCTGTGCGCCGCCAATTTGCTCGAAGGCGATAAGCACCGCGGCCCGGTCCAGTACCGCTTCCGTCAGCACCCACCCTTCCCCGGCTGTTCCAAGGCGTTCGCCAGTCGCCCGATCAAACGTCAGGCGAGCATGACCACGAGTGGGATCAAGCGTCGTCAGGGTTTCGCGTTTCACGCCGGGCTGGTTCAAATCGACCAGAACAAGTGACTGGCCATGGCCTTCACGCGCGAGGACAACAGCATGTGTGGCGATATCGCCGTCGGCGACCGGAATTTTCGCGCCCGAAAGTCTTGCCCCGTCGAAACTCGTCTCGATTGATGCCGGAGACGGCGCACCCGGTCCTTCGCCGATGGCGAAAGCGCCAATTATGTCGCCAGCGGCGACCCTGGGAAGCAGCGCCGATTTCTGGTCTCGGGATCCAGCAGCGAGCAGCGCTTCCGTGAAGAAATAGGCCGTTGAGGAAAACGGGATTGGCGCGACCGCGCGTCCGATTTCCTCGGCCAGGACACAGAGCTCGAGCCCGCCAAGCCCAAGACCGCCATATTCTTCTGGAATTGCGACCCCTAGCCATCCCTGCTCCCCAACGGCTTTCCAGAGCCGCGCGTCATAGGATGTTTTGGCATTGTCCAGCACTTCGCGAACAGTCTTGCGATTGCACTTGTCATCTAGAAATCTGCGCGCCTGATCGCGCAAACTTTTTTGATCGTCGGAAAAATCAAAGTTCATGAGACGTCCTCCCGCGGACGATTATTCGTTTCATACCGGCCCCGGATTTACGCCGGAAAGACTCGGCGTTTCTAGATACGACTATCCCTGTTCGCCCAGAACGGTTCGCGCAGTTTCCGCTTGAAGATCTTGCCCGAATCCTCGCGCGGCAGGTCCGGCATGAAGTCGACCGTCTTTGGAATCTTGAAGCCCGAAAGATGCGGACGGAGGAACGCCTTCACCTCCCCTTCTGATAATGAAACGCCGGGCTGAGGCTGTACGGCAGCGTGGACCGCCTCGCCATATTCATCATCAGGCACGCCAAATACCGCGCAATCAGCAATGCCGGGCATGCGATGAAGAACCGCTTCGATCTCGGCCGGGTAAATATTAACGCCACCGGAAATGATCATGTCCTTGGCGCGGTCGCACAGGTAGAGAAATCCATCCTTGTCAAAGTATCCGACGTCGCCTGGCGCTATCAGCCCGGCCTTTTCGGATGCGACGCGCTTCGCGTGGTCGCGATGGTATGTGAAGTCGGCGGCTCCGGAGAATTTCGCGACCACCTCGCCGATTTCACCGTCGGGCAATGAGTTGCCTTGCGCATCGATTACCCTGACATCTGCCCCGGCCAACGGCTTGCCTACCGTTCCCGGGTGAGACAACCACTGTTCGGAGTTGCAGAACACAACGCCGCCGGTCTCCGTCGCTCCATAGTATTCATTGATGACCGGCCCCCACCACTCGATCATCGCGCGTTTGATCGGCGCCGGACAGGGCGCGGCCGCGTGGACGACGAACTCCAGGGAAGACAGGTCATATTTGCACCTCACATCCTCCGGCAATTTGAGCAACCGCGCGAACATGATGGGCACCATGTGTATATGGGTGACGCCCAACACCTCGATCATGCGCAACAGGTCCTCAGGATCAAATCGTGGCTGCAGATGAACGGTCGCCCCCATGCGCGCCGCCAACAGGCCATAGGCGTTGGGGGCCGAGTGATACATCGGTCCTGTCATCACGCTGACAATCTTGTCCGGCGCGCGGGTTGTGAAGCCAAAGATGATCGACAGATTTCGGAGACCGGACTCGTATTGCTCGGGCGTCGGCGGATTGCGTCGCACACCCTTTGGATGACCGGTAGTTCCCGACGTATAGATGATCGTGCCGGGCGGCGGCCGGGGTGGCGCTTCATAAGGTGGAAAACCTTCAAGCCACGACGACCAGTTGATCGCGCCGGTTGGCGCAGAACATACCTCGGAAGCAATACCGTAAGCATTCTGAATTTCTGCCGGCGTCTCCACCACCAGCACAGTCGCATTCTTGGGTATGGCTGTACGGATCGCCGGCAACAGGTCGGCATGCACGACAATGGCCTTCGCTCCGGAGTCCTCAAAGACATAGCGCGCCTCTTCCGACGTGCCGTGCCAGTTGACCGGCGTTGGGTAAGCGCCAAGAAGCCCCGCCGCTCCGCTGGCCTCGAAGAACGCCAAATCGTTCCGGAGAAACAAGGCCACGATGTCTCCGGCGCCTACGCCGAGGCTCGCCAGACCTGAAGCCGCGCGTGCGGCACGTTCGTTCATGCCGGTCGTCGTCAGGCGACGCGCGCCGCTTACAATCTCGCCCAAAAAGCAACCTCCTGTATTATCTTCGCCCCGTTTGCCCGGATGTCTGTGATTGAAAGCTTATGCCCTGGCGGTGTAGCGCACTCCCAACTTGCGGATCGCGTGGACAAAATTGTTCGGGGCAATATCGATCTCGCCGGTCCATTCGATATCCGGCAAACGCACGAGCAACTGGCGATAGGCCTCCTCGAGCTGGATCTGCGCCACACGCTTGCCGAGGCAAACATGGGGGCCATACCCAAACGCAATGTGCTTGCTTGCGTTTGCACGGGCCACATCCAGCGTGTCAGGATTTTCGAATACGGCCGCATCACGATTGGCGGCCCCGTAATACATGACCACCTTCTCGCCCTCAGCGATCTTCTGACCGGCGATTTCCGCGTCTTGGAGTGCCGTGCGGCGCATGTAGATCACCGGACTGACCATCCGGATGAATTCGTCCGCCGCCTTCCCCAGCAGGTCAGGCTGGGCCTGCAGCTTCGCTTTCTGGTACGGAAATTCGGTGAGGAGCTTCATCGCGCCAGACAACGTGTTGCGGGTTGTGTCGTTGCCGGCGAAGACGATCAGAAGCCATGACCCGTCGAGATATTCATCACTCAGCAATTCACCGTCCACCTGTGCACGCGCAATCGCTGTCATCAAATCGGCTTGCGGATCGTCGCGCCGCTTGTGGAGCATGTGCTGACCATAGGCGAACATCTCTTCGACGTTCGAATTGAAGTCAGCGACAAACTGCATCAGCTCGATACTCGGCTCGAGCGGCTGGGTCGCCTGATCCGCCGCCATGTTCTGCGCGAGCTCAAGGTAATGCATCCAGTGGAGGAATTTCCCCCTGTCCGCTTCCGGCACGCCCAGGATTTCGCACAGGGTGAACAATGGCAGATGGGAGGAAAACGCCTCAACCATGTCGCAGCCGCCCTTGGGTCCCATGGCGTCGATCAGCCGGGTGACTTCGCTGGCGATTCTGCTCTTCAGGCCGCTGAGATAAACCGGCGTGAAAAATGGCATGTGTTCGCGCCGAAGCTGAAGATGATAAGGCGCATCCATGTTGATCATGGTGTCGCTTGACGCGCGGCCGAGCAGCACATGGCCTTGCCCAGGCTTGGGCGTGTTCATGAGGATGCCGCCGCGCTGGGACGAGAACGTGGCCGGGTCGCCGTTGACGCGCATCACATCCGCGTGGCGCGTCACGACCCAGAAACCCGGAAGGCCGTCAGCCTCTGGATGCCAGCAGACAGGCGAAGCCTTGCGTAGCTCGGCGAAGACATCGAACGGCTGACCACGCGTGAACGACTTGGCCTCGTTCAGTCGAAGCCCATCCAAGCGGGGATAAACCTCGGGATAGACCGGCCCCGGCCTGCCTTCAACGGCTGTCTGGCTGATCAGCTCCATTGCCGCGCCTTCGTGACCAAGCTCACCAACGTTGCGCGTCCCTTGGCTACCGCGCAAGTCATGCCCCTAGGTCAGCGATCCAAGTAATTACCGGCGGGCGAACTGCCCGAAATCAGCCATCCATAAATCCGGATGCGCCTCGTCATGCGACTGCGTTTCGACGTCGCGACAAGTTGATCCGGATTGCGCCAGCTTTTGTTTCGCGACCAGAAAGGACCGCAGCTGAACAATCGGACGCATGAAATGCACCGCCAAGACATCTCCAACGCAACATGGAAACATCCCCGGCTTGCTCTCTCCAAGGCGGGAAGATCAAGCTGCTACGTGACTCCCGACGACACCGACCTATCTCGACTTGCATCGAGACGCTGGCCTCGCCGGCGAATCTTTGGACGCAATTCACAGAGGCTCGTCGATGCGTCACTCCTATTGTGGTTTGCCACCCGATCCGTCTGACCTGCTGATCAGATGGAAAATTGATCCGATTCTGATAACCGCGCTCGTTGTCATATGGGCGGCGTATACTTTGGGAGTGAACCGGCGCGCCACGATTCCGGCGTGGCGTCAGTGGTGCTTTCATCTCGGCTGGCTGACGACGTCGCTTTCGCTCATAACGCCGCTTTGCGCTCTTTCTGTATCATTGTTTTCGGCCCGCGTCGGGCAACACATGATCATGAGTTTGATCGGCGCGCCCCTGGTTATGCTCGGTGACCCAGGCGCGGCGTTCGGAGCCTTGGCTCCGCGAACAGCGCGCGCGCTGTCTCAATCCTCGACAGTCCGATCCATGCGCAGCCCGATGGGATCAGCACTCCTGTTTGGTCTTGCCCTCTGGGTCTGGCACTCGCCAGCCCCCTACGACGCCACATTTCACAATTGGATGATCTATTGGCTGATGCATCTGTCCGTTTATGGCAGCGCTTTGCTGGTCTGGGGCGTCATGATTGATACGCGCCGCGAAACGGCATTTGCCTCCATCGCTGTCGGAACCATTTCAACTTTGCAGATGACCTTTCTTGGCGCCTTGATCACGCTCACTCCACAGATGCTCTACGCCCCTCACGCGGTGACTCCGCTAGCATGGGGCATGACCCAGGCGAGCGATCAGCAACTCGGTGGGCTGATCATGTGGGTGCCGGGCTGCACCATTTTTCTTGCCTTCACTCTCGTTGCGCTCGGCCGGCTTATCGCCGACCGCCCGGAACTCGAAAATTCCCGTTAGAAGGACGCGTCGTGTATTTTACAATTCGATCCGCACGCACGCTCGCCGCGTTGTTCGGTATCATGTGCGCTGGCGCGTTAGCCTCCTGCCAGAAACAGCCAGACTCCGCCAAAGGCCTCGACGTGCCGACGGCCCATCTGGCGAGTTGGACCGGGGCCACCGCGGACCTGGGGCCCCGCACATCAGAAGGCGACTGGCCAAGCCAGGGCCGCGATGACGCGAATACGCGCTACAGCACACTGACCGAGATCAACCAGAGCAACGTCGATCAGCTAAAGATCGCCTGGACCTTTTCCGACGGCGCCGACTATGGCCATGAAGGGGCGCCGCTGGTTGTGGGCGACACGATGTATCTTGTGACGCCTTATCCCAACATCGCCTACGCGCTTGATCTGTCCAAACCGGGGGCGCCCATCAAATGGAGTTTTGCCCCGAACCCCTCGCCGATGGCGATCGGCAAAGCCTGTTGTGACGCCGTTTTGCGCGGTTGGGCGCTGGCGGATGGAAAGTTGATCTACAACCTGCTCGACGCCCACACGGTGGCTGTCGACGCAAAGACCGGGAAGGAAGTCTGGCGCACGAAGATGGACGACGTGGAAAACGGCGCGACAATGACAATGTCCGCTGCGGTCTACGGCGGCAAGGTGTTCGTCGGCAACAGCGGCGGCGAACTCGGCGTGCATGGTTGGTTGGCTGCACTGGATGTGAAGACCGGGAAAGAACTTTGGCGCGCCTACAATACCGGCCCGGACGATCAGACCAGGATCGGCGCGGATTACAAACCCTATTACGACTGGCTCAAAGGCAAGGACCTCGGAGAGACCACCTGGCCCGCAGGCATGGCGAAGCATGGCGGGTCCGCTTCGTGGGGCTGGATCACCTATGATCCTGATCTCAACCTGATCTACTACGGCACATCCAATCCCAGCCCGAGGGTGCCGACACAACGACCCGGTCTCAATCTCTTCAGCGCCGCGGTCTGGGCGCGGGACGCCGACACCGGCATGGCGAAGTGGGCGTATCAATTCACGCCGCACGACCAATGGGATTACGACGGGGTCAACGAAAACGTCCTGATCGACATCCCGTACGAAGGAAAGACCCGCAAGGTCCTCGTCCAATTCAATCGCAACGGTTTCGCCTACACGATCGATCGTCAGACCGGGCAGGTGCTGGTCGCACAGCCATTCGGTAATCTGAACTGGGCGACCGGGTTCGACGTGAAGACCGGCAAACCGGTCGTGAATCCTGCGATGCAACCAAAGCCCGGGATCAAGCTTCAGAATGCCTGCCCGACGGACATTGGCGTGAAGGACTGGCAACCCTCTGCCTTCTCTCCACGTACGGGACTTCTCTACACCGGAATGTTCAACGTCTGCATGGATGTGACGGACCATCCGCAATCCTACATCGCCGGTACACCATATGATGGCATGGAGATGGTCCGTCATGCCGGGCCAGGCGGCAATTGGGGCGCGTTCATCGCCTGGGACCCGGTGCACGGGAAAAAGGCCTGGGAAATTCCGGAAAAATTCCTGGTTATGAGTGGCGCGCTGGCGACCGCTTCTGACCTGGTTTTCTACGGCACCGTTGATGGCTGGTTTCGCGCCGTGAATGCCGTGACCGGCGAGGTGCTCTGGTCGCAGAAACTCGGCTCGGGCATCGTTTCTTCTCCGATTACGTACACGGGTCCAGACGGCCAGCAGTATGTCGCCGTCTATGCCGGCGTTGGCGGCGCGGCGATGGTCGAAAGCCAGCAACCGGGATTTCCGCCGCGTGGAAACACGCTCTACGTTTTCAGCCTCGGGCAAAGCACTATCCATGGCGGCCCTGGCATGAAGACCACGCAGGCTGGCGAGGACGCCGCCGCGTCGCCGCCCAAACCAAAATCGAGCCCCGGAAAGACACGCAAATGAGGGCGATGTTTCTGGTCACGATGATTGCCAGCGCCATCATTGGTGCCTGCAGCCAGCAGGTCCACACAGAGACAGAAACCGAGGTCGACGCACCAGTCAGTTTGAAAATACCTGGCGGCGACGTGGCCGGCGCACCCGCGTCTCAGGCGGGTAGCGCAATTGAAAATCCTGTGGCGGGCCAGACCGACGCGATTGCGGAGGGTAAGCGGCTCTTTGTGCAAATGAATTGCGCGGGTTGCCATGGCTACACGCTCGGCGGATCGATGGGCCCAAACCTCACGGACCGATATTGGCGCTACGGCGGAACCCCCGGCGCAATCTTCGCGAGTATCGCGGATGGGCACCCAAAGGGAATGCCTGCATGGTCTCAAGCCCTTCCAAAAGAGGAGATATGGGAGCTCGTCGCATACATTCAGAGTTTTGGCGGGACGACGCCGCCGTCAGATTTTCAGAGCGGCTTGCAGGGTGATGAGTTGCCCACCTCTGGAGCGCCGGGAAATGGAACCGGCGCGCATTCCGGGGCGAAGGGCGCCGCATCCAAATCAGCGCAAACGGCGAACCCATGACCGGGTGGCCGCTTTCCTACCTGCAGTCTGCAGGCCCCGCCGCGTCGCCAGTCGCACGACTGGCGTGGGGACTCGGGAGCGTTTCAGTAGCTGTCGTTCTGATTGTCGGGGTGGGCCTCATCGCAGCGATCTGGAGGCGACGGCCATCTGCCGATGATCCCATGTCCCTGGTCCCTGGCGCCAGCAGCGCTTCAGGCATTGGCTGGATTTATGTCGGCCTCGCTATCTCCGTACCCGTTCTTGCAATCTGCACGATCTGGACATTGGCCGTGCTCGGCAAGGTGATGCATCCGGCATCAGCTCCTCATCTCCGGCTACAGGTCACGGCGCATCAGTGGTGGTGGGAGGTTCGCTATCCCACGTCAAACAGCCAGCAGACCTTCACAACCGCAAACGAGATTCACATTCCGGCTGGCGAACCCGTCGAGATTGTTCTGAACTCTGCGGACGTCATTCATTCCTTCTGGGTGCCCAAGCTTGGCGGCAAGATGGACGTCATCCCGGGCATTACAAACCGGACCTGGATCGAAGCTTCAGACCCCGGCCGCTTTCGCGGGCAATGCGCAGAATTCTGTGGCGCACAGCACGCCCATATGGCGTTTTACGTGGTCGCCCAACCGCGCGCAGAGTTCGACGCGTGGGTAGCAGATCAGCTGGCGTTTCCTGCGAAGGGCGCCTCTCCCTCACAAGTGGTGGCGTCAGGCGAACGGGTTTTCTCGGCAAGATGCGCGGCGTGCCACACCGTTAGCGGAACCCCGGCTGGCGGGATTGTTGGACCAAACCTTGGCCACTTTGCCAGCCGATCGACGCTCGCTGCGGGATCAATCCCCAATGATGCGGATCACCTGCGAAAATGGATCGCGGACCCACAAGCAATAAAGCCAGGCGTCAGGATGCCGGCCGTGCCGCTTACGACTGCAGATCGGGACGCCGTAGTCGCCTATCTGGAATCACTGACCTAGAGGTCCTGCGTATGGCGGACACAACAACAGAAACACGCGTTCCGCCCAGTGGGCCGGATCTAGCCGCCATTTGGGAAACTGGCCCGGGATTGAAAGGCTGGTTCTCAACCGTCGACCATAAGGAGATCGGCAAACGCTATCTCGTCACCGCCCTCGTCTTTCTTTTTATCGGAGGGATCGAGGCGCTTGTGATGCGTGCGCAGTTGGCACAGCCAAACCAAACCCTGTTGTCGCCGGCCGAATACAACCAGCTCTTCACGATGCACGGCGTGACGATGATCTTTCTCTACGCGCTGCCGATGCTCTCGGGTTTTTCCAACTATCTGTGGCCTTTGCTGCTTGGTTCGCGAGACATGGCGTTTCCGCGCCTCAACGCCTTCTCCTACTGGGTATACCTTGCCTCAGGGATTTTCATTTATTCGACATTTCTGATTGGTCAGGCGCCAAATGTCGGGTGGTTCAATTACGTTCCGCTTGCCGGCAAAGAGTATGATCCGGGCGTCAACATAGATGTTTACGCGCTGGGTCTGATCTTCCTTGGCATCTCGACCACCGTTGGAGCCATCAACTTCATTGTCTCGCTCATGCGGACCCGGGCGCCGGGCATGTCCATCAATCGCATGCCAATACTGGTTTGGGGAACGCTGACGGCGTCGGTCGCAAACCTGTTCGCCGTTCCCGCACTGAGCGCGGCGTGCTTGCTGCTTTGGCTCGATCGCCAATTCGGCATGCATTTTTTCGATCCACTCGGAGGCGGCCAGCCGCTGTTGTGGCAACACCTGTTCTGGATTTTCGGACATCCGTGGGTCTACGCGCTGGTGCTTCCGGCGATGGGCATTGTATCCGACGGCCTGCCGACCTTCTGTCGCCGCCCGCTTGTTGGATACACTGCGGTCGCGCTGGCAACCGTCGCGACGATGGTGGTGGGCTTTGGCGTCTGGGTGCATCACATGTTCGCGACCGGCATGCCAGGACTGGCGCTGTCGTTCTTTGGCGCAGCCAGCATGATCATCGCGATACCGAGCGCGGTATCGGTTTTCGCCTGGCTTGGAACCATCTGGACGGGGCGGCCCGTTTTCAAGACGCCGTTCCTGTACTTTTCAGGCTTTATCCTGCTGTTCGTGATAGGCGGGGTTTCCGGATTCATGACCGCTGCCGTCCCGTTGGATTGGCAATTGACCGACACCTATTTCGTGGTCGCCCACCTCCACTATGTGTTGCTGGGCATAAATGTCTTTCCAGTGATTGGCGGGCTCTACTACTGGTTCCCGAAAATCACCGGGCGGATGGCGAACGAACGCCTGGGAGCATGGAGCTTCTGGATATCGTTCATCGGCTTCAACGTCGCCTTCATGCCGATGCATCTGAGCGGGCTCAGGGGCATGCCCCGCCGCATCTACACCTATCCCGATCACATGGGCTGGGACGTTTCAAACCTTCTCACCTCGCTTGGTTCGGCGATTCTGGCGATCGGCCTTTTGCTGACACTCTACAATTTCTGGATCAGCCGGCGCCGCGGCGGTCTTGCAGGCCCTAACCCATGGGATGCGGCGACGCTTGAGTGGTCTGTTCCCTCGCCGCCGCCCGCCTACAATTTTGCGCGCATCCCGATTGTAGCGAGCCGCCATCCACTGTGGGAGGTCAGGCTGAAGTCAGTAAAGTCGCAATCGAATCTGAATAGCGAAATTGTTCTCGACGACGGCCGGGAAACGCCCGCGACGTCGACCCTTGACGCCGAAGCGGATGCGGTGCTGCGCATGCCGGGAGACAGTCTATGGCCGGCGTTGCTCACGGCGGCGTTGGCAGGGATTTTCTTCGGCCTGCTGTTTCACTTGTGGTGGCTAAGCGGCGTGGCCGCGATCTTCAGCATCGGCTTCCTTGCCGCCTGGCTGGCCCCCGTCGCTCCACCAGACAGAGCAGAGGAACCTCTCGTTGGCTGATGTCCTCGTCCCTCGCGAACCGGTTCCCGTTGCGCCGCAAGGCCGTCGCGCGTCTGCCTGGTACGGAATGATCTTTCTCGTCGCCACGGAAGCGGCGCTCTTCATCTACCTGCTCTTCAGTTACTTTTTCCTCGCCTCACAGGCGCCGAATCACTGGCCGCCTTCCGGGGTTCCGGATCCGCTGGTGGCGGGCATTGATACACTCATTCTGCTTGCTTCGAGCGGAACGGCTTGGTGGGCGCAGCGAGGCATCCAGCTCGGATCAAGTATCCGGCTCGCCGCCGGATTATGCGTAACGATTCTACTCGGTCTCGTTTTTGCCGGCGTGCAAGGCTGGGAATGGGCGCACAAAACCTTCACTCCCGCCACCAACGCTTATGGATCCCTCTATTTCACAACGACCGGATTGCATATCGCGCACGTCGCGATCGGGCTTATTATACTCGCTTTCCTGGCGGTGTGGGCGGCGATGGGGCGATTCACGGCGCGACGGCACCTGCACGTTGTTGTCGGCGTACTCTACTGGCACTTCGTGGATGTCGTCTGGATATTTGTGTTCTCGACTTTCTACCTTTCGCCAAGACTGGGATAAATGCATGACAGTCGCCAATCCTGTCGAAGACACGCATCCCTCCCCTCACCGCGCGAGAGCGAGCCTCGTGCGGCTGATATACGGCCTCGTCGGGGCGCCGCTGGCCTGGGCGGTCAGCGAAGTTGCCAGTTCCACGCTTGCACAAGAGGCATGTTTCCCAAAGACCGAGCCACTTGCGAGTCCCGCTTTTGCCGGAGCTCATCTTCTGCAAATGGTAATTCTGGGAGTGGCGTTTTTAATCAGCGCCAGCGCCGCCTGGATCGCCTATGCATCCTGGCGGCGGACTCGCGAAGAGGCCGAAGGCGATACTCACGTGATGCTGGCGGCCGGTGAAGGCCGGTCTCGATTTATGGCGCTCGCCGGGCTGCTGACGAGTATCGGGTTTTTCATTGGTATGCTGTTTTCAATCCCGGCTCTGATATTCGTTCCGGCGTGTTGAGCTTCGGAAAGTTGGGCAAAAGTAGATATCCGCATCTGCGTCACGCAGGCGTTGAGCGCCCCGTCTCCAGAAGACCCGACAAGGTGTATCGCCGCACAAGCGGTCATGTCGGCGAAGGGCCGCCGAAACGTTGGTCCAGATCATATTCCGCGATTCAGTTGACTCCTATTGGGAGTTGCGCCAAAAAGAACAAAAAGCGAACAACAGGTCCGTCGTGCCGAACCCACATCTCGACGCATTGAAACGAGAAGTCGCCCGGATAGAGCGCGGATCTGCGCCTGCCGCCGTCAATCGGTTTGAAACCGGATCACGCGCTATGGATATCGCGCTGGGAGGCGGGATGACGCGCGGGGGGCTGCACGAAATTTTCGCCGCGACAATGATGGATGAACCCAGCGCCGCCGCCTTCACCATCACGCTGGCGCTACGCGCATCCAACGAGAAACCAATCGTGTGGGTCCGACAGGATTTCGTTGGGCTTGAGATGGGTGAAGTCTATGCGCCAGGCTTGAACGAGCTGGGACTGTCTCCGGATCGACTGATCCTGGTGCAGGCACGTGATGGGCCAGACGTGCTGCGGGCAGCAGAAGAAGCTGCGCGGTGCTCGTCGGTTGGCGCGGTTGTGGTCGAACCATGGGGCAATCCCAAAACACTTAATCTTGTGGCGACACGCCGCCTCTCGCTGGCCTCGATGCGCTCGGAAGTTCCCTTGCTGATGATGCGAGCAGGCGGCGCACCCATACCGAGCGCAGCAACCACGCGATGGAACGTCGGCGCCGCACACTCAACCTGCCTTGAGGCGGAAGCGCCCGGCAATCCAGCTTTTACCGTCAGCCTCCTGCGTGACCGATCCAGCGCGCCGGGACGCAAATGGGTTGTGGAATGGGACCGTGACAGACGCGTTTTCAAAGACATTTCCTCCGCCCCTTCAACGACGCTATCTGGCGGCATGGTTTCCCTTCCTGTCAGCAGATTGCCTGAAGCGCGGGCGGGCACAGGATGACCAGCCGAAGTATCCGCTTGTCGTTATCGACAAGGTAAAAAACGCGAGCCGGATTGTCGCGCTAAGCGCAGAAGCAAAACGTGTTGGTATGACGGCTGGCATGACCTTGGCGGATGCACGGGCGCGTATTCCTGACTTGTGGGTGGAGACTGCCGATACGCGGGGAGACGCCGCCCTGCTCGACGCCATTGCGGAAGATTGCGACCGGATAAGTCCAGTCGTGATGGTCGATCCGCCTGACGGGCTTCTGATCGACATTACCGGTTGCGATCATCTGTTTGGCGGCGAGGCGGCGCTGAGGCTTGGCTTTTCGCGACGGATGCAGCGCGCCGGCCTTCATGTGCGTACGGTGATCGCTGGAGCTGCGGATACAGCGCGGGCACTGGTGCGTTTTGGCCGCATCGCAATCGTGCCGCCGGGCGGCGACGTACAGGCAGTGCGCTCCCTGCCTGTAGCCGCATTGGCGCTGCCCGACTTGCAACATCTGACGCTGCTGCGCGCGGGCCTCAAGACAATCGGCGAACTGGCTGACCGGCCAAGCCGTTTGTTCGCAGCCCGCTTCAGCGAAGCAATGACGCTCAAACTGGCGAGGATACAGGGTCTGGCCGATCCATCCCTGGCGCCTCGCCGCCCCATTCCCGCTCTGTGGGTGGAACGCCGGTTTGCTGATCCCATCGGTCGAAATGAGGACGCGGAAGCGGCGCTGGCCGAGCTCATGTCTGAACTATGCTCCCGGCTACGGGAGCATGACAAAGGCGCTCGCGCCGTGGAGGCGAGCTTCTTCCGTACGGACGGCGCCGTGCGTCGCATCGCCATACAAACTGGACGACCCGTGCGGCAGGAAAGCGTTCTACTGCGTCTGTTCCGCGAGAAACTGGACGCGTTGACCGACCCGGTGGATCCGGGATTCGGCTTCGACATGATCCGTCTGTCTATTCATTCCGCCGATTCACTGGCGTCCCTGCAGGAGAGCTTCGATGGACGAGAGGCGGAGCTGAACGAAATCTCCGACCTGGCGGCGCGGCTGTCGGCGCGACTTGGCGCAGGGCGCGTCATACGCTTCTTGCCTGAGGATACACACGATCCGGATCGCGCAACGCGCGCCGTACCTGTGGCGTTTGATCCTGTGGCGTCAGGAACGTGGCCAACGCCCGCCGCCGGCGAGCCGCCTATGCGGCCATCACAGATTTTCCGCCCGCCCCAGCACATCAAGATCACGCTGGTGGAAGCGCCAGACGGACCGCCACGCCGCTTCACCTGGCGAAAAAAAGAATACGAAGTGAAGCGGGCTGAAGGCCCCGAACGGATTATGCCGGAATGGTGGCGCGCGGGGGCATTTGACCGCACGCGGGATTATTATCGGGTTGAGGATTCCGGCGGGCGCCGCTTCTGGATTTTCCGCGCCGGCGCCTATGGCGGAAACACAGCGCCGGAGTGGTACCTGCACGGCATGTTTGCATGAGCGCGGCAGATAACATCCTGTCCTTCATGACGGAGCGGGAAAGCGAGCCGCCTACCCTTGCACCCCCGTATGCAGAGATGGCCGCCGCCACTAATTTTTCCTTTCTACGTGGCGCCTCAACAGCGCATGACATGGTGTTGCAGGCCATCCTTCAGGATTACAGCGGCATCGGCATTGCGGACCGCAATACGGTCGCTGGCGTTGTCCGCGCCTGGACGGCGCTCAAACAGATCCGCAAGGACGGTTTGCCCATTCCGAAAAAGGAGAGGGAGGGAGGATCGCCCGGCGAAACTGTCTGGGTGAAGCATCCCGACGAAGAAAGATTGAAGGCGAAACAGTCGGCGATCAAAAAGCGGGCCAAAAGGTTCAAACTGTGCGTTGGCGCGCGCCTTGTCTTTGTGGATGGAACTCCGGACATTGTGGCCTATCCCGCCAATCGCAGTGGCTGGGGTCATCTTTGTCGCCTGCTCACCATCGGGAACCTTCGCGCCGCACCAGGCAAACACCGCGGGGTCAAAGGCGAATGCCGGCTGATGTTAGCCGACCTTCTCGCGCATGCGCGAGACCTGCTCCTCATCGTGATGCCGGGTGAACAAATCGACGGTCTTGGCGCCCTGCTCCCACGCATCGTCGCAGCCGTGCCAACCTGGCTGGGCGCAACCATGCACCGCCTTGGGCGCGATGGCCGCCGCCTTGAAAAGCTGAAACAGATCGCAGCAGACAGTGGAGTTCGACTGATCGCCGTCAACGATGCGCTTTATCATTCACCGGATCAGAGAGACCTGCAGGATGTGATGACATGCATCCGCGAGGGCGTGCAAATCGAGGCGGCAGGGCGCCGGCTTGAAGCCAATGCCGAGCGGCACCTGAAACCGGTCGCCGAAATGGCGCGGTTGTTCCGCGCCGCGCCGGAAGTCATTGCAGAAACACAGGCGCTGCTCGACTTGATCGACTTCGATCTGGACCAGCTCAAATATGAATACCCGCAAGAACCCGTACCCACCGGCTGGACCGATCAGGACTATCTGGAAAATCGCGTCTGGTTCCATGCCGGGATGAAATACGGCTGGCGAATTCCGAAGAAGGTGAAGCGGCTTCTACGCAAGGAACTTGCCTTCATCGAAAAAAAGAAGATGGCCCAGTACTTCCTGACCATCTTCGATCTGGTGCGTGTGGCGGAAGACAAAGGCATCCTCTGCCAGGGTCGGGGATCGGCAGCCAACTCCGCTGTCTGCTATGTGCTGGGCATCACATCCGTGAACCCGGCGACATTCGATGTCCTGTTCGAGCGCTTCCTGTCCAACGAACGCGACGAGCCTCCCGACATCGACGTCGATTTCGAGCATGAACGGCGAGAAGAGATAATCCAGCATATCTACCAACGATACGGGCGCGAACGCGCAGGAATCGCCGCCACCGTGATTCATTACCGTCCGCGTAGCGCGATGCGCGAGGTATCCAAAGCGTTCGGCCTCACCGACGACGTAGCGGCCAGGCTATCCGGGCTCGTCTGGGGAAGCTGGGGCCCTGCCCCCGGCCCGGATCAACTCCGCCAGGCCGGACTCGATCCGGAAAATCCTGTGCTGTATCTCGCCTTGAGCTTTGCTTCCCGCCTGCTCGGGTTTCCCCGGCACCTGTCCCAGCATGTCGGCGGTTTCGTTCTGACTCAGGGCCGGCTTGATGAAATGGTCCCTATTGGAAATGCAGCGATGGAGGACCGCACATTCATCGAATGGGACAAGGACGATATCGACGCACTGTGTCTTCTGAAGATCGATGTGCTGGCGCTGGGCATGCTCACATGCATCCGGAAGGCGCGTGATCTTGTTTATCGACATGGCGGCCCGCGCTATGGCCTGCGCGATTTTCCAAGGGAAGATCCGGCCGTCTACGACATGTTGTGCGAGGGAGATTCGATCGGGGTCTTCCAGGTCGAAAGCCGGGCCCAGATCAACATGCTGCCCCGCCTCAAGCCGCGCGAAATGTACGATCTCGTCATTGAGGTTGCGATCGTTCGACCAGGACCGATCCAGGGGAACATGGTTCATCCCTATCTCAAGCGACGAAACAAGGAGGAAAGCGTGACCTTTCCCTCGCCATCGCCCAAGCACGGCGAGGAAAACGAGTTATACAAGGTGCTCAACAAGACGCTTGGCGTACCCCTGTTCCAGGAACAGGCGATGAAGCTGGCGATGGTGGCGGCCGAATTCTCACCCCAGGAAGCCAATGGCCTGCGCCGGGCCATGGCGACGTTCCGCAATGTCGGCACCATCCATCTGTTCGAGGAACGCATGGTGGAGCGAATGGTCGCGCGCGGTTATACGCGTGAATTCTCCCAAAGATGCTTCGAACAGATCAAGGGCTTTGGCAGTTACGGCTTTCCGGAAAGCCACGCCGCCGCCTTTGCGCAACTGGTCTATGTCTCGTCGTGGCTGAAACGTCATCATCCAGCGGCCTTCGCATGCGCCCTTTTGAACTCGCAGCCCATGGGCTTCTACGCCCCGGCGCAGATCGTCCGTGATGCTCAGGAGCATGGTGTGGAGGTCCGCCCCGTGGATGTGAACCACAGTTTCCATGACAACACGCTGGAGCGCCGCGAAGACGGCTTGCTTGCCTTGCGGCTGGGGTTCCGGCAAGCCGACGGCATACGCGAGGATGATGCGGAGAATCTCGTCGCGCGTCGTGGACGAGGCTATGTCAGCGTTCAGGATATGCGGGGACGTGGGCAGGTGTCGGCGCAAACGCTGAGAAAGCTCGCCGATGCAGACGCTTTCCGCTCTCTTGATCAGGACAGGCGTGAGGCGATGTGGGAAGTCCAGCGCCTGCCGGATGACAATCTTCTACCGCTATTCGAAGCGGCCGAGGCGCGCGAACTCGGCGATGAGCCGGACAGCCGCCTGCCCGACATGTTGTTGCGCGAACAGGTGGCGGTGGATTACCAGACGACGCGCCTCTCCCTCAAAGCGCACCCAATGCGGATTTTGAGGCCCGTATTCCGAGCCGAGGGAATCCTGTCGTGCGCCGAAACCGGCGCGTTGAGAGACGGATTCTGGGCGCGCACGGCCGGCATTGTTCTGGTTCGTCAGCGGCCCGGCAATGGCAAGGCCATTTTCATCACACTGGAAGATGAGACCGGCATAACAAACGCCCTGCTATGGGCACGTGTCTTCGAACGCTTTCGAGCGCAGGTGATGGGCGCCAAACTGATGGTGATCGAGGGACGTGTGCAGAAAAGCAAGGAAGGCGTTACGCACCTGATGGGCGCGCGCGTGTTCGATCGCTCCACAGAACTGGCGCGCCTGTCGGCAGACGCCCCCATCGATACTCAACCGCCCATGTCCCAAGAATCCCCTTTGCGCCAGCGAAACCCGACAACGACGGACAATATGTTCCACCACCCCCGAAACGTCCGTGTTCTCCCGAAATCGCGGGACTTTCACTAACGCTTGCCCGCAATCACTCGAAGGCGAACGTCGAAGCGCACGCGTTGCCCGAGGCGACATCGTTGATCGCCCCTTGAGCGCAGACAGAGGTGGCTCGGTTTGTCTGAACAGGTTCCGGGGTTTGGATAAGTGGATTTCCGCCTCGGTTATGCTGCGGCCGGGATTGGCTGCAGCGGGTTGAAGTACGCCTCGTCCGGGGTTTGCCCGTCAAGGCTCGAGTGGGGTCGCCCGGTAT
>WGLW01000023.1 GCA_016125405.1 Alphaproteobacteria bacterium | reverse complement strand
GCGCTTGCGTCATGCCCGCGATGATCGGGCCGTCCCGACAGGTGTCGGATAACTTTTTTCAACGACGCGGTGGCGGCTGGGGATTCTGGCTCTTGGCTGGGGGATAGAGCCGCCGGGCCCCGGCCTTCGCCGGGGATGCGGAACTCAATTGCTGTCATCCTGCCCAGGCTGTCATCCCGGAAACGCGAAGTGTTATCCGGGACCCACACTTTGGCGTCGCGCCTGCTAAGACATGGATCCCGGCGCTTCGGCCGGGATGACAAGCGGGGAGAGTTGGCCGCCTACTTCCCGGTAAAGTTTCCCGGGCGGCGTTCCGAAACCGCTTTGACGCCTTCCTTGAAGTCGGCGGTTTTCATCTGCCACTGCTGCTCGGAAAATTCGTGGTCGGTCTGCGCCTTCACGGCGTCGGCGAGGCCCGCGCGCAGCGTCTTGCGGGTGGAGCGGACGGCGAGGGGCGCGTTCTCCGCGATCTCGTTCGCCAGCGCGATGGCGTCGGGCAGCACGCGGTCGGCATAGACCACCTCGTCGACGAGGCCCCACTCCTTCGCCTCTTCCGCCTTGATGCGGCGGCCGGTGAGGAACATCAGCGCGGCGCGCTGGCGGCCGATCAGGCGCGGCAGGGTGTGGGTGAGGCCGAAGCCGGGATGGAAGCCGATCTTGACGAAGTTGGCGGCGAAGCGGGCTTCCTGAGCGGCGATGCGCAAGTCCGCTATCAGGGCGAGGCCCAGTCCCGCGCCCACCGCCGCGCCCTGGATGGCGGCGACAATCGGCAGTTCGGTGGCGTGCAGTCGCACGGCCTGCTCGTAGAGCGGGTTCGAGGTCGGGGTGGCCGGGCCGATATTCTCGGCGCGATTGGAAAGGTCGGCGCCGGCGCAGAAGCTCTTGCCCTCACTCGCCAGCACGACGGCGCGCATGTTGGGCTCCCTGTCGAGCGCCTCCAGCGCGTCGGCGAGGTCGCGCGCCAGATCGATGCTCATCATGTTGTGCGGCGGCTTGCGGATCGTCACCTGCGCGACGTGGCCTTCGCGCGTGATGTGGATGTCGCCGATGCGGTCGGGCGTCACGAGTCTCTCCGGTTTTTGGAGCGGAACCCATCAAAACCAGTCGTGAGAACGATCAGGAGATTCGGAATCAATAAGGGCACGAATATGAGTACCGCAAAGATCAGGGCGACAATCGCCCTTGATACGAGCGACATGTCATCGGGCCCCAACAGGTATATTGCGACAAAGACGACCGGGATACCGACAACCAAGACGATGCGTTGCCAGGCCCACATGTTTCGGAGCGATTTCAGCTTCTCATTGTGGCCCTTTAGCCAGCGCGCCTTTGTTAAAAGCCAACGTTCTCTGGGCGTCCATACGACTTTCGGCGGCGAATCGGATTGTTCCTTTTTCACGCCATTCACCGCTTCAGCCCCAGCAGGTTCCGCGCGACGACCCATTTGTGAACTTCGGTGGGGCCGTCGTAGATGCGCATGGTGCGCATCTGGGCCTGCATCAGGGAGAGGGGGAGTTCCTTGGTGACGCCCATGGCGCCGTAGAGCTGCATGGCGTGGTCCAGCACTTCGTAGGCCATTTCGGTGGCATAGGCCTTCACCATGGAGACGTCGGTGCGCACGTCGGCGCCCTGGTCGAGCTTCCACGCGGTCTCGTAGGTCATCAGCCGGGCGGCGCGGATTTTCGCGGCGGCATCGGTGATCCACCACTGCACGGACTGGCGATGCGACAGTGGCTCGCCGAAGGTGACGCGCTGGGGCGCGTAATCCAGCATCATCTCCAGCGCGCGCATGGCCATGCCGATGGACCATGAGGCCATCTGCAGGCGGCGGGTGGAGAGCCGGATCTGCATGGGCGCGAAGCCCTGGCCTTCGGTTCCCAGCAGGTTGGCGTGCGGCACGCGGCAATCCTCCAGCGCCACCTCGTAGGTGAACTGGCCGCCCAGCATGGGGATGCGGCGCAGCACGTTGAAGCCCGGCGTGCCCTTGTCGACCAGGAAGGCAGAGATGCCGCCGCGCGCGCCCTTTTCCTTGTCGGTGACAGCCATGAGGATGGTGAAGTCCGCATCAGCCGCGCGGCTGATCCAGATCTTGCGGCCGTTGATGACCCAGTCGTCGCCCTCGCGCACCGCGCGCGTGGTCATCATGGCGGGATCGCCGCCGGCGCCCGGCTCTGAAATGCCGATGGCAGAGACGGTGCCCTGCTTCACATAGGGCGCCAGATAGCGCTCGCGCTGGTCGGCGTTCACGGTGGCCATCAGCATGCGCAGGTTGGGGCTGTCGGGCGGCAGGTGATAGGGAACGCAGGTCTTTCCCATCTCGATGTTGACGCCGATCATGGCGACGGCGGGCAGGTCGGCGCCGCCGACATCCTCCGGCGCATCGAGACCCCAGAGGCCCATCTCCTGGCTGAGCGCGTCGACGGCCGTCTTTTCCTCGGCCGAGATGTAGGCGCCCTTGCCCTCGGCGTCGCGCGCCAGGACCTTCTGCTCCAGCGGCATCAGCGCGTCGCGCACAAACCGGGCGACGAGGTCCTGAAGGAGCTTGTGGTCTTCCTCGAGATCGAACTTCATGTGGCCGTCTCCCGTGCGCCGGTCTTGCGTCAGCTGCAAGCGCAACACTGGACCGGTCGGCGCGAGAAGGGAAGCGGGCGGCTAGCGCGCGACCAGCGGCGAGAAGCCGAGATGGGCGCCGCCGTCGATCAGCAGGGTTTCGCCCGTGACATGACGGCTGGCGGGACCGGCGAGGAAGAGCACGGTCTCGGCCACGTCGTCCGGCGTGGAGGCCACTTTCAGCGGCGTGTCGCGAATGGCGCGCTCGGAGCGTTCGGTCTCGGCGACGGCGCCGTTGTGGCGCGTGAACCAGCCGGACGCGATGTAGCCGGGGCAGACGGCGTTGACGCGGATCTTTGGGGCCAGCGCGCGGGCCAGCGACAGCGTCATCGTGTTGATCGCGCCCTTGGTGGCGGCGTACGCGATGGATGAGCCCACGCCCGTGACGCCCGCGATGGAGGATACGTTGACGATCGCGCCCCTGCCATTGGCCTCAAGGTGCGGGCGGGCCGCGCGGGCCATCTGGTACATCGAGACGACGTTGATGCGGTAGAGTCTCAGGAAGTCGTCAGCGTCGAGCGCGTCGAAGTCCGTGTAGCTGGCGAATTTGGTGACACCCGCGTTGTTGACGAGGATGTCGGCGCCGCCGAGGGCCTCGACGGCGGATGCGACCAGGCGCCGGCAGTCGGCATCCTCGCCGACATCCGCCTGGACGGCGAGGGCGCGAACACCCAGCGCCACGCATTCCCTGACCACCGCCTCGGCGGCCTCGGCGCTGGAGGCGTAGTTGACGCAGACATTGGCGCCTCGCATGGCCAGTCCCCTGGCGACGGCCGCGCCAAGGCCCGTGCCGCCGCCCGTGACGATGGCGGACGATCCGTTCAGGTCCTGCATCGGATCAGAGCCCCATCCGGTAGAAGCGGTTCGCCGTGTTGAAGAAGAGATCGGCCTTTTCGTCGGCGGAGGCGCCTTTCACGGTGAGCTTGAGGGCGTTCCAGAGGGTTGGGTAATCGCAGCTCACTTCATCAACCGGGAAGTTGCTTTCGAACATGCAGCGCTTCGGGCCGAAGGCCTCGATGCAGGTTTCGATGTAGGGCCTCCATTCCTGCGCAAGTTGCGTCGAGGGCGCGCGCTTATCCGACAGCATGGAGGGGAAGTTGCAGAACGGCATGGCGAGGCCGCCCAGCTTCACGTGCACGTTCTGGGACTTGGCCAACTCGCCGATGTTGTCGCGCCAGACGGCGAAACGCTCCTCAAGACGACCCTTGTAGGCGCCGAGGCCCAGCGGCGTGCCGACATGGTCGAGGCAGATCGGCTGGTCCGGGAAGGCGCGGGCGAGATCGATCAGGTCGGGCAGTTGCGGCTCCAGCAGCCAGGCGTCGAAGGTGAGCCCGCGTTTTCCGAGTTCGGCGAAGCCTTCGCGGAATTTCGGCTCCATGTAGAGGCCGGTTCCCCGCCGGTTCAGCGGGCCGAGCACGGTGCTGTCGGCGTCAGCGGAAGCCGTGTCGCGGATGCCGCGGAAGCGCCCGCCGCCCGCCGCCGCCAGGGCGTCCAGCACCTCGCCGGCTTTCGCGCCCTGATTCAGTTCGGTGTGCCCGACAATCGCGGCGCAGGCGCGCGTGGGACCGAACAGGCCGCTGGCCGACATGGCGGCTATGCCGTTGACGAACTCGACTTCACCGACGGATTTCATCTCGGCGGGGCCGTCGGCCCGGTACATGGCGCCGCATTCCATGAAGACCGTCGCGCGGATGTTGTGGCCGGTGCTGGTGTCGGCCAGCAGGTCGTCGAGCAGGTAGCGGCCGGAGCGGTGGATGATGAAGGTGAAGGGATGATCGGGCGGTGGGAGGGAGGCGGCGAGCGCCCGGTAGTCCCACAGGTGGTGGTGTGGGTCGATGATCGGCAGGGCCGGCTCGATGATATCTTCCTTCAGCAGCTTCGGTCTTGCGGCCTTGTTCACAACGCGTCTCCCTGGGCTTGTTCAGTTCGCGGCGCACTTCGGCGCGGGCTTTGGCGCCAGCTTCGAGCCGGGCCGCGCCATGGCCCACATCTCCCATGCGATCTTCTTTTCCAGACCTTGCGGGTCGCAGCCGATCCTGTCGAGCGTGCCATGGGTCCGGCCCGGCATGAAGGTGAAGGATGATTTCGCGCCCAGGTCGTCGAGTTCGTGCTGCAGCAGTTCGGCCGCCTCGTTGAGGTGGAAGGTGTCGACCGTGCCGACGATGAGGTGGATCTTGCCGTCGAGGTCTGGCTTCAGCGTCTTCCAGTCGCGCTGGATGATGGCGGCGATGTCGTAATTCTCGCGCCAGTAGGCGGCGACCGAAGGATCGATGACGCCGGTATGGCGGTCGAACAGCGGCTGCGGCCTGCCGTCGTCGGCCCTGGGCGAAAAGACCCAGTCGAAGGAATCGATCTGTCCGCCATAATCGCCCTCGACTTCCTCACGCTGGCTGTACTGGCGGAACGACACGATCTCTTCGCCCTTGGCGTTTCGCATCAGGTATTGCGAGGAGCCGTCCGGCCGCGTGTAGGCGTTGGCGCCCGGCCGGTAGATGTCGATGCCGGTGAAGGAGTGGAAGTCCACCGGATCCGGTGCGCGCGCCCATGTGCCGCCATAGACTTTCGGGTAGCGGACCTGCTGCCACATCGCGAACCAGCCGCCGGACGAGTGACCGGTGACGAAACGGCCGGAGGGTTTTGCGTCCATCCGGTATTTGCTCTCGAGATAGGGAATCAGTTCTTCCGTCAGCGCCTTGCCCCACGGGCCGTTGTTGACGCTATCCGCGAACTCGGTCGTGCCCCACGGCGTGGAATGATCGAGGAAGACGCGGATCATCGGCGGCGTTTCGCCCGACAGCATCATGTTCCAGTGATTGAGGGCGGGGCGCCGGGCGCGCGCATGCGTGCCGCCAAAGCCTTCGGCGCGGTAGACGGCGGGATAGGTTTCCTTCGACGTTTCATAGCCCGGCGGCGTCAGAACCCAGGCGCGGATATGCATGGGCCGGCCCCAGAATGCAGAGAGCGCCGGGCTGACAAAATCGATGTCATCGAGATGCTTTTCGAAGGCGTCAGATTTCGCGGCCGCATCGGCCGATTGCTGCAGCGGCCGTTCCGTGGCGACTGGTTGCGGGGTGACGGCGTCCAGCACAAGCTGTGGAATCCCGCCCGGCAGATGAACGCGATAAACGGGACTGACGATGTCGCCCGGCCCCGGCCCTCCGTAGGCATAGTCGTGGTTCACATCGAGGATCGCCTGGACAGCGTAGTCGCCGGGCGGCGCTTTCGACAATGGCGCCGGATAGGCCTTGGCGTCGGCGTCGATATAGGTGCTGCCGCCCGAGGCGAGATAATCCAGCTCCTGTGCGGCGATCGGATCGTCCGGCGCGGCGGCAAGCATCGAGGGTGTCTTGCCGTTCCGGTTCGCATCGGCCCAGGGCATGGTCACCACAAGCAGGCGCCCCGACACCGGCCCGGGAACCTTTGTATCGAGCGAAACCTCGAACAGCTGCACCGGATGCTGGGTTGCAGGCGTCGGCGCCGTCCGGGGCATTGCGGCCGTGGGAGACGCGGTGCATGCGGTTGCAAGGACAAGGGTCGCGGCAAGCGCGATGACGTTCCGTGCAGCTGACATGCGAGCCCTCCGGTTGCCTGGGGACTATTTCACATGTTTAGCGCCGGGCGATAGGCTTTAGCGGATCTGGCCGGTCTTGCGCTTGTACCAGTCGACGAATTGTGCGGCCTTGGCGCTGGCTTCGTCTTCCACTTCCGCCCATCCGAACATGTAGCGGTGGGCGAAGCCATCGAGGCCCCAGTCGCGGTATTGCTCGACATGGTGGAGTTCATGCGCCCAGAGGGCGAGATTCTTCGTGTAGTCCTCGTCCTTGAACACGATGGTGTCGACCAGCGTCACGGCCGCCGCGTTGCCGTTGCGGATGGCGAAGCCGGCCACTCCGGCGGGCGTCGTGTCGCCGATGGAGTAGCGCACGTTTTTCAGGAGTTCGTCCGGATAGAAGGGCTCCAGCGCGTTGCGGATGTCGGCCGGGATGGGGTGGGAGTCCGCGCGGGCCGTGTCGCGCGAGCGCTGCAGGGCCGAGGCGAAGGTGGCCGTCAGCGTGTTGGCGCCGAACTGCAGCTGGCCCATGGCGATTTCGGAGGCGGCGTTGGCCAGCATCCGGTTGCCGGCCTCGAACGGCGACTGCGCCGCGGCGCGAGGCGCGGCGAGGGCGATGAAGGCGAGGCCGGCCACGGCGCCAAAGGCGGCGGCCACAAGCAGGCGACGGATCATCACGCCCCCTCGGGAGAACTGGAACTCATGCGAAGCAGGCTGCCAGATCGCCCATGAATGGGCCCTGAATGTGGCGCAGGGCTGCGGCAGTTTTGGCGGGCAAGCGATGGACCGGTCTCTCTCAACCTCGACCGGTCAGTCGACACGGCTAGGCTCTCATTCCTACGGCGGGCGGGAAATTGTCCGGATCGCCGCCGCGGGGACGAACCGGTTCGTACCGGTCGAACCACATCGCAGAGCTGCCGCGGCCCTGCGTATTGCGTGACAGTGCGTCGTCAAAGCCGAAGAGATTCGCGATCGGGACGGACGCGTTAATCACCGTGTCCGTCCCACGCATCTCTTGGCTGTGGATCACGCATCGGCGCGAGTTGAGATCGCCGATTACGCTGCCGACATGGCCCTCCGGGGACACCACCTCGATTTTCATGATCGGTTCGAGCAGCATTATCCCAAGTCTGTCCGCCGCCTCGCGGAATGCGGCCCGCGCTGCGATCTCGAACGTCAACGTGCTGGAGTCGGCGTCGTGGTAGGCGCCATCCAGGAGGATTGCCTTGAAGTCGATGACCGGGAAGCCGGCGAATGGGCCAGAGGCAGCGACGGACCGAATGCCTTTTTCGACGCCGGGGATGAACTCCAGGGGAACCGCGCCGCCGTAATCCGGCGTCCGCTGAATGCCGTCTTCGAACACAAACCCCGAACCAGCCGGAAGAGGCTCCAAGCGGAGCTTGACGCGTGCGAATTGCCCGGCGCCGACTGACTGTTTCTTGTGCGTGTAGTCGATGTCGGCGGCGCGCCCGATTGCTTCACGGTAGGCTACTTGCGGTGTGCCAAAATTGGCGTTGACGCTGTATCTTGTGCGGAGGGCGTGGAGCGTATTCGTCAGGTGTCGATGATCCAGGCAAGTGAGAAATGCCTGGCTGTGGTTGCGGTCGATCCAGCGAACAAGCGCCGCGTCCGCTTTCTCCAGCTCGTCGAGCGCGGCCGATAGCTTCGGCTGGTCGGTCTTCGATTTGGGTTCGACCGCAATCTCGATGGTGCGAGGAATCTCGGACATCACCCGCCCCCGTGGAAATGGTCGTAGATGCGCTGGGCCAGGGCGGCGTTGACGCCTTCGACGGTCTGGAGGTCGGTCACGGTTGCGCGGCTGACGCCCCGGGCCGAGCCGAAACGGTGCAGCAGGGCCTTTTTCCGGGCGGCGCCGACGCCCGTGATGTCGTCGAGCGGATTGGCGCCGATCTGCGCCGAACGCTTGGCGCGGTGGGCGCCAATGGCCCAGCGGTGCGCCTCGTCGCGCAGGCGCTGAAGGTAGTAGAGCGCCGGATCCGACGGCGGAAGCTGGAAGGGCGCCCGACCGGGGCGGAAGAACTGCTCGCGCCCCGCGTTGCGGTCCGGCCCTTTGGCGATGGCGACGAGGTTTAGTTCGCCGGGCGCAAACCCCAGCGCCTCGACGGTTTCGCGGACTACGGATAGCTGGCCCAGACCGCCATCGATCAGCACGAGATCAGGCCACGTTTCCGGGCGCGGGCGATTTTCTGCAGCAGCGTCTTCCGCTTCCTTTTTCAGCCGCGAGAACCTGCGGCGCATGACTTCGCGCATCATGCCGTAGTCGTCGCCCGGTTCGAGGTCCTCGTCCTTGATGTTGAACTTGCGGTAGCTGTTTTTCTCGAACCCCTCCGGTCCCGCCACCACCATGCCGCCGACCATGTTGGTCCCCATGATGTGCGAGTTGTCGTAGACCTCGATCCGCCTGGGTGGTTCGGGCATGTCGAAGATCTTCTGGATTGCCGCGAAGATGCGCGCCTGGCTTTGCGTTTCGGCCAGCTTGCGGCCGAGCGCCTCGCGCGCGTTGAGCAGCGCCTGCCCGACGATCTCACGCTTTTCCCCGCGCTGGGGCGTGCGCAGCTCGACCTTGTGCGAGGCGCGCAGTTCCAGCGCCTCCTGGATCAGATCAACCTCGTCGATGTCATGGCTGAGCAGGATCAGCTTCGGCACCGGGCGGTCGTCGTAGAACTGGGCGAGGAAGGCGGCGAGGACAGACTCTGGCGGATCGTCGCGGTCGTGTTTCGGGTAATAGGCCGTCGCGCCCCAGTTCTGGCCGGCGCGGAAGAAGAACGCCTGGACGCAGGACTGGCCCGCATCGGTGTGGATGGCGAACACGTCCGCCTCCACCAGCCCTTCCGGGTTGACGCCCTGGGTCGAGCGGACGGACGCGATGGCTCGGATGCGGTCGCGCAGGCGTGCGGCGCGCTCGTAGTCCTGTTGCTGGGCGGCAGATTCCATCTCGGTGGAAAGGCGGGTCTGCAGCGCGTCGGCCTCGCCGTTGAGGAAGCTTTCCGCCTGGCTGACCAGCTGGGCGTAGTCGGGCAGGGAGATGATGCCGACACAGGGCGCCGAGCAGCGGCCCATCTGGTGCAGCATGCAGGGGCGCGAGCGGGTGGCGTAGACGCTGTCGGTGCACGTGCGCAGCAGGAATGCCTTCTGCAGCGTGTCGAGCGTCTGGTCGACAGCGCCGGCCGAGGCGAAGGGTCCGAAATACTGACCCTTGATGCGCTTGGCGCCGCGATGCTTCAGCACCTGGGGCGCCTCGTGGTCCTCGCGGATGAGGATGTGGGGGAAGGACTTGTCGTCGCGCAGGATGATGTTGAAGCGCGGCTTGAGCCGCTTGATCAGATTGGCTTCCAGCAGCAGCGCTTCGGTTTCGGAGGCGGTGACGACGAACTCCATCGAGCGCGTCAGCGAGATCATGCGGGCGATGCGCTGGGTGTGGCCGCCCAGCTTGGCGTAGGAGCCGACCCGGTTCTTGAGGTTCCGCGCCTTGCCGACATAGAGCAGGTCGTTGTGCTCGTCGTACATGCGATAGACGCCGGGTTTTGGCGGCAGGCGCTTCAGGTTGTCCCTGACGACGTCAACCCCGGCGAGGCGCGGAGCGGCAGGCGCGGCGGCTTCAGCCGGATCGGCCTCTGGCGACGGGGTTTCCGGGGACTCCATGCACCCAAGGTAGGCGAGGTCGGGCGGCGGTTCAAAGGGGCGGCAAGCGCCTCAATCCACGCCGAAGTCGAAATAGCTGTCTAGGCCGCTTTCGAACCAGCCGGTTGAGCGCACGACGCTGGAATAGAGGACCAGCGCGTATTCGCCCGGGGCCAGCGGATCCGTGGGTGCGATTTCATACATGGTGAAGCCGGCGGGAGCACCTGCCTGGCTGGCGGCCTTGGTGCTGGTGCAGGGCACGACGCGGTCCTTCGTGATCCCGGTCGAGTAGCTGTAATAGCCGCCGCCAACCAGCACTTCGCGATTGCCGTTCCGCTGCTGCGCCAGATGAGCGAGCGTAAAGTAACTTTCAGGCTGTGCGTTGTTCGGCACGGCGATGACGAATTTCGGTGTCGCGCTGGTGCGCAAGGCGGCGGTGCGGCCCGAGAGCGAAGCGTATGTGCGCAGGCCGGCGAACGGCGCTGCGACGTGGCGAAGCGTCGGCGTGAGATAGCGCATCTGCACGTGTTTGCCGCCGTCGATCAGGGTCGCCTGTTCAGGGGAAGGACCGCCTGCGGCGTGACTGCCGGACGCCGCCGGCGCCGAGGCCGTCGATGGGCCGGCGTTGGCGCCGATGACTGCCTGCATGACGGCGTCCGAGACGCCGGCGTTCTTGAGCGCGATAAGTCCCTTGGCCGAGGTGTCGAAAGCAGGCGTGCCGCTGTTGATTGCTGAAATGATCACGTCATCGCTCATCTTCGCCTTGGTGAGGTCGATCACAGACTGGTTGGTCATCTTCTCGGCGAAAGCAGGCATGGCGAGACAGGCTGCGGCGGCAAGAGCGGCGGCAGCGGCGCGAATCTTCATGAGATTCCCCCAGGGATTTTCCAACGCGCCCCACGCGCGCGACTGGATTAACAATTTGGCAGAATTGACCGGGCCGGTCCAGCGAGAACGGCGCCTGGCGCGGATTCTGCGGCCGCGACACGACGTAAAGTCCGGACTCGCGAAAACGGGCTCGAAGCGACCAGCGTATGTCGAGTCCCTAAACCCGCTGCACATCAAAAAGGGCCGCGGTCGAAGCCGGCGCGTGCTGGACATGTGGCGGCTGGATTTGTTCCGGATCGGGTTGCTGACAGGACATTTGACATCCGGCCGGTCCCACCGGCAGGTTTGCCGCCGTGCGGGGGACAAGGGATCAGGAGCGGAGCGGAACGGGCAGCTTCCTCCAGTCGTGAACCGACCCGTCGAACGAGGAAAACCATGGGATCGATGAAGACGCTGGCCGCCGCAATCGGTGTGAGCGCGGCCCTTGTGGGGACAGCGGCGCATGCGCAAGGCGGGAAGCAGGCCAAGATAGAAATCGATACGAATGTGACCTACGAGCAGGCGCTCAAATGCTACCGGTACTACGACGTCGCGGAGCAGGTGGCGAACGCGAGGTCGGGCAAGGCGACGGGCGACGCGCTGAAGGACCTGCAAACGCGCGCGGCGGTCGACAAGGCGCTCAAGTCCGCCTGGAACAAGCACATCGAGGACACGAAGGGCAAGAAGTCCAACAAGGCCGTCGATGAGGATCTCGATCGTGTCGCCGGGTCCATCGTCTCGGACGCCAATGCCGGCCTCTCCGGGGACAAGGACGCCGAGACGCGCTACGAGGCCGTGCAGACCACCTGCAAGACCTTCGAGAAGGTGACGCCGGTTGGTTGACGGAGAGGAGAGCGCTAGTCCGGTTTTGCGGGCAAGGCGCGCTCGATCCGCCGATCGGGCACGAACCATATGACGGCGACCGCCACATAGCAGGCCAGGCCCAATACGGGCTCGACGAAGGCGAGGCCGACGCCGAGCACGTAGATCACCAGTGAGACGTTGCCCTTCCAGTCATTGCCCACGGCTTTGGCGAGCGCCGAGTCCTTGCCGTTCGTGGCGATGAGAAACCGCAGCAGGATGGTGAAAGCGATGGCGCAACCGATCAGGTTGAGGCCATAGATGGCCACCGGCCACAGCGCGAAATGATTCTCGCCCATCCATCCGGTGGAGAACGGCACCAGGGACAGCCAGAACAGCAGGTGCAGGTTGGCCCACAGGACGCCGCCGCTGATGTGGTGGACGATGTGGAGCAGGTGGTGGTGGTTGTTCCAGTAGATGCCGATGAAGACGAAGCTCAGCACGTAGCTGAGGAAGACCGGCCAGACCTCCAGCAGAGCCGCCGGCGTCGGTTCGTGCGGAACCTTCAGCTCCAGGACCATTACCGTGATGATGATCGCCAGCACGCCATCGCTGAACGCTTCGAGCCGTCCCTTGTTCATCTCCCACTGACCTTCTGAGGCGCCCTACCAAGGCCGGAAGGATTTGATCGTCTTGTCGAACAAGGAATCGTACTTCGCAAAATCAGCCGAACTGGCATAGCAGCCCGCCATCGAGATGCGGCCCGGCAGGATATAGAATGCGAAACGGATCGAGACCTCGGGTCCGTCGGTGGTCTGGAAACGGAACGTCGCAATGTGGAACCAGGCGTCGGCGAACGGCTGGATTTCGCTCGAAACCAGGCTGATTGCGGATGGCTCCTGCCCGAGCAGATCGGCGTATTCAGCCGCCGAATAGGCGTGGGCCGTTTCCTTGTTGATCTCGTCAATGCTGAGCTTGGCCAGATCCGAACTATCGACCGTCTGAATGTTGCAGTTCGCCATGCCGCCCGGTTCGGTGAAGGTAACAAGCCCGTCCTGCGCTGGCCCCTGCGCCGTCCAGGCATCCGGAACGTCGATCGACATCCGGTCGCCAAGATACTGGGCGCCGGTGAAACACATGACGGCAAATGCAGCGGCCGCAATCCTTGGCGTGATTCCTCGCGACATCGTCTGGCGCTCTCTCCCGCGCATGAAAACACGCGGCCGTACCCCGAAGGGTCGACCGCTGGTACAGGAGCCCCCCAAGGGCGACTCCACACAACGATAGGCGATGTTGCGCGCCGCGCAAACGCTGTCTGCTGGCCTGTCGGGGCTGTGCGCGAATTGGCGCGGGGAATCGAATCAACGATCTCCCGCGCCAACTGTCTCTAGAAGTCGGCTGTCAGCGTCAGCACCACCGAGCGCGGCGCGCCGATATAGGCGGTGCCGTCGCCCACCACGCCCGACATGTAGCTTTCGTCGAACAGGTTGTTGACGTTCAGGCGAAGGTCCAGGCCCTTCATTTCCGGCATGAAGGCGTCGACATTTACGCCGACATAGAGATCGGCGACGCCGAAAGAGTCGAGCGCCGTCGTGTTGGCGGCGTCGACATAGATCTTGTCGACCCATTTGTACGACAGGCCGGCGAAGTAGTTGTTATCGCGCCAGTCGGCGGACGCGACGAAGGTTTGCTTCAGGGCGCCGCGAACGGTGTTGCCCACATAGATGCCGAGCAGCGCGTCGCCGGCGGCGGAGCCGGTGCCGAGATATTTCGAGTCGTTGTGGGTGTAGGCGCCGTAGAGCGACCAGTTGTCGGAGATTTCAAACGTGCCCGCCGCCTCGACGCCCTTCGATTCGATGCCGCCGACGTTGATGTAGCTGCCTTCGGCTTCGTTCAGGTAGTCAGGAGCGCCCGATCCTGTCGTCGCTGGCACGAAGGTGACGCGATTGGAGAAGCGGATGTTGTAGCCCGTGATCGAGCCCGAGAAGCGGCGGCCGACATAGCGGGCGCCGTAATCGACGTTCTCTGCCGTTTCGGGCTTGATGGTTCCAAGCGCGGTCGCCCCCGCTTCGAGCACACCGTCCTTGATCGAGGAAAAGTTCTTGCCGTAGCCCGCGAAGAGTTCGAGGCCGCTGACCGGTGTTTTCCAGGTGAGGCCGCCGGACGGCAGGAGGTCGCTGTCCGAGTTGAGCTTGATGTTGGGGCTCGCCCCGAAGAGGTCTTCGCGTTTCAGCGTGATGTCATATTGCTTGAGGCCGAAACGCGCGGTCACGGGTCCGAAGGTTGCCTGATCCTCAATGTAGTACATCAAGGTCTGGTAGGGATATTTCCGGTTGTACTGCACCCAGTAGGGCTGGCTGTTGAATTCGTCGCCCACGCGGGCGTCGATCAGTGTGTGCCAGTCGCGATATTCATCGCGTTCGGTGTCCTCATACCAGACGCCGCCGCGCAGGGTGTTGGCGACCGCGCCAAAATCCGCGTCCCAGGCAAAGTCGGCGGTCACGCCGCGGCGTTTCTGCTGGTAGTGCGTGTGCCGGTAGGACTGGACCGGAATGGCGTTGGCCGGATAGCAGGCCGGGTCGTATTGCGGGCCAGCGCCGCCATAGGGGAAGGTGATCGACGAGGCGCATCCCGGCGTCGGCGACAGGGCCGCACCGTTGGCGTCGACGAAGAAGATCTGGCCAAGCAGCGGCCCGCCATCGACGCGGGAATTGAGTTCGGATTCTGGATTGCCGGCGCCGTCGTCAGTGACGTCGACGAGATAGGGCGGCACCCAGTCGCCGCGGCCGTCCAGCTCGTGATCATAGACGGAGCCCGAAATCTTGAGGCCGTCCACAGGCGTGTAGTCGCCCTTGATGTAGCCGAACAGGTTCTGCCGCAGCGTGCCCCAGGCGGGGCGGTAGAGCTGGTTCACATAGGGATTGTCGAGCCACTGCGAGGTCAGGCGGTCCCAGTTCGGATCCTGTGCGAATTCCGCCGGCGTGATCGACTGATAGTTGTGCTCGTGCGTGTCGTCCCAGGAGAGGTATCCGGTGAGGCCCAGCGGGCCCTGGTCCGATTTGACCTTCAGGGCTGCGTGATCGCGCGTCGACGGCACGTCGGAATCGACCCAGTCGTCCTGTTCCTGATGAGAGATGCTGAGCCAGGCGTAGGTGTTGGGGAGGAATTCGCCGGTATCATAGCGGGCGTATTCCTTCTGCGCGTTGAATGATCCCGCCGAGCCGATGAAACGGAGGCGCTTTTCCTTGAGGGGATCCGAAGTCGTGAAGTTGAGCGTGCCGCCCAGGGCCTCGAGCGAGCGCGAAGCGACATCGGCGGTGCCCTGCGAGACTTCCACTTTATCCAGGTTGGGCGAGTCGATGTAGCGGTTCGCCTTGGCGCCGCCGCCATATCCGGAGTTCCCGTTGGGCAGGCCGTCGACGGTGATGCCGATCTGCTGTTCGGAGAGGTTGGACTGGAAGCCGCGCAGCGAAATGGTGGTCGACCAGTCGTCGCCGCCGAACGTGTCGCCTTCTGAAACGAGCACGCCGGGAAGTTCGCCGATCTGGTCGAGCACGCTGGATACCGGCGCCTTCTGCAGCGCCATCGTTTCCGTGGTTTCCGAAGTCGAGTGCGTTACGCCTTCGCCGATCACCACGATGGTGTCCGTCGCTGCTGCGTCATCGGCGGCGGCGGCCGGCTCCGCGGCGGGACCGGACTGGGCGTTGGCGGCAAGGTTTGCGCAGGCGCTGGCGCTGACGAGCAGCGCAATCTTCCAGATCAATTTCATGTCTTCCCCGATGTGTCCCGGACGCGGAGATCCGCGTCGACTGCCGGAACCGACTAGTCAGGCGCCATGACCGGTCGGTGACAGAATCGCGTCGGGGCGGGCTGGGCGAAAAATTTCGCAAAACCGCCATGTGATGATGGCGTGACGTTTCGATGAACCGCCGTTTGTAAATGCCGCGGCTTTGGCGTATCAGGCCCGCGTCAAACCCCGAGAAGAGGACATATTTCCATGGCCGCCGCGCCGATTTCCGAAGCCCTGAAACGCATCAAGCCCTCGGCCACCATTGCGGTGACCCAGAAGGCGCGCGAACTGGCGGCGGCGGGCGAGAAGGTGATTGGCCTCGGCGCGGGCGAACCGGATTTCGACACGCCGGAAAACATCAAGGCCGCCGCGATCAAGGCGATCCAGGACGGCAAGACGAAATACACCGACGTCGACGGCATCCCGGAGCTGAAGCAGGCGATCTGCGCCAAGTTCAAGCGCGAGAACGGGCTGGAGTACAAACCCTCCCAGATCAACGTGTCGCCGGGCGGCAAGCCGGTGATCTTCAACGCTTTCGTCGCCACGCTGAATCCCGGCGACGAGGTGGTGATCCCGACGCCCTACTGGGTGAGCTATCCGGAGATGGCGCTGATCTGCGGCGGCGTTCCGGTGTTCGCCGAGGCGAAGGCGGCGGACGCCTACAAGCTGAAGCCGGAGGCGCTGGAAGCCGCCATCACGCCGAAGACCAAATGGCTGATCCTCAACTCGCCGTCCAACCCGTCGGGAGCGGCCTATACGAAAGAAGAACTGCAGGCGCTGGCCGATGTGCTGCTGCGGCATCCGCAGGTGTGGATCCTCACGGACGACATGTACGAACACCTCGTCTATGACGGCTTCAAGTTCTGGACGATCGCCCAGGTGGAGCCGCGTCTCTACGAGCGCACGCTGACCATGAACGGCGTGTCGAAGGCCTATTCGATGACCGGCTGGCGCATCGGCTATGCCGGCGGGCCGGAAGCCCTGATCAAGGGCATGGCCAAGGTGATGAGCCAGACGACCTCCAACCCGTCCTCGATCTCGCAATGGGCGGCGGTCGAGGCGCTGAACGGCACGCAGGACTTCATCCCCAGGCACCAGGAACTGTTCAAGAAACGCCGCGACCTGATGGTCAACATGCTGAACCAGACCGAGGAGCTGCGCTGCCCGACACCGGAAGGCGCATTCTACGTTTATCCCGACTGCAGCCGCGCCATCGGCAAGACGTCCGGCGGCGGCAAGCTGATCACGGATGACGAGGCCTTCGCGGCGGCGCTGCTGGAAGAGGAGAAGGTGGCCGTGGTGTTCGGCTCGGCCTTCGGCCTGTCGCCAGCTTTCCGTATCTCCTACGCAACAGCGACGGAAAAACTGGAGGAGGCCGGCCGGCGAATCCAGCGTTTCTGCGGGAATCTGAAGAAGTAGAAGCCGCCCTGCGGCGCCAAGTCTGTTTGACGGGATTCGCGACTTGATTCAGAAGGCGCCGGGGACGTCTTCTGGAGCTCACTCGCGATGACCGCCTGGGTTGACGATCTGGTTCCGGCTCTCTGGTTGTTCGGGTTTTCGGTCGGGCTGACGGCCTGGGCGCTCTGGATCGGGGCGCGGCTGGCGCCCTGGTTCCTCAAGCAGACATGCGAGCCGCCGAGCCTGCGCTCCTTCTTTCTCGAACCGCTGGCCGATACCGACATGACGCCGGTTCGCCTGGTCACGGGCGGCGTGGCGACAGCGATCGTGCTGTTCGTCCTGCTGTCGTTCGTGATCGCGGCGCGTTTCCAGCTCTGGGTCGCCGGGATCTAGAAACCCCGCCTATTTCAGCGTGGCGCTGTCGAGGTTCAGCTTGCTGATCTCGATGGTTTCCAGCTTCGGATAGGCCTTCGCCAGATCCTTCCCGAACACCTTGGCGTCGCCGACGACGACCAGCGCGGCTGTCGCCGGATTGAAGTGCGCCTTGGCGGCGGCTTCCGCCGCTTCGGGCGTCACCGCCGAGATGTCGCTGGTGTAGGTTTGCAGCTTGTCGAGCGGAAGGTTGAACTGCGCGAGTTCCGAGAGCTGGCCGGCCAGACCCGCCGTCGTCTCGACGCTCCGCCCGAACGAGCCGATCAGCGTCGCCTTGCGGGCGTCCATCTCATCGGTGGGGATTGCCGAGGCGCCCAGCTTGGACATCTCGCCACTCATCAGCTTCACGACTTGCGGCACGGCGTCGTTACGGGTTTGGGCTCCGGCGATGATAGGGGCCGCATCCTTACGCGAGGCGATACGAGACGAGGCGCCGTAGGAAAGCCCGCGCTTGATGCGGATTTCCTCGTTCAGCCGGGCCGAATAGCCGCCGCCGAGCACATCATTGGCGACCAGCGTGGCGAAATAGTCGGGCGCTGTGCGCGATGGGCCGGTCTGGCCCATGAAGACGGCGGCCTGGCCGATTTTCGGAATGTCGACGACGAGGGGCGCGGGCGTCGGTTCATCGGGCGCCGCAGGCGAGGATGACGCCGCCGGTTTGGGGGCCGGGGGCGGCGGCGAAACGTCGACGGGCTGCTCCCATCCGCCCAGATAGTCCCGGGCGACGGCGAAGCCGTTCTCAGGCGTAATGTCGCCCGTGATCACGAGAACCGAATTGGACGGCGTCCAGTGGATCTTGTGGAAGGCCACGGCGTCCGCCGGCGTCAGCGCGGCGATGGATTTGGGCGAGGGCACCGAACCGTAGGGGCCGTCGCCATAAAGCCGGCGTGTCATGGCGTAGCGCCCGACAGACGAGGGTTGGCGCAGCGACACCATCAGGCCGTCGAGCGTTTCCTGCCGGGCGCGGGCGAGTTCCTCGTCCTTGAAGGCCGGATTCTGCACCACGTCCGCCATGATGGCGAAGATGTCCTTCGTCTTGTCAGACCGGGTGCGGAGCGAGACATCGGTCGAGTCGGCGCCTGCGCCGGCATTGAGCGAGGCGCCAAGGCTTTCGATCTGGCGCGAGATGTCCGTCGCCGAGCGTGTGGCGGTGCCGCGTGTGGCGAGGTCCGCGGTCAGCGTGGCGAGGCCGGCCTTGGCCTGCGTATCGAGCGAACCGCCGGCGGCGATGCGCAGGTCCGCGCTGACCAGCGGCAGGCCGGGCTTGTTGGCGACGATGACGCGCAGGCCATTCGGGAGCGTCTTCTCCGAGGCGCTGGGGACGTTGACGGCGACGGCCGGGCCGGGCGGCGGGGCCTGTTCGCGCTTGCCCTCGGGGGCGAGCGCATAGACCGGAATGTCCGATGCGGGAATGTCGATTTTCGTCGTCTCGATGGTGGCGGCGGGTTCGATCGTGTCCGACTTGGCGCCCTTGGCCAGCGCTTCCGGCAGGTAGCGGATGGTGACAGAGCGGTTGTCGTCCATGATTGCTTTCGCCACGCGCTGCACATCGGCGGCCGTGACGGTCTGCAGCTTGGCCAGAAGCTTGTCGGAAGCGGTGGGGTCGTTGAACAGGATGACCGAGCGCGCCAGTTCGAAGGCGCGGCCGTCCGAGGTTTCGCGGCTTTCCAGCGCCTCCGTGATCAACTCGTTGCGGGCTTCATCGAGCTCGGCGTCGGTGACCGGCGCATCGCGCATCTTCGCCACTTCGGCATTTAGCGATTTCAGGCCATCGTCGGCCGACTTGCCCTCGCTGAGAATGGCGATCAGCGCATAGACGCCAGCCTGTTGCGTGACCTCGAAGTTGGATTCGACCTCGGCCGCCAGTTTCTGGTTGTAGACCATCGCGTTGTAGAGGCGGGAATCCTGTCCGCGCTGCAGGATGGCGTCCATAATCATCCAGGCGGCGAGGTCCGGGCTGTCCGGCGCGAGGCCGGGCCATGACACCACCACGGCCGGCAGCGGCGTGTTGGGTTCGTAGACGATGAGGGATTTCGGTGCGGTGCGGGCAGGTTCAACCGCGGTCACGCGCGGGATGGGCCGCTTGGGCGTCGTGAGCGGCGCGAAATACTTGTCGACCCAGGCGTCGACCTTGGCCGTATCGAAATTGCCGGAGATCACGAGGATCGCGTTGTCGGGCCGGTAGTAAGCCGCATGGAAGGCTCGAACGTCGTCGATGGTGGCGCTGTCGAGATCGTTGATCGACCCGATCACCGGCCGACCATAGGGGTGCACGGAGAAGTTCGCCTCCGGCAGGTAGAGGTTGAACAGCTTGCCGTATGGGCGCGACAGCACCGACTGGCGAAGTTCTTCCTTCACCACATCGCGTTCGGACTTGAAGTTGGCGTCGTCGACGACCAGCGAGCCCATGCGCTCGGATTCGGCCCAGAGAACGCTCTCGAGGTAGTTCGCCGGAACCGTCTCGTAGTAGTTGGTGAAGTCGTTCCAGGTTGAGGCGTTGTTGAAGCCGCCGACATATTCGGTCAGCTTGTCCATGTTTTCCGGCGGCATGTCCTTGGTGGACTTGAACATCAGGTGTTCGAAGAGGTGCGCGAAGCCGGAGCGGCCTGCCGGGTCGTTCTTGCCGCCGACATCGTACCAAACGGCGACCGAGACGCTGGCCGTGTTCGAATCCGGCATCTCATAGACGCGCAGACCGTTGGCCAGCGTTCGCATGACCGGTTTCAGCGGCGGGATCGTGAGTTGTCCGGCGGGCTTCGTCGCAGGCTCTGCTGTCTTGCTGGCAGGCTGGCAGGCAGCAAGCAGGATTCCCGCAAGTGCGGCGACGGCGAGGCGGGCGACGGGCTGCTGGGTCATGGCGCTCACTTTTCTCTGGCGCGGGAGGGACGCAGCAGGATTAGCAAGCCACGCGTGTGAGCGCGAGACACTTTATCGATATTCAGGATCGGGAGGGGCGATCTGCCTATCAGAAGATCGAATACGCCCCATCGATCACGAATGAATCGCCTGAGTGGTAAGACGATGCATCGGAACACAGGTAGACGGCGACGCCGCCAAAGTCCGCGGGCTGGCCCCAGCGGCGCATCGGCACGCGCGGAATGACCTTCTCGGCGAAGGCCGGGTTATCCTGCGCGCCCTGTGTCATGTCGGTGGCGATCCAGCCAGGCAGGATCGAGTTGGCGCGCACGCCGTAGCGGGCGTGTTCCACGGCGATGGACTTCATCATGGAGATGACAGCGCCCTTGGTGGCGGCATAGGCCTCGTTGCGGGCCGCGCCCTCGATGGCGGCGAGCGAGGCTACGCCGGCAACGGATCCGCCGGGATCGCCCGCCTTCGCGCGCTCGACCATGTGCTTGCAGGCTTCGCGCAGGGTGAAGAAGACGCCGTCGAGGTTCACCGAGAGGACCCGGCGATAGGTTTCGGTCGGGAATTCGGAGAACGACTTGGCGCCGCCGCCCACGCCGGCATTCGCGATGACCGTATCAACCCGGCCAAAATGCTTCACGACATCGAGCATCGCGGCGGCGACAGCCGTTTCGTCGGCCACGTTGACGGTCCACGCCTTCGCCTTGCCGCCGAGTTTTTTCGCCGCCTCGCCGTTGGTCTTTTCGTTCGATCCCCAGATGGCGACGCTGGCGCCGGCCTGGGCCAGCGCTTCGGCCATGCCATAGCCGATGCCGCGATTGCCGCCGGTGACGAGCGCGACCTTGCCGCTGAGATCGAAGGGCGAATAGGGCATGGAGATATTCCCGAGCTTGTGGAGATGTCTCTTGGAGCCGCGCTTGGCCGGCCAGTCAAGTTGCGACCCGGACATAGGGCCCGCTGATCCGGAGTGTTCCGGCTTTCAGGGCGGCATGGTAAGTCTGGGGGCATGGCGAGGATTTCGATCGCATCGGCTATCCTGGCGGCGTGCGCCATGGTGTTGGCGGCCCTTCCGGCGTGCGCCCAGGCGGGGGGCGGTTCGGCGCCGGTCATGTCCGCAAAGGATGCGAAAGCCGCGCTCTTCGGCATCGACATGCAGGGCTATGTCCAGGAGACGGACGCAGATGGCGCCGAGACCGGGCGCGGCATGAGCTGGCGTGAATGCATCGATCCCAAGGGTGAAACGCTCTACGAAACCCCCGCTGGCGTCGAACATGGCCGGCTGAGGATCGACGATGAAGGCCAGGCCTGTTTCGCCTATGAACATTCGGGATTCACGGACTGGAACTGTTTCTCTGCGGCGCGGGCGCCCCGGGGGTTCCGCTTCGTCGGCAGCTTTGGTGATGTTTTCGTCACGACGCTGGTGCGCAAGGGCGTGAAAAGCTGCAAGCCGCGCAGCGACCTGATAGGCTAGGCGCATTGCCCGAGGAGACGCCCTGCCATGGCGGATAGTTCCGTCCAGTCCCGTATCGACCCGTTCATCGCCCGGCTGACGGAGGCCCTGGGTCCGAAAGGCGTGTCCATCGACCCGCAGGAGATCGCGCCTCATGTTCACGACTGGCGCGGCCGCTGGAACGGATCGACGCCGGTTCTCGTGAAGCCAGCCTCCACCGAAGAGGTGTCGAAGGCGCTTGCGTTGGCGGCCGAGTTCGGGATCGCGGTGACGCCGCAGGGCGGCAATTCCGGCATGGTCAATGGCGGCGTGCCTTATGGCGAGGCGCTGATCAGCCTGAGGCGCATGAACAAGGTCCGCGAGGTCGATCCGCTGAACGATGCGATGACGCTGGAGGCGGGCGTCGTGCTGACGCAGGCGCAAGAGGTTGCGGACAAGGCGGGTCGTCTCTTCCCGTTGTCGCTCGGGTCCGAAGGCGTCGCCACGATCGGCGGTCTGATTTCCACCAACGCCGGCGGCGTCGCGGTGCTGCGCTACGGCATGATGCGCGACCTGGTGCTGGGCATAGAGGCCGTCTTGCCGGACGGGCGCATCTGGAACGGCCTGCGCGGGCTCCGGAAGGACAACACCGGATATGACCTGAAGCAGCTTTTTATCGGCGCGGAGGGCACGCTGGGCGTGGTGACAGCGGCGACGCTGAAACTGTTCCCGAAACCCGCTGTGAAGGAAACGGCGTGGGTGGTGGTGAAGAGCCCGGCCGACGCCGTGGAGCTGCTGGCCCGCGCCCGTGCATGGACAGGCGGAGCGGTGACCGGGTTCGAGCTGATCCCGGCTTTCGGGCTGGGTCTGGTGCTGAAGCACATCCCCGACACGCGCGATCCGCTGCCGGCCGTGGCGCCGTGGCGCGTGCTGATCGAATTGTCGCTGCCGCGCCCTGAAGGCGCACGCGAGATGATGGAGGGGTTGCTGGCCGAAGCCATCGAGGCCGGGCTGGTTGGGGATGCGGCCATTGCGGAAAATATCGCCCAGTCGGCCATGATGTGGAAAATCCGCGAGACCCTGTCGCCGGCGGAGAAGGCCCACGGCAAGGCTCTAAAGCACGACGTCTCGGTTCCGGTCTCGCGCGTGGCCGAGTTCATGGAGCGCGGCGAGGCTCTGGTGAAGCGGATGGCGCCGGATGGCGACCTGATCGCCTTTGGCCATGTCGGGGACGGCAACATCCACTTCAACGTGACCGCGCCGCAGGGACGCGATGCGGAGGCCTATCTCGAGGGTGAGGGCAAGGCCGTCACGCAGGCGATCCACGACCTGATCACCGAGCTGAACGGCTCGATTTCAGCCGAGCACGGCGTCGGCAAGCTGAAGCGCGACGAGATCGCCCGGCGCAAGTCGCCGGTGGAGATGGAGATGATGCGCGCGGTGAAGCGGGCGCTCGATCCGGAGAACCGGATGAACCCGGGGCGAGTCGTCTAGCCCAGCGCCTGCCACATCTCCATCATCAGGCTGAAGGCCCGCATATCGCCCACCGTGGTGCCGGCCATCTTGTTCATGGCGTAGGCGAAGGTGGTGCGCGCATCCATGTCGATGACCGCCAGCGAGCCGCCATAGCCGCCCCAGTACATCGAATTGGGGTTGGGCAGGGGCACGCGTCCCCCGGTGAGCCCGAAGCCGAGGCCATAGCGCACGGGAATGCCGAGGATCAGGTCCGTGCCGCCGATCTGGAATTCCAGCGCCTTGCGGCAGCCCGCCTCTGACATGAAGCGCTTACCTTTCCCCATGCCGCCATTGGCGAGGATGGTGTGGACCAGCGCGACCGAACGGGCGTTGCCCGTGCCGCCCGCCGCCGGAATCTCGGCCCCGCGCCATGTCCGGGTCCTGGTCGCCGAGACGTCGATGGGGGGATTGGTCGACATGTTGCGGAGAAGGTCGCTCTGCTGTCCGTCGCCGATGCCTGTGCCCGGCGGTGGAGGAACAAGTTCGGCGACGCGCGCATCCTCGGATGCGGGCAGGCCAATGTGGAAGTCCGCGCCCAGCGGCTCTGCGAACTCCTCGCGGAAGACGGTTCCCAGCGATTTGCCGGTGATGCGGCGGACCACTTCGCCGACCAGATAACCCTGCGTGACCGCGTGATAGCCGCACGCCGTGCCTGGCTCCCAGAACGGCGCCTGGGCGGCGAGAAGCGAGGTGACCTTGTCCCAGTCGTAGAGGTCTTCCTTGGTGACCCGCTCCTTCCAGCCCGAAAGACCGGCCGAGTGGCTCATCAGGTGGCTGACCTTCACGCCGGATTTTCCGTTGGCGGCGAATTCGGGCCAGTATTTTGCAACCGGCGCGTCGAAATCGAGTTCGCCGCGGTCGGCGACCAGCAGCGCCGTGAGCGCCGTCATCGTCTTGGTGGTCGAATAGACGTTGACGATGGTGTCCTTTACCCAGGGCTGCGTGCGGGCCGGCTCTGCATAGCCGCCCCAGAGATCAACGACTGTTTCACCGTCCACCGTTGCGCAGAACGAGGCGCCGATGTCCTCGCCGCTGGCGAGATTGCGCTCGAACTGCGCGCGCACGGCGGAGAACCGCTCGCCGACCAGGCCCTGAACCGCTCCATCCGCCATGCATTGCTCCCTTGCGCGACGGCGCACTTTCGCAGGAGCGGTCGGAAACTACCAGCGCTCACGTCGCGGCGCCCGCCGAAGCGCGGTGCGGAACCGCCAGGACACGCTATGGCTAGTGCTGTTTCGGCGCGCCGAGGCCGTAATAGGCCGCGGCCGGGTCAACCGGAGCGGCCGCCGCCGGAGTGTCCGAGCCGTCCGTCTGCGCTGGCTGCGCGGGCGCAGGCGCCGGTTCGGCGGCCACTGGCGTCATGCGGTTTATGCCGCTGAGCGCGCGGTCGATCGGGCGTTCGGACAGGCCCAGTTCAGGCGCCGTGAAGGCGACGAGGCCGCCGGACTTGCAGAGCAGCTCGACGATATTCTGCCGGGTCTGCATCTCCATCATCCGCATGATGACCTCGACCGTCTTGGGATCGGCCTTCTCCAGCATGTCCGCCAGATCGTCGAGATCGTCCTTGGCGTAGGCCATCGGGCCGCGGACGCCGTCTCCGGTCACGCCGCTGGAGCTGACCGGTTCATAGGAGAAGATCGCCTCGTAGACCTTTATGCCCAGCGGCATGCCGGTGGGGTGCATCGGGTCTGGCGGGAATTCGATGTCCTGAAGCTGGCGCAGCACTGAGGCTTCGATCTCGGACTGCCGGGCGAAAACTTCCTGGTCTTCGTACTGGCCGATGGCGTTGTCGAAGAGGTTTTCGATGCGCGCGCCCAGCGTCGCCCCGAAGGCCTCCATCTGGCTGGGGATCTGGATGCGTTCGATATCCAACTGGAAAGCCACCCGGGTCTTGATGCGCAGCTGCTTCTTCTCCGAGGTCCGGGAGATGAACGGACGGGGGGCGCAGACGTGGACCCGCAGCGAAACCTCGCCGGTGCGGCGGGTGACCAGGGATTTCTCGAAATAGTCCGTGCCTGACGGATCGAGGGTGATGATCGAGATGGCGGGGGCGTGCTTGTCCTTCAGCACCTTGATCATCGGGTTCCAGAGCGTGATCGGCGCGCGCAGGGCGCCATAGTACTCGCCGCCCTTGGCGGTGATGAAGGTGGCGTGCGCGCCGGCGTCGTAGGTGCGCGCTGCTCTGTAGATGAGGAAGGCGAACAACAGCGCCAGCAGGATGACGCCGATAATAGCGACGATTTCCATCTCGAGGGTCCCCTGACCATGAGGTCGGAGGTCAACCTAGCGTTTCATCCACAGGCTCACAATTCAAAACCACGGCGGATGGCAGCCGCAGCATGGTGAATTTCCATTGGAAGCAGAGTGTTGCCGGAAGTTCACGCGCCGCGGGATGCGTTTCCGGGCAAAGCGCCTGACCGGCGGTGAACAATAGCCGGGCGAAGGTTGCGCCCGCACGGCGCCGCGCGCGGGGATGCGAGGCCCCAAAAGAGTTCGCGCCCACCCGGTGACCGGATGAGCGCGAGGAATTCAACTCTAGTTCGGTGGGAAGGTCGGCGGCCTGGGGATCTCTCCCGCGGCTCAAGCCCGGACCGGGCTGCCGACCGCCCAGTGCGAAGTTACTTCTTCTTTTTCGCGGCGGTTTTTTTCGCCGGCTTTTTCGCGGCGGGTTTCGCGGCGGTTTTCTTCTTCGCAGCTTTTTTCTTAACAGCCATTCTGGAGTCTCCTTAGATGGTCCCTCGGATGTCGTCTCAGCGAGATCGATCATCCAATTGCGCTGAGCTCACCTCCCTTAGAAAGCGACTCAACGAATCCCTCATACACCATCTTTGGGGAAACGTGCAGCGGCTCGTTTGAGCCGATCGTTGATTCCTTCTCCGAGTCCGGTGTCAGGAATCGGCGCCACGGCGATCGCGTTCGAAGTCGCATCGAGGCGCCGAAGCATCGCGAAGAGGTTCGACGCCGCCTCCTCGAGGTCGCCTCTCTCGGAGAGATTCAGGGAGGCGGTCACACCCTTCGGAGGCGCTCCGAACGCAAGGAACGATTCGCCTTCGCGCGCGTCCACGGCATCGAGTCGAAGGGGCGCGCGGGGGGCGTAATGGCGCCTCATCATGCCGGGCGCCACGATGCCTGCGTGGGGGTCCGGCGCGGTGAGCAGACCTGTGAGCAACTCGATCCCGGAGCGTGCGAGTGCGCCCGGCCGCAGCATCGCGGCGCCGGTTTTCGTGAGCGCGATGATGGTCGATTCCAGACCCGCACGGCACACGCCGCCGTCGAGAATGAGGTCGATCCGGTCGCCGAGATTTTCCGCCACGTGGGCGGCGGTGGTCGGCGAAAGACGCTCCGAGGGATTGGCCGAAGGCGCCGCGAGCGGACGCCCGACAAGCCGGATAAGTTCAAGCGCCGCCGGGCTTTTCGGCATGCGCACCGCAATCGTGTCGAGGCCGGCGGTGGCAAGCTCGCTCACCGGACAGGTTGCGGCGCGCGGCAGGACAAGCGTGAGCGGTCCTGGCCAGAAATGGTCGGCGAGGGCATGCGCGAGCGGAGAGAAGACAGCGCAGGTTTCCGCCATCGCCCGGTCCGCGACATGGCAGATGAGTGGGTTGAAGGAGGGGCGCCCCTTGGCTGTGTAAATCGATGCGACCGCGCGTCCGTTCGTGGCGTCCGCGGCGAGGCCGTAGACCGTCTCGGTCGGCATCGCGACCAGACCTCCGTCGAGCAGGATGCGACTCGCGCTGACCAGGTTCGCGTCATCGGCGGGAACGACCGGCGCGGCCTCGCGACGCGTGTGATCGGTCGTCTTGTCCATCACTTCATCCGTGGTTCCAGCGCCCGGTTCTGGCGCCCGCGAACTGCGATCACGATCGTCGTTGAAGGCGCCGACAGGCGCCCGCGACCGCGTTTGGCGTGACTCATTTTGTATCGCCGCTGCGACTTTCGAGACACACTTTTTCGACGCCTCGAGACGCGCGTCAGAATGAAAATCGAGTCACCCACACCTGATTCCGATTCGCGAACGTATGCGCGCGCGCCTCTCACTGGCGCGTGGCGACGACATCGACGACGAGCGCAACGTCGTCCTTCACCCATTCCTTCGTCTTGTCGTCCTGCTCGGTGGCCGGCGTGCCCGCGCCAATGCCAAGCGCCATGCGCTGCAGGCTCGTCTCGGCGTGCATCTTCGCCGTCTTGCCGTCGATCTGGAGCGTGAAGGGCAGCCGGAGCGGGAACCGCTGGCCTTTCAGCGTGAGAACGCCCGTGGCTTCGTATTGCGTGGGGCCATCCTTCAGCACACCTTCGTTGACCTCGAACACGGCCTCCGGGTTTTTCCGGATGTCGAACCAGTCGCCCTCCTTGAGGCTGTCGTCGAAATAGGGCTCGCCGGTGTCGGCCGAAGCGGTCTTCACGACGACATGGATGCGCGCGTCCTCCGGTTTGTCGGGGTCGAACTGGATATTTGCGGTCCAGTCGTCGAATTTTCCGCTGAAGGCGCGGCCCATATAGGCGGCCTTGAAGACGATCGAGCTTTGCGCGGGGTCAACTTTCCACACTGGCGCCGGCGAGGCCTTTGCTGCATCCGGTGTTTCAGGCCCGACGGCCCGCGCGGCGTGTCCGTCGACGACGCCCATGCCAGCGACCACTGCAAAGAAGAGGATGGCGCCGCCAAAAGCCCAGAGCGCGCCGCGGGTCTTCCGCACCGGCCCGGCGGTGCGGCCAAACAGTCCGGGCCACACCCGCGCCAGGAGCTGGTCACGGTCCATGAATTGGTGCTTGAGAGCGCCGGCGACGTGCAAACCTAGCAACACGATGATCACCCATGCGAGTTTGGAGTGGACGAATTCAAGCGGCTCGTGGAGTTGCCGCTTGGCGTCGAGCGGCAATGTGCTCAGCCCGGGCAGATGAGGCCAGGGTACGGTGTTGTAGAGGATCGTCCCCACACCGGACGGCGACGCCGACACCATGATCCAGCCGGTCAGCGGCATCACGATGATCAGCACGTAAAGCGAAACGTGGACGAATTTCGCCAGCCCAGCCTGCCGGGCCGACATCGGCGGGTCAGGCGGCGGCGGGTTCATCAGGCGCCAGATGACCCGGGCGACCGACAGCAGAAGAATGGTGATCCCGATCGACTTGTGCAGCTGGATCAGTGGAAACCGGCTCGGATCGGTGTTGGCGAGGTCCGACATGTACCAGCCGAGGCCGATCATCCCGATGATGGCGGCGGCGATCAGCCAGTGCAGGACAATCGCCACGGTGCTGTAGCGGTAGCTTGCGGCGTCCGTCATTCGACCGTCCCTTTGCTGTGGATCGCGACCGACCAGACCATGCCACACCCGGTGCGCACCGATGAAGGGGGCGGCGCCAGCGTCAACCGGCCTTCACGAATTCGGCCTCGATGATGATCTCGACATCGTCCGAGACGATTGAGGCGTAGTTCGTGACGCCCCATTCTGACCGCTTGATCACGCCGCGCGCGGAAAAACCGACCAGGCTCCGCCCGCCGAAGAAGGGCGAGGAGGCGATCGCGCCATTGTAGGTGACGTCAAGGGTCACCGGGTGGGTCATGCCGGCGAAGGAGAGATTTCCCGTCACCTTGCCGGTGAATTCACCGGTGGGCTCGACCTTGGTCGACTCGAAGACGATCTGCGGGAATTCCTTGCCCAGCAGGAAATCCTCGCCGATGTGCCGGTTCCAGTCCTTGTCGGTCGGATGCTCGGCGCTCACCGAAAGCGGATTGATGATTGCCTTGATGTGGGATGCGGCCGGATTCTTCGGGTCAAAGTCGAGCGTGGCGTCCCAGTCTGTCAGCCGGGCGGTGTAATGCGACAGCCCCATGTGCATGACGCGCCAGACAATCGAGCCATGCGGCTTTTCAAGCGTGTACTGGCCTGAGCCGACGGTCTGAAGGGTCTGCTTCGCCTGGATCATCGAGGTGCAGGACCCCACCAGAGCCAGAGGCAGGACGAGAGCGGCCAGTTGGCGCATGGCGATCTCCTTAGGGTTGGCGGCAGGCGGGCCTTACTTCTGTACGAACTCCGCGTTGATCTCGACTTTGACTTCGTCTCCCACCGGTCCGGCCTCCATCCCGAAGTCAGACCGCTTGAACAAGCCCGTCGCCTGGAAGCCGACCTTGTGCTTCTGGATGCGCGGGTCGTTGCGGTCTCCGACATAGGCGATATCGAGCGTGACGGGCCTGGTGACGCCAAGGAAGGTGAGATTGCCACTCATCACGCCTGTCTTGTCGCCGGTCTTCTTCACGCCGGTGGAGACGAAGGTGATTTTCGGAAACTTGCCAGCGTTGAGGAAGCGCGGATTGGTGGCGATCTCGGCGTTGAAGTCCGTCGTGTTGCCGGCCGGGCGCGTCTTTTCGTAGTCGGTCTCGACCGATTTCGGGTCGATGGATGCGGAGACTTTCGATTTTGCGACGTCCGACGGGTCGAAATGGAGATCGATCGCAAAGCCGGTGAAACGCGCCGTGTACCAGGACATGCCTTGATGCAGCACTTGCCAGTTCAGGCTGGCGTGGGTGGGGTCCATGACATAATCGCCCGCCGGCGCAGCCTGTTGAGCGAGAGCGGGCGCGGGCAGCAAGGGCCCTGACGCAATCATTGTGGCGAAGACCGCGGCGAATCCGGCGTGGCGCATATGACCCGTCTCCCGTCGCCGCTGAGGCGTTGTTGTCGAGCGGGATGTTGGAGAGGGCGGAACGCAAGGTCCAGTAGGCACCCGCAGGCGCCCGTCTCGCGAGCAAGGGTCTTACGCACATGTGATGCGCCGCGCTGGCTCTGGCGCAGGCCTGCGCTGCATCCTAGCATCGCAATAGTCCTGCTGTCCGAAGGGGAATGCCGCATATGAAATCGGGTTGGACCCTGACGGGCGCTGCAGTGCTTCTGGCCCTGCTGATGGAGTCTCCGCTCCCTGCCGCCGCCGCGCCTCCATCGACTGCGGACGCCGCGGTGCTGCAGGAGGCCAATTGCGTCTATGACGGCATGTCGGACGCCGAGGTGGTGAAGATGGTGGATGTCTATCTCCGGCGGGACGACACCGAAAAGCCAGCGGTCGAGCAGGCCATATCTGCGGCCTATGCGACATGCGCCGCGAAGTTCAACTGGAAGACGGACCGCCGCGACCTCGCCGGCCAGATCGCGCTGCAAGGCGCCATCATCGATGTGGTGCTCGGCTACATGACCCAGCATGGGCTGAAGGACGACGGCGTCATCGTCAATGTATGGAACAAGCTCGGAGACGACGACCTCAAGCCGCTGCTTGCCCAGGACTGGGACAAGGATGAGGCCCTCGCGGCCAGGCTGCACAAGGCGCTGGTCGATGGCGGGGTGCCGGACCAGGGCGAGATGATCGACAACGCCGTCCTGGTGCTGATGTCGGCGACGCGCCAGTCGGCGGCGATGAACCAGTGGCTTCTCATCTCGTCGGCGGATTCGGGCCCGCCGGCAGCCGCCAAGCCGAACTAGCGGCAGGCGGTGGGGAACGGATCGTACTTCACGACCAGCCAGTCGGTGATGCGCGTGGTCTTCGCGCGGTCGTCGTACCAGGCCTTCGGCCAGGTCGCGGCGCGGATCAGCGCGTAAGGCGCCCAGCTGTATTTTCCCGAACAGTCGTAGCTGCGGCTGTTCTGGTGGGTCAGGAAGCCGTAGACGCCGCCGCCGGCCACCACCAGCGCGACAGTGAGGTAAAGTCCAATCACCAGGCCAAGGATGCCGCGTATCACCCTGATTCTCCCCAAGCAGACGGCAATAAAGCTAGCGTGAGCCGCGATCTGCGTCGATGACGCCGCGCGGCGCGCCGCTGCCTGCCGTTTGCGGAAAGGCGGCCCCTATATAGAGTGTTGGTTCAGGATTGACGGAAAGGCGGCCAATGGACGGTTTCGAGGGCAAGACCGAGCGGGCGCGCTATGACTATCCCTGCGGAGACCCGCCAGAGACCGGAACGAGCAAGGAAATTGCGCCGGGCGTACGCTGGGTGCGGATGCCGCTGCCATTTTCCCTGAAATGGATCAACCTCTGGCTGCTGGAAGACGGCGACGGCTGGACGCTGGTCGATACGGGCATCCAGACCAGCGAGACCAAATCGCACTGGCGCACGATATTCACGGGCGACGCCGCCAGCGGCGGCCTTAGCGGAAAGCCGGTCAAGCGCGTGATCGTAACGCACATGCATCCTGACCATGTCGGGCTCGCCGGCTGGATCACGCGGAAATTCCAGTGCGACCTGTGGATGACCCGGCTTGAGTACATCTCGTGCCGGATGCTGGTCGCGGATACGGGCCGCGAGGCGCCCGAGGCCGGCGTGAAATTCTATCGGGCGGCGGGTTGGGAGCAGGAGGACCTTGACCGCTACGTCGATCGCTTCGGCGGTTTCGGCAAGGCGGTGTCGCAATTGCCGGACGCGTATGAGCGGCTCTCGGATGGGCTCGAGATCGAGATCGGCGGGCGGACCTGGCATGTGATCACGGGCTGCGGCCATTCGCCGGAACACGCCTGTCTCTGGCAGCCGGAACTGAACGTGTTCATTTCAGGAGACCAGATCCTGCCGAGGATTTCATCGAACGTGTCGGTTTTCCCGACCGAGCCGAACGGCAACCCGCTGAACGACTGGCTGAACTCGTGCGAGAAACTCAAGACGGCGATTCCGGCGGACGCGCTGGTGCTGCCGTCCCACAATGAGCCATTTCTCGGGGCCCACAAACGGCTTCAGGCGCTGATCGACGGTCACGAACTGGCCATGCGGCGTGTCCTGACGCGTCTGGACGAGCCGCGCCGGGCAGTGGACCTGTTCCCCGCGATGTTCGCCCGGTCCATCGACCGGGACACGCTCGGGATGGCGACCGGCGAAACGGTCGCACACCTGAATTGCCTTGTCGGACGGGGCCTTGTCGTGTCCGGACTGCGCGACGGGACGAAGTGGTACAGCCGCGCCTCTTGATCCTGACCTCCCGATGGGCCTTTTGTCCGAAACCCGGCGCGGCGTTTGCGTGCGGCTGATTGCTCGCAGGCGCGAGCCTACAGGATGAGCATGGACAGCGAGACCGCAACCGCCGAACCGGAGATCGAGGAGAGGCCGCTGCGCAAGCGGATCGCGGCCGAGATCCGCGAAACGCTGCTGACGATCGCCGTATTCGCACCGATCTGGCTGCTCTTCTCCACGCTCGCCTATGATGAGCGCTATATTCCCTCGGAAAGCATGGTTCCCGCTCTTCAGGTCGGCGACCGGCTGGCCGTGGCGAAGTTCGCCTATGGCTACGACCGCAATTCGCTTCCGTTCGGTCTCGGGCGACTGATTTTCGGCAACGGGCCCGACAATCCGAAAGCCAAGCTGTTCGCGAAACTGCCGAAGCGCGGCGATGTGATCGTGTTCCGTCACCCGCGCCAGTCTCTTGTGCTGATCAAGCGCGTTGTTGGCCTGCCCGGCGATACCGTGCAGATGCGCGGCGGGCAGCTCTATCTCAACGGGAAGCCGGTGCCGCGCGAAGAAACGCGCCAGACGACCTACCGCCAGAGCGACCAGAACCACCTGCCGGTGACGGCCATCGAGTATCGCGAGCAGCTGCCCGGCGAGAAGGGCGCACACCTGATCCATGAGTTCTCGGACCAGTCCTGTCTCGACCAGACGCCGGTGTTCCGGGTGCCGGCGGGACACGTGTTCATGATGGGCGACAACCGCGACAATTCCGAAGACAGCCGCGCGCCGTCCGGCCATCCGGGCATGGCGGAAGCTTTCCCCGAAGCCTGGGGGTGTCCGCCGAGCCTCGACCGGGGCGAGAAGGCGATCGGCTTTGTTCCTGTCGACGACCTGATGGGGCGGGCTGAAACGGTCCTGTGGACGCTTCACAGCTGCAGGAAGGAAGAGGGGCTCGATTGCCCTGCGCCAAGGCTGTGGCGCAGCTTCCATGACGCCCATCCGAAGTCCTGATCGTCCCCCCGAAGCGAAGCGGCAAACCTCCGGTTTGGCGGGCCATCCGGTGTCCGGACAGGGCTGCAGGACACGCCTTCATGCCGCATCGCCTTGACGACGCTGGCGGAGCCATAGCGTATGGGGCGTCCGGCGCCCGGCCCATCATCCGGGTCGTCGCCAGTTGTTTCGCCACTTCACGCCGCGCCGGGATTTCTGTTCATGCCTAGTGACACCTCGACTGATGATACGGTCGCGGAACGCAAAACGTGGTCCCAGCGGCTGATCCACGAAGTGCGGGAAACAGCGCTGACCATCGCCGTGTTCGTTCCGTTCTGGCTGGTGTTTTCGACCTTCGTCTACGAACTGCGGTCGATCCCGTCCGAAAGCATGGTGCCGGCGCTTCAGGTGGGCGATCGGGTGGCGGTCGCGAAGTTCGCTTACGGCTATGACCGCAATTCGATTCCGTTCGGGATCGGCCGCTTGATCTTCGGCGACAACAAGGACAATCCCAACGAGCGCATTTTTGGCCGCATGCCCAAGCGCGGTGATGTCATTGTCTTCCAGCACCCGCATGATTCAAAGGTGATGATCAAGCGCCTTGTCGGGCTGCCGGGCGACACGGTGCAGATGAAGCAGGGCAGACTCTATCTCAACGACAAGCTGATCGAGCGCAAGGAAGTGCGCCAGACCACCTATGTCAGCAGCGACGGCTCGCACATGATCCACACCGCGACTGAATATCAGGAACAATTGCCCGGTGAAAAAAGACCTCACCTGATTCACGAATGGGACGACGTGAGCGGTCTCGACCAGACCCCGCTCTTCAAGGTGCCTGCCGGGCACGTGTTCATGATGGGCGACAACCGGGACAATTCCGAAGACAGCCGCGCGCCGTCCGGTCATCCTGATCTGGCCGCCGCCTCTCCGGATGCCTGGGCGATGCGTCCGATCGCCGGAGGCCCAATGGCCATCGGTTATGTGCCGATGGACGACCTGATCGGCCGGGCCGAAACCGTGCTGTTCACCCTGCATGTGTGCCGTCGTGAGCCAGGCACGGATTGCGCCGCTGGGCGGCTCTGGAAACCGCTCGAATAGGGCGGCCGCCTGGGCGGTCTTTGCTGTTTCCGTTTTTCGCCATCCTGTTCTAAGCAGTCGCGGGACCCTCCATTCGGGGGACAGCGCTGGCGTGGGGCCACGACGGGATGGATGCAGCCGTGCAAAACACGGATCGGCAAAGCGGCGCTGTGCGTCCTGGACGAATCATCATTGCCCGCCACGGCAAGCCTGCGCTCGATCGCGAGGCCGGGCCGCGTCTGGATGCGCCCGCGTATCGTGAATGGTGGACAAAGTATGAGGCTGGCTCGCTGCTTGGTGGACAGTCGCCGCCGGAGAACCTGCTGCGCCACGCGGATGGAGACGTGCTGATCTTTTCCAGCGTCCGTCCACGCTCGATTGAAACGGCGGGCCTGATCGCAAACGGCCGGGACGTCAGCTCGCACGCCGTATTCAATGAAGCCCCGTTGCCGCCGCCGTCTTGGTCGTCGCGCCACCGCTACCTTCCCAAGACATGGAACAAGTTCGCGCGCCTTGCCTGGCTGATGGGACATTCCGACGGCGACGAGACGGCGACGGAAACCCGCCGTCGTGCGGAAAAGGCCGCCGATATGCTTATCGACGCAGCGCAAGATGGCCGCGACGTCGTGCTGGCGGCGCACGGCTGGTTCAACCGGATGTTGCGCCGTCCGTTGGCGAAGCGCGGGTGGGTCTGCGTGCGTGACGGGGGCGACGCCTACTGGTCTTTCCGCGTTTATGAGCGCAGGAAGTGATCTGAAGCGCCGGTCGGGGTGCATTGTATGCCTCCGCCCGCTTTCCTATTCTCCCCACCCAGTTCCGGAGTGAAGAATGGCAGAACCCAAGGCCGCGGCCGATATCGCCTCGCTGAGTTTCGAGGATGCGCTGGCGCAGCTCGAACAGATTGTCCACAAGCTCGAGGCGGGCGACGTGGCCCTGGAGGATTCAATCCGCATCTACGAGCGCGGCGCGGCGCTAAAGGCGCATTGCGAGAGGAAACTCAAGGAAGCCGAACTCAAGGTCGAGAAGATCGTGCTGGGGCCGGACGGGCCCAAGGGTCTGGAGCGTGCGGATGACATGTAGCCTGTCGCCACGCACATCGGGACGTCTCCGGTGATCCATGTCGTGGATCCGGATTTCGAGAAACGCCTCGGCGAGGTTGGCGACCGCATCACGGTTGCCATCGACCAGTTGATTCCGCCAGCGTCGGGTCCCGAAGCGCAGCTGATGCGTGCGATGCGTCATGGCGCACTGGGTCAGGGCAAGCGCTTGCGTCCCTTCATCGCCATCGAAGTCGGACGGATGTTTGGCGCGCAGGAGAAGTCATTGCTGCGGGCGGCGGCGGCGCTGGAATGCGTCCACGCCTATTCACTGATCCATGATGATCTGCCCTGCATGGACGACGACGACATTCGCCGCGGCCAGCCGACGGTGCACAAGGCATTCGACGAGGCGACGGCTGTGCTGGCGGGCGACGCGCTCCTGACGCTGGCGTTCGAGATCATGGCCTCTCCGGAAACGCATCGCGATGCGGTGATGCGCTGCCGCCTGATCGAGCGCATGGCGGCGGCGGCGGGCCCGCGCGGCATGGTCGGCGGCCAGATGATCGACATGAACCCGGAGACGGGCGCCGAGGAGCCGCTGCAGGTGCTGACCCGGATGCAGCGCCTGAAGACCGGCGCGATGATCAGTTTCGCCGGCGAGGTAGGCGCCCTTCTGGGCGGCGCCCAGGAGCACGAACGCCAGGCCATCGCGGGTTATACCAATGATCTCGGGCTGGCGTTCCAGATCGTCGACGACCTTCTGGACGTCGAAGGTGATGCGGAAACACTGGGCAAGGCGGTGGACAAGGACAGGGAGGCTGGCAAGGTCAACTTTGTGACCCTGCTCGGCGTCGAGGGGGCGCAAGGGCAGGTGCGGTTTCTCGCCGCACAGGCGAAGCAGCATTTGGCCTCGTTTGGCAATCGGGCCACATCTTTGCTTCAGACTGTCGACTTTGTGCTGAATCGCCGCCACTAATTGACCTGTTTTCAGGACGATAGACCCCAGCGATGACCACGCCGACGCCTCTCCTGGACCAGATCGCCTCGCCGGCCGACCTCAAGGATCGTTCGCGGGCCGAACTGAAACAGATCGCCGACGAGCTTCGCGCGGAGACGATCAACGCCGTTTCGGTCACGGGCGGCCATCTCGGGGCCGGCCTCGGCGTCGTCGAGCTTACCGTTGCGCTGCACGCCGTTTTCGACACGCCGCGAGACAAGCTGGTGTGGGACGTCGGGCACCAGGCCTATCCGCACAAGATTCTCACCGGCCGGCGCGATCGTATCCGCACGCTGCGACAGGGCGGCGGACTTTCCGGTTTCACCAAGCGCGACGAGAGCGAATACGACCCCTTCGGCGCAGCCCATGCCGGCACCTCCATATCCGCCGCGTCGGGCTTCGCCGTCGCGCGCGATCTCAAGGGCGGCGACAATCGCGTCATCGCGGTCGTCGGTGACGGGGCGCTCAGCGCAGGCATGATCTACGAGGCAATGAACAATGTCGGCGGGATGCACACCCGCCTGATCGTCATCCTCAACGACAACGACATGTCCATCGCGCCGCCGGTGGGCGCGATGAGCCATTATCTTTCGCGCACGGTGTCCTCGAAGGGCTATCGTCAGGTGCGCAATCTCGGCAAGCGCGTCGCCCGCAAGATCGGCCTCGATGAGCTTGGCAGGAAGGCGGAGCATTACGCGCGCAACTTCGCGCTCGGCGGCGACATGTTCGATGCGCTTGGGTTCTACTATGTCGGGCCGATCGACGGTCACGACATCAATGCCCTGGTGCCGGTGCTGGAAAATGTGCGGGACATGGACAATGGGCCGGTGCTGGTCCACGTCGTCACGCAGAAGGGCCACGGCTATGCGCCTGCCGAAAACGCCGAGGACAAGTATCACGGCGTCTCGAAATTCAATGTCGTGACCGGCGAGCAGGCCAAGGCGAGCGCCGGCCCGCCGTCGTACACAAAGGTCTTCGCGCAGGAACTGATCCGCCAGGCGGAGAAGGACGACAAGGTTGTCGCCATCACCGCGGCGATGCCAGGCGGCACGGGTCTCGATCTGTTCGGCGATCGTTTCCCGAACCGCTGCTTCGATGTCGGGATTGCGGAACAGCACGCGGTCACGTTCGCGGCGGGCCTTGCCGCTGAGGGCATGAAGCCGTTCGCGGCGATCTACTCCACCTTCCTGCAACGCGGCTATGACAGCGTCGTCCACGATGTCGCGATCCAGAGACTGCCGGTGCGATTCGCCCTGGACCGCGCAGGCCTGGTCGGCGCGGACGGTCCCACGCACGCGGGTTCGTTCGATGTCGGCTATCTCGGCGCCTTGCCGGGGTTCGTGCTGATGGCCGCAGCCGACGAGACTGAACTTCAGCGCATGGTCGCAACCGCGCACGCGATCGACGACGCCCCGTCCGCCTTCCGGTATCCGCGCGGCGAGGGCCGGGGACTGCCGCTACTGGACGATCCGCAGCCACTGGAGATCGGCAAGGGACGCATCGTCCGTCAGGGATCGACCATTGCAATCCTCTCGTTCGGGGCCCGCTTGCCCGAGGCGATGCTGGCCGCCGACATGCTGGCGGCGCAGGGCCTCTCGACGACGGTGGCCGATGCGCGCTTCGCCAAGCCGCTCGACGAGGCGCTGATCGCCCAGCTTGCCAAGAACCACGAAGTCCTGCTGACGATCGAGGAGGGCGCCCGGGGCGGGTTCGGCGCCTTCGTGCTGCACAACCTGTCGGATCGCGGCCTGCTCGACAAAGGCCTGAAGGTGCGCACGTTGCACCTGCCGGACGTGTTCCAGGATCAGGACAAGCCCGAGAAGATGTACGAGCGCGCCGGGCTGGACGCTCGTTCGATCGCCGCACGCGCAATCCAGGCGCTGGGGCGCGGTGACGAACGCGCACTGAAGCTGATCGTCGGCTAGCGGCTAGAGCGCCTTCACGACAAATACGAGATCGAGCGATTTGCCGAACTTGCGTCCGACGCCGGTGAGGCAGCCTTGCCGTTCAAATCCCATCGCGGCGTGCAGGGCCAGTGAGGCGTCGTTGCTGGAATCGATGCCGCCGACCATACGCTCCAGGTTCCGCGCTCGCGCCTGATCGACCAGTTCGGACAGGATCGCCCGGCCGACGCCCATGCGCTGGCTGGCCGGCGCCACATAGACCGAGTGTTCGACCGTTTTCACGTAGCCGGGAAAATCCCGGAAAACGCCAAAGCTGCCATAACCCAGAACGCGGGCAGGGTGTGCCGGATCGACGGCGGCGATCACCGGAAATCCTCCTGCTCGGCGCGCCTCCAGCCACGAGCGGCGCTGGCCCAGGGTGGTTTCCGTTTCCGACCAGATTGAAAAGGTATCGCGCACCGCCTGGTTGAAGATCGCCTGAATGCCGGGCAGCTGCGCCTCTTCAACATCCACGATTGCAAAGGGTGCGCCCGGCATGGCGGTCTTCTCCGGCCGTTGTGGCCACTGCGGCCCGTTTTGTCGCAAGGCGGCCCCTCCCGCCAGTAAAATCCTTTGCCCGATAGGGTCTAGCCCCGCACCGGACCATGTGCGATTTGATGGCGCAAAGACGCAGCCGGCCCTCCGAGGGGCCGCATCAAGGGAGCAGACGCAATGGCGGATACCGCCCGGTTAAGCCCGGTGATGACCATCGCACAGGCGAATGCTCTGCTGACTGCGCCGGGCGCCAAGTTCGAAATGGAAGAGAAGACCATCGGCGGCGTGAAGCTGCGCACGTACAAGAACGCGCCGCTCACAATCCGCGACTTGGTCCTGAACTCGATCAACTGGGGCGAACGGGAGTTTCTCGTCTACCAGGACGAGCGCGTCACGTTCAGCGCCCACTACAAAGCCGTAGCGCACTTCGCGACCGTGTTGCGAGACCAGTATGGCGTGAAGAAGGGCGATCGCGTCGCCGTCATCATGCGGAACTATCCGCAATGGCCGGTGGCGTTCTTCGCTGCGCTGACGCTGGGCGCCATCGCGACGCCAATGAATTCCTGGTGGACCGGCGAAGAGCTGGAATACGGCCTTTCGGATTCGGGCGCCAAGGTCGCCGTGATCGATGTCGAGCGGCTGGAACGGCTGCGTGAGCATCTGCCCCGGCTGACCGCCCTGAAGCATGTGATCGTGGCGCGCGGCCTCGAGGAAGAAGCCGATCCGCGTGTCGCGTCGATGGACAAGCTGATCGGGGAGCCGACAACGTGGGCGGCTCTGGCCGATGTGAAGATGCCGGATGCCGATGTGGGTCCGGACGATGACGCGACCATCATGTACACCTCCGGCACGACCGGTAAGCCGAAAGGCGCTCTCGCGACGCATCGCGCCTGCAACTCCAACGTGTTCAACGGCCTTTCCTGTCAGGCGCGCGGCCTGATCCGCTACGGCGAGCCCGTGCCGGTGCGCGACCCCAAGGTTGATCCGCCGCGGATTCCGCTTCTGGCCATCCCGTTCTTCCACGCCACCGGAGCGTTCGCCAACCTGCTGCCGGCGATCATGAACGCCGACAAGATCGTGACCATGTACAAGTGGGATGCGGGCGAAGCGCTGAAGATCATCGAGCGTGAAAAGATCACCGTCATTGGCGGCGTGCCGGCCATCGCCTGGCAGGTGCTCGAACACCCTGATCGGGACAAGTACGACCTCTCCTCGATCATGGCCGTGTCGTATGGCGGGGCTCCGTCAGCGCCGGAACTGGTGGCGACGATCAAGCGCCGTTTCCCGGACGGCGCCGCCAGCAATGGCTGGGGCATGACCGAAACCTGCGCCACCTCGTGTGTGAATTTCGGCAAGGACTATGAACTGCGCCCGGAAAGCTGCGGCGCCGCGGCGCCCGCGATGGATTTCAAGATCGTGGACGCCAGGGGCGAGACGCTCGGCCCGAACGAAGTCGGCGAGCTGTGGGCCAAGGGCCCCAACATAACCAAGGCCTACTGGAACAAGCCCGAAGCCACCGCCAAGACCTTTATCGACGGCTGGGTTGTGACCGGCGACATCGGCAAGATTGATGAGGAAGGGTTCCTCTTCCTGCTTGACCGCGCCAAGGACATGCTGATCCGCGGCGGTGAGAACATCTACTGTATCGAAGTCGAAAGCGCGCTCTACGACCACCCGGCAATAATGGATGCGGCGATCGTCGGAATTCCGCACAAGGTGCTGGGCGAGGAAGTGGGCGCCGTGGTCCAGTTGAAGCCGGAAACCAGCGTCACCGAGGAGGAGCTGAAGAAGTTCATCTCCGGCAAGCTGGCGGCGTTCAAGGTCCCGGTCGAGATCATCATCCAGACCGATCCGTTGCCGCGGAACGCCAACGGCAAGATCATGAAGCCGGACCTGCGCGCGCGGTTCAAACCGCGCGGCTGAACCCGCTCTTCACAATTCGCCCCTCGGGAACCTGCGAGCTTCGCTGGACGTTGTTCCTCCGTTCAGCCGGAAGGAGCCTCACATGCGAGGGATTGGAGCCATTGCCGGCACGGTGCTGGTCTGTTTCCTGATCGTGCTGGGCTTTCTGTGGGTGCGCGAAGGATCGCTTGAGCGGGCCGGAGCGGATGTCGACGAGGGTCTCGCGAAAATCGATCACTCGACCAAGCCGCTTCAGAACGAGGTCAAGGATCTCGGCCAGGCCACCAAAGAAAGCATCGATCGCGCAACGGATGGCGACGATCGCACCTGACAGGTGCGAGACATCTCTCGTCAGATCCAGCGTTTGACCCGCAGATAGATAAGAAGTGCGGCTGCCAGAGCCACGGAAAGCGCTACAACAAACCCGAACGCCCATGGGCTGTGTGAGAAGGGGATGCCGGCGAGGTTCATCCCCAACAGTCCTGTAAGAAATGTCAGCGGCAGGAACAGGGCCGAGATCACCGACAGCGCCAGCAGGCGCTGGTTGAGTTCTTCCTGCCTTTGTCCCGAAATCTGGTCCTGGATAACGGCTGCGCGGTCCCGGATGGTGTCCAGTTCCTCCGCAATGCGCGTAACCCGGTCGGCGATTTCGCGAAGATCCGTCACCTGGTCTGCCTGGATCAGCAAACGGCCCTCGCGCTGGAGCTGCACCATCGCGTCGCGCTGTGGCTGGATGTAGCGGCGAAGCAGAAGAATGCTGCGGCGGAATTCGGCCAGCTCACTGGGAGGCACGTCTTCGTCCTCCTTCAGCAGTTTTTCCTCAAACTCGTCCGCCTCGTCGTTGAGTTGTTCGACGACGGGTTCGATCCGGTCGACCAGGCTCGCCGCAATCATCACCAGCAGGTCACCAGGCGATCCGGGTCCAGCGCCGGAGGCCGTCAGTTCTCTCACGTCGTGGATTGCCTTCACGGGATAGGACCGCATCGAGATGACCAGATTCTTCGTCGCCCACATGCGGACCGAGATCATGTCCTCCGGTTCGGCGCCGGGATTGTGGTTGATGCCGCGCAGGTTGAGCAGCACGCCGTCGTCATGGGCCAGGCAGCGCGGCCGCGTTTCGGCCTGCAGCAGCGCGCTGATGACGGTCTCGTCGAGATCGCTGGAGGTTTCCAGCCAGTCCCGGGTCTCGTCCGACAGGCGGTTCAGGTGAAGCCAGCGCCAGCCTGAAGGCGGGCAGGCGGCCGTGGCCTTGGCGGCGCTCCAGTCGATGCGATGAACCGCGCCTTCGGGCGGGAATTCGAAGCCGAAGATGAACGCCTCGGCGTTCGGTTCGGAATGGTCGTTCCGTTCGATCGGGACAACGGGCATCGCTTCGGCGCTCCGGGCTGCGCAGCCTTCTAGACCGGCCCCTCAAGCCTGCAAAGCCCACGAGGATGGCTTGCGGAAGGCTGCTGTGCGACGTCTAAGGGGCGGACACACACGCGGGGCAGGCCGTGACGAACGCTGGCGGAGACAAGCAGGAGACCGGCGAGCCGCGCCGGCTGGATGTCGAGCTTGTCCGGCGTGGTCTTGCCGCGTCGCGATCGCAGGCCCGCATGGCGATCGAAGCCGGGAATGTGAAGGTGGATGGATCGCCGGCGCTCAAGCCGGGCCAGATCGTCAGCGAGGCGTCGGCAATTGACTGGACGCCGGCCCATCCGTGGGTGTCGCGCGGCGGCGTCAAACTGGCTCATGCGCTGGACGCGTTCGGCCTGGATCCGGCGGGCCGCTTCTGCCTCGATGTTGGCGCTTCAACCGGCGGCTTCACCGATGTGTTGCTGGCGCGCGGGGCGCGGCATGTGACGGCGGTCGATGTGGGTCGCGGGCAGTTGCATCCGAGGCTGGCCGGAGACGCCCGGGTGACGTCTCTTGAGGAAACCGACGCGCGCAGCCTCGAGCCAAACATGCTAGCGGAGCCACCCACGCTTGTGGTCTGCGATGCGAGCTTCATTGGCCTTGCGAAACTACTTGATCGTCCGCTTTCCCTTGCCGCCGCGGGGAGCGATCTTGTCGCCTTGTTCAAGCCCCAGTTCGAAGTTGGACCATCGCATGTCGGCAAGGGCGGCATCGTCGTGGACGATGAGGCAACTGACCGTGCGGCGCGCGAACTGGAGTCGTGGCTGTCATCGCGCGGCTGGATTGTCCGTCAGTGGACGGCGAGTCCGATTGCCGGAGGAGACGGCAACCGCGAGCGCCTTTTTCACGCGACGCGCGACGACTGAGGCTGGTCCGCAAACACGATTTCGAGAGCACAATGGAAACGCACGCGTACCCATCGTGAGACGGAGTCGCAATGGTCGCTTCGCTCGAAATTCGATTCTGTGGATAGAGTTTCAGACCGTCCCCGCCCCAGGCGAGCAGCGCCACTTGCGTGATGCTGCTCGCCCTCGTCAGGCCCTGGGTTGGGGGGACGGGCCTGCCTCGTGAAGAACGCCCGCACAACTGCGCAGGCAGTTGGCAGACCTTCTAATTTTGTACCTCCCAGTCGCCATAGCGCGCCTCACGGCACACCTGCACAGGCTTCTGGATGGATGAACCGTCGGGAAGATTCGTCACCTGGGTTGTGGTGGTGCAATCCCGCCCCGCAAAATCGTCCTGATACTTATAGGTATCGCTGTCCTGCGCGGCAACCTGATTATGCCGACGATGATGTCGCACGTAGCCGCGATCGCTGTCCCCATACCCATACCGGTTATCGTAAACGCCGTCGTTCGGAGGATAGTAACCGGAGCGCGATCCCGGTCCGCCGGCAAGGCCGTCGTCATAGGGAGGCGCGTCAGGATAGGGCGCGCCACTGACAGGATAGGGAGTCGGCGGCGGCGGCGGAGCGCATGTCGTGGTTGACCCTGCGGCGGCGCCTGTCAGCGCGCCGAGGCCAGCGCCAACGGCAGTGCCGTCGCCGCGGTGTCCGTGCGCCGCGATGTTGCTGCCGAGCACGCCGCCAATGACCGCACCGAGAACGGCGCCGGCCGCCTGGTTGTTCTTGCGAACGTTTTCGCAGTGCTGATCGTACGGGCCGTAATAGGTCTGCGCCGACGCCGGCAGGGCGAGGGCGGAACCACCGAGCGCGGTGAGCGCAAACAAGGCAAATTTGAGGCGCATGAGACGGCACTCCTTCGGCCGAAAATCCACATCGGACGCGAAGATCGCTCTTTCAACCTGAACGCTGCATGAAGCCGGAATTCAGCCGTACGGCGGGCGATTAACCGGGATTAGCCGGGCCTCGACGATCAGCGTCCGGTCTGTCCCGCGTGGCGCAACTTGTGGTCGGCCAGAACGGCGGCCAGCATGGCCTCGGCCACCGGCGCGCCGCGAATGCCAACGCAGGGATCGTGGCGTCCCTTGGTGCGGATTTCCGTATCTTCGCCAGCCTTCGTTACTGTCCGGCGTGGCGTGAGGATCGACGACGTCGGCTTCACGGCCATGCGGGCGACAACGGGTTGCCCGGTGGAGATGCCGCCCAACACGCCGCCATTGTTGTTGGACAGGAACTCGACGCCATTCCCTGCGATGCGCATCTCGTCGGCGTTCTCTTCGCCGCTCAACGCAGCAGCAGCAAAGCCGGCTCCGATCTCGACGCCCTTCACGGCGTTGATCGACATCAGCGCGGCGGCGATATCCGTATCCAGCTTTGCGTAGACCGGCGCCCCCCAACCGGCGGGAACGCCCTCGGCGACAACTTCCACAATGGCGCCGCAGGAGGATCCCGCCTTTCGGGTCTCATCGAGGAACGTTTCCCACCTGGCTGCGGCTTCTGCGTCCGGGCACCAGAAGGGATTCTTCTCGACCTCGTCCCAGTTCCAGTTGTCGCGGTTGATCTTGTGCGGACCGATCTGGACCACTGCGGCGCGGATGGTGATGGCGGGGCCCAGCACCAGTCGCGCGATGGCGCCGGCGGCGACACGCGACGCCGTCTCGCGCGCCGAGCTGCGTCCGCCGCCGCGATAATCACGCACGCCATACTTCTGGTCGTACACGTAGTCGGCGTGGCCGGGCCTGTAGCTGTCGCGGATTTCGGAATAGTCTTTCGAGCGCTGGTCGGTGTTCTCGATCATCAGTGAAATCGGCGTGCCGGTGGTGACCTGTCCGCCGGTGCGATCGTCTTCAAACACGCCGGAGAGAATTTTCACCACGTCGTCTTCGCGCCGCTGCGTGACAAAGCGCGAGGTCCCGGGCTTCCGCCGATCCATCCAGGGCTGGATATCGGCCGTCGTCAGCCTGATGCCGGGCGGGCAGCCATCGACGACGCAGCCGATCGCTGGCCCGTGGCTTTCGCCCCAGGTCGTCACGCGGAAGAGGTGGCCGTAGGTGTTGTGCGACATGTCCGCAGCTTGAAGCGCATTTCGGGCGGATTGGCCAGATGGCGTTCCTTAACGCCCTAGCTTCCCACCCGTCATCGGCGCATAGAAGATGCCAAAGGGACAATTCAGGGAGTGATTGACGTGGCGGAGATGACCGGACTGCAGCTGCGTTCGCTGATAAAGAAAAGCGGCGAGCTGGAATTGTCGCTGGTGCGCGTGCCCGTTCCGGACCCAGGCCCCGACGAGGTCGTGGTGCGCGTCGAGGCCTCGCCGATCAACCCGTCCGATCTCGGCCTGCTGCTTGGCGCCGCCCTGCTCGGCGGGGCCGACATGCCGGCGGCGAAGCAGGGCGGTACGAAGGACAGTCCGACGGTCACGGCAAAAATTCCCGAAGGCATGATGCGCGCGATGGCGGCGCGGATCGATGAATCCATGCCGGTTGGCAATGAGGGCGCCGGCGTGGTGGTGAAGGCTGGCTCTTCGCCGGAAGCGCAGAAGCTCATGGGCAAGAAGGTCGCCATGCTGGGCGGCGCCATGTATGCGCAATACCGCACCATGAAGGCGGTTCAGTGCCTGGTGCTGCCGGACAACGTCACCGCAGCCGACGGCGCCTCCTGTTTCGTCAATCCGCTGACCGCGCTGGCGATGACGGTGACGATGAAGAACGAAGGGCACACCGCTCTCGTGCACACCGCAGCCGCCTCCAATCTCGGCCAGATGCTGAACAAGATCTGCCTCAAGGACGGCATCGAGCTGGTGAACATCGTGCGCAGCGCCGAGCAGGAGAAAATCCTGCGCGACATCGGCGCAAAGCATGTGGTCGATTCGTCCAAGCCGGGCTTCATGGAAGACCTGATCTCGGCGTGCAAGACAACGGGCGCGACGCTGGGCTTCGACGCCATCGGCGGCGGCAAGCTGGCGGGGCAGATCCTCGGCGCGATGGAGAGCGCGCTTAACTCCAGACCCGGCGCCTACAGCCGTTAGGGAGCGTCCACGCACAAGCAGGTCTACATCTATGGCCGCCTGTCGCTGGAGCCGACGATCCTCACGGGCGCCTATGGCATGGCGTGGGGCGTGGGCGGCTTCCTGCTGACGCCCTTCCTTCAGAAGATCGGGTTCGCCGAGGCGCAGAAACTGCGCGAGCGCGTGGTCGCCGAACTCAAGACCACCTTCGCCAGCCACTACACGAAGGAAATCTCGCTCGCCGAGGCGCTGCAGCTCGACGTGATCAACGCCTACAACAAGAAATCGACCGGCGAGAAATTCCTGATCAATCCGAACAAGGGCCTTTAGGGCGTTGATGGCTTGGCGCCGGGCAAGACGTCCGGCGCCTGCCTCACGCCAAGCGGTTCGAATTCCGCCTGGGCCCGCTTGGCGCGCGCCACCATGTCTTTCATCACGTCTGGATGAAGGGCTGCGACGTTGTAGGATTCAGTCGGATCGTTCTTCAGGTCGATCAGCTGCGAATAGCCGTACTTGTCGAGCGGTATGTCGTAGACCCGATAATAGGTGCGGATCACCAGCTTCCAGTCCTTCGTTCGCACGGCCGCGACACGTTCGTTGTTGAACAGGATCAGTTCGTCATGCGGCGAAGGCGCATTTCGCGTTTTCAGAACAGGCGAGAGGTCCTTGCCGTCGATCGTCGTCGCGGGCAGCGGCTTGCCCGTCCACGCCATGATGGTCGGCAGGAAATCGATGTTCATCGCCATCGCGTTGCTGACTATGCCGGCAGGGATGGTTCCGGGCTGTCGGGCGATGAACGGCACGCGATACCCGCCTTCCCATCCTGCGCCGCCCTTGCGGTCGCGGAAGCCGCCGGACGACCCCTCGAACCACGGGCCATTGTCCGAGGTCAGGATCACGAGCGTGTTCTTCTCCAGCCCCAGCGATTTCAGTTTCGCAAGCAGGATGCCCACCCGCGCATCGACTTCTTCCACCACATCGCCAAAATTGGCGGCCTTCGACTTACCCTTGAAATCCGGGTTGGGAACTTCCGGTTCATGCGGCGCATTCAGCGCCAACTCGAGGAAGAATGGGCGGTCCTTGTTGTCTTCGATGAACCGCAGGCCGCGATCGAAGAAGCGCTGCGTCAGGTGGCTGAAGTCGACGTCCTCGCTGGTGAGCGGGCCGCCGGGCTCCTTGTTGTAGAGCGCCAACGGCTTCATGTCGTGGCTGTAGGGCAGGCCGAAGAACAGGTCGAAGCCCTGCACGTTCGGCGGCCAGTAGGGCGGCACATGACCCAGATGCCATTTGCCGATCAGCGCCGTGGCGTAATCCGGTTTCAGCGCCTCGGCGATGGTGATTTCCGAAAGCGGCAGGCCGTTGGTGTCCTTCGCCTGGATCACCTCGTAGCCAAGACCCGTGCGGATCGGATACCGGCCCGTCAGCAATCCGGCGCGCGAGGGCGTGCAGATGTTGGCGGATGAGAAGAACGTCGCGAGTTTCACGCCATCCTTCGCCATGCGGTCGATATTCGGCGTCTTGATCAGCTTGCCGCCAAAGGCGCCGACATCGCCATAGCCGAGATCGTCGGCCAGGATGATGATAACGTTTGGCTTGCGCGGCGGCGTTTTGGACAGCGCCACGGGAGAGGCCACAAGCAGCGCGGCGGCGAGACTTGCAATCATGCGCGCAACGCGATGGCGGAAAAGTGCAGTCGGGCGCATCGTTGATCCTCGCGGAGTTTGGCGGCGGTGTCGCCGTCATCCGTAGGTCATCGATACGGGCTTCGCCAGACTGACGCAGCGGCGCCCTTAGCTCGCCGCGGCGAGTTCGGCCTCATAGTTGGCGTAGGAGTGTTTCAGCGTCGCGTGGTTGAGAAGCATTTCGGCGACCTGCTTCTTGCCCGTCTTGTCGAATATCCGTGTCCGCACCCAAAGGCTTTCGGTGCGCTTGCTTTCCGACAGGGCGACAATTTCGCGGCGCACGATATAGTCCTCGCCGACAAACAGCGGGCCGTCGATCATGCGGATTTCCTGATCGGCGAAGAGGCCGACGGCGGGTCCGCGCGTGGGGAAGGCGGACTCCCGGCCTGACTCGCGGCTCGAATACTGCGCCAGGACGGAGACCATCTCGAGCGGCACGATGGCCCGGTCCCAGGGCGAGGACTTCGGGTCAGAATACCACGGCGAATTTTCAGTAATCACCGCCAGCTTCTGGTTGAGGCTGAAGGGATAGAGCGGACCCATGTGCTGGTCCGGGTCCATGCGGATGTGTTCATCGCGCCCTGTCGTCATGCCGACTTTCAGGTCGCCAAGGATCACCAGCTTGCCGGGCGGACGCAGCGATTTCAGCCGCGCATCGAGCAGCGTCTCGCCAGGGCCGATACTGGCGGATGCCTCCTGCACCGGCGTGCCGTCAGCCTTCTCCACCCAGGCTTTGGTGATGGTTGCGCCGGGCGGCGGGATGTCGGCGAAGGCGCGCGTTTCTTCGCCTTCGACCACCATGTTCTGGTAGTGCGCCGAGATGCAGCCGCGTTCGAACCAGGCTTGCCCGAAGATCTTCTCCAGCAGTGGCGGGTAGAGGCTGAAATGCGTCGGCCCCTCGATCGGGCCTGCGCGGAAGCCCAGCTTCTCGGCCATGGCGTCGTCGTGGATCGAGGAATGCCCGCCGTATTCCTGGTGCTGCAGCATCTGCGCCGGTTTGCGCAGCGGGCCGCGAAGGGTGAGGGGCGTGGAGAAGGTCATATGGGGCGTCGTCCGTTGAGGTAGGTCACCAGACGCTATCCTCTGGGCCGCCTGGGTCAACGCACCTGCGTCTGGCGCAAGCGGCATCGGGCCGATACGGTTGGGAAAATCTGAAATCAGGGATGGGCGATGACGTATAACTTCAAGGGCAAGACTGCGGTCGTCACCGGCGCCAGCCGCGGGATCGGAGAGGCCATCGCGCGGACGCTTGCGAATGACGGCGCACGAGTGGCGCTCGTGGCCCGCTCGGCCGACAAGCTGAAGGAATTGGCCGTCAGCCTGCCGAATGAGCCCGTCGTGATCGCCGCCGACATGGAAAGCGCAGAGGGCTGGAAGGCGGCCGCCGACGCCGCGCTGAAGGCGCTCGGCCATATCGACTATCTCGTCAACAATGCCGGCGTCTCCGAGGCCCAGCCGATGGGCAAGGTGACGGGCGAAGGGCTGGACAAGACGCTCAACGTCAACGTCCGCAACCTGATCCTGCTGACGGATGCACTGTCGCCCTCGCTGATCCAGCAGAAGGGCGCGGTGGTGAACATCTCGTCCGTCTCGGCCTTCTCCGGCGCCATGGGCCAGATCGCCTATTCGACCTCCAAGGGCGCGGTGAACTCCTTCACGCGCAACGCCTCGATCGACCTTGGCCGCTCCGGTGTGCGCGTGAATGCGGTGGCGCCGGGCGTCATCGACGACGGCATGTGGTCGACGGCGTTCGCCAAAGGACTCGACCGCGAGAAGACGCTGGAGCGCATGGGCCGCCTCGTCCCGCTGGAGCGCCGCTGGGGCTCCGCCCAGAACATCGCCGACGCTGTGGCGTTTCTATTGTCGGACAACGCCTCCTATATCACCGGCCAGGTGCTGCGCGTCGACGGCGGCATGATCGTTTAGGAAAGTCCCATGGCCGATCGGTCCAGCATCATCCCCCCATCGCCTGACGCCGAGGCGTATGCGAAATCCGCGGCCGCCTCGCCCGACGATCCGGCGCTGTTCGCGAAGGACGATCCCATCGCGCTGTTCCACGACTGGCTGGAAGACGCGAAGAAGTCCGAGCCGAACGATCCCAACGCCATGGCGCTGGCGACTGCCGATGCCTCCGGCGCGCCGGATGTGCGGATGGTTCTGCTGAAGGATGTCTCGCCTGCGGGTTTCGCCTTCTATTCCAACTCCGAAAGCCGCAAGGGCCGGCAGCTGGCGGCAAACGCGCAGGCGGCGCTGTGCTTCCACTGGAAGAGTCTTCGCCGGCAGGTGCGGGTCTCCGGCGCGATCGAGCCGGTCACGGAAGCCGAGGCCGACGCCTATTTCGCCACCCGCCACAAGGACAGCCAGATCGGCGCCTGGGCGTCCGACCAGTCGCGGCCCATGGAGGGCCGGTTCGAACTGGAAAGCCGGATCGCGAAAGCTGCGGTGAAATACGGCGTCGGCAAGACGCCGCGTCCGCCGCACTGGACCGGCTGGCGCGTGGTTCCCGCCCGCATCGAATTCTGGCGCGACCGGCCTTTCCGCCTGCACGACCGGCTGGAATTTACCCGCGAGACGCCTGCGGCCGCATGGTCCACGCGGCGCCTGTTTCCTTAACTTTTTCCATCGAGTCTCTTCCCGAGTCGGGGTCTGTTGCAGATATTTGCGCTGTGGCAGGCTCGTGGAAGGTTCAAGACCGCGCCGCCGCAGAGAGCGTGTCCGGCACAGGGAGGACGTTATGGCCCTGATCAAGCGGGTGGCGATCGCAGCTGTAATGTCGTTGCTGTCGGAAGGCTGCATCGCGGCAGAGGCGCCTGTCGCAAAGGGCGATCCGGTGCATGCGGCGCCTGTGGCGCAGGCCGGCGCGCCCGCGGAAAAAGTCACCGAACCAAACAATAGCTAGGTCCGCGGTGCGGATTGCGCCGGCAGCAGCCTCGATAGGCTGGCGCAGCGGTTGGGAGTCGAGGATGGCCGACACACCTTCAACAGGCCCGGAATTCGGTCCGAACGGCGCCGTGCTGAACGGCCCGCAGATGACGGAACGGATGAGGAGCAGAATTCTCGACGCGCCGTTCTGGGCGCGCAGGCCATGGGTATTTCTGGTCTGGGCTGGCGTTGTCGGATTGGCCTGGGTGGCGTTCAAATTTGCGCCGCCTTCTGTGCAGTCTGTCATGTTCCTGCTCTACAGCCTGGCGCTGTTGCCGTTTATCCTGGACGCCGTCTGCGTGGTCGCCATCTTTTGCGTGGTGCGATGCGTGTGGTTCTGGGCGTCGACGTTGTGGCGGCTTGCAAACGCCCGGAATGGGCGGTGGCTTCCGCTTCGCAAAGGCTTCGGCGTTCACGCTGGCGCGTGCCTGAGCCTCCTTGCCGCGGCGCAATTTGCGTTGCCGTATTTCTCGACTGGCCTGCAGACCTTGGCGTTCCGGCGTAGATTGGTCGCGGCAGCCCTTGTCTGCTGCGTCATCTCACTGGCTTTCTGGCTCATGGCGCGCAATCGTGAGGCCGCCCCCACGCCATGACCTACACCCAGTACAACGCTTTCTGCGGCGGCTTGCCGGCGGCAACCTACGTCTGCCAGTGGGGCGGCAGCCACGTCTGGAAGGTCGGGGGCAAGGTCTTCGCGATTGGCGGATGGGAGCGCGGCCACCATCCGGGCATCACCTTCAAAGTGTCGGAGATCGGTTGGGAAGTCTTGCGCGACGCGCCGGGCTGCAGGCCCGCGCCCTATCTCGCCTCGCGCGGCATGAAGTGGATCCAGGCCTACGACAAGCCGGGCCTCAAGGACGCCGAGCTGAAGCAGTATCTCAAACAGTCTCACGCGCTCGTTGCGGCGGGTCTCTCAAAGAAGAAGCAGCGGGAACTGGGCCTCGACGGATAATGAAAAAGACCCGCCGGTGAGGGCGGGCCTTTTGAATTTGATGTCCGGATGGTCAGCCCAGCCGCTGCACGAGCGACTTTTGCTGGTCCCAGAGCGCTTTTGGCAGGTGGTCGCCGAACTTGTCGAAGAAGGCGGGGATCAGTCCCGCTTCCTCGCGCCAGACGACGTGGTCAACGCCGAGCAGGATGTCGAGTTGCGCGTCCGTGAGGCTGAGGCCCGCAACATCCAGCGAAGATTTCGCCGGAACGCGGCCGATGGCCGTGTCGTTCGCCTGCGCCTTGCCGTCGAGACGTTCGACGATCCATTTCAACACGCGGCTGTTCTCGCCGAAGCCCGGCCAGATGAACTTGCCGTTCTCGTCCTTGCGGAACCAGTTGACGAAGAAGATCTTCGGAAGCTTCGCCGGGTCTTTCGCGGCGGCGCCGACCTTCAGCCAATGGCCGAAATAATCGCCCATATTGTAGCCGCAGAAAGGCAGCATGGCGAACGGGTCGCGGCGCAGTTCGCCGACCTTGTTCTCGGCGGCAGCGGTGCCTTCGGAGGCGACCGTAGACCCCATGAACACGCCATGCTCCCAATCGAACGCTTCCGTGACAAGCGGAACCGCCGATGCGCGGCGGCCGCCGAACAGGATGGCGGAGATCGGAACGCCGGCAGGATCAGCCCACTCGTCGGCGATGGCCGGGCACTGGTCGGCTGGGCAGGCGAAACGAGCGTTGGGGTGAGCGGCGGGTTCTCCCATCGACGGGCTCCACACGCGGCCGCGCCAGTCGGTGAGATTGGCGGGCGGCTCTTTCGTCATGCCTTCCCACCAGACGTCGCCATCGGACGTGAGTGCGACGTTGGTGAAGATGGTGTTCTTCGCGCAGCTGTCGAGCGCGTTGCGATTGGTCGAGGCCGACGTGCCCGGCGCAACACCGAAGAAGCCGGCTTCCGGGTTGATGGCGTAGAGTTGGCCATCGTCGCCATAGCGCATCCAGCAGATGTCGTCGCCGATCGTCTCGGCTTTCCAGCCGGGAATGGTGGGCTCGAGCATCGCAAGGTTGGTCTTGCCACAGGCCGACGGGAAAGCGGCGGCTATATATTTGTGCGCGCCTTCCGGCGAGGTCAGCTTGAGGATGAGCATGTGCTCGGCCAGCCAGCCGGCGTCGCGGGCCATGACCGAGGCGATGCGCAGGGCGTAGCACTTCTTGCCGAGGAGGGCGTTGCCGCCATAGCCCGAACCGTAGGACCAGATCTCCCGCGTTTCCGGAAAATGCGTGATGTACTTCTCGTCGTTGCAAGGCCAGGCGACGTCCTTCTGGCCTTGCGCCAGCGGGGCGCCGACCGAGTGGACGGCTGGCACGAAGAAGCCGTCATCGCCCATTGCTTCGAGCGCGGCGCGGCCCATGCGGGTCATCACGCGCATCGACAGGGCGACGTAGGCGCTGTCGGTGATCTCGACGCCGAGGGCTGAGATGGGCGAGCCGATCGGACCCATCGAGAAGGGCACGACATACATGGTGCGGCCGCGCATGCAGCCGTCGAACAGCGGGTTGAGGATGGCGCGCATCTCGGCAGGCGCCTTCCAGTTGTTGGTCGGGCCGGCGTCTTCCTCTTTTTCCGAGCAGATGAAGGTGCGGCTCTCGACGCGGGCGACGTCCTTGGGATCGGAGGCGGCGTAGAAGGAGTTGGGACGCTTGGCCGGATCGAGGCGCTTCAGCGTGCCTTGCGCCACGAGTTCGGATGTGAGGCGCTCCCACTCGGCGTCCGAGCCATCGCACCAGTAGACGCGATCCGGCTTGGTCAGGGCCGCAACCTCGCCCACCCATTCAACCAGCCGCTTGTGTCGGGTTGGCGCCGGCTCAAGCCCCGGGATTGAGGCGTGGGTCCGTTCGGTCGTTACGCTTTTCGTTGCCACGAGAGTTCCGTCCACCGTCTTCATCTAAAGCACACCCACTTCTGTCCCACGAGATGAGGCTTCGACCCCGGAGTTATAACCCGCGGGCAAATGCCTCACGCACGGCCTGGGCTGCAAGCCCCCGCCGAAATTCCTTTTTCGCCCATGCCCTGAGCAGCAATTGTGCCATCTCCGCACCAATGACAGACCGCTTCGGGACCACGATTCGTGTCCCAGGCGAAGTCCGGAAGGCTGACCCCTCTCAGCCTCCAACGATCCGCCACGCATCCGTCAAATGCCCTGTTGATGCGCAGCCTGGTTAACTCGCAGGCACGCTACTCCGTTCAACGCGCCTTCGCCATGCTTCCCATATCGATCGTGCGGCCTGATCGTCGAGAGCAAATAGCTGCGGCAAGGCGGCCAATTGTTTCACAAAGGGCAAGACGGCGTCGGAATTCGTGAGCAAAGCGACGCGCGGCGCGCATTTCCTGCCTTCCACAAGGGCCGGGCTGGGCCGAATTCGCTCCTGTTGCGTCGCGAAATGAATTACCCAACCTTCATGCTGCAACGCGTCAATTCTGCGGGGGTCAGAAGCCGCAGCTTTCCGCCTGCTTCATCTCGGGCGCCAGCTGCCGCGAGACCTTGTCAGAAAGATCAGTCACCACAAAGGCGAGTCCTTCGGCGGCCAGGTCGGTGTATTCCGATCCGTCGCCATCCGACCAGTACGCGCTGTCGAGGCTCTTTCCGCGCGGGCCCAGCGTGCCAAACGCCGACAGTACGCCTTTCGCCCTGAGCGCTTTCCACAACTCCGGATCGGGCCGCTCGTCGCCGGTCCAGGCCACGAGGCGATCTGCGGGCAGGCCATGCGACAGCAGACGATCGAGCTGGCTGGCTGAATGAATGGTCGCTGCGATGAACAGGCCGGGATCGGCATGGTGCACCGCTTCGGCCTGTGCGTCCGTATACGTCACCATCAGCACGGAGTTTTCCGCGTGGACGCGGCGAACCGCGTCCACGACGGATGCGATCGAGACGGACGACTTGCGGTCCAGCTCGACCAGCGCGCCCGCGCTCACCGCCCAGTCCAGAACGGCTTCGAGGCTGGCGGGATGAAAATCGGTCGTTTTCCGCCCGGTCTTTAGTTGGAGCTTTTGAATGTCCGCCCACTTCAGACCGTCTGTTGTGCCTGAGCCCGTCGTCGACCGTTCCAGCGTGTCGTCGTGCATCAAATAGAGGCGCCCGTCGCTGGACCGGGCCACGTCGATTTCCATGCCGTGCGTACCTGCGTGAAAGGTCCGCTTCAGGGATTCAAGCGCATTTGGGGGATAATCGCGTGTCGGCCCGCCGCGATGGCCGATCACGACAATGCCGCCGTGATCCCTCAGGCAGTCCATCCGTCCCTTCAGGTCGGTTCTTGTCGGCGCCGCGGTCCGCGCCATCGCCGGGGCATCGGGGGCCACAGGCGCGGCGGCGGCGCCGGCAATCGCCGCCGTTGAGGCGCCTGCTGTCGGATCAGGCGCCCGTCCGCAGGCTGCGACCACAAGAAGCGCGGCAAAAACAAGCTGCTTCATGCGCTAAATCCCCCCTCGCGATTGCTCCTAGACGGCGTCACGACTAAACTGCCCTGAACAGCGCAACAATACGTGCGCAAGGGAGGCGCAGTCATGGTTTTCGGTATCGGCAAGAACAAAACGGCCCCCGCCGTCCCCGGCGTCGCGTCGGCGATGCCCCGCGACGGGCAGGTGAAGGGCGGTCGGCCGATGTCGGGCCTGATGCAGGACTGGCCGATGACGGTCGACAAGGTGCTCGAACACGCACGCATCAACCACGGCTTCCGCGAAGTGATCACCCGGACCGTAGAGGGCCCGGTGGTCCGCCAGACCTACGCCGAGATCTACGACCGGTCCAAACAGGTTTCCGCGGCCCTGCTGGAAGATGGCATGCAGATTGGCGACCGTATCGCCACGCTCGCCTGGAACACCGGCCGGCACATGGAAACCTGGTACGGGACGATGTGTGTCGGCGGTGTCCTGCACACCGTCAACCCGCGGCTCTTCCCGGAGCAGATCGCCTGGATCATCAATCACGCGGGCGACACGCACCTCTTCTTCGACATCACCTTCCTGCCGATCGTCGAGGCCATCCACGACAAGTGCCCCACGCTGCGGCGCTTCGTGTTGCTGACCGACGAAGCCCACATGCCGAAGGACGCCAAGGTTCCGAACCTGGTCGCCTACGAAACCTACATCGCCGGCAAGTCGAAAGACGTTGAGTGGGGCAATTTCGACGAGAAAACCGCCTGCGGCCTTTGCTACACGTCGGGCACGACCGGCGATCCCAAGGGGGTCCTCTATTCCCACCGGTCCAATGTGCTGCATGCCCTGATGGGCGCGCAGAAGGACGCGCTGGGCATTGGCGTCAGCGACGTGGTGCTTCCCGTGGTGCCGATGTTCCACGCCAACGCCTGGGGAATCACCTTCCTCGCGCCGCTGGTGGGCGCCGGACTGGTGATGCCGGGCGCGAAAATGGACGGCGCCTCGATCTACGAACTGCTCGACAGCGAGAAGGTCACCTTCTCGGCCGCCGTTCCCACGGTGTGGCTGACGCTCCTCCAGCATCTTGAGTCCAACAATCTGAAGCTGCCGCACCTGGAGCGCGTGGTGATCGGCGGATCGGCCGTGCCGGAACGCATCCTGCGCGCATTCGAGGAAAACTATCAGGTCGAAGTCATTCACGCCTGGGGCATGACCGAGATGAGCCCGATGGGCTCGCTCGGCTCGATGACGCCCGAGGTCAAGGCCAAGGGCCGCGACGAGACAGTGCGCTACAAGCTCAAGCAGGGCCGTCCGCCATTCGGCGTCGAGATGAAGATCATCGACGACGACGGCAACGATGTTCCGCGCGACGGCAAGACGTCCGGCCATCTCATGGTGCGCGGCTGGGCCGTAGCCAACGCCTACTTCAAGGGCGCGGGCGGAAACATCCTCGACGAGAACGGCTATTTCGATACGGGCGACGTCGCCAACATCTGCCCCTACGGCTTCATGCAGATCACCGACCGCGCCAAGGATGTCATCAAGTCGGGCGGCGAATGGATTTCCTCGATCGACATCGAGAACATCGCCGTTGGCCACCCCGCCGTTGCGGTCGCCGCCGCGATCGGCTTGCCGCATCCGAAGTGGGACGAGCGTCCGCTTCTGATCATCGAACTGAAGCCGGGTGCGACGGCCACGCGCGAGGACATCCTCAACTATCTCAACGGCAAGATCGCCAAATGGTGGATGCCGGATGACGTGGCCTTCGTCGACAAGGTGCCGCTCGGCGCCACGGGCAAGATCAACAAGCTGCAGCTTCGCGAGACCTTCAAGAACCACCGGCTGCCGACCGTCCAGGCGGCGGAATGACGGAAGCTGCAACCGGGGCGCCGGTCGGCTCCGCCGTCGCGCCCCCCAGGGGGCGAGTGCGGCTCTTTCTCCTCGTCGCCGGCGTTGCGCTGACGCTCGCTTCGGTTCTGGTGCTGCTGGCGGGTCCGGCGCTCTATCGCGTGCACGTGCTGGCGCTGGAGCCTGCGACGGCGGGCATCGAGCGGATCGCAAAGTATGTCGCCATCGCCGGGGGCGTGGTCGTTGCAGCAGGGCTTGTGGCGAGCGCCTTCGCCCGCAGCTCGCGCGGCGTCATCACCGGCATTGCAGGGCTGACGGCGGCGCTGTTCATCGGCTTCAACATCTATGCGGATGAATCCCTGCGGGCCTCGCTGCCCCCTATTCACGACGTGCAGACCGACTGGTCGCGGCCCGTCGCCTTCAGCGTCGTCACGCTGCAAAGCCGCGAGGACGCCGGCGCCGCGCCGATCCGCGACGATGGCGTGCTGCCGCCGACATCCGGCCACTGGGCGGGCAAGACGTTCGCCGAAGCCCAGGCCGGCGCCTATGACCTCAAGCCGCTTCTCGTTGGTGTTCCGCCAGCGAAAGCCACGGTGGCCGTGGAAGTGGCGGCAAAGCGGCTGGGCTGGAACGTGATGCGCTCGAGCCCGCCGGACGGCGAACTCGAAGCGGTCCACTACAGCCGCTGGTACGGTCTTGCGTCCGATATCGCCGTTCGCGTCACGCCGCAGGGCGAGGGCTCGCGCATCGATGTTCGCTCCACCAGTCGCAACCCGGGTCCCGACATGGGCGCCAACGCCCAGCGCGTCACCACGCTGCTGAACGATGTCGCCCAGTCGCTGCGCGGGCAGGGCGCGCCGATGGTACAGCCGGGCGACGACAAGAAGCCGCAGGACATCCAGTCCGACGCGCCCATGTAGGCCAGGGTCAGCCTGGGGCGGTGTCAACCCGCCTTCAGGCCTTTCCGGCACATATACCGGCTGCGGTGAATGTCCTCGATGTTGTCGACATAGCCCGTGATATCCGGGTTGACGATGTCCTGCGTCACGCGCGTCAGCAGCGGGATCACCGCCGTATCATCCAGCATCATCTGGTCGGCCTGTTCCAGATACTTTGTCCGCTCAGCCGTGTCGGTCTGTTTAAGGGCCTTGTCGAGCAGGTCGTCATAGGCCGGGTTTTTGTACTGGCCGTAGTTCATCGGGCCGGTGCGCGAATCCATCAGGTAGAGGAAGTTGTAGGGGTCGTTGTAGTCCACCACCCATCCGGAATCCGCGATGGTGAAGTCCTGTTCCTGCTCCTGCTTGTAGAGATCCTTGGTCTCCACCTGGCGGATCTGCGGGTGCACCCAGGGCGCGATATCCTGCCAGTTGGCCTGCAGCACCGGCGCGATGCGCGGATTGTCGCCTGAGGCGCGGTAGAGATATTCGAATTCCAGCGGCTTGTCGGGGCCATATCCGGCCTGCTGCAGCAGCGCCACCGCCTCCTTCAGGCGCTGGGCGCGCGGTTCGTCCTTCCAGCGGAACTCGGCCGGATGCGGATAGCCATTCATGCCCGGTGGCACGAAATTGTAGGCCGGTATCTGTCTGCCCTTGAGAATGGATTTGGTGATGTATTCGCGGTCCTCAGCCATCGCCACCGCTTGCCGGACGCGCTTGTCGTCGAATGGCGGTTTGGTTGTGTTGGTGACCGTGTAGGTCGTCGCCATCATCGGCGACACACGCGGCCAGCCCGGCAGTTTCTGTTCCGTCTCGGCAAGTTGCCCGCTGGGAAACGAGCTGTTCATGTCGATTTCGCCCGCCTGGGCGCGGCGCACCATCGCGTCATGGTCAGACTGGGTGAAATAGATGATCTGCTTGAAACAGACGTTGGCGGCGTCGGCGAAGGCGTCGTTCTTCACCGAGCGCAGGTAATCGCCCGAGCGCCATTCGACCAGTTTGTAGGGACCATTGACGACGATGTGCTCGGGCCGCGTCCAGTCGTCGCCGTATTTCTCGACCACATGCTGCGGCACCGGATAGGCGGTGTAGTGCTTCAGCAGGGCGGGCAGGTAAGGCATCGGATTTTCGAGCTGGATCTCCAGCGTGTAGTCGTCGACCGCGCGCACGCCGAGTTGTTCAGGCGGCATCTTGCCGGAGTTTACCGCCTGCGCGTTCTTGATCGGATAGAGGATCGAGGCATAGACGGCGCCAAGCGTCTTGGGGTTCAGCATCCGTCGCAGCGAAAAGACAAAATCGTTCGCCGTCAGCGGCACGCCGTCCGACCAGTTTGTGTGTTTCAGTTTGAACGTCCAGGTGAGGCCGTCTTCCGATGTGGTCCAGCTTTCCGCCACGCCGGGGATCGGCTTGGATGCGGCGTCCTCGGTGAACAGGCCGATGAACATGTCGCCGATGATGTCGTTCTCCCAGGTGCCCTGCGCCTTGTGCGGATCGACCGAGTCCGGGTTGGCGTTCACGCCGCGGCGCAGCTGCTCCTCACGCGAAACCTGGCTTCCTCCGCCGCTGGGGCCGCCGCATGCGCCGAGCGCAAGAAACGCAGCCGACATCGAGATGACGAAGGCTTTCCGGGTAAACTGCATTCAATCCACTCCTTGACGCCGCGTCTCAATACTGGCGCGGCCTTTCCCGGAGGCGAAACTAGCGTCAGAGTGCGCCACTGCGAAAGGAATTAGCACCTGCTCGCGTCCAGTTGAGAGAGTTTGACCAATGCGTCTCGCTTCCGCCTCCCTTTTGGCCATCGCCGCCGGCGCCATGTTCGCCGTCTGTCCCGCGCCTGCTCACGCACAGGAGGCGCTGATGTCGAAGGTTTACGCCTGTGCAGACATCCCCGACGCGGGCCGGCGTCACGCCTGCTTCGATGCGCTCACGCCAGACCTGAAAGCCGCCCACGCCGCCGAGGCGGCCGCCTCGCCGCAGCCGACCCCCGCCGAATCCTTTGGAAGCAGGTCGTCATCCGAATCCGCGCTGACGGCGCCGGTGACCAGCAAGCCGGAGAAACAGGCGAAGCGCGAAAAGGACAAAGGCGCGTCCGTCGATCGCGTGTCGCTTCCGGTCCGTTCGATCGAGACCAGCGGCGACGGCTATATGGTTTTCACCATGCAGAACGGCCAGGTGTGGAAGCAGACCGATACGGTCGGCATTCACCATATCGGCGATCCGCCGTGGACCGCCGAAATCCGCAAGGCGGCGCTGGGCAGCTTCATGCTGAAGATCGGCAAGTCCGCCGCCATTCATGTGCAGAGGCTGAACTGACATGACCTCCGCAGCCCCCGTCTACAGGATCGACCAGCCGGTTGGCTTTGACCTCACGGGGGCTGAACTCAAGGCGGCGCCTTATCCGGCCCTGGCTCGGGCGCTCGCTGCGGGGCCGGTCATCCCTGTGAAAATGCCGTTCGTGGGCCGCGTCTGGCTCGCCACCTCGCACGCGGCTGTCGCGGCGATGCTGAAGGACAACGAGCTTTTCGTGCAGGAGGGCAGGCGCGCTGGCAGGTCCGGCGCCGGGGGCGTCGACCCGCGCTGGCTGCCGTCTTCGCTGCGGCTCCTGATGAACAACATGCTGCTGAAGGATGAGCCGGACCATCGGCGCCTCCGCAAGCTGGTCGACCAGGCCTTCCGCCGGCGCGGCGTGCAGGACATGCGTCCGCAGATAGAGGCGGCCGCCGATCGCATTCTGGATGGGTTCGAAGGGATCGATCAGGTCGACCTCGCGACGGAGTACTCCCGTCGCCTGCCTCTGGAGGTCATCTGCGAGCTGCTCGGCCTGCCGCACAGTGACCGTGAAATCTTTTCCCAATGGACCGCCTCGATCGCCGGCCTGTCGGGCTTCCTCGGCCTCTTCAACGCGCTCGGCGCGGTCAAGCGCATGACCGCCTATGTCCGCCGCCAGATCGAGGAGGTGCGGCGTTCGCCGCGCCCCGGCCTGATCAGCGATCTGGTGCAGGCCGAACAGGATGGCGACAAGCTCGATGCTGACGAACTAATTGCGATGGTCCTGCTTCTTCTCGTCGCCGGTTTTGAAACCACCACACACCTTGTCAGCGGCGCCGTCGTCGATCTCGACGCCAATCCTGACCAGAAGGCGTGGCTGCTGGCGGACCTGTCGGGCCGGACGGAACGCGCGGTAGAGGAGTTGGCGCGCCACGTAACGGCGGTGCAGGCGACCAAGCCGCGCTATGTGGCGCGCGACGCAGACTTCTTCGGCCAGCGGCTGAAACGCGGACAGGTGGTCATGGCCTGCCTTTCAACCGCCAATGCAGATCCCGCCGTGTTTGAGGCCCCCCAAAAGCTGAGGCTCGAGCGGTTCCCGAACCCGCATCTGGCCTTTGGCGCGGGCATTCACTTCTGCCTGGGCCAGCAGCTTGCCCGGGTCGAGGCGCAGAGCGCGCTCCATTGCCTCTATGCCCGCTATCCCGACCTCTCGGTCATCGATCCGGACAGGCTGGACTACATCAAGCGGATGGGCATGCGCGGGGTTAACACGTTGCCTGTGCGCCTTGGAGCGCGGACGCGCGCCACAGGCCAGCGGCTGGAGGCGGTCGCCTCGCCCGGACAGGCAGGGTAAGGCTCCATGCGAATGCGGGCGCGACCGTCGAAGGCCATGTGGACCACCATCATCCTGTATGGCGCGGGCCTGGCGGTCGGCGCCCTTGCTCTCCAGTGGTTGGAATACAGCTACCTTGCGCGCGTCTATCCGGTAGCGATTTATGTCGGTCTGGTCGCCCTCGCATTCACGGCACTCGGCATCTGGCTGGGTGCGCGGCTGTTCCGCCGGCCGGCGACGAAAGGCCTCCCGTTTGACGGTAATCCCCAGGCCGTCGCCAGCCTCGGCGTAAGCACTCGAGAACTCGAGGTCCTCGGCTTGATCGCCGCAGGCCAGTCCAACAAGCAGATTGCCGCCAGCCTCGCAGTCTCGCCCAACACCGTGAAAACGCATGTCGGCCGCCTTTACGACAAGCTCGACGTCTCGCGGCGGACAGAGGCGGTGATGAGGGCGCGTGAGCTGGGCCTGATCCGCTAGCGTAGTTGCGTAACCCGCCATGTAACGCTCGATAATTCGGGCGAATTGCCCCCGGTCACCCTTTTGGGCGATTGCGGCGGCGTCCAATCCGGGGTCGATTTGGAGGTCTTCTGAGGGGGAGTCCAATGATCCGCACAATTCTCGTATTTGGCTTTATCGCCGGATTGATCGTCGCCGTGCCCATGGTGGTGGAGGTGATGATCTGGTCGAATGGCAAGACATTCGAGGGCGGCCTGTTTCTGGGCTATGCGACCATGATTGTCGCCCTCAGCGCGGTCTTCGTCGGCGTCAAGCAGCACCGCGACAAACGCTTGGGCGGCGTCATCAAATTCTTCCCGGCCTTTGGCGTCGGCCTTGCGATCAGCGCGGTGGCTGGCGTCATCTACGTCGCCGGCTGGGAGCTCTCCCTGGCGGTGACGAAGTATGGCTTCGCTGCTTCGTACTCCTCCGCGATGATCGAATCGGCGCGCGCAAAAGGCGCCTCTCCCGAGGAGCTGGCGACGATCACGGCCCAGATGTCCGAGTTCGTCCGGAACTACGCCAACCCGCTCTATCGCTGGCCGATGACCTTCATCGAGATTTTTCCCGTTGGCGTCGTGATCTCGCTGATCTCCGCGGCGCTCCTGCGAAACAGCCGCTTCATGCCGGCGCGCCAGGTGTCTGCGTGACCCAGCGATCGGTCCTGCTTTTTCTTCTCATAGCCGCCGCCTCGGTCCTCGCGGCCGGCGCAGCGACCTCACAACAACCCGGCAGAGGAGACGCCATGCCAGCGCCCATCGTTTTCTTTGATCTTGCAGGCCCGGACGCGAAGGCGCTGTCGGCCTTCTACAGTGAAGTTTTCGGCTGGGCGGCAGGCCCCGCTGGCAATGTGTCGGTCGCCGTGACCCCGCCGCTAAACGGCGCCATCCGGCAGGACCCTGCGGAGAAGGTCATCTATATCGGTGTGCCGGATGTGACCGAGGCGCTGGAGCAGGTTGTCGCCCATGGAGGACAGGTGCAGACGCCGCGCTTCGAGGTGAAGGGCGTTGTCATTCTCGGCCTGTTCCTCGATCCCGCCGGCAACCGAATGGGCCTGGTCGAGATGGACGGCGCCAACGCGAAAGTCCCCTGAGGCAGATTGCTCAGCGGTCCTTGGGGTCCAGCGCGTCGCGCAGGCCGTCGCCGATGAAGTTCAGGCTGAACAGCGTGATCACCATCGTGACCGCGGGCACAAACAGCATCCAGGGATGGCCAAGTTCGCGCTGGCCTTCCGAGATCAGCCGTCCGAGCGACGTCAGCGGCTCCTGCACGCCAAGGCCGATAAAGGAGAGAAAGCTTTCCTGCAGGATCACCACCGGAATCGTCAGCGTCACATAGACCGCCACCGGTCCAAGCAGGTTCGGCAGGATATGGCGCACCACCAGTCCGATGGGCCGCACGCCGGCCGCGCGCGCCGCCTCGACGAACTCCTTCTGCTTCAGCATCAGCGTCTGGCCGCGCACGATGCGCGCCATGGTCAGCCATTCGATCGCGCCGATCGCGAGGAAGATCAGGAAGATCGACCGGCCGAACACCACCGTCACCAGGATGACGAAGAAGATGTACGGCATGGCGTAGATCACGTCGACGGTGCGCATCATCAGCTGGTCAATGCGCCCGCCGGCAAAACCCGCGATGGCGCCCCATGCGACGCCGATCACGAGACTGACGAACGTGGCGACGACGCCGACTGTTAACGAAATCCGAAGCCCCACCATCACGCGGGCGACCATGTCCCGGCCATAGATGTCGGTGCCGAGGATGTGCAGGTCTTTCCAGGTCGGCGGAAGCGACAGCGCATCGCGGTATTGCGTCGCGAATTTGTGCGGCCAGACAAACGGACCAAAGATCGCGATAATCACCAGCAGGCCCAGCACGACGAAGCCAGCCATCGCCGCCTTGTTGGCCAGCAGCCGCCGCCGCGAATCCTCCCACAGCGAACGGCCTTTCACCGCCGCCGATTCCATCAGGGCCGACTTCTCGGAATGGGTCGCCGCCGTCAGGGTCATTCGTACCGCACCTTGGGATCAAGCACGGCATAGAGAATGTCGGCGATCAAATTGAAGATGATGATCAGCCCGCCATAGAGGATCACTGTCCCCATCACGCGGGGATAATCGCGCGTGATGGCGCCGTCGATGAAGGACTGGCCCACGCCCGGCAGGCCGAAGACGCGCTCCACCACCACCGACCCGGTGATGATGCCCACGGTCGCTGGCCCGAGATAGGACACGACGGGCAGGATGGCGGCCGGCGCCGCGTGGCGCAGCAGGATGCGCATTTCCGATAGCCCCTTGGCGCGCGCCGTGCGGATGAAGTTGTTCTTCAGCACCTCGATCATCGAAGCGCGCATCAGGCGTGAGATGATGGCGATCTGGGGCAGGGCGAGCGTCAGGATCGGCAGGAAGAGATTGTAGAAATTCATCCGCCCGAGATCGAGCCCGCCGGCGGCGAACCAGCCGAGCCAAACGCCGAACACCAGCGACAGCAACGGTCCCGTCACGAAGGTTGGAATCGAAATGCCGATCATGGCGAGGCTCATGGCGGAATAGTCCGCCGCGGAGTTCTGCCGGATCGCCGCCACCACGCCGAGACCGGTGCCGATGAAGATCGCCAGCGCCATAGCGAAGCCGCCGATGGTGAGGCTCACCGGCAGGCCTTCCCCGATCAGCTCGGACACGGTCTTGTCGCGCGTTTTCATCGACGGGCCGAGATCGAACCGCACGACCCGTCCGACATAGGACGTGTATTGCTGCCAGAGCGGCTTATCGAGACCGAGGCTGGCCTTCATGTTGGCCTCGATCTCGGGCGGCAGCTTGCGGTCCACCGAATAAGGGTTGCCCGGCGCCGCGCGCATCATGAAGAAGGCGATGGTGATGATCGCCAGCATGGTCGGGATCGACCAGAAGATGCGGCGGGCCGCGTAGGCCCACGGAATGCGGGAGAGGGATCGCGCGAGCGGGGACGAACGGGTAGTGTCTGACAAGAGGTGGTACGCCCCGGCAACTGTCCGGCCATCAAGGCGCCTCGACGCGGCGGACGCAAGCGGGCGATAATGTCGCGACTTCAAGAGCATGAGAGGCGGCGCGAAAATGGACGTTAGACGCGTGACGGACGGGTTTTCGGTCTCGCCCCAGGTCGAGCCCGAGGATTTCGCGGACCTTGCGCGTCTGGGATTTCGCCATGTTGTGAATAATCGCCCAGATGGTGAGGCCTCCGGCCAGCCGACCTCCGCCGCCGCCGAAGCCGCCGCCAGCGCCGCCGGCCTGTCATATGTTCACGCCCCGTTCGCCGGGCAGCCGACCGCCGCTGCCATTGAAACATTGCGGGAGCAACTCGCCTCGGCTACGGGGCCAGTGATCGCCTACTGCCGGTCAGGGACCCGCTCGATCACTGCCTGGGCGGTCCTGCAGGCAAGTTCGAGTAGGATGGACGTTGAAACGATTCTTCAATCGGCCCGTATAGCCGGGTACAATCTCGACGGTTTGAAAGACTATTTACGGAATCTGTCGAGGGGGTAGTAGGCTTGGGTTGGTCGATGGCGTCGGCTATGCACGGGGCGACGCGGGACTGGGGGACGGAGAAGGGGACGGCCGCGCGCGTGGCCTAAACCGCTGGACGTTAAACTGGCGTGGTTACCTCGCCCGAGCGAAAAGGCGCGTGACGTGGCAAACTGGCTCTGGACCTCGGACTTTGTCGTCGAAGACAACATCGTCCTGGTCAAGAAAACGGGGCACCGCTTCGCCCTCGATCTCAAGCTCTGGCACAGCATCTTCATCTGGTTCTGCTTCTATACCCGTACGCAGATCTGGCGCATTCAGCGAAGCATCACCGGCCACCGCAAGCCCACCATCGCCTTCCTGCCTGACAAGCCGAGACCCTGGTACCTCATCTGGCCCGTCATGCACTGCGCCGGCGCCAAGCCCATCGACGATCCGGCCCAGGCTGACATCGTCATGCAGTTCGACGATTCAACTCTCTGCGAACCGAAGTTGCCCGATCTCAGCCGCCGCGTCCGCCGGATGCGCACTGTCAATTTCAACTGCCGCGACATCTCGAAGTCCAATGTCGCAAACGCGTTCGAGCGCGTCGCCGGATATTCGCTCGCGGTTGACCCCGAAACCTACGACGGTCCCATCGTCGACAAGTCCGAGGTCAACGCGGCCCATGATGGCCGCGTCATTCAAGGCCCGATCGAGCGCCAGTCCGGCCGCGCCTATCAGCGGCTCGTCGACAACGAAATACCCGGCGGCCTCGTCGAGGATCTGCGCACCTGCACCGTCGCGGGCGAACCTGTGCTGGTGTTCCGCAAACGCCGCCCGCTCGAGCGACGCTTCGCCAACGAGAATGTCAGCGTGGACTGGGCCCGTCCGCAGGAAGTATTCAGCCCGGCGGAGATTGACCTGATCCGCCGATTCACGTCCGAGATCAGGCTTGACTGGGGAGGCGTCGACGTGCTCCGCAGCAGGAAGGACGGTCGGATATATATTGTTGATGCGAACAAGACGGATATGGGGCCGCCGGTTGCGCTTCCGCTCGGACACAAGCTCCGCGCGACCCGCCTTCTGGCTCGCGCCTTCGCCACGGCCTTTGCGCCCTAGCTCACGGATGAGACAGCGCTAGACATGGCTATTCCCTTTGTTCGCGACCTTGAGTTCGAATACGGCGGCGTCGCCCAGGCGAGCCCGCGCATTCGCCGCGTCATCGCGCGCAACCCCGGACCATTCACTTATCTCGGCACCGGCGTTTACATCGTCGGCAAGGGCGAGGTGGCGGTGATCGACCCGGGTCCGGTGGTCGACGAACATTTCGACGCCCTGAAGCGCGCGCTCGAAGGCGAAAAGGTCACCCATGTCCTCGTGACGCATTCGCACATGGATCACTCGCCGCTGGCGCATCCGCTGGCCGAGTGGGCAGGCTGCAAGGTTTATGCGGGCGGCTCGGCGATCCCGAGCGAATCGGAAGTCCGCATGGAGGCGGGCGATGATCTCCGCTTCAAGCCGGATATCCTGGTGCGCGACGGCGACACGTTCCGCGGGCCGGACTGGACAATCGAGGCGATCGCCACGCCGGGCCACACCTCCAACCACTTCTGCTACGCGCTCAAGGAAGAGAATGCGCTCTTCGCGGGCGATCATGTCATGGGCTGGTCGACCACGGTGATCTCGCCGCCCGATGGCCACATGGGCGATTATTTCCGCAGTCTCGAAAAGGTCCGCGCGCGCGGCTTCTCCACCATCTGGCCCACGCATGGCCCGCCGGTCACCGACGTGACGCCTTTTCTCGACCAGTACATCGCCCACCGTCATGCGCGCGAACGCGCCATCCTCGATCGCCTGAAGGCGGGCGACACACGCATTCCTGATATGGTCGCCGTGATCTATCGCGACGTTGACAAGCGGCTGCACCCGGCCGCGTGCCATTCGGTGCTGGCGCACATCATCCATCTTGTGGAATCCGGCCGCGTCGAAGCCGAAGGCCCCCTGGGCCTCGCCACCGACTACCGGCTCAGGACCGCCGCCTGAAGGGGCCGCGCCTACTCGCGTTCTCCCAATTCTGGCGACCATTGGAAGACATCTTCAAGCGGTACCCCGAAGACCTGGGCGATGCGAAAGGCGGCTTCGAGTGACGGCGAATACTTGCTGGCCTCGATTGCCGCCACTGTCTGGCGCGTCATGCCGATCTTTTCTGCAAGTTCGCCCTGAGTCATCTCGCCGTGCTCGAAACGGAGCCGGCGGATCTGATTCACGATAGGCAGGCGCCTGTCCTTGATCTTCATTCTCACGCGCCGCGCCGGAACATAACGATCTGTGCGATGGCGACCGTCAGCGCGGCGACCACCATGACGCCAATGCCGAAGTTCACCGTGTCGATAATGATGCCGCGCACCTCGCCTCCGTGGATCGGCAGATGCGTGAACACAAGCGCGACCGCCATGCCGACCATCATCACGTAGTATCCGATTGTGTGCGAGCGCGCGTCGATCAACCGCTCGCGCTCGTCGCGGGGTGTGCGAGCCTCCTTCGGGTTACGTATTGCGACCGCCAGGTTCAGTCCCGCTTGCAAAGCCACCAGTGCAACGATGCAGCCGATACCTAGGTGCAAGGGACCCCATGTCCGGATCGACACCAATCCGGTGAGGAGAGCTCCGTAATAGACTCCAAAGCAGAGCGTGATCGAAATCAGTGTGATCCACGCGGACGTCTCTCGAAACGACATGAAAATTTCTCCAGTGGCCTGCAAAAAGCCCCTCGACAGGATGTATAATATTTTTTACATCATGTTCGTATTTCTTGTCACGGCGTATCAGCCGAAAACGGACGCGGCAATCGCGATTCCCGGCCCGGCGGAGCCATGCCGAAATTTTGGAGAAGCCCATGATCGGACGATTCTTGTTTGCCGCGCTGGCTGTGGCGTTTGCCGGCTACGGCGCCGCTGCATTGGCGCAGCAGGACCATTCACCCGTCAACACGGGCGAAACCAGAAGTATCCAGGGCGGAAACAACGACGCGTGGTTCGAAAACGCCCATATCCATGCCTTCTACGACCTGACAGTCGAAACTCTCGGCAAAGGCACGGACGGCATCGACTTCGCGGCGTATCGCGACAAGTCATATGCGATCTTCCGGGCCTTCGGCGCATCAATGGGATGGGAGCCGGAAAAGATGGTCGATCACCTGAAGGATATTCCGCGGCAGATTGTCGGCATTGTAAAGGAAGATCCGCACGTGCTGGACAGCTTCGAGTCCTTCCGGCTCGCGCTGGAAGGCCCGCCCTGATCCCTGGATGGCTAGCATCACAACGGATCTGCCTCCGGGACGTTTTTCCGCAGAAACTGGAAAATGGAGAGGCGCCGGCTTCGGCGTTCCGGCGCCTCCCTGACCGGGGCAGGCGATCTTACGCCGCCTTGCCCTTGGCGAGAGCATGTACGTCCCCGGCGCTCAGCGTTTTGCCGCCGATGGCCCAGTCGCCTTGCTCATATTCCTGCACGCGGACCCAGGTAACGCCGCGCAGGGCTTCGCCTTCGACGGACACCATGGCTTCGGTGACTTTTTCGATCAGGTCCCGCTTCTGGCTGGGCGTGAATACGTCCTTGATGACCTCAATGTTGACCATCGGCATGGCTGTCTCCCTTTTCGCTGGCCGGACACCGCGTCCGGCTCTGAGGGAAGTGCTATCCCGCCCCGCCGTAGCCTGCTTGGAGACGGTCTGCAGGTTTCGTGGAGAATTCCGGAAAAGTTGCTAGAATTTCCCGGGATGATCTACCGCTTCGAACACTTTGAGCTCGACACGGCCCGGATCGAACTCCGTTCGAATGGCTGCGCCAAGGCGGTTGAGCCTCAGGTGTTCGCCCTATTGCGCTTCCTGGTCGAGAACCGGGACCGGATGGTCACGCGCGACGAGATTGTGGAGCATGTCTGGAACGGGCGCTTCGTTTCTGACGCGGCCGTTTCCAGCCGCATCAAGTCCGTGCGTCAGGCGATAGGCGATGACGGTCGTTCACAGCGCGTTATCCGGACTGTTCATGGCATGGGGTTTCGGTTCGTGGCGGACGTCGCCACCGAGACCGATACGGCACCGGCCTCTGCGCCGGCGAGTTCGCCCGCAAGCCAGTCGCAACCGGATCCGGTCGACGCCTTCGCATCCCGTCCCGGAATTGCCGTGCTTCCGTTCCGGCTGGTTGGCATTGCCGGTCCGATGTTCGCCGTGGCCGAAGCTCTTCCACAGGACCTGATTACTGAGCTTTCGCGGCTCCGCTGGTTGATGGTGATCGCGCGGGCGTCTTCGTTCCGGTTTCGCGGCTCTGAGGATATCGAGCAGGTGCGATCCGCGCTCAATGTTCGCTATTGTCTTTCCGGCTCCATTGAATTGTTCGATGCCGCAATGGCTGTATCGGTCGAGCTTTGCGATACGTCTGATCGCAGCATCCTTTGGAGCGAGAAGTTTCAGGGCGGGTTGGGCGCTGTGCACGAAATTCGCGCGGAGATCGTGCGCTCCGCTATCGCGGCGCTTGAGCTTCAAATTCCGCTGAACGAGGCGCGCGCCGCACGGCTGCGGTCGCCAGACAAACTCGATGCCTGGTCCGCCTACCATCTTGCCCTTCATCACATGTACCGCTTCAACAAGGAGGACAACGCCAGGGCCACGGCGCTTCTCCAGCATGCAACAGCGCTGGAACCGGAATTCGCCCGCGCTTATGCCGGGCTTTCGTTCACGCATTTTCAGAATGCATTCCTCAGCTACTCGGATGACATTTCCGCGTCGCGGGGGCTGGCCCGTCGCTATGCCGAGCAGTGTCTTGAACGTGATCCGGTTGACCCGTTTGGCAATTTCACCATGGGCCGCGCTCACTGGCTCACTGGCGATCTCGAAGGAAGCCTGCCCTGGCTGGAACGCGCCAACAGTCTCAATCCCAACTATGCCCAGGCCCGCTACGCCCGGGCATGGGCCGAGGCGCTGCTTGGAAACACGAAGGAAGGCGAGACGGACGTGGACGCCGCGCTGGCTTTGAGTCCCCTCGATCCGCTTCGGTACGGCATGCTCGGCGTGCGTTCGTTCGTGTACACGGGGCGAGGAGAGACGGGGAAGGCAGCCGACTGGGCCGAGCAGGCCGCCAAGTCGCCAGGCGCCCACGTCCTCATCGAGATGATGGCCGTCGCCGCGCACGCCATGAATAGCGACACTGACCGGGCGGCCGCATGGGCGGCTTCTGTTCGCAAGCGCTCACCGCAATTCGGCGTCGCCGAATACTTCCGCGCTTTTCCCCTTCGAGACCCGGCCACTCGCAAGCGCGTCGCCGATGCACTGGCCAGTCACGGATTCTGAGGCTGCTCGAATTACGTTTTCCGAGATTGCCGCTCGATCGGCGCTAATGCTCCAGCACCGGCGCAGCCCAGAGCTGAACACCCGCCGAGTGGGAGAAGTGCTCCAGCTGGTCCAGCGCGGCCGCCGCTCTCCGGTCGCCCACAATCGCCGAGACTGCGCCAAGCGCCGCGCGTTCGGCTGGCGTGGAGGCGCTCTTGCCAGACATGACCCGCGTCAGCAGCTGCAACGGCGTTGTCGTCTTCACGTCGAGACGAACCTCGACCCGGTCCTCCGGCTTGAAGCCAGCCAGCACCTTGGCCTTGTTGACCGCATCGATCAGGTCGCCGGTTTCATCTACCAGCCCGCGCGCCTTGGCGTCCTCGCCGGACCAGATGCGCCCACGCGCGATTTCCTGGACCCGCTCGATCGGCAGCTTGCGTCCTTCGGCCACCAGGGTGGTGAAGCGTGTGTAGACGGCGGTCAGACTGTCATCGAGTTTCTTGCGCTGCGCCGGCGTGAACTTCTCGGAGGAATAGGCGGAAGCGAAGTCGCCGCCGACACCCACCGTTGCGGGATCGACGCCGATCATCCGCAGCCCGTCGGCGATCGCAAACTTGCCCCCGAACACGCCGATTGATCCGGTGATGGTCGAACGGGTCGAGACGATCGCATCGGCGCCGGCGGCGGCGTAGTAGCCGCCCGAAGCCGCCATCGATCCCATCGACACAACCACTTTCTTGCCGGACGCCTCCAGCCGTTTCACCGCACGCCAGATCTGGTCGGACGCCGTCGCCGAACCGCCGCCCGAGTCGATGCGGAAGACGACTGCGTTGACGCTCGAATCCTTGGCGAGATCGTCCATCCGCGCAGCGATGGCGTCAGAGGCGAACTGCGGCGTGCCTAGTGACAGGACGTTGGTTGGCCCGCCGCCGCCCGTCACGATGTCGCCTTCGCCGCCGATAATCGCGATGATCCCTTTGCCGGCCTTGGGGGCGGGGTTGTAATCTGCCATCTGAACCAGATCGCCCTTGGCGCGGCCGACCGCTTCCTGCTCGGCTTCTTCCGGCCAGCCGATCCTGTCCACCAGCTTCAGGTTCAGCGCCTGTTCGGCCTGGTAGGGGCTGGCCTCCAGCAGCTTGCGCATGTCGGCCGGCGCTATCCTCCGGTCGGTCGCGATGTCGGTGATGGAATGGCTCCACACGCTTTCGGCCAGCCGCGTCATCGCCTCGGCATGGGCGGGCGTGTAGCCCTTCTGTTTGTAGACGTCGGCGGCGTTCTTGTATTCGTAGAACTGGTCGATGTCCGCCGTCACATGCACCTTGTCGAGCAGCGGACCGTAGAACATCGTCTCGAAGCTGATCCCCGGCACCTCGAACGAGGAGCCCGGCTGCATCCAGATTTCGTCGGCGGCTGAAACGGCCCGATAGGCCGACGGGCCTGAGGCCAGGAAGCCCTGCGAGGACGCGATGACGAACTTGCCGGCCTTCTTCAGGCGCAGGAAAGCCTCGCGCAACTCCTCAGCGCGTGAGGATCCGAAATCGGACTCGGCAGCGCGCACGTAGATACCTTTGACGCCCGGATCGTCGACGGCGGCGTTGAGCTTCAACAGCGTCTGGATGAAGGACGTTTGCGAGAAAAGCGAGCCCACGCCGTCAGGGGAGGGCTGGTCGTTCATTGAGTCGCGAAGGTCCAGCTCCAGCACGGCGCTACGGACTGGTTCGGGTTTTCCCGAGGGCGCCAGCGACATGATGATGGCCAGAGGCAGGAGGATGAAGAACACGATGAGGGCGGCGATGCCCCCGAGAAAGCTCAGGATAAAGGTCTTCATGCGTCGAACTCCGGCGCGGCGCGCGATTCATGCTTAGCGGCAAACGGGGCGCAGTAAAACCGTTGGCGCGGCCCCTGCGAGCGGACCGGCCGCCCGGGCCACAGGGCCGGGCCGGAATTGGGGGCGGGATTTCGGGAAAATCGATCTGGTCGGAGTAGCTGGATTCGAACCAACGACCCCCGCCTCCCGAAGACGGTGCTCTACCAGGCTGAGCTATACTCCGACGGAGCGGGCGCTATAGCGGCTTTCCGGACAGCGCGCAATCGTCCGAAAGAGCCCTGACGACCGGGGCGTCGGGCGGGGCGCGGGACCCCGGAAATAGGCGCGGCAGCCGCTCTTCCGGCAGCCCGCCGCCGCCCTGCAGGACTTGTCCGCGGCAAGCTGTCTGGGATTTGGAGCCGATGTTGCCATCCCGGAGCAATCTGGCTATTTCTCCGCCCTCCCTGAGATGGGGCGTCGCCAAGCGGTAAGGCAGCGGTTTTTGGTACCGCCATCCCCAGGTTCGAATCCTGGCGCCCCAGCCAGGGAGTTTCCGTCCCGAACAGCTTCCCGCAATCGAGGTCCCGGCTACGCCGGTCGCGATGAAGATGGCTTCGTAGGCTTGCTGTTTGTCGCCGAAATCGCAATGCGTCAGCGCTCCACTCTGATGGTCGGGTGGGGCGATGAGCCTGCTGTGCGGATGACGAGATCGTGAAGTCCTTGCGCGGTCGGGTTCCCTCGTGATGGACGCCTGATGCAGTAAGCAGGGTCGCGACGATGCCGATGGTCGCCAGCGGCAAGTTCGATTGCGAGATCAAGTTCGATTGCGAGATAAAGAGGAGTTTGGCAGGGGCGGGGACGCGCCCGGAACCAGACATCCGCCAGGGAGAGAGTATTGAGCGAGACAAACGCACAGAAGGCCCCATCCATCTTGAAGGTGGCGATGACATCCGCCGCCGGAGCCACGGTGGAATGGTACGACTTCTTCATCTACGGAACAGCTGCGGCGCTCGTTTTCCCGAAGCTCTTCTTTCCCTCCGACATCCCGCCCTTCGTCGCCCAGATCGCGGCCTTCAGCACGTTCGCCGTGGGATTCATCGCGCGACCGATTGGCGGCGTTTTCTTCGGACACTTCGGCGATCTTCTGGGCCGCAAGCGCGCCCTTGCCGTCGCGCTGATCATGATGGGGCTTGGCACGGCCTGCATCGGCCTCCTGCCATCCTATGAGCACATCGGCGTCATTGCGCCGGTCCTGCTCGTCGTGTTGCGCTTCGTCCAGGGGTTCGCCGTCGGTGGGCAATGGGGTGGGGCTGCGCTTATGGCCATCGAAAGCGCGCCGCCCAACCGCCAGGGCTTTTACGGTAGCTTTGTCCAGTTCGGCGTGCCGCTCGGCCTGCTGATGGCGAACATCGTGTTTCTCGTCATCGACGCCGTGTTCAGCCAGGATACGTTTGTGGTCTGGGGCTGGCGGATTCCGTTCCTGCTCAGCTTCATCCTCGTGGGAGTGGGTCTCTTCGTCCACTTCAACCTTGAGGAGTCGACCGAGTTCGCCAGTGTCAACAAAGCAGCCGAAGACGCCGAGCGCGCGCGCGAAGAGGCCCGGCGCAAGTCTCCAATCATTTCGGTGATTTTCAGCCACCCCGCGGAAATCCTGCTCGCGGGCGGCGCATTTGTCGCCAACAACACCTGCTTCTATATCGCGGTCACCTATGTCGTGGCCTACGGAACCGCGACGCTCGGCCTGCCCAAGGACCTCTTCCTTTCAAGCATCATGATCGGAAGCTGCATCATGGTGCCGGCGCTGATCGCCTGCGGCTGGGTGTCGGATCACGTGGGACGTCGTCGCCCCTTCATGCTGGGCGCGGCGCTGACGGGCGTCTGGGCATTCATCTTTTTTCCGCTCATCGAGTCCGGATCGCCGTGGGCCATCGGCTTTTCGATCACCATCGAGCTTATCCTGATCAGCCTGATGTATGGACCGCAGGCGGCGCTCTTCGCTGAACTCTTCCCTGTGGAGGTGCGCTACTCGGGCGCATCGCTGGGCTATCAGCTCGGCGCGGTCTTCGGCGGCGCGTTCGCCCCGATCATCGCGACCGCGCTGTTCGCCAAATATCACTCGAGCACCCCGATCGCCATCTATCTGGCGATCATGTGCGCGATCTCGCTGGCCTGCACGGCGGCGCTCAGCGCCCGCGCCCGCAAGCGCGAGGCGCTCGCATAACGGAACCAGCCGACCGCTGCGCGCGTGAGGTGAAGACGCCGAATATGGCGTCCAGCTGCACGGCGCGGCGGCTTGGCGAGCAGAGCGGGCGCCCCCACCTTCGAACCACCTTACCGGGGGTCTAAGGCGTCCAAATAGGCGGCAAGCCCAGGCCGCTGCTTGACGTCGCCGCTATTTGCCTTGACAGTGTCTAAAGGCGGGTTTCGCGAGACTGGGCAAGATGTCACGACGTGGGCTGATCGCATTTTATGCCGGGACCGCGTCGGCCCTGGTCATCCTCTCTGCCTGTTCGCAGAAGCAGGGGCAGGCCGCCGCTGAAGCCGTACCGCCCGAAGCGCAGAAGCCCGTCGACGTCGAAGTTTACAAGGTTGAGCCGCAAGACCGGTCCGACCGGCTGCACGCCAGTGGCATGGTGGCCTTCAAGAACGAAACGACACTCTCTTTCAATGCGCCGGGCGAAATCGAGACGCTCACGGTCGATCAGGGCGATCAGGTGACCGCCGGCCAGGTGTTGGCGACGCTTCGGCGTTCATCTGTTGGCGCGGATGCCGCCGAAGCCGATCTTGTCCGCAAGACGGCGCAGCAGAATTTCGATCGTATCAGCCGCCTGTTCGCCGGCGGCGCCGCCTCGCAGGCCGATCTCGACAACGCCCGGGTCGCACTTGAACGGGCGCGCGAGATCGTCGATCTCACGGCGCCGGCCGCAGGCGTTATCCTTCGCCGCGACGCTGTGCGGGGGCAGGTTGCTCCAGCCGGCCAGCCCATACTCCAGCTCGGTGAGGCCGACGCCGGGCTCGTGGTCCGCGCCTCGGTTTCCTCGACCGATGTGACCCGCGTGCATGTCGGCGATCTGGTCTCTATCGCGGTTCGCGGGCGTCCGGAGCGTGCAGGAAGCGTGACGCGGATCTCGCCCAAGATGACGGACGGTATGGGCGCGTTCGAGGTCGAGGCGAAATTCGACGATGGCTCCGATCTGCGCAGCGGCGAGGTCGCGGAAGTCCTGATCGCGGCCCCTCCGGCTTCGGACTCGGCGAAGTCAGGCCCGGTCTTTTATATTCCTGCCATCTCTCTCATCGATGCGCGTGCGGACCAGGCGATGATTTATGTCATCGACGCCGCCGGCGCCGCCCGCCGCCGCGCCGTGCGCACAGAAGGTCTGACAGACAAGGGCGTGGCGATCGTCGAGGGCCTCAAGGAAGGCGATCGGGTCATCACACGCGGCGCCTCGATGGTCCGCGATGGAGATCACGTCAGCATTCAGAAGGGATGATTTAGGCCGATGCAGGCGATCACCCGCTTCTTCATCGAGCGTTGGCAGTTCACGCTCGTGCTTTTCTTCATGCTGTTTGCGCTTGGCCTCGCGAACGTCTTTTCGATTCCGAAATCGGAAGACCCGATCGTGCAGTTTCCCGCGACGGGCGTCATCGTCGTCCTGCCGGGCGCAGACGCTGAGCAGATGGAGCGGTTGGTCGCTATTCCCATCGAAACCGCCCTCAATGGCCTCGAAGACGTCGACAACATTTCCTCGACGAGCAGCACTGGCCTCGCCACGATCGGCGTGCAGTTCATCTATGGGGTCGATCCGGAAAAGAAGTACGACGAGGTCGTGCGCGAACTGAATGTCGTGCGGCCCAGCCTGCCGGCTGGTGTCACGCTCGTCCGTGCTGACCGCGCCGATCCCGCACAGACCAGCATTGTCCAGATGGCGCTTGTCAGCGAAACTGCTCCCATTCGTCAGATGGAAGGTTACGCCCGCGAGATGCGCGACGCGCTTGAGCGCGCGCCCGGCGTGCAACGGGCGGAGATATGGGGCGTCCCGACCTCGGAGGTTCGCATCACGCCTGATCTCGACAAGCTCGCCGCCTATCAGCTTCCACTGTCTGCGCTGACCGACGCCTTGCAGCGTCAGGGCGCCGACCTCCCCATCGGAGCAGTGGAAAGCACGGGGCGGCGTTTCAACGTCGAGGCCTCGGGCGCATTCGACAGTCTCGAAAAGATCCGCGATACCGTTTTGCGGTCAGGCGACGGCGCAAGCCTTCGGGTTGGCGACGTAGCGACCGTCGGATGGTCGAATGACGAGCGCACGCACATCACCCGGTACAACGGCAAGCGGGCGCTCTTCGTGACCGCGCGCGCAAAGCTGGGCGAAACGATTTTCGACGTGATGGATGGCGTTAAGCGCCAGATTGACGCCTTCGAGCCGCGCTTGCCGCCGGAGATCAAGCTGGAGCGCGGGTTCGACCAGTCGGTTACGGTCGCACACCGCCTGAAGGCGCTGGGCCGTGACTTCGGCATCGCCATCGCACTGGTGCTTCTCACGCTCCTTCCCCTCGGTCTGCGCGCGTCAATGATCGTGATGGTGTCGATCCCGTTCTCCTTCGCGATCGGCGTCACGATTCTCAATCTGATGGGATATTCGCTCAACCAGCTGTCGATCGCGGGGTTCGTTCTGGCGCTTGGCCTTCTGGTCGACGACTCCATCGTGGTCACTGAAAACATCGCCCGCCATCTGCGCGAAGGCATGACCCCGCGCCAGGCGGCGCTTGCCGGCGTCCGAGAGATCAACATCGCCGTGCTCGGCTGCACGGCCGCGCTTCTGCTCGCTTTCGTACCGTTGCTGAACCTGCCGGAATCGGCGGGCGATTTCACCCGCTCGCTGCCCATGGCTGTAGTCTGCACGATCGCCGCATCGCTGTTCGTGGCGCTGAGCGTGATCCCCTTCCTCGCGAGCCGGCTTCTGCCGCGCAAGAACCACGGCAACATTTTCCTGAGCGTGGTGATGGGCGGCATTCACGCCGTCTATCGGCCGATCCTGCATGTCGCCCTCTCGGCGCCCCGCATCACCATCGCCGTCGGCCTCGCGCTCTTCGCAGCGACGCTCACGCTGGTGCCGAAGCTGGGCTTTAGTCTCTTTCCGGAGAATGACAGCACATACTTCCTTGTGCGGGTGGAGCTGCCTCAGGGCGTCTCCATAGACGAGACCGACAGGGCGGTCAGGTTCGCCGACGACGTCCTGGCCAAGCGCAAGAACATCACATGGCGCTTCTCCAACGCCGGTCGGGGCAACCCCCGCGTCTATTACAATGAACAGCCGTCAGAACAGTCGTCAAACGTCGGCGACATCTACGCCAAGTTTGATCACTGGGAAGCAGCCAGCGGACATGCGGAGCTGGAGGAAATCCGCCACGAACTCGAAACCTATCCAGGTGCGCGGTTCAACGTGAAGCGCTTCCTCAACGGGCCGCCGATCGAGGCGCCCATCGCCGTGCGTATCCGCGGCGCCGACATCAATGTTCTCACAGACCTCTCTGCGCAGGTCGAACGGCTGGTGGGGGAGGCCGACGGCACGCGCAGCGTTCGCAATCCGCTTGCCGAACGGCTCATCGACCTTGATCTCAATATCGATGGAGATACGGCCGCGCTCCGTGGCGTGCCCGCCGGCGTCATCGACCAGACGCTGAGGATCGCCATTGGGGGCGCGCAAGTGGCCGCCTTCCGCGATCCCGTGGGGGACGCCTATCCCGTCATGGTGCGAGCCCCGCGCGCGGAACGAATGAGCCTCGCTGATGTCAGCCGCCTTTTTGTCTGGACCGGTTCCGGTGCAGCCGCGCCGCTGTCGGAATTCGCACATCCTACATTGTCTTCCGGACCCGCCCGCATTAGCCGCTACAATCGCGAACGGACGGTAACGGTTACGGCGTTCACCCAGACGGGTAGGCTGACAAGCCAGGTTACGGCGGCCGTAGCCGGCAAGCTGTCGTCGCTGAAACTGCCACCGGGTTATTCGATCAGCTTTGGCGGCGAGGCGGAGGCCCAGTCCCGCAGCTTTGGCGGCTTCGGCCCGGCGATCATCATCGCGGCCTTTGGCATCATGGCCGTGCTGCTGCTGGAGTTCGGATCGTTCGCGGCGGCAGGCGTCGTCGCCTTCGTCATTCCGTTCGGGATGATGGGCGGGCTTATAGCCCTCTATATCGGCAAGGAATCCCTGTCCTACACCTCGATCATCGGCTTCATCGCGCTGGTCGGCATCGAGATCAAAAACTCCATCCTGCTGGTCGAATTCGCCAACCAGGAGCGGGCCCGCGGAACCCCGCTCCGCGAGGCCATCGAGCGGGCGGGCGAAGTGCGTTTCCTGCCGGTGTTGCTTACATCGCTCACGGCAATCGGCGGCCTCATCCCGCTAGTGCTCGAACACTCACCACTCTATTCGCCCCTCGCCATGGTCATTATCGGCGGGTTGATCAGCTCGACACTGCTCGCCCGCATTGTGACGCCGCCGCTTTACTTGTTGCTCGCTCCCAAGACAAAGGCCACAAAAGCCGTGGAGGGCGGAGTGGTGCCGTCGATGGCGACCGGGGATTAGGGCGTTATCCGTTGGGCCGGAGCACCGCACCGTTCAGCGTCGCCAGTCGCGCCGGTCAAGGATGACGCAGCGTCCGGTCTGAACGGTGCAGCGATCGCCTGGTGCAATGGACATGCGGTTGGAACTGGCGGGAAAGCTTGCCTTTCAGACCTGATCCCGTCATCGTCTGACGCGGGCAGAAAATTCCGCGGGGGAAGTCATGCCAAGCGATGCGACGCCGATCATCAACATCTTCCAGGCGACGGCCGACAAGCCACCGCCGCCAACATTCGACCTAGAAAAGCTGGCCGCCGATTTCGGCAAGAACCGCAATACGGACTGGACGGTAGGCGAAGCCTTCCTGTGTCTGTTGTTGTGCGCAGTGTCCGCCGATGGCGTTTTTGCCCGCGAGGAGCAGGAAGAGGTCAAGGCGCTGATGATGCGCTCCCGGGCGCTTAAATCCATGACGCCGAACCAGCTGGCGCAGGCCAACTCCGTGATCGCCAAACGCCTCGCCGAGCGGAAAAACGGGCTGGACGAGGCCTGTGTCGCCCTTCCAAGCGACATGCGGCTGCCGGTTTTTGCGCATTGCGTGGATCTGATCCTCTCGGACGGCAATCTCGTCACCGCTGAGGCCGATTTCCTAAACCGCATCACGGGTCTTCTTGAGCTCAATGCCGACGAGGCCAAGCGTGTGATGGAAGTGCTCTTGATCAAGAACCGTTTCTGACGGTCAAATGGAATCGGAATCAGGAAGCGGCGCGCGGGTCGTGCAAGTGCGAGTTACGCTTCCGTCATGCAGTCAACCGGCCTAGCAGAGCCGGACTGTCATGAAGCTGTCACCGCAGACGACGCGCCGGCGCAGCGGGAGTTTCGACTGGAAGCGGCTATCCAGGGGTGTATGGTCGCGCAGGGGCCGAGCGACATGAGTGAACATCACATCGAAATGGGCGATGTCGAAGCTCTGGCCGCGATTCTCGAGGCCGAAAAGGAAAGCCATTGCCGCACGCGCGGGCTGTGTTTCGGGCTTTTCCTGTTCTCGCTCGTGCTTCTTGTGCTGGCCGTCTGCAGCTTTGGCGTGATCTTTGTCATCGGCATGACGAACGACGTCGATGTCGATCGCTGGCTGACGCCGCTGCAATTGCTACCGCCGATGTCGGCTGCGGTGATCGGGTTCTTCGGCAGCTGGTGGGCCGCCCAGAACTGCATCAATTCGATTGAAAGAACGTTGTTCGCCGCACGCACCGGCCGGCTGAAACTGTTCGCGAACTTCCTCAGCAACCTGCAATGCGCCGACAAGAAGAAGCGGCGGATGTGGCTGGACGTCGCCGCCTCGCTGGTGACGTAGCGCGCAAGAGGAGACAGGGGAGACAAGGGGTGTCCGAGAGTTCCGAAGACGACCTGATTGCGCTTGTGAGCCGCGAGCAGCGCGGCTTTCGGCGCATCCTGTTCGCCGGCCTTGGCGTGCTGATCCTTCTGGTAGCGATGTCGGCGTTTCTCGGCGTCTATTATTACCGGGTGTCCACGTCGCTCGAGGCGACTTCAAACCGGCTGGAGCGCGGCGCGTTCGACGCCCGTCTGGCGGCGGACCGCCAGACCAATCAGGTTTCCGGGCTCGAAAACGCCGTCCGCCGCACCTACCAGGAATTCCGCGAAGCAAACACGGAGGCGTCCGCAAAGGCGGAGTTCGAACCCACGGTCGCAGTCGACGCCGTCTCCGCCTATCTGCTGCGCGGGGCGCACTCGTTCGAAACCGAGCGCATGATCGAAACGGCCTCTCTCGCCGATGCCGGCGCAACGCCCGAGGTACATCAGCTTCTTGTTGGCGCGGCCGCACTGCTGGCGTGGGAACGCAGCGATGAGGAAATCACTGCGGATACAAAGGGTCTTCCGGACAGGCTGGCGAGAGCCCGGGACGCATTTGGCAAAGCGGTCGCCGACCCGCAACTCGCCCAGCTCGCCCACACTGGCCTTGCGTGGGTTGCTTTCATCAACGCGTCATCGAACCGGTCCACCTACGCTGCAGCGGATTGCGATGAGGTCTTCAAGGCGGTGGAAGCCAGCGCAGTCAGTTCCGAGCCGGGTCCGCAGCCGCTCTACTGGCGGGCACAGTGTGAACGCAAATTGGGCAGGTCGCATGACGCGCTGCGCGACTATGCGCTAGCCTTGAGGCAGAGCGGCGAGACCGCGACCACTTCGGACGACGACGCAACGGTGACGCTGGCGATGAACGCTTTCCACGGCGTCGGCACGCAACTGATCTCCACCTTTGGTCTGTCCGCCGAAGAGCTTGCCCCGGAACTGGAGCTTGCGGATGGCCTCTGCGGAAAGCCCGCCGAGACCGACAAGGGATCCCCGAGGATGTTGCTGGCCCGCGCCTGTCTCCGCCAGGCGATCCGGCTGCGCGGCCGGCTGCGCCAGACCGATAACCAGATCAGCGGCACTGGCGAAAATGTCAGCTTTTCGTATCTGCGCGACAACGACTTCGAGGGCGCGTTCGCAAACGCCGCCGCCACTGAAAAAACGGGGCTTTTTGCCTGGAACGAGCTCGCGCGCGCGCTGTCCGCCGCCCATGTCGATACGCCCGAAGCGCGCCGGGCCGGCCAGGAAGCCCGCCGCAATGTCGGCTTTTTCGCGCCGGGCCGATTCAATCCATGTGAACTCAAGGTCCTTCTCAACGACGACCTGTTTGCCGAGGCGACGGCTATCGTCGAGCACGAACACAAGGGCCAGTCTTTTGTCTGTACCGCGACCGATACGAGCGGGCAGTCATCTGCGGCGCAACAGTAATTTCAAATTGAATTCGACACGGGAACCCAGAAACTTCGAAGTTGTATGCCGGTCGAGCTGAGATGAAATTCACAAAGCTGACCCGGCGTCATGACTGCAATGATTGCTGCGGGCCGCTTTTCGGAGGCTCGGAAGTCGGCCATAAGGGTTAACTCGGGATGGCGGTCTTGGATGGATGGGATGCGTGGGGTGTTGTTCGGGCGTCGTTGGCTGATTCCACACATCGCTTTGGCGTTGGCCGCCTCAGCGGTGGCGGCCGGTTGCGAGACAGCGACCGCGCAATCGCAGACAGCCTGGCAGCCTGATCGCCGCTACTGCGTCAGGACCGATGTGACGCTGCCGCAAGGCGCGGACCAGCTGACAAGAATGGCGAACGAATGCGTGGCGGCGTCGGGCGACTCGGATCGCTACCGGGCGGCCTACGCTGCTTTCAACGCGGCGCGTGCTTTCAACCAGATCGGTGATACCAGCAGTGATCCGGCGTCCAGCGACGCTTTGCAGGCCTATGCATCGGCGCTCAAGCACATTGGCACATCGCTCGTGCTGGTCTCGAATGACGATCCGCGACTCGCAAATGAGTCCAACAAGTCCAAGAAGCTCGCCAACGACCGGTTCCGCCTCGACCGCGTCAACGAAAAAGGTCGCGCGCTGGTCGGCCTTGGCTTGCCCATGGAGGCAGGCGCCATACCGAATTCCACTCCGTGCTCGATGACGGCGCGGGAAGGCTGCTACACCGAGGCGATCAGCTGGTTGAACAAGAACGAATCGCTGATCTCGCCTCTGGCGGCTTCGCCGGGAGAAATCTCGGACGACAATTTCTACTATCTGAGGGGGCGGGCCTACGCCGCGTCGGGAACGGACGCCATCAAGGCGATCTCCGATCTGCAGAAGGTCACGGCGCAACCGTCGCTTTCGGCCAGCGCCAACGGCATCCTCGCCAGCGTGTCGCTGAAGGCCGGGCAAACGGCCGCCCGCGATCTCACCAATTCCGGCCAGAACACGGCGATCAATTTCTACAGGATCGCGGTTACCGCCAATCCCCGCGCAGTCGAGGCCGACATGGGGCTGGGCGACGCCTACACGTGGCTGGGTGACAACGCGACCGTCAACCATAACGAGAACTACAACAACGCGGTGAGATACTACACCGACGCAATCAACGGCTCGAGCGATGGAGCGATGCAGTCGCGCGGCTATCAGGGCCGCGGAAAGGCCCGCGTTGCGCTGAGCGTGCAGCCGGACGGCAAGAACGATCCGGCCATGCTGCGCGATGCGATCGCCGACTATAATGCGGCGGCCGGTCTGGAGCCCAAGAATCCGGCGCCGCGCCTGAATCTGGCGCGTGCGCTCAGCAAGGCCGGACAGTTGGCGCAGGCCAGCACCGCCTACAGCCAGGCGACAGGGTTGATGTCGCCTGACAGCGCCCAGGCCTCTGCGGCGCTGATGGAGCTTGGCGACGTCAAGGCGAAACTCAATGCGCCGCCGGGAGAGGTTCGCGCCGCCTATGAGCGTGCGAAGATCGGCAATCGCGAATCCGCGCGGCCCGATCTCGAGATCGGCAAGAGCTATTTCAGTGAGGCCGTCAGCAGCGGCGACAATGGGTCCCTGCTTGTCAACGCCTCCCAGGCCTTGCAGGCCGCGATCAACCGGGCAGGCGGCGCCGATGCCCCGCCCGCGCCGGGCGAGACCGACGTGAAGGCCGACGCCTACTACTATCTGTCGCTGGTTTCGGCGAAGCGCGGATCGTTGCTGGATGCTGTGAAGAACGCGGACGATGCTGCGCGCGTCGGCGCCGCCAATCCCGCCTACGGCCTCCATGCCTGCGTCGCTCATATCATGCGTGGCGGCACGAGCGTTGGCGCCGACAACTCGCTTTCTTGCGCGGGCAGCGATGGCACCGCTCAGGGGCTATTGCTACGCGGCATGTTCTATCTGCGTAACGCGCAATACGTCGCCTCCGCCGCCAAGGGCATCTCGCGCGACACCGCGCGGTTCGCCTTTGAGCAGGGTATGAATGCCGCCGACCGATCGACCACTCCGATCGCTCTTGAAGACAGCTTCAAATGGCCCGGGGCGCCAGCGACGCCGCCCATCAGGAACCTGCTGGAGTACGGCAAGGCCAAGGCCGCCGCCTGCCAGGGATTGAGCAGCACGCTGCCGCTCAGCTCGAGCGAACTTCGGGCGGCGCAGAGCTACTTCGATTTTTACCACGTGGAAAAATGCGAGCCCAACTAGCAACCGCGTTGGGAAAGGGGATGCAGAGATGTCAGTAGGACCATCGTCTGGGGATTATGCGCCGGCCCATGTGCCGATGATTTTTGTCGAGCCGGAGCCGCAGAAAGCTCCGCCGCCGGAAGCGCCCAAGGCGCCTGCCGAAAGCGGCGGGCTGGTTATTTCGAAAGGCTTCCTGGGCGCGCTCGTCGTGCTGCTGCTGGGGGCGGCGATCGCCGGCACCGGCGGCTTTTACTGGCTGTGGCAGAAAGCGCTTTCGGAGAACAAGTCCGCGCAGACCGAAATACAGGCGAAGCTGGACGCGGTCACCAAGGCGAACACCCAGCTTGTCGCCGACAAGACGCAGCTCACGGCTGACCTGAAGAAATCCAACGACCTGCTCACGCCCTATGGAGAGGTTCTGCGCCTGCAGGGCGAGACGCAGGCGGAGCGGCAGAAGATCGCCGAGTTGCTCAAGGTCCCCAGCAAGACCGACTACTGGAAGTATCACAAGGCGGTCGATCTGGAGGATCCGCCACTCGTCGAACCGGCGGTGCGCGATCTCAAGGGCAAGCTTGATCAGCTGCAGAAGATTTCGGCCGACATCGGCTTGTGGACCAAGCCATCACCCGGCCCGACCACCTCCCCCGGCGTCATTCGGCCAAACCCGAATTGATCGCCTGATCCATCTGTTCAGCGGCCAAGCGGAGAGTGCTTGGCTCTCCTGTTTCGCCGGCAAAGTTCGCGTCTAAATATTGACCGGCCGCCGCGCCGGATCGGTTGAGAGGGAAAAAGTCTCATGGCTGAGGTGATGAACATCTTCCAGGCGTCGCCGGAACCAAAACAGCCGTCGACCTTCGACTTTGACAAGCTGACGGAACAGTTCCGGCAGCATCGCAATACGGACTGGACCGTCGCCGAAGCGTTTCTCTGCCTGCTGCTGGCAGCGGCGTCATCGGACGGCGTGGTCGCTCAGGAGGAGCAGGCCGAAATCCGCGCGCTGACCCGGCGGTCGCGCGCGCTGAAATCGGTCAGCGAACAACAGCTGGCCCAGGCCAATTCCGTAGTGGTCGAGCGGCTCAACAGCCGGCCGAACGGTTTGCAGGAGGCGTGCGACTCCCTCCCGATGGACATGCGCCTGCCGGTCTTCGCGCACTGCGTGGACATCATCCTTGCGGACGGCGTGCTGCTTCCGGTCGAAGCGGAGTTTCTGAACAAGATCACCGCCTACCTTGGCCTCGATCCGTCCGACAGCAAGCGCGTCATGGAAGTGCTGCTGGTCAAGAACCGCTTCTAGGCGCGGCTGGCTGGCGGCGGGTCCCGGCTTTCCGCCCATCTGGGCTTCGGCCGGGATTGCTACGTTACGATCAACTCAGAGCGCTGCACTTTGCATTGTTTCCGCCCTCGCTCGGGTCGGCGCCGTCTCGCGGCGCGCCCGTGCCGGACGATCCGACGAACAGCTTGCATCCGTTCGGGAAGGTGATGTCGCGGCCATTGGCCTTGCAGGTGCGCACGTGGGTTTTCGGGTGAATCTCGCAGAGACGGTCTTTCGACTGATAGCCGCGCACGACGATTTCAGTGCCGACGGGCAAGGACTTCTTGTTGATGCCGGTGCGCAGCAGCGTGTTGGGCGTGCCGCCCTCCACGGCCCAGTTGGTTGTGACCCCGGGCTTGGGCTTGCCGTCTTCGCCGGTGTTCGGAACGCTGATGTGAATCCAGGTGTGTGGATTGACCCATTCAACCGTGGTGACCTTGCCCCTCAGAAGAACGGGTGCGTCTGCATCGAACTCGGCGGCGAAGGCGTGGTGGGCGTAGGCGGCGCCTGCCGCCCCGGCGAGGCCGAATAGCGCCGCGCCGGCCGCAATCAGCCCGTAACGGAACGATTTTCTCATTTAATACTCCTGCATCGGGAGCGGACGCGCCGCTCCGGCTCCAGCCTCAAAGCCGGCGCGCCCAAGCCGCGTCGAAATTCCTGGCTTCACCAATGGTGCCTGCGCGGCCGCGAAGGGCGGTCGCGCGGACGCTGCATTTGGGGCCGCGCAAGACGCCAGCCCGATTACCTGTCGATGCCGTCCGTGTCGTATTGTATGCAATATAGGCGTGATGCGCGAGTTTGCATTCGCCACCTCACGACGATGTTAGGGCCATGTGAGGCGGCAATGCGCAACGTAGTTATTGGGCGGAGCGCGCGAGCCGTTCGGTCGCCTGGGCGCGCAGTTCCCGCTTGAAGATTTTTCCGGTCGCCGTGCGCGGCAGAGGCTCCCGCGAATGATGGAAATAGCGCGGGATGGCGAACCGGGCGATGCGGGCGGCAAGAAAGGTGCGCAGCTCCGCGTCATCGACCGGCACGGTTGAAAAGACCGTCGCTGCGACTTCCTCGCCGAGCCGTTCGTCGGGAACGCCGTAGACGCAGGCCTCGATCACGTCGGGATGTTCAAGCAGCGCCGCTTCGACGCCGCCACAGCCGATGTTTTCACCGCCGCGGATCACGAGGTCCTTGATGCGATCGACGATGTAAACGAAGCCGTCAGCGTCCATGTAGGCGACGTCGCCCGTTTTCATCCATTCGCCATCGAAAGTCAGGGCGTTGGCGTCGGGCCGGTTCAGATACCCGTGGAAGATGGATGCGCCGCGCACCTGCAGTTCGCCGCGCTCGCCGGGCGGGACTTCGCGGCCATCCGGTCCGACAAACCGCAGGTCCAGCACAGCCGATGCGCGGCCTGAGCTTTCTGGATGGTCGAGATAGTCCTGTCCAGCGATGCCGACGCCGATCGCGTTGGTTTCCGTCATTCCCCAGCCGGTGCCGGGCTTGGCGTTGGCGAAGCGCGCATCGATGTCGCGCACCTGCTTTGGCGCGCGCGCCGAACCGCCGCCGCCGACCAGCCGCAGTGAACTTGTGTCACGCGTAGACTTCGCGGCCGCCTCGACGAGGTCGCCGGTGATTGCGGGCGTTCCCACGAATGCGGTGACCTGCTCGGCCTCGATCAGTTCCAGGGCGCGTTCGACATCCCACCGGTACATGCAGACGAGCCTGCGTTGCGCGCGGAACGACTGCAGGAAGCCCGTATGCAGGCCGGTGACATGGAACAGCGGAACGGCCAGCATCATCGCGGGTTTGTCGTCGGGCGACGGCGCTGGAATCAGGCCCGTCAGAACTCCCGCCTGTGCATCGAGTTCCCATGACAGGAGCGCGCTGATGATATTGCGGTGGCTGGAGGCGGCGCCCTTGGGGTTCCCGGTTGATCCGGACGTATAGAGAATGATGGCGTCGTCATCCGGGGCGGCTCCGGCCGATGGCATCGTGGTAACTGCAGGTTCGGAAAAGATGTCTTCGAGCAGAACGACGCCGGGACCGGCGTCTGCCTGAACGCGGCATGCAAGCACCGGCACGTCAGGCGCGCCGGTGCATTGCCGGTAACGTTGCAGCCGCTCGCCATCGACGATGAGCGCCTTGGGCGCGCAATCCTTCAGGGCAAATTCCATTTCGCCGGGTTGCCACATGGCGTTGAGCGCAACAGCGATTGCGCCGATAGATGTCGCCGCGCAGAAGGCGATCATCCATTCAGGATAATTGCGCATGGATATCGCAACGCAGTCGCCATGCTTCACGCCGGCCTGTTCGACGAGATAAGTCGCCAGTTGGCAGGCGCGCGTCCAGACCTCTTCGTAGGTCAGCCGCTCATTATCGTAGACAACGAACGGCTTGTCGCTTCGGCTCGCCTCAAAGATATCCCGAAGGGTTGGCGGTGCGTTGGCGAAGACGCGCGAGCGCCGGCCCCAATATGTCGCCTCGGTCAATTCGAACGGTTCACCCGGCGCCGTGAGCTGCTTCAGGGCTTCCGTTCGGCTGACCATGCGCATCCTCCGCAGTCTCTTCTGAGGTCTTTGCGGCAGCCTTGAACATTTGTGAAGCCAGAAGCAAGGCCCGGTCAGGCATCAACGGGAACAACATCAACGGCGTCCTTGGTATCCTGTGTTCCGCTGCTGCGCAGGACGCCCCTGACCGGAGCCACGTCGCCATAGTCCCGGCCATAAGCGACGACGATGTGGCTGTCGCCAGCCGGTACCGCATTGGTGGGGTCGTATTCCCACCATCCGGCGCTGGCGCCGCACCAGGCGCGAACCCAGGCGTGCATGGCGTCCGCGCCCTCAAGGCGAGGCTGGCCCGGCGGCGGGAGGGTGCGCAGGAACCCGCTGACATAGCCCGCCGGAATCCCGATCGAGCGCAGGCCGGCGATCATGATGTGGCTGTAGTCCTGGCAGACGCCATGCCGGGCGGCGAAGGCCTCTTCGGGCCGCGTATCCACGCTGGTGGCGCCGACATCGTAGGTCATGTCCCGGTGGATGGCGGCGCCCAGCGCCTCGACAATCGCGCGCACAGTGACGCCTGGCGCCACGCCTTCGCCGAGTCCGGCATTGAGCCGCGCGTAGTCCAGAAACTCGGGCGCGAGACGCACGCGCGGAGAGGCGGCAAGGAAGTGGTGGGGAGAGGATGGCGCGAGCGACCGGTTGACGGCGATGTCTTCCGCCAGTTGGGAAAGTGGCGGCGAGATGTCCGGACCCGCTGGCGGCATGGTGCGGTCGACGCGTGAGCGGATGGCGAACGCGATCTCGGCGTGGGCGGACTTGAACGCTACCTCAACCACGGCGTTGCCGAAGAAGTCGGTCCGGTCCGAGCGCTCGATCGGCCTGGGATCAACGGTCAAAAGTGACGTAATCGCCCGCTGCCGGCCCGGAAGGTCCGCCGGCGCCATGCAGACGACATAGCGCCCGTCATTGGCTGGCGGATCATAGCTCGCCACCAGGCGCATGCTGATATCATAGAGCATACTGAGGACTCAAAAAGGATTGCGCCGGAGCCTAGCGCGGGCGCGCGGCCGAACGAAGCCGCTTTTCGGGTTGAAACGGGCGCTCCTAGCGAAGGTAGGTGGCGGTCAACAAGTCCGACAGCGCCGCCAGCTCCGACCGCATCTGCAACAGGTCCACGGCGTCGAGCAGTTCCGGCGTGCGGACGGCGAGACCCGCATGCAGGCTGAGCGCTGCGCGGGCGAGGCCTGACATATGGCCGTGCGCCTGTGCGCCAGGCAGGAAGTTCACATGATCCTTGATCTCGCCAAGCTGGAACAGCATCGAGCGCGGGTTCAGCGCGTCGCAGGCGAGGATATCGACCACCGTGTTGCGGCTGGCGGTGACGGCGAAAAGCCTGCGGTGCGACTGGGCGCTGTCTCCGGCCTCGACCACAAAGTCGAGCGAGCCATCAGGGGCGCCCGGTTCGGCGAACCAGGCCAGCTGCGAAGCCATCGCCATGGCGCGTTCAAGCGACCGGCCGATGGAGAGGAAGCGCCACGCGGTCGAGCGGTACATGTTATCGTCGACGAGGCCGGTAAAGCCCGTGATCTTGCGCAGCAGAACGTTGAGCGCCCGCACCATCGGATCGCCGGGCGCCACGTTGGCGAGGGTCTCTCCAGCGCGGGTCGACAGGTCGTTGAGGGCGGTCCAGCCATCGACCGAGAACCGGTCGCGGACCTGGCTCGCGCTTGTCATGGCGGATGCCAGAACGCCGCCCAGCACGTCGGCTGCGGGGAGAGTGGGATCGGCGCCCATCAATTCGAGCGCCGTTCCGGCATGGGTGAGAAGCGACGATTGCGGATGCTCTGTTTCCGCAAGGCGCGTGTGCCAGGCGCGCATCAGGCGCATCATCCCCTCGGCTCGCTCCACATACCGGCCCATCCAGTAGAGATTGTCTGCGGCGCGCGTGGGCAGCACGGCAAGTTGCGCGCGGACATAGGGCGAGGCTGGCGATGGCAGCATGGTCTCGACCGGAACCGGCTTGTCGCTGACCACCCACATGTCGGCCACCGAGCCGCCCCGCTGCATGGCGATGGCGCCGGCGTCTTTCGAGCCGCCGATACGGGCGTATCCGCCGGGCATGACCTCCCAGCCGTTAGGCGTGCGCGCGAGAAACACGCGCAGGCTCATTGGCCTTGGTACAAGCTGGCCATCGATATGCGCAGGCGTGGTGGACAGGGTGACGGTTTCCTGCCCGACAAGCATCGGGCCTTCCGTATCCAGAACGTGATCGAAAGCGGCGCCAGCCTCTGTACGGAAGCGGCTTCCCGGCACAGCCCCGCCAGCGGCGTCGAACGGCATGTGTGTGGACAGCGCTGAGCTCAGCATCATGTTGGCGGCGTTGGCCCGCACGTATTCGCGTTCCGGCGTCTGGCCGCACCACCATGTGGCGATGTTGGGCAGCTTCAGGGGTTCCCCGCGCAGCGCCTGGCAGATACGCGGCATGAAGGCGAGAAACGCACGTGTTTCGAGAACGCCGGCGCCAAGCGCATTGACCACATCAAGATTGCCTTGCCGGACCGACTGGACCAGGCCGGGCGTGCCAAGGCGTGACGTCTCGTCGAGTTCCAGCGGGTCGGCGTAGGCGGCGTCGATACGGCGCCACAACACGCTGACGGGCCTGAGGCCGGTGATGGTGCGCACCATCACCTCGCCGTTTTCGACCGTGAGATCCTCTCCCTCCAGCAGCATGAAGCCGAGATAGCGGGCGATGTAGGCGTGCTCAAAATAGGTGTCGTTCAGTCGTCCGGGCGTGAGGATTCCGACCGGGCTGGTCTCGTCAGAGCGCAGGCCTTCCAGCGACTCCTTGAACGAGCGGAAGAAACCGGCAAGCCGCCGAATGTTGGCGTCTGCGTAGTAGTCGGCGAACACGCGCGCTGTGGCGACACGATTCTCCAGCGCGAAGCCGGCCCCGGACGGCGCCTGGACCCGGTCGCCCAGCACCCACCACTGTCCGCCCGGCCCGCGCCCGATCTCGAACGCCATGAAATGGAGATAATGCCCGGAACGTGGTTTGATCCCCACCATCGGCCGCAACCATTCCGGACTCATGCCGACCAGAGATGCGGGCAGATGCCCTTGGGCGACCAGGTGGTTTTCTCCATAGAGATCCGCTGCAACCGCATCGAGCAGGTCGGCGCGCTGGATCAGGCCCTCGCAGATCGTCTTCCATTCACTGTCGTGGATCAGGACCGGCACATGATTGAGCGGCCAGGCCCGTTCGGTCGACCCACTTTGGCCGTACTGGCGAAAGAACACGCCGGCATCGCGCAGGTACTGGTCGCCACGGGCGAAGCGCTCGGCGACCTCCTGCGGTCCCATGCGGGCGAAATAGTCGATGAAGTCCCGCCAGACAGGACGAACCTGGCCGTTCGCATCGAGCAGCTCGTCGGAAACGCCCGGCAGTGGGCGGTAGTTTTCGAGCAGGGGCTCGGCCGGATCGGTCAGCTGGGGAGTCGCGGGCACGGGTCCGGTTTCCTGCGTCGGGCGTCCCAAAAAATCTAGGGCAGAATCATCGTTGTTGTCGCCGTGCAATTTAGCCACGCGGCGCGCCTGATTGGGGAAATGCCCGTTTGTCGTTCAACGCGACGGCCTTAGCATGGAGCCCGGGCAGATGTCGGGAGGCGCGCGTGCCACACCTCGGAAAACTTGCAATTGCGGCGTGCGCTTTTGGGATGGTGACATCCGCCCCGATTGCCGCTGCGCAAGAGGCAAACTTCGAGGGTTACGCCAGCCCCCACCAGCTTGTGGCAATCTCGAATGGGCGGAAAATCCATCTGCACTGCGAGGGCGCCGGTTCGCCGACCGTGGTGCTGACGGCCGGCCTCGGCGGCTGGTCCGCAACCTGGAACAAGGTGCAGCCGGCCATCGCCAAACGCACACGTGTATGCGCGTGGGATCGTGCCGGCTATGGCTTCAGCGATGGAAGTCCGGACCCTCAGACCGCGGCGCATACGACAGCGGATCTGGAAGCCGCTTTGAAGGCGGCGAAGATCCCCGGCCCCTATGTGATGGTTAGTCACTCGGCCGGAAGTTACGAAACGCTTCTCTTCACCGACCGCCATCGCAAGGACGTTGTCGGGCTCGTTCTGGTGGACCCCAGCATTCCAGACCAGGTTGATCGCTTCTCCGGCATAGCGCCCGGATATGAAGTGTACAGTGAAGCGGACACGCGCGAGACGATCGCGACGTACCAAGCGTGCGCCGACCAGCTGGTCCACAAGGGCGCCCCCGATGGGCCAGACGCAAAGAAGTGCTTTCCGCCAAATTCATCTTACCCAATTGCGTTGAACGAAGCGCTGGCGAAGGTCGATCAAGATCCGAAACGCCTGCTGACCAAACGGTCCCTGCAGGAAGAGTTCCCAACCAGTGCGAAGTTGGTAATGAACGCCGCGCGAAACTATGGCGACCTGCCGCTCGTGGTATTGACCGCCGGCAAGCTCGAGCTTGGGCCGGATGCGCCATCGGCCGCCCGGGCGGACCTGCCAGCCCTGAATGCCGCCTGGCGCAAGGCCCATGATGAATACGCTGCGCTTTCCACCCGTGGCGTGAACCGGATCGTTGAAGGATCAGGCCACGGCATCCAGCAGCAAAAGCCCGAGGCCGTGATTGCAGCGATAAACGAGGTTCTGGATCAGGCGGCCGGCGGGGCGCCGTAGGTCGCGCCGAAAAAAGAAGCTAAAGACCGGGTGGCCGCCGCAGGTCCAGCGTCATCGGGAAGTCGCGATGGGACGTTTCCGGCGTTGGGCGCTTCGCATCCGGTGAATGTCCAAACGGTTCGAAACGCGCAAGACGGCGCGCCTCGGCCTCGTTGCCGTTGACGGGAAACGTTTCGTAATTCCGGCCGCCGGGATGGGCGACGTGATAGACGCAGCCGCCAATCGGGCGGCCCGACCACGTATCGAAAATATCGAACGTCAGCGGCGCATGAACCGGGATCACCGGGTGCAGCGACATCGCCGGCTTCCATGCCTTGAAGCGAACGCCCGCCACGGCGACGCCGCCTGTGCCGGATGGACGAAGCGGAACCTGTCGCCCATTGCAGGCGACCATGTATCGGTCTGGATCGGCCGCCGAGAGTTTGACCTGCAGGCGTTCCGCGGATGAATCGGCATAACGCGCCGTGCCGCCGATGGCGCCGGTTTCGCCCAGCACATGCCAAGGCTCCAGCGCCTGACGGATTTCCAGATGGGCGCCCTCGTAGTCCACTTCGCCGCAGAACGGGAAGCGGAACTCCGCCTGCGCCTCATACCATTCCGGACGCAGTTCGAAGCCGTGGCGCTTGAGATCCGCCAGCACGTCGAGGAAATCCTCCCAGACGTAATGTGGCAGCATGAAGCGGTCGTGCAGCACGGTGCCCCAGCGCGTCAGCGGCCCATCGAGCGGCGCTTTCCATAACCGCGCAATCAGGGCGCGCACCAGAACCTGCTGGGCAAGGCTCATGCGCGGATCGGGCGGCATTTCGAAGCCGCGGAATTCGACGAGGCCGAGACGCCCGGTGGGGCCATCAGGCGAATAGAGCTTGTCTATGCAGATTTCCGAACGATGCGTGTTGCCGGAAACGTCGACCAGCAAGTTGCGCAGAAGCCGGTCGACAAGCCACGGCGCCGGCGCCGCGTTGGTCTCGGGTGGCGGCATCTGCGACAGCGCGATCTCGAGTTCGTAGAGCGCATCGTGTCGCGCCTCGTCGATGCGCGGCGCCTGGCTGGTCGGCCCAATGAAAAGGCCGGAGAAGAGGTAGGACAGCGCCGGATGCCGCTGCCAGTGAAGGATCAGGCTTTTGAGAAGGTCCGGCCGGCGCAGGAACGGGCTGTCCATCGGTGTCGCCCCGCCGACAACCACATGGTTGCCTCCGCCCGTGCCGGTGTGACGGCCATCAATCATGAACTTGTCGGCGCCGAGGCGGCATTGACGCGCCTCGTCGTAGATCGCTTCGGTTGTTGCGACGCAATCGGCCCAGCTTGAGGCGGGGTGTATGTTGACCTCGATCACGCCGGGATCGGGCGCGACACGGATAACGTTCATCCGCGCATCATGAGGCGGAGAATAGCCTTCGACGTGAACCGGCAGGCCAAGCTTTTTGGCGGCTGTTTCAGCCGCGGCGATCAGTTCCAGATAGTCCTCGATCGATTCCACCGGAGGCATGAACACGCAGAGCCGGCCGTCGCGCACTTCGACCGAAAGCGCCGTGCGGACAGTTCCCTCCGCGTCGTCAAGCGTCTGCTCGTTCCGCTCCTGGCCGGGCGTGGTTTCAGGGCCTGCAGAGAAACGTGGGATGGGTTGTTCGCGTGGGTCCTGCGACAGCGCATCGACGGGTTGACGGAAATCGGGCAATGGCCCGCGATCCGCGTTCGGATCGGCGGCATGAATGTAAGGGAATTTCGACGGCGGAACGTGAGGCAGGGATTCCAGCGGCAGGCGATAGCCTACGGGACTGTCGCCCGGCGCCAGATACATGTGTCCGCGGCGAAGCTTCCACCGCTCGGACTTCCAGCGTTTACCGCTTGCTCTGGCCTGCCACCGTTGGATCGGCAGAACAAAGCCCGATGGCTCGGTCAGGCCGCGCCCGAACACCTGGGCAATGCGCTGGCGTTCTTCCGGATCCTTCAGCCTCGAGTTTTCCGGCGTCACGTTTTCCGGCAGGTTGGCTTCCTTGAGGATCCATCCGGCCGGGTCTTCGTACGCCGGGATCACCATTTCCGGCTCGACGCCAAGCTCCGACGCCATGGCCTGAAGCAGCGCCTCAGCCTCCTGTTTTCCGGCGCCAACCTTGGCGTCGGGCTTCGCCACCAGATCCGGATCGGACCAGATCGGTTTCCCGTCGCGCCTCCAGTAGAGAGAGTAGGTCCATCGCGGCAGGCTTTCGCCGGGATACCATTTGCCCTGCCCATAATGCAGGAAGCCGCCAGGCGCGAAGCGATCGCGCAGGCGACGGATCAACTGGTCGGCCAGAGCCCGTTTGTGCTTGCCGTCCGCGCCGGTGTTCCACTGGTCGGATTCGAAATCGTCGATCGATACGAAGGTGGGCTCTCCGCCCATCGTGAGGCGAACGTCGCCTTCCTGCAGCGCCGCGTCGACCTTTTGCCCCAGCGCGTCGAGGGCCGCCCAGCTTTCATCGGAGAAGGGCCTGGTGATGCGCGGATGCTCGGCGACGCGGTCGACTTTCATGTCGAAGGCGAAGTCGACATTCGCGAAGCTCGCGGCGCCGGAGATCGGCGCGGCGTTGCGATAATGCGGCGTTGCGGCCAGCGGTATGTGGCTTTCGCCGGTCAGCAGGCCGGAGGTGGGATCAAGGCCGATCCATCCGGCGCCGGGGATATAAACTTCGCACCAGGCGTGAAGGTCGGTGAAATCATGATCGGTGCCCGGCGGCCCGTCCAGCGAGACCAGATCGGGCTTGAGCTGGATCAGGTATCCCGAAACGAACCGGGCCGCGAAGCCCAGATTGCGCAAGGTCTGGACCAGCAGCCAGGATGAATCGCGGCATGAGCCGGATTTCAGCCCCAGCGTTTCTTCCGGCGTCTGAACGCCAGGCTCCATCCGGATGAGATACCGGGTCTCGCGGGCGATGCGGGCGTTGAGGCCGACGATGAAATCAACCGTCCGTGTGCGCTCGCGAGGGATCGTCGCGAGGAACTTCGACAACTCCGGGCCGACCGGATCGGTCTGCCGGTAGATCAGCAGGTCGGCTGCGATGTCCTCGGGATATTCGAATGGCCATTCCTCCGCCATTTCCTCCACGAAGAAATCGAACGGATTGTAGACCGTCATGTCGGCGACGAGATCGACCTCGATCTTCAGTTCGTTGACGCGCTCGGGAAAAACGAAACGCGCGAGATAGTTGCCGTATGGGTCCTGCTGGTAGTTCACGAAATGCTTGGACGGGCTCACCTTCAGGGAGTGCGAGATCACCCTTGTGCGCGAATGCGGCGCCGGGCGGAGGCGGATGATCTGTGGCCCGAGGCTCACAGGCCGGTCATACTTGTAGTGCGTCAGGTGGTAGATGCTGGCCTTGATCGACATGGGCAGGCGCAAATCCGCTGTAACCTGCGGACGACCTTTTCATATTTGCCGACCGCGAACCATGGTTTCGGATGGATAGGCGGTCCAGTGATGCATTTCTGGGCAGTCTGTCCGCCCGGGGCTGTCGCCGCTACGCAATCGGACTAGGTTAGCGCCAAGGAATGGAGGCCACGATGTCCATGAAATCGATCAACCCGGCGACTGGCGAAACCCTGCAGGAATTCGCGACGCATTCTTCGGGGGATGTCGAAAAGGCCATCGGCAAGGCCGCCGCCGCATTCGAGAACTTCCGGCCGCGCGCTCGCCTGAAGGAGCGGACTGGATGGCTGAGAAAGGCCGCCGACGTGCTGGAGCGCGACAAGGCGAAGTGGGCGAAAATGATGACGCTCGAAATGGGCAAGCCCATCGCCCAGTCGGAGGGCGAAGTTGAAAAGTGCGCGGGCGCCTGCCGTCACTACGCGGATCACGCGGAAACCTATCTGGCCAACACGCATGCGGATACCGGACGCGCCGGGGCCTATGTGCGCTGGCTGCCGATTGGGCCGGTCCTTGCGGTCATGCCCTGGAATTTTCCGTTCTGGCAGGTGTTCCGCTTTGCCGCTCCGGCTTTGGCGGCAGGCAATGTCGGCTTGCTGAAACACGCCTCGAACGTTCCGCAATGCGCCCTCGCAATCGAGGAGATCTTCCGCGAGGCCGGATTTCCGGACGGCGCCTTCCAGACCCTGCTCATTCCGTCCTCGATGGTCGGCGCGGTGATCGAGGACGCGCGCGTTCGCGCGGCGACGTTGACCGGAAGCGAGGGCGCTGGCTCGCAGGTGGCTGCGGAGGCGGGCAAGCAGCTGAAGAAAACCGTTCTCGAATTGGGCGGCTCGGATCCCTTCATTGTCATGCCCTCGGCCGACCTCGAGAAAGCGGTCGAAACGGCGGTTAAGGCGCGCATCCAGAATACCGGCCAGTCCTGTATCGCCGCCAAACGGTTCATCGTGCACGCCGACGTCCACCAGCCGTTCCTTGAAAAATTCAACGCAGCGATGTCGGCGCTGAAGGTTGGTGATCCGATGGACAGGAGCGTCCAGGTTGGTCCGCTGGCGACGGTGAAGATCCGCGACGAACTCGCAGCCCAGGTGGACGGGACGGTGAAAGCCGGCGCCGAGTGCGTGGTCGGCGGCAAGACGCCTGCCGGCAAGGGCGCCTTTTACGAACCCACCGTGCTGACAAAGATTCCGGAAAAGAGCCCGGCCTACAGCGACGAACTGTTTGGGCCTGTCGCAAGCGTGTTCCGCGTGCGCGACATCGACGCCGCGATCAAACTCGCCAACGCCACGCGCTTCGGCCTCGGGTCAGCCGCCTGGACCAATGACGCTGCGGAAGAGGCCCGCTTCGTGGACGAGATCGACGCCGGCTTCACCGCGATCAATGGCATGACGGCTTCGGATTCGCGACTGCCCTTCGGCGGCGTGAAGGCGTCTGGTTACGGGCGCGAACTCTCGGATCTCGGCATGCATGAGTTCCTCAACGCCAAGACCGTGGCCAAGGGGTAGCCCCGCGACGTTTCTGCGCATGACAATCGAGCGGACGAGAGCCCATATTCCCCCTAGTGATTCGGTGTTTCTTCCTGACTTCAAACGGAAGGAAACGGGACGTTGGAAGCTCTCGCACTGGCGCGAATGCAGTTCGCCTTCACGGTGTCATTTCACATCGTGTTCCCTGTGTTCTCGATCGGGCTGGCCAGCTATCTTGTTGTTCTCGAGGCGCTGTGGCTGCGCACCGGCAAGCCCGTTTATCTCGACCTGTTTCGTTACTGGATGAAGATCTTCGCCGTGGCGTTCGCCATGGGCGTCGTCTCCGGCATCGTCATGGCCTACGAGTTCGGGACAAACTGGTCGGTGTTTTCCGACAAGGCGGGTCCGGTCATTGGCCCGCTGATGGCTTACGAGGTGTTGTCGGCCTTCTTTTTGGAGGCCGGGTTCCTTGGCGTGATGCTGTTCGGCTTGAAGCGAGTGGGCAAGGGCGCGCACTTTGTGGCGACCCTTGCGGTCGCAGCGGGAACATTCTTCTCCGCATTCTGGATTCTCTCGGCCAATTCCTGGATGCAGACGCCGCAGGGCTATGGCGTCAACGCCGCCGGGCAATTCATTCCGGAAAACTGGCTGGCGATCATCTTCAACCCGTCCCTACCGTATCGGCTCGCGCACATGCTGCTCGCCGCTTACCTCACCACGGCGCTGGTCGTCGGTGCGGTCGGCGCCTGGCACCTGATGAAGGACAGTTCGAGCCGCCACGCGCGCGTGATGTTCGCCATGGCGATGGGCATGGTGCTGGCGACGGCGCCGGTCCAGATCGTCGTGGGCGACCAGCACGGCCTCAATACGCTGAAGTATCAGCCGCAAAAAATCATGGCGATGGAGGGACACTACGAAAGCCATCCGGATGGCGCGCCATTGATCCTGTTTGGCCTGCCCGATCAGTCCGCCGGCGAGGTGAAGGACAGCATCGAAATTCCCAAACTTGGCTCCCTGATCCTCAAGCACGATCCGAATGCGCCAATGGCAGGGCTCGATACCGTGCCGCGCGCCGACTGGCCGCCCGTGCCGATCGTCTTCTGGTCGTTCCGCGTGATGGTTGGACTGGGCGTCCTGATGCTGGCGCTCGGCCTGTTCGCTCTTGTTCAGCGGTTCCGCGGCAAGCTCTACGACTCCAACCTGCTCAACCGGTTCGCCATCGTTATGGGTCCGGCCGGGTTTGTCGCTGTCCTGGCGGGATGGATCACAACCGAGGTAGGCCGCCAGCCCTACGCCATCTACGGCCTGCTCCGAACCTCGAACGCGGTTGGTCCCGTGGCGGCTCCCGCGCTCGCCGCATCGTTGGCCGCATTTGCCGTCGTCTACTTCGTCGTCTTCGGCGCAGGCCTCTTCTACATCCTGCGGTTGATGTCCCATCCGCCGCATGCCGGCGAAAGCGGGGTGCCCAACGCGCCAATACGCAGTGCTGGCCTCGCCCCCGCGCGGACGTTCGCACCCGATGAGGAAGGGAGCCCGGGATGAGTTTCGACCTTACCTTCCTCTGGGGCCTCATCCTGGCTTTTGCTGTGTTCGCCTATGTCGTGCTCGACGGGTTCGATTTGGGGATCGGCATTCTCTTTCCCCTCTTTCCCGCCGGCGAGGGCCGCAACCGGGCGATGAACTCCATCGCGCCGGTCTGGGACGGCAACGAGACGTGGCTCATCCTTGGCGGCGGCGGCCTGCTCGCGGCCTTTCCGCTGGCGTACGCCGTGCTCATGCCCGCGATCTACGCTCCGGTCATCGCGATGTTGCTCGGGCTTGTCTTTCGCGGCGTCGCGTTCGAGTTCCGCTGGCGCACCAAGCGCGGCGCCGCCTGGTGGGACCGGGGCTTTTTCGCCGGATCAACGCTCGCCGCCTTTTGCCAGGGCGTAATCCTCGGCGCCATCCTTCAGGGCGTGAAGGTCGAGGGCCGCGCCTATGCCGGCGGCTGGTGGGACTGGCTGTCGCCATTCAGCCTTCTGACAGGCGCCTCTGTTGTGGCGGGCTATGCGCTGCTCGGCTCCGCATGGCTGGTGATGAAGACGGAAGGAGAGCTGCAGTCCCGCGTCCGGCGCTACACCGGCTGGTGCGCAGCCGCCACGCTGGCCGCTATCGTCGCCGTCAGCCTCGCCACGCCATTTCTCAAGGCGGACTATTATCAACGCTGGTTTGCCTGGCCCGGCGTCCTCTGGACTGCGCAGATTCCGGTCCTGGTCGCGATCACCGCGATCCTGTTGTTCTGGATGCTTCGGCGGAAAGCGGAAGTCTGGCCGTTCCTGCTGTCCCTTGCACTGTTCGCCTTCTCGTTCATCGGGCTGGGCGTGAGCTTCTATCCCTACATCGTCCCGGAATCGATCACGCTGGCCGAGGCGGCCGCGCCGGAATCGAGCCAGATCTTCATGCTGATCGGCGCCGCAATCCTGTTGCCGGTGGTTCTGGCCTATACCGCGCACGCCTACTGGATCTTCCGCGGCAAGACGGGCGATGAAGGCTATCACTGATGACAAGCGGCCCGCGAACCCGTCACCGGAGATTGCGGCAGGCGTTATGGTTCGTCGGATTATGGGCGGCTGGCGTCATCACCGTTGGGATCGTCGCCGGCGTCATTCGACTGCTCATTCCGCATTGACGGACGGTTTGTCGCCGCCATCCTGCGCCGGTTTCCAGCGCATGAAATACTCCAGCGGGCTCATCCCCGCCGCATCCGCCAGCCCGGCCAGATCAGCCAACTCCTCGCTAGGCGCAATGCCATCGTCCGCGCCTTGCCGGAAAAAATGGCGAAGCAGCGAGGTCTTGGAGGCCGCCGCGTCGTGCGCCCGCGCGCGATACCAGACAGGATCGAACCCCGGGATCGGCCTCCGGCCGGCCTTCTCCCCAACCAGCAGGTAATGGGTCAGCGGGTCAGTATGCGGCGCGATTGGCCCCTGCGAGAGATAGTAGGCCGCATCAAAAATCCTGGGCTTCAAGCCGAGCGGCTCGAACCGGTCCCGCAGGTCGTGCATCAGCCGCGTCAGCCGGAAAGTTTCGGGATAGGCGCGGAGCCAGTCGTCCGTGCGCTCGAGAAATGTGCGAGGCGGCGGCGGAGTGGGTCCGGGCGTCTTGAGCCATGTGCGTGGCTGGTTCACGGCCAGATCGGCCGGCGTGATGGTCGGGGCAGGCCTTGCCGGCGCGGGCTCGGGGCGCGTCGTTGCAGGCTCGCTGGGCGGACTGCTGGGCAGGCTGGGCGGAACAGCCGCCGCACGCGCCGCGCCCGCCTCCAGAACATGCAGCACATGCTCCAGCCGCACGCGTGTCCCCGCCAGCGGATCGCCTGACGCGCCTTCTACCGGTTGGCCGGGCGCCAGCGCCGGCTTGGGAAGGTGCTGTTCGATCCGGCCCAGCAGCGTGTCGATTGAGGCGGCCGAGGCTTCGTAGGCGGAAACGCTGGCGCGGGCGCTTTCGGCGTCGGCGATGCGGGTGGCGAAGTCCTCGCGCTGCTTTTCCATCGCTTCCCGGTGCGAGGTTTCCGCGGCCGCCAGCCGGGCTTCGATCACGGTGCCGGGCGTTGGCGCCGGCGGCTGCATCGCAGCTTCTTCCAGCACCTTGGCGATGTCGCGCGACACATCGGCGGCCCGGCCATGCAGGGCCTTCACCGTGTTGACGAGGTCGGCCTCTCCAGACTCCGTCTCAGGGCCCGGCGGGTAGGTCAGCGCATCGGCCCGGAAGCTCGCCGGATCGCTTCGGAACCGGTCCACGGCTTCTTGCGCCAGCAACAGGTGGGCGTCTATGCCGTCGAGCCGTTGCTGCGCATCCATCTCACGCAGGGCGTTGGCGACCACCTGGCTGCTTGCAGTGGACAATCGCGAATGCAGATCGGCCACTTCGGATTCGATGGCGCGCGCCGCATCCTCGCGCTCGGCCTGCATCGTCACAACGCGAGCGTTCGCCGCGTTGAGGTGCTGCGTCAGCCGCTCGGCTTCCTGCGCCTTTGCCGCGCGCAGGGCGGAGAGTTCATCGATCCGGTTGCGCGTCTGCAGCAACTGGCGCGAGAGGCTGTCGCGTTCGGCCTGAAGCGCCGCCTCGGAATTGCGCCGCGTCTGAAGTTCGGATTGCGCCTGCGCCGCGGCGGATTTCAGGTCCTCGATCTCGCCTTCGAGATTGATGCGCTCGGTGGTCAGCGCGCCAATGCGCGTCCGGCTTTCGGAAAGCGCCGCAGACCGGGCATCCAGTTCGGCGCGAAGGTCGGCCAGCGCCGCGTCGGCCGCCGCCTCGCGCTGGTTCGCCTCGCTTAGCCGGTCGGTGATTTCCGACAGGTCGCGCTGAAAGCGATCCCGGTGGGCAAAAAGCGCGGCCTCCGCACCTTCAAGCCGCGCAGCGAAATCGGCTTCGGTTTCCCGCTGGCGCTGTTGCGCGGCAAGAAGCGCAGCTTCGGCTTCGGCCAGCGACGTCTGCAACGTCCGGCCCAACTCCGTCTGCTCGCGCAATTCGCCGCGCAGTTGCGCCTGCGCTTCGGCATGGGCGGCGAGGGCGCGTTCGTGGGATTGCCGCGCCACGTCGGCGGCGCGCAGGCTTGCATCCAGCCGGTCGGCGAGATCGCTCTCGCGGCGCTCGGCCTCGCTTCGGGCGGTTTCCTGTTCCGCAATGCGGGCACGCAGGGCGGCGTGCGCCTGGATGCGTTGCAACTCGATTTGTTCGTGCTGCGCAGCGGCGACCGGCGCAACGCCGGTGAGGCTGCGTCCAGCGGCGTCACGCCAGCTGGATTGGCCCGCGAACAGAAGCAGCGACAGATACCGCGAATTGTCGGCGGCCTCCGCCGCGTTGGCGCCGGCATGGCGCGCGGCTTCGAATTCCAGCCCGGCGGGTCCATAGGCGGAAAGGCCCTGTCCGGCAGCAAGATCGATCAGCCTTGCTGCCGGCCGCGAGGCGGGCCCGGCAACGCCAGCTTCGCCCGGCGGCGTCACGGCGAACAGCACGGGCGTTGCGCGATCGGCCAGACGGGCGAACAGCCGCGTGATGAATTCGTCGGAGGCGAAGTCCAGCAGGTCGCTGCTGAAAAGCACCGAGCCGGGCGCATGGTCCAGCGCCGAAAGGATCTGGTCGATCAGCGGGTCGAAAAAGCGGGCGGTCCAGTCCGTGGCGGTGAGGCGCAGCGTGCGGTTGGCGCCGCCGCGCTGACGGAAGCCCGGCCCGAGAACCGGGGCGCCGACCGCGACCTCAAGAACAGGGCGGTCACCCAGCATCAGGCTGACTTGCCCCGCAAGCCCCTCGCGCACCTCGTTGGAGACGTCTTCGGCGCGCGCCGGGCGCGGCGACTCGAAACCCGGAAACCAGCCGGCCGAGCGGTGACGCAGAAACCCCATCGCGCCGCTTGCCTGTGCGAGGGGTGCGTACATGAAGTGAAAGGCGGGATTGTATCGCAGGAATTCGAATATGCCGGCGCGCACCAGTGCGCCGTCGCCGCCCGCCACGCGGCGCACAGCGATGACGCCGTTCGGCGCCAGCGCGCTGGCGGCCAGGCGCAGGTCGGCCAGTCGCGTTTCCGCATCGCCGTCGCTGTCGAGCAGGATGAGATCAAAATCCGGTTCGGAAGCGCAGGTATCCGGACCGACGGCGCGAACGCCGCCCGACGCCCGCGGCGCCGCCGCAAAGGCGCCCGGGGCAAACCGGATACGCTCGCCCGCCCCAAGACGTGTGGCGGCGGCTTGCGCCAGGGAGAGCGCCGTCCACGACATCCGGCCCTGGTTACCCTCGGCGGCGGGCAAGTCGATTGCGCGGTCCGGATCGATGGCGATGACCCGCGCGCCTGGAAAGGCCAGCGCGAGCAAGAGCGCCGAGGCGCCGCCGCCGTCGACATCGAGGATGCGTCCCGGCGCAGTGTCGGAGAACATCGTCGCGAGGTCCGCGAAATCCGCCTCGCCGAAGTCAGTCTGGTCCGCGCGCGTGGCTTGGCCGGGGGCCAGGGCGTTCAGGGCCGCCGATACGCGCGACACAAGGGCGGCGTAGGGATCGGAGGCGCGTGTGGAAAAGGATTCTGGCATCGTCCCGTCCAACCACCCGGGCGGGTCCCGTCGCAGGCCAGCCTTTCGCAGTCAGAAAATGGCCTAGCGCCGCGGGGCGGCAAGGTCGAGAGAACTCGCCTGCGAGGGTGGGTCGAAAGCGCAAGCGGACACGTATCGGCGGGCTTTTGCCGCCGTCGCGCCGTATCTGGTCGACGTGAAGTCCGCTGGTATGGTTACCAGAAGGCCAGCCGCAGCGTGATCGAGCCGTAGTGCGTGGTGTAGTCGTTCGCGATTTCCGCGTCGTATCCCACCTTGATGTTGAGATACTGGCTGTCGATGTCGATGCCGAGGCCGGCTGTCAGCGCGTCTTCCGGTTCATGCCCGCCAGACAGGGTGAAGGTCGAGCCGCCGCCTGCAAAGCCCAGCGTCGCCGCCTTGTCTTTCCAGTCCAGCACGTTGCGGTAGCCGACAGACGCGGACGGGCGGATGCGGAGCGTATCATCCGAGCCGAAGTTCGAGCTGAGAGACAGGCCGTAGGCTGCGGTGACCAGATGGCTCTCGGCCTTTCCGGCCGTCAGCGCGAGGCCCGTCGCCGTCGTCGCCGCGGCGGTCTCCTGATAGCCGTCCTGCCAAAGGCCGAGATAGTCGACCGAAACGTAGGGCTTGGCCTGGACGACCCCGAGCGGGACCGAATAGGTGGCGCGCGCCGCGCCCGAGAAGGTATGCGCGTTCCACTCCGCGTGCGTGCTGTCGGAGAGCGAGCCGACGACAATATCCCGGCTCGATTTGAAGTTGAGGAAGCCGCCTGACGCCGAGCCGTTGATCGCGAACTGGCCGGTCTTCCATCCGCCATAACCGCCGATGGTGGTCTGCGACACGCTGATCGGGGCGCCGGTGCGGCCGTTTTCGTCGAGCTTCAGGGAATCGAGCCCCACGGATGCGCCGAGCACATAGTTCCCGGAGTGGATGAGATCGAGACCGCCGGCGACGCCAAAGCCGCCGCCGGTAACATTGAGGCCGTCGGAATTGGCCGAGGCGTTGTGATAGACGCCGAATTCCTGGATCCAGGCGCTTCCCGGACCGTCGGGCCGGTCGGTGACAAGATCCAGCCGCCGCGCCGTGGCGCCGAAGGCGGCGGTGGCGTCCGTCGCGAGCACCTGGGCGATCGAGGCGTTAGGCCCCGGCAGGATGTCGCTCCAGGCCCGCGTGAAGACATTGGCGTCATTGATCGAGGTGAAGGCCGCGCCCGCGGCCGTATCGGCCGAGAGCAGGCTGAGCACGCCGTTGTAGGAGCTTGCCTGACGGGTGGTCAGTCCAAGCTCGCTCGGCGTCTTCACGCTGATATTGAGATCGAGCGCGTTGCCGTTCTGCGTCAGGCTGGTGTTGTAGATGAACGGCCGCTCGCCATTCAGCATGTCGGAGGCGTTGCCGGAAATGTTCAGTGTGCCGGCGTTCAGCACGCGCAAGGTCGCGTCCTGGCTCGTGAAGTCCTCGAAGATGGGCGTGAACTTGGTGTCGCCCGCGATCGTCGCCGTCCCGGTTACGTTGAAGATCGGCGTGTTGGTGGTCGCGCGGGCGTTGTTGATGACGAACCCGATGTTCGAGCCGTTGCTGACGTTGAGCGAGTCGACGTTGAGCGTGCCGTCGGCGCGGTTGTTGAACGTCGAGTTGTTGACCGAAATCGCCAGCGATCCGCCGCTCCCGGCGCGGGTGATGGCGCCGTCATACGTCGACCCGCTGGCAAGCGAGAGCATCGACACCGCGTTGCCGAGCGACAGGGCGCCGGTCATCGTCGCGCTGTGGGCAAGGGAAATGGTCGCGTCGGAGCCGCCAAACGTCGCCGCGCCGGTAAGCGTTGCGCTGTCGATAGTCAGCGTGTCGGCGCCAGTCCCGAAATCGACATCGCCCTGCGTGATTCCCGACAGCAGGTTGAAACGATCGGACCCGCTGCCAAAATTGACCGCGCCGAAAATCCGGGCGTTGTCGATCGTGTCCGTCTGCGTAAGCGTCACGCCCGTCGTGTTGTGCGAGAAGTCCAGCGCGATGGCGTGACCGGTTCCGGACGTGACGTCGTCGGTGGTGTCGTCATCGTTGAAGCCGCTTGCGATGCGCGACGTGTTGGTGAACGACGTCACCGTCCCGGACAGGTCGCGGAACGCAACGGCGTCGCCATTGTATCCGGTCACAGCAGCGACAATCGAGCCGGAGTTCGTCACCGACGGCAGGTTCGCGCCCGCATCGATCTGGATCGCCGTCGCATTCACCGTGTCCCGCGAATAGACTTGGCTGCTGATGCCGCCGATGTTGACCAGTTGTGGCGTGCTGAGGCCCGATCCGATGCTGACGGCCGTCGAGGCCGCATTGAAGGCGCTCGACGTTATCGTCCCGCCATTGAAGATGCCGCCGTCGATGGTGAGCGTGTGCGTGCCGTCGGCTGAACCGGCAAGGCGCACGGCGTTGGCTGTAAATCCGTCATTCAGCCCGCTTGCGTTGATCACGCCACGGTTCATCAGGCCGTAATTGTAGTTGAACACGCCGATGATTTCGGTCGTGTTGCCGTCGCCGTCGTCGTCCAGCGTATCGGGAACGCTTTCGCGCACCAGTCCCAGTGTGATGTCGCGGCCAGCAGCGCCGTCGTCGGGGGCGACCAGCAGTGCAGGCGACGACCCAACGCTCGACAGCGAGCCCTGTGTCCGGTTTTCGTTGAAGTTCTGGACGACGTCTTTTACGTCGGGCGTCGGATCGACCGTGCCCACAGCCGGGCCCTGGACAAGTAGTCCGAACCCCAGGTTGCTGCGGATATCGACGGCAGGGCCGCCGACTAGAAGCTCGTCGGACGTCAGGGCTGGCGGGGTTGTGGTGGTGTTGGCTGCCGAAACGTAATTGGTGATCGCCGTGCTGGAGAAGCCGGTCGAGAGGACCGACCCATCGATGAGGAATTCGCCGTTGACGTCGCCGCCAATGTTCACGCCCTTGGCGTTTTCGCCGATTGCGCTGACCGATCCGCCAATGCCGACATTTCCGGTTATGGTTTGCTGGAAGTCGAGCCCGATCGAATTCGTTCCGGTCGCGCTGACCGAGCCGTGCTGGCGATAGTTGCCGTCGAGAATGGACTGAAGCGAGATGGCAGTGGAATCGTTGCCCTCGACCGCAGCCGACCCGCTGGCGTTGAGCAGGAAGTCGCCGGTCATGGTGCCGCCCGGGGCGAGAAGAATGGCAGTCCGTCCAGTCCCCTGCGCAAATGGGCCGTCGAGCACGCCGTCGGTGTTGGTGTCGGTGCGGGTATAATCCTCCACCACGGAAACCGACCCGGAAGCGGTGTATCCCGTCGTGAAGCCGGGATGGATGTTCACGCCAACGGCGTTGTCGGAATTGTTGACGACCACCGAGCCGTCGTTGCTGACCGTGTTGTTGCTGTCGACCGTGACTGCGGACGCGCCGGCCTGGTTATCCAGGGTGATGGAGCCGCCGCTGGCGATGGTCAGGTCGCCGGTTGTGGACGTCGATACGGGCGCCGTAGTCGCGGTCGATATCGATGTCTGCGCCGCCGCCGGAATACAAAACACGAACGGGACAGCCGCCCCGAGCAGAAGCCGCACCTTGAAGGACATGACCGCCGTCTACTCCTGAACCAAACCTGTGCCATGTTCGGGGTGACGCCCCATCCTGGACCCTGCGCTCCTAGCCCGGCGCGCAGGCCGAGGCTACCCCCAGACCTGCGGAACGGACCGGCCCCCCAGCAGCCACAGTCGTGGGATCGGACGTCACGGTTGTGGCGGAAGTGCGTCAGGCCGGGATGAACATTTGCCCCTAGCGGGAATGTCGCTTGAAAAAGGCCCACATCGTCTCGCTGGCGCTGAACGCCGTGGAGGGCGGGTCGGCCTCGGCGCGGCCCGGGCGCCCGCCGGGCCAGGCGTGCCCGTTGTTCGCCACCGTATAGAAATCCACTTCGGTTCCGTCCCTGCACCGGGACCAGGACACCAGCTTCGCGCCGGCAACGGAGCTTTCGACCGGGTCCCGGCATCCGTCGGTCTTGACCCAATAGTCAGCTGCGGCCTTTGCCGGGGCGATGTCATGGTCGGCTGGCGGCCGGGCCAGCCGGGCGATGGCGCCGTCCTTTCGGTCGCCGCCGACCTTGCCACCCGCGCCCGGCAGCGTGTGATCGTCGGCGCCGACAATAATGAGCGCCGAGACGGCCCCCGATGGAGGAGGCTCGTCGCCAAACACGGCGCCCACGACGGGCGCGATGGCGGCGATCTTGTCCGGCAACTCGCGGGCAAGTCGATGAGCCATCATGCCGCCATTGGACATGCCGGTGACATAGATCCTTTTGGCATCGGCGCGCCCCGAGGCGACCAGTCCATCGATCAGCTTCGAGATGAAGCCGACATCGTCGACCTTGTTCTCCATGGCGTAGGCGCAGCAATGCCCCGCGTTCCATGTTTCTACGCGCCCCCCCGGCAGCGCTCCGGTCCCGTCGGGATAAACCGCCAGCAGATGCTCGCGCGCCGCGACGACGTCGAACTGGGTCATGTCGGCGGCGTTGGCGGAGTTGCCGCCGCCGCCGTGAAGCACGATCACGGTTGGCGCCGGCTTCCCGCCGGAAAAGTCATGCACGAGGAAATGACGCGTGCGGCCGCCGTGTTCGAGAGTTTCCTCGGACATCTTCTGCGCGCTCGCCGATAGCGGCGCGGCCGTCAGGGCGATGGTGAGACAGGCAAGGCCCAGAAGCGTTCGGCGTCCATCCCCCACGGCGTCATCTCCAGCCGGTTTTCGTTGAATGATACTCTCAAGTATCAAAACGGAGTCAAGTGGAGCGTGTGCGCCGGGCGGGCAGGGATGATGCTGGCGCGTTGAGTTCGAAGGCTTCCCGCGTCGCAAGGCGCCATTCCCTCACGATCCGTCCCCACCAGGCGAAGCGCGCCTCGTCGGTCAGGCCATCATCATCCTCGAGCCAAGAGACGAGAACCTCGAACACCCAGGCGTTCACCGTGCGCGCGGCCGCAATGGCGCGCTTGTCCCCGCCGGGCGGCGCGCCTTCCGCCGGGCGGAAAACGGTCTCGGCCTGCTTGTTCACCAGGTGCAGCAGTTTCTGCCGCCACGGCTCCCATGTCGGATCGCCACGAAAAACCTTGAGAACGACGAGAAAGATCTCGGGGTCCTTCTTCGCCTCGAGGTAAAGCACCCGCAGCGCCCAGCCATAACCATCCCACTTGCCCTTTTGCGTCTCCACGATGGTGTCGTGGACATGCTGAAAGAAGGCGTCGATCAGCTCGGCGCGGGATGGGAAGACACGATAGAACACAGGCTTCGGCGCGCCGGCGGCGTCGGCGACTTCCTGCATCGAGGCGGAGCTTCCGCTGGAGAGAAAGACGCGCGCGGCTGCCCGCAGGTAATCTGCCTTACGGGCAATCTTGTCGACACGGGGCTTGGGCGAGCCAGCTCTGGCGCCCATTCGTCCGGTGGCGCCCAAACTGGGCGTACGCGCCTTGGCCATCCGGCTGTGTTCCCCCATAGGATCGCTCTTCGTCCCCCGTCATTTTTCGTAAATCAACGATGACAGGGCGGCAACCATTGCCCGCAGGTGGATTTTGGGCGGCTACCTCAGCTTGACGCCGTCAGCCTTTCCGACCGCGGCCAGTGCGAAAGCGTATTCCAGCGCGGTCTCGCGAAGGCTGGCGAAACGTCCGGACACGCCGGCATGGCCGGCTTCCATATTGATGCGCAGGAAGTAGGGGCCGCCGTTCGGCGCCGCATGGCGAAGTTTCGCCGTCCACTTGGCCGGCTCCCAATAGGTCACCCGCGGATCCGTCAGGCCGCCGGTGATCAGCATGGGCGGATAGGGCTTGTCGCTGGTCTGCTCATACGGCGAATAGCCTTCGATCAGGTCATAGGCCGCCACGTCGCGCAGCGGGTCGCCCCACTCCGGCCACTCCGGCGGCGTCAGCGGCAGGGTTTCGTCCGACATTGTATTGAGCACGTCGACGAAGGGCACGGCGGCGATCATGCCGCCGAAGAGTTCGGGATCGAGGTTTACGGACGCTCCCATCAGCATGCCGCCGGCGGAGCCCCCCATGCCGACAACGCGGCCAGCCTCGCAATAGCCCAGTTTCACCAGGTGCCGACCTGCGGCGACGAAGTCGCCAAAGCTGTTGCCCTTCTTTTCGAGCTTGCCGTCCAGATACCATTGATAGCCCTTGGCCATCGATCCGCGCACGTCGGCGACGGCGTAGATAAATCCGCGATCGACAAGGCTCAGCCGCGCGGTGCGGAAGTCGGCCGGGATGGTGATGCCGTATGCGCCATAGCCATAGAGCAGCAGCGGGGCGGATCCGTCGACCGGCGTATCCTTGCGGCGCAGCAACGTAACCGGAACCTGTTCGCCGTCACCGGCCGGCGCATCGATGCGTTCGACAACATAATCCGCCGGGTTGTGGCCGGAGGGCACCTGCTGGGTCTTGCGCAGGACGCGGGTGCGGTCGGCCATGTGATAGTCGAAAACCTGCGCGGGCGTTGAAGGCGAAGAGTATTCGAAGCGCAGGAGGGGCGTGTCCCACAGATATCCGGCGGAGACGCCCAGCGAATATGCCGCTTCCTCGAACGCGATGGCGTGTTCCGCGCCGGTCTCGCGTGCGCGGACGACAATGCGCGGCAGGCCGTTCTCGCGCTCCAGCCGGACCAGGAAGTCGGCGAACGGTTCGATGTCGAGGATCAGCACGCCGGGACGGTGGGGGATTTCCACGGTCCAGTTCGCGCGGCCGGGCGCATCGACGGGCGCCGAGACGACGGAGAAATCAACCGCGCCGTTTGCATTGGTGCGAATCCAGAAACGGTCGTCGAACTCCACGACGCCGTATTCGACGCCGCGTTCGCGCTCTGCGATCAGAACGGGATCTGGTTGATGCGCATCCGAACGGAAGTAGCGCCATTCCGTTGTCGTGTGGTCGTTGGCCGTAATGAATATGTAACGCCGCGATTGGCTCTGTTGTACGCCGATGAAGAAACCAGGGTCCGTTTCGCGGTACACGAGTTCGTCGGCGCCGGAACCGAGTTTGCGACGGTGCACCGCAACCGGACGTGCGTTCTCGTCACGCGAAACCCAGTACAACGAAACGGAATCGGCGCCCCACACGAATTCGCCGTACGTGTCCGGGATCGTCTCGTCGATGTCGCGTCCGGTTGCAACGTCGCGAATACGCAACGTGTAGAACTCCGAACCTTTGTCGTCGACGGCGTATGCAACGTAACGATGATCCGGCGAATGCGCGGCCTTGCGCATGTCGAAATGCGACAAACCAACGGCGAGTTCGTCGCCATCGAGCAGCAATTGTTCGTCGTCGGCGTTCGTTTCGAACGCACGTTCGGACGGACGTCGACACAACAACGGATATTCGCCGCCATCGCGGAAACGACGATAATATGCCCATTCGCCATCGATCGCCGGGACCGAACTATCGTCTTCCTTGATGCGACCTTTCATTTCTTCGAACAGCGCGTTCTGCAGGTCGGCGGTGACGGACTCCAGGTTTTCGCGCGTCCATTCGTTTTCGGCGTCCAGGTACGCGCGAATGTCGTCCCGCAACCGCGACGGTTCACGCATGACTTCCCGCCAGTTGTCGTCTTTCAACCACGCATACGGATCGATGCGACTGCGTCCGTGCTGTTCGACGGCGCGTTCATCCCGACGTGCGATGGGCGGTTTCGGGGCGGTATCGACGGGTTTCGTCAACGGACTTCCTTCCGGCGTCGACGAACTTCACGACGACGCAACGAGACTACACATCCGTGCTTTTGGTGCGAATTCCGATTCGCCCCAACGGCTGCACCGCAGACATGTGTGGGCGACCGCCGCTACGGAAGCGTCGTGCACAGGAAAATGAGGCAAATCAGGGTCTGAGGGCCCTCAGCCGGCCCCGGGACGGCCTATTCCCCGTAGGTAATGCCGATGGTTTCGGCGATCAGGGCGGGGCGGTCCTTGCCCTCGATCTCGATGGAGGACTCCATCGTGATCTGCTTGCCGCCGGCCCTGGGCTCCACGCTCAGGCATTTCTGGCGCAACCGCACCCGCGAGCCGACCGGCACCATGTTGGTGAACCGCACCTTGTTCGCCCCGTAGTTGATTCCGCGCGCGACCCCGTCGACCTTCATGATCTGGGACGACAGCATCGGCAGGAGGGACAGGGTGAGGTAGCCGTGGGCGATGGGGTGGCCCAGCTCCTTGGTGGCGCGGGGGACGTCGACGTGGATCCACTGATGGTCGCCGGTGGCCTCGGCGAACTTGTTCACCTGGGTCTGGCTGATCTCGTGCCAGTTGGAGACCCCGACCTCCTGGCCGACGAGTGTTTCAAGGTCCTTGAAGTGGATCGAACGCATGGGCAGCCCCTGAGATTGTTTCCGCCGACAGTATGACCCTGCCGGGCGCGTGGCAAAGGCGCAGTTGCGCCGATTCGACTGGCCGGGGTAGCGCGGCCAGCCCCGAACCGGCGGCGCCCCCCGCCACAGTGCTGTCCGGACAAGATTTGGCGGCCCGATCCTTCGGTTTTTCCGGCGCCCGGGCGGAATTGATCCGCCGGATTGTGGCCTGCGTTCGCGCCCCGGCGCAGAATGCCCTCTGCCCGCGCAGGACTTTGCTGGGCGTGATCCGGCGGCTGACGTTTCCTGAGGACGGCCGCTGGCGCGAGGGAAGGCGAACCCGATGGCAGATCCGAACCCCGGGAAACCTGGCAAGAAGCCCCGGACTTCCAAGAAGTCCGAGACGCTTGAGGTGCGCCTTCCTTACGAAACCAAGCAGGCGTTCCTGACCGCCTGCCGGGAAGATGGAACAACCGCGAGCGAAGTGGTTCGCGGAACCATCGACGACTATCTCGACGCGCGCGAGCGGCCATCCCCTCCACCCGAGACAGGAAGGCTGCTCGAAATGATCTCCAGACCCATCCGAAAGAAACGCTACATGCTCGCCGGCGCGGGCGTGCTCGCCGCCGGCCTCGCCGTGGCGCTGCCCAGCGCCGCCGGACCGGACATGCGGGCCGCGTTCAACCGCCTCGACGCCAACAAGGACGGCGTGCTTTCGGCCGACGAGTTCGAGGGCTCGAAATCCGGCGCCGACAAGAAGGTGGTGGTCATCGAGCATCGCACCGGGCCCGCCGGCGCGGACGCAGACAAGGACTCTGGCAAGGACGCAAACAGGGCTGGCGCGCCGGCTGTCACGGAGAAGGCCTTCGCCTTCTGGCTTCCGGACGACGCTGCGCCGCCCGGCGCCAAGCCAACGGGCGGTGATGACAAGGACCACGCCGTGGTGATCGAGAAGCACGAGGTCCGCGTCCGGAAGGACGGCGATGCGGACGGGCCGGTCATCACCGCGGATTTCCGCAAGTCCGAGTTCGACCGCTTCGACGCCAACCGGGACGGCAAGGTGACCTATGACGAGTACCAGTCCGCCCAGACGGCGATGTTGACCAGCGGATTCAACCTGCTGGACGAGAACCACGACGGTTATCTGAGCCAGAAAGAGTACGCGAAGATCGGCATGCCGATGATGATCCAGGACAAGGTGGACGCGACCGGCAAACCCGACGCCGGCCCTGACATCCAGATCGTCAGCAAGCCCGCCATGGACGCCAAGGCGCTGAAGGCGCGGTTCAAAAAGCTGGACAAGAATGGCGACGGCAAACTGTCGCTGGAGGAATACCTGCCATAATATCAGGGCGTTGAGAGTGTGTCCGCGAATGTCAGGACACACTCTTGCCCGCTTCCCCATGTTCAATACCTTGGTGTGGGACATCGGCTGCGGCTGTTGCGCAGCGGGGGCCGAAGAGCAGGGCCGAAAGCAGGGAACGACCGACCATGACCGAACAGCGACCGCCGAAGAAATCCGAAAGCGTCGAGGTGCGTCTGCCGTTCGAAGCCAAGCAGGCGTTCCTTTCGGTCTGCAAGGCGCAGGAGCGCACGGCCAGCGAAGTGATCCGCAGCGCTATCGACGCTTTTGTCGAAAACGGCGGCCACGAGGCCGCGCCGCAGGACGCGGAGGACGACCGGCTGTCGAGCCTGTTGCCGAAGCCGCTGCGGCGGAAACGCTATCTTGCGGCGGGCGCCGTGGGCGCCATCGGTCTTGCCGCGCTTGTGGCCCTGCCCAGCGCCGCCGCGCCGAACCTGGCGCAGGACCATGCCGCCGCCCGCGCCGCCGCCTTCGCCCGGCTCGACCGCAATGGTGACGGCGTCGTCAGCTATCAGGAATACGTGCTGCGGCAGGATCGCTGAGGCGGGTTTTTTCCAGGCCGCATCTCTCCCCGCTTAATCCTGGAAACGCGGAGCGTTATCCGGGATCCGTTGGGCGGCGGACCCGTTTCGCAAGCTGCAAACCGCAGGCGCGCTCATGGGCTTTAATCCCCAGAACATGCTAGGCGACCAGTTTGTGTGGTCTTCCATTATTTATTCCATATTCTTTTTAAATTCGATTTTTGATTGATCTGCTGAACGACCTTCAGCGTAGCGATGCCGAGAGCCCACATGCGCGCACGTGCATGGGACGTAGTGGAGGCATCAAGTGACATCGAAAATCTGGACGAGTGCTGCGTTTGCGGCGCTGACGGGGTGCGTGTGTGCGCCGGCCATGGCGCAGACCGCCGGCATGTCGGACCGTTTGCTTTTGACCGGCGGCGTAAGCGAAGTCGAAGGCGCGGCAGGCGGCGGCCTTACGCCCTGGGCGCTGATTGGCGGATATGGGACGCGCGATCAACTCGGCGCGTCCGGGTATTACACGCACGTCGACACCGACGATTACTCGCTCGAGAGTTTTGGCGCGCTGCTGGCCGTGAACGACAGGGTTGAGTTCTCCATCTCGCAGCAGAGATTCAATCTGCAGGATGTCGGCGCCTCGCTTGGTCTCGGGAGCAACTACAAGATCGACGTGACCACCTATGGAGCCAAGGTGCGTGTGCTGGGCGATGCAATTCTCGAACAGGACAGCTGGATCCCTCAGGTCGCGGTGGGCGTGCTCTACAAGGACAACAACCGCGACACGCTGGTGAAATCTCTTGGCGCCGATCACAGCGACGGCGCCGACTTCTATGTTTCGGCGACCAAGCTGTTGCTGGCCCACAGCCTCCTGCTTAACGCGACGGCCCGGCTGACGCGCGCGAACCAGTTCGGCATCCTTGGACAAAGCGGAGATTACAAGCCGGAGTTCGAGGGATCGGCGGCCTATCTGCTCACCCGCAAGATCGCGGTCGGCGCCGAAATCAGAACCAAACCCGACAACCTGGCGGGCCTCAAGGAAGACACTGCATACGATGCGTTCGTCGCCTATGCGCCGACCAAGAACCTTGCGGTGACGCTGGCCTACGCGGATCTCGGCAACATCGTCGTCGGCGATCAGCGCGGCCTCTACATATCGCTTCAGGCTGGCTTCTGATGCGCCACGAAAATCTCTTCATGGGAGACCAGATCATGTATCGCATCTATCGTCGGACGAACCTGTCTGTCAGCCTCGCCGCCCTCGCGTTCGCGTGCACCGCAGGACTGCCGGCGCTGGCCCAGACGGCGGGCGCGACCAGCGCGCCGACCGCGCCAACCATCACGGACGGAACCCGCCTTTTCGAGGATTTCGGCGGCAAGCCGGGGCTCGTGAAAATCATGGACGATTTCATGGACAACCTGCTCGCAGACAGCCGGACGAAACCGTTCTTTGCGCCGGCGGATCAGGCGCACATCAAGGCGATGCTGGTTGAGCAATTCTGTCAGATCCTCAACGGAGGGTGCGTCTATTCCGGCAAGGACATGGCGACGGCGCACGCGGGCATGGGCGTCACCGAGGGCGATTTCTACGCGCTGGTCGAAGACCTGCAGAAGGCGATGAACAAGAATCACATTCCCTTCGCCTCGCAGAACCGGCTGCTGGCGGCGCTTGCGCCACAGCACCGGGATATCGTCGAGAAATAGCGGAAGACCGCACGGCGCCCGCCCGCTACTTCGCCGGCTCGTCCAGCGGCGGGCCCAGCGTGTGGGCGTCGAAGCGCCAGATCGGCGTGAAGAAGAACAGATACCCGAGTATCGCGAGCATGCCGAAGGACGGCACGAGGATCACCATGTTGGGTCCGGCGTGGTCGATGATGACGCCGAGCAGGGCCGCGCCGATCGGCGCGCCGCCCATGAAGCCGAGCTGGTAGATCGAGAGCACGCGCGCCAGCAGTTCCAGCGGCGCCGCTTCCTGAACGATGCCGCGGCTGGTCATGATGGTGACGCCCGCCGCCAGCCCCCAGCCATAGACCAGCGTGAGAAAGAGCCAGTAAGGCGCGCTGTTGATCAGGATCAGGATCGCGACGGCGCCGATGAACTGCACGGTCAGCAGGAGGCGCCCCGGCCGCCGCAGTTTCTTGAAGCGCGACAGCGCCAGCGAGGAACAGAAGGCGCCGGCCCAGAAGGTGATGAAGATGTTCCGCAGGCCGCCGGAATTGTAGTGGTAGATGTCGGCGTTGACGATCGGCAGGATCACCAGGAAGGCGCCGATGACGAAGACGCCGACGCCGAACATCGAGGTCACCATGGCGAGCAGGATCGGATCGGCCTTCACCGCGTTCACACCGTCGCCGATGTCGTGCAGCACGGCCTTGATGCCGCGTCCGCGTCCCTCGGTCATGCCGCCGCGCGCGAGGAAGACGGCGGCGATGACGCCGGAGCCGACGATCGCCGCCTGAAGGCCAAGCAGGGTCCAGGCGTTCATCGCCGTGGCGACGCCGCCGAGCCAGAGCCCGCCGATCTGGGCGGCGAACTGCGCCAGCGTGGCGAAGGCGACGCCCTGTTGCAGCGTGATGCCCGAGCCGGTGGTTCGCCTTCGGTCGATCACCGAGTTGAGGATGGAATCGCGCGCCGGCATCATGAAGGCGCCGACCGTGCCCATCGCCACGGCGTAGATCAGCATCATCCAGTAGGTGAGGCCGTCATAGTGCATGGCGATGGCGAGGCCGATGGCGGGCAGGGCCGCCAGAAGGTGGAAGATCATCAGGAGCACGCGGCCCTCGGCGCGCTCGGCCACCACGCCGCCGATCAGGATGAAGACCACCGACGGCGCCGCCAGCGCCATCTGCGCGACGCCCAGCAGCGTGCCGGATTCGTGCAGCACGTTCTTCAGGAGGTAGGGGAAGACCACCATCTGCATCCCGAAGGCGCAGAACCAGGCGATCTGGACGAACAGGTAGGCCGGCAGTTCGATCAGCACGCGGCCGGGATGGTCGACGATGGCTTCGCCCGCGCCGATGGCCGAGCCGATGCCGGTCACGGGCGAATGTGTGCTTCCGGTGATTTCCTCGTCGAGCTTGTCGAGCGGTTTACTCAAGCGCGAGCCTCCGGAGGCTGCACCATAACCTGAAGCGGGGATGAAATAAGGCCAGAGCCGGCCGCTGGACGCCGATCCGCGGGGTTTGGCGGGCGCGCAATCGCGGGGCATAGTGCGCGCACGGCAGTGGTGAGAGGGACCGGGACATGCGGGGCATGCGTCTGATGGGCAGCTGGGTTCTGGCCCTGTTCCTGGCCATCATGCTGATCCTCATCGCCGACCAGACGCTGTTTCCGGCAACCGCCGGAAAGAACGTCGTTTTTCCGCTGCTGGCCCAGAAGTCCGGAATTCCCCTCTGGGAGCCCACTGGCCGATTCGTGGTCGGGCTCGTGGACGTATTGGCGGCCCTATTGGTTTTCGTTCCGTTTACCAGACGACTGGGGGGCATGCTCTCCGCCGCCCTCTGCCTCGGGGCGCTGGTCGCCTACCTGCTGTGGTTCCACGACACCAGCCTGCCGGTGGAGATCGGGGCGACCGATACGGACGGCGGCATGCTGTTCGACCTGACGCTGGCCCTTCTGGGGGCCTCGGTGCTGCTGGTCTTTATTCACCCCGGGCGGCGCAAGGGCTGAACCGCCACTGACAGCAGGGTTTTTCCCCGGCGCCGCCGGGCTGCATCAGGTTGATGATTGCTTAACCGCGTCCCGTGATGCTGGCCCCGACGGCCGCACGCAGGAGAGCCGCCATGTCGACCGAACCAGAGCCGGAGGAGGAAACTCCCGGCGCTGCAGACAATGTCACGGAAGCGCCGCCGCCGCCCGGCTTCGCGCGCCGCGCCCTTCTGCGCCGGTTGATGGACGTGGTGGCTCTGCCGGCCTCGCGGGGGAGCGTACAGGACCGCGCCATCGCCGGCGATCTCTTGCTGGAAATGCTGATCGAGTCCGACGAGGCGGCCCGCGAACTCTGCGCCCGCCGGCTGCGCGACATGTCTCAGGCGCCCAAGCGGCTGTTGCGCTTCCTGGCGCTGGATGCGCCGCAGGTGGCGCAGATCGTTCTCGCGGACAACAAGGCGTTCGACGATTCGGACCTCGCTCACGTCGTCGCCCATGGCGCGACGCCGCATCGCCTCGCGGTGGCGGGACGGCGCGAGCTGGGTCATGCCGTTTCGTCCGCCATCGCCGATTCCGGCGACGTGGCGGCGATGAAGGTGCTGCTGGAGAACACGCAGGCGAAGCTGTCCGAACACGCGATCGACGTGATGATCGGCGCATCGCGCAAGGCGCCGGAGCTGGTGCCGCTGTTGTGCCAGCGCGAGGAGACGCGGCCGGCGCATGCGCTGGTGATGTTCTGGTGGGCCAGCGCCGAGGAGCGCCGGCATATCCTTACGCGCTTTTCCGCCGACCGCGCGCTGTTGATCGATGGCTGCGCCGACATCTTCCGCTATGCGGCGGATGAAAGCTGGGCCGACCCGGTGGTGCGCAAGGCGATGCAGGTGATCGAGCGGCGCCAGCGCGACCGCACGGCGCTCGACCGGTCCGGACATGACAGTCTCGAGGCGGCGATCACGGCGGCCGCGGCGATGGGCATGGACAACGCGCTGATGGCCGAGATCTCGCACCTCTCCGGCATCAAGCCGCTGACCGGCGAGAAGATCTTCGCGGACGTCGGCGGCGAGGGCGTCGCGGTGCTTTGCAAGGCGACCGGCCTCAAGCGCCACTTCTTCCGCGAGCTGTGGATATCCCTCGGGCGGACGCCGGAGGAGGCCGACGCCGACTTCGCGCGCGTGTCGCTCACCTTCGAGGGACTGGCTGTGGCGAAAGCACAGACGGTGCTGCGTTACTGGAACTGGTCGATGAGTTCGGCCTTCTCGCCGGAAATGCTGGAAGACTACGAAGCGTATCTGGACGGGGACGCAATTTCCCCGGACGGCGAATCGCACTCCGGCGTTCGGGCGTTCGGCCGCTAGCTGCGTCATTTCGAACCAAACGCCGGGGCCGGGAGAGTCCGGTTTTTCTGGCAATTTCCGGGTGTTGCGATAGGGTCGGTCCAGCACGGCGACGCCCTTCCTGCGCCGCCGTTTTCGTTGGGGCGCGCGCCGATGATCTATCTTCCTGGCCTCGCTGTCGCCGTTGCCGCGTTCTGGTTCGCGCTCTCGGGCCAGACCACGCCGTTGTTCCTGTTGCTGGCCGTCGTTTCGATCCTGGCGACGCTGTGGCTGTGCGCGCGGCTGGGCATTATCGACCGCGACGCCTCGCCCTATCACCTGGCGCACCTGCTGGTCCTTTATGCGGGCTGGCTGGTGGTGGAGATCTTCAAGGCCAATGTGGTGGTGATCCGTTCGGTTCTGGACCTGCGCCAGACCATCAGCCCCGCCGTCGTGAAAGTGCCGCCGGATGCGAAGACCGATTTCGGGCGCGCGCTGTTCGCCAACTCGATCACGCTGACGCCCGGCACGGTGACCATCGACATCGCAGGCGACCTGCTGGTGCACGTGCTGCACGAGGAAAATTCGCAACCGGCGAGCTTCGCCCTGATGAACCGCATGGCCGCGCGTGCGGCCGATGGATGGGAGTAGGCCATGCTGCTCGCCGCTGCGGCAGCCGGATTGATGACGGCGATGGCGCTCGGTCTCGTGCGCGCGCTGATCGGGCCGACGTCCTATGACCGGATTCTTTCCGCGAACTCCTTCGGCACCAAGACGGTGATGTTCATCGCCCTGATCGGTTTCGTTTTCGGGCGGCCGGACTTCCTCGACATCGCCATCGCCTACGCGCTGATCAACTTCGTCGCCACCATCGCCCTGATGAAATTCTTCCGCTACCGCTCGCTGCAGGCCTCGCTCTCGCGCCTCGCTCCGGCGAAGGACACCGGGGCGGACGCCGGGGGCGCGCCATGAGCGAGGTCGTGACCTGGATCGGTTCGAGCCTCGCGGTCGCCGGGGCGCTGGCGGCCATCATCGGGTCGCTGGGCGTGATCCGCTTCCCCGATTTCTATACGCGCACGCATGCCGCGAGCATCACCGACACGGGCGCGGCGACGCTGATGATCCTCGGGCTGATCCTGATTTCGGGCTGGTCAGTGCTGGCGCTCAAGCTCGCCATCATCTGGGCCTTCATCATGCTGACCAGCCCCACCGCCGCGCACGCGCTGACCAACGCGGCCTATGGCGCCGGCGAGCGCCCACAGCTGGGGCCGTGGCGGCTGTTTGATCGCGATCGGAAGGAGGCGGAGCGCTGATGCCGTCCTTCGCAACCCCGCTGGATGCCAACACGATTGTTGATATCGCGCTGCTGGCGATGCTGGCCGTCATCGTGGTCGCGGTGGCGCGCACGCGCAGCCTGCTGACCGCGATCATCCTCACCAGCGTCTATTCCTTCATCTCGGCGGTCTGGCTGGTGGTGATGGACGCGGCCGACGTGTCGTTCACCGAGGCGGTGGTCGGCGCGGGCGTCTCGACCATCATCGCGCTGGGCGCCATCCTGCTGACGCGCAGCGAGTGCAGCCGCATTCCCTGGCGCGAGACGCTGCTGCCTCTCTTGCTGGTGACGGTCACCGGAGGGCTTCTCGTCTATGCGGCGCTCGACCTTCCGTCGCTGGGCGATCCATCGGCGCCCGCCAACATCTATGTGGGCCGGCTTTATCTGCAACACGCCGAACACGATATCGGCACGCCGAACATCGTCACCGCCGTTCTCTCCAGCTATCGCGGGTTCGACACGCTGGGCGAGACGACCGTGATCTTCGCCGCCGGACTGGGCGTGGCGCTGCTGCTCGGCTTCGGCGAGCGCGCACTGCAGGACACGCCGCGCCCGTCGATGGCGAAGATGGCCGAGAGCGGGCAACACGTCGTGCTGCGCGTTTCGGCCAAGATGCTGATCCCGATGATCTCGATCTACGCCTTCTATGTGCAGTTCCATGGCGACTTGGGCCCCGGCGGCGGCTTTCAGGCCGGCGTCATCATGGCTGTTGCGATCATCCTGCACGCGCTGGTGTTCGGCCTGCAGGAGACGATGGAATCCATTCCGCCGCAGCTGGCGCGCGGGCTCTCCGCCTTCGGCGTGCTGCTCTACGCCGGCGTCGGCGTCGTCAACCTGACCAATGGCGGCAATTTCCTGGACTACGACCACCTGTTCCCGCGCATCTTCGAGGAAGGCCTGCCGGATTCCCATCTCGTGGGCGGGCATCACATCTGGGGCCAGCATTTTGGCATTCTCGCCATCGAGCTGGGCGTCTTTCTCACCGTGGCCTCGACCATGGTGACGATCTTCTACGCCTTCGCCGGGCGCGCGCCCGACCTTTCGCCGCACGGGGAGGGCTGATGTCGTTCCTGCTCGGGCATTTCAACTATCTGATCGTCGTCTTCCTGATGATGGGCGGCCTCTGGATCACGTTCTCGAGCCGCAACTACATCAAGCGGATGATCGGGCTTGCGCTCTTCCAGACCTCGGTGGGGCTGTTCTACATCTCGCTGGGCAAGGTAGCGGGCGGCACGGCGGCGATCGTTCTCGACAAGACCAGCAAGGCGGGGGAGGCGCTCAACGCGCATCTTTCTCCGGATTACGTCGCGCGCGCGGGCGTGGATGGCGTCGTCTACTCCAACCCGCTGCCGCATGTGCTGATCCTCACGGCGATCGTGGTCGGCGTCGCGACGCTGGCGGTCGGCCTCGCCATCGCGGTGCGCGTGCGGGAAGCCTACGGGACGGTCGAAGCGGGCGAGATCGCCGAACTGGACCGGACCGAGGCGGGGCCGCGCGCGTGAACGCCTTTATCGACTTCTACGCCGCCCCGCCGGGGCTGACGGCGCACGCCGCGCCGCTGCTGGTGATCGGCCCGCTGATCGCGGCCTGCGCGGCGGCGCTGAGCCCCAGCACGCGCTCGGCCTGGATGATCTCGGTGGGCGGAACGATCTTCGCCTTCTGGATGGCGCTGTGCCTTGCCGGCGAAGTCGCGCGCAACGGCGTCGTCAACTACTACATGGGCGGGTTCGCGCCGCCGCTGGGCATCGCCTTCCGCATCGATGCGCTCGGCGTGATGTTCGCGCTGCTGATCTCGGGCATCGGTGTGATGGCGGCGCTGTTCTCCGGCCATACGCTCGAAGCCGAGATCATGAAGGGCAAGCGGCGACTCTATCAGAGCGGCTTTCTGCTTTGCGTCGCCGGTCTCCTTGGGCTGTCGGCGACGGGCGATGCGTTCAACGCCTTCGTGTTCCTCGAAGTCTCATCCATCGGAACCTATGCGCTGATCGGCGTGGGCGTTGATCGCCGGGCGTTGCCGGCGGCGTTCAACTATCTCGTCATGGGCACGATCGGGGCGACCTTCTTCGTCATCGGCGTGGGCTTTCTCTACGCCGCGACCGGCACGCTCAACATGGCAGACATGAGCGGGCGGCTGGCGACGCTGGGCGACAGCCGCGTGGTGGAGGCGGGCTTCGCCTTCATCGTCATCGGGCTGGGCCTCAAGGCGGCGATGTTTCCGCTGCACGGCTGGCTGCCGGCCGCCTATGCGTATGCGCCATCGCTGATGGGCGTTTTCCTGTCGGCGACGGCGACCAAGGCGGCGCTCTACCTGATGGCTCGCTTTCTGTTCACTGTGTTCGGGCCGCATCTCGATTTCGTCGGCCTGTTCCTCACCTGGGTGATGGCGCCTGTGGCGGGGGCGGCTGCAATAATCTGTTCGGCGCAGGCGATCTTCCAGACGGACATCCGGCGCATCCTCGCCTTTTCGTCGGTTGCGCAGGTCGGCTACATCATGCTCGGCGTGTCGATGGCGTCAGCCGAGGGCGTTTCCGCCGGGCTGTTCCACCTGTTCAACCAGGCGCTGATCAAGTCGGCGCTGTTCATGGCGCTGGGCGGACTGGCGTTCAACATCAAGGCGACGAAGCTGTCCGATTTTTCCGGCGTCGGCCGCACGGCGCCGTGGACCATGACCGCGTTTGCGATCGGGACGTTCAGCCTCGCGGGCGTTCCGCTCACGGCGGGCTTCCTGTCGAAATGGCGGCTGATCGAGGCGGCGTTCGCGGCGCACTGGCTGTGGGCGGTCGGCGTGATCGCTGTGTCCTCGCTGCTGGGCCTGATCTACGCCGGGCGGATGCTGGAGACGATTTTCTTCCGCGCGCCGGTGAGCGAAGAGCGCGCCGGCGAGGCGCGGTTCGGCGTACTGGTTCCGCTCTGGATCCTTGCGGCGGCCAGCGTCTGGTATGGACTTGACGCCTCGCTGCCGGTCGATCTGTCGACCGCCGCGGCGCAAGCGCTTGGCCTCGCGCCAGCGGGGGCGGCGCCATGAGCACGGGCGAGACGCTGATCCTGGCGACACTGCTGCTGCCGCTGTTCACCGCGGGGGTGATCCGCGCCATCGGCCGGGCGGAGGACGTTCGCGACACCATCACGCTGCTGGCCGGGATCGCGCTGGCCATCCTGTGCGCCGCCATGCTGGTGCGCACAGGTGAGGGCGATGCGCCCAGCCTCGTGCTCGCCCATCCGCTTCCGGGTCTCGACATCGCCTTCAAGCTTGAGCCGCTGGGCGCACTGTTCGCGCTGATGTCGTCGACGCTGTGGGCGGTCAACTCGCTCTATTCGTTCGGCTACATGCGGGCCAAGCGCGAGACCAACCAGACACGTTTCTACATGTGCTTCGCGCTGGCGATGGCGGGTGTGATGGGCGTTGCGATGGCGGGCAACCTCTTCACCATGTTCATCTTCTACGAGGTGCTGACGTTTGCGACCTATCCGCTGGTGGCGCACAAGGGCGATGCGGCGGCGCGGCGGGCAGGGCGCATCTATCTCGGAATCCTCGCGGGGGCGTCCGTGCTGCTGCTCCTGCCGGCGATCATCATCATCTATGTCCTGGCGGGATCCACCGACTTCGTCGCGGGCGGCCTGCTGGTCGACAAGGCGGGACCGGCGACGGCGGGCCTGCTGCTGGCGCTGATCGTGTTCGGCGCGGCCAAGGCGGCGCTGTTTCCGGTGCATGCCTGGCTGCCCAACGCGATGGTGGCCCCGGCGCCAGTGTCGGCCATGCTGCACGCCGTGGCCGTGGTGAAGGCGGGCGTGTTCGTTCTGCTCAAGGTCTCGGGATACATTTTCGGGGCGGACCTGATGCACGCCAACCCGGTCACGCAATGGCTGTTGTGGCTGGCGGCGGCGACCATCGTGATCGCCTCTCTGGTCGCGATGACCAAGGACGAGATCAAGGCCCGGCTGGCGTGGTCGACCATCGGTCAGCTCGCCTACATCACGTCCGCAGCGCTGATCGGCGGCGCGGCGCTGACGGCGGGCGGGCTCGGCATGGTCACGCACGCGGTCGGCAAGATCACGCTGTTCTTCGGCGCGGGCGTCATCTTCGCGGCGACGGGCGTCAGCCGCGTCAGCGAAATGCGCGGGCTGGGGCGGCGCATGCCGCTGACATTCGGCGCCTTCCTGGTCGGCTCGCTGTCGGTCATCGGCCTTCCGCCCTTCGGCGGCATGTGGTCGAAATTCCTGCTCATCACCAACGCCTTCGACGCTGGCCAGCCGTGGACGGCGTGGGCGATGATCGCTTCCTCGATCCTGTCCACGATGTACCTGATGCCGATCGCCGTTTACGGACTTCTGCCCCCGACCGGCACGCAACCGGCGGCCTTCACCTTGCCCGGCGGCGCGCCGCGGCTGAGCCTCACGCCGATCGCGATCACGGCGACACTGTGCCTGGTGCTGTTTTTCCTCGCGGGCCCGATCGTCGCTTTCCTCGGCCCCCTGGCGGGAGGCGCCCGATGACGGAGACACGCTCCGGCGAGCAAAACGATCCTCACCCGCAGCCAGCCGGCGAGGCGGACGAGCATCCGCTGTCCGTGCTGTTGTTTTCCTGGATGCGCAGCGACCTGTTCGACCGCATGTTCCTCGCCGGGCTGGGCGCTCTTTGCGCCGTGCTGGCTGCGCTGGAGCTGGTGATCCATCGCCATGACGGCGGCGGGATCGATTCCCTGCCGGTCTTTCAGGGCGTCTTCGGCTTTCTCGCGTTTGCGCTCGCCGTGCTGAGCGGCTGGCCGCTCGGACGGTTGATGCGGCGCCCGGAAAACTACTACCGCGACCAGCCGGACAAAGACCCGGACAACACAGTCGAGGAAGAGAAGGAGGACGGCCATGACGGTTGACCGCCTTCTCGACATCGCCGTCACCATCAATCCGGGCTTCTACCTGATCGCGGCGGCTGTGTGGGCCGTCTTCGCCCGCGGCCCGGGTTCGCGCGGCGTTGCGCTTCTTGGCGGTCCGGCCCTCGCGCTGCTGGCGCTGCTCTATGCGCCGGCCTCGGGAACCGAGATCACGCGCAGCTTCTTTCTCGGCTTCAACATGTCGCTGTACCGGCCGGACAGCCTGTCGATGATATTCGGCTTCGGATTCGTGCTCGCGGCGGCGCTTTCCGGCGTCTACTCGCTGCATCGCGAGGACCGGATGCAGGACAGCGCCGGCCTGCTATACGCCGGCGCGGCGATGGCCGCAGTGTTCGCGGGAGACCTCATCAGCCTTGTTGTCTTCTGGGAACTGACCGCAGTCGCATCCGTGGCGCTCGTCTTCGCCCGGCAGACAAAGCAGGGCCAGATGGCGGGCATGCGATATCTGCTGATCCAGCTCTTGTCCGGCCTTCTGCTGATGGCGGGCGTCGTTCTCTATGGCCTCGACGCCGGCAGCTTCCTGTTCGCGGACCTGGGCCAGCTTCATCGCGGCGTGCTGATCGGCATGCTCGACATTCACGCGCCCGGCGGGCTTCTCATTCTCGCGGGCGTCGGCATCAAGGCGGCGTTTCCAACCTTCCACAACTGGCTGACCGACGCCTATCCCAACACCACGGAAACCGGCGCCGTCGTGATGTCGGCCTACACGACCACGCTGGCCGTCTATGTGCTCGCGCGATGCTTCGCGGGTCTGGACTGGCTGGTCTGGATCGGCGCGGCGATGACCGTCTATCCGGTCTTCTTCGCGGTGATGGAGAACGACCTTCGCCGGGTTCTGGCCTATTCCACCAACAACCAGATCGGTTTCATGGTCTGCGCTGTCGGCATTGGCACGCCGCTGGCGATCGATGGCGCGGCGGCGCACGCGGTCGCCCACATCGTCTTCAAGGGCCTTCTCTTCATGGCGATGGGCGCTGTCTTTATGCGCACCGGCACCACCAAGGCCAGCGAGCTGGGCGGCCTGCACCGCACGATGCCGTGGACCACGCTGTTCTGCCTGATCGGCGCCATGTCGATTTCCGCGCTGCCGCTGTTCGCGGGCTTCTCCACCAAGTCGATGATCATGACGGCGGCGCATACGCCGGCGATGTTCGCGGTGTGGCTGATGCTGCTGTTCGCCTCGGCCGGCGTGCTCGAACATTCCGGCATCAAGATTCCGTACTTCGCCTTCTTCAGCCACGACAGCGGCAAGCGGCCGAAGGAAGCGCCCTTCACGATGCTGCTGGCGATGGGGCTGGCGTCCGCGCTGTGCCTTGCAATCGGGATCGCGCCCGGCTGGTTCTTCGAGCTTCTGCCATATCGCTCTGTTGCGATGGCGTTCCTGGCGCAGGACCTGTTCACCGCCGACCATCTTCTGGTCCAGATGCAGCTTCTGGCTTTCGCGGTGCTGGCCTTCGTCCTGCTCAAGCGGCTGAAGCTCTACCCGACCGAACAGCCCGGCGTGATCCTCGACATCGAGTGGCTGTGGCGGAAAGCGGCGCCGGCGATAACCGGCGTCCTGGGCCGGCTGGCGGGCAGGCTGGGCGTATGGGCGGACAAGGCGTTCGGACGCGCCGGCGCCGGCCTCATCTCGGGATCGGGGCAGATCTTTGCGCCGGATGGCGTGGTCGCGCGCCATCTGCCGCTGGCCGGAGCGGCGATCTGGACCGTCGCTCTACTGAGCTTTGTCCTGATACTCGCGATGTCTTCACCCGGCTGACCAGCATCCCTGCAATTGCGAATGCTTTCATATCACTTGCTATTTACACTTGGCAGGTGCTGTTACAGTATCAAATCAGTACTCGTTAGTCAGTCTGCGCATAGAGACAATGCTGGAAGACTCTCGGCAAATGGATAGCGAATCCCGTAACGCCTCTAATCTTATCGATAGAGTGTCCGAGATTGTTTCAGCCTATGTGGCGCACAATCCGGTGCCGGTTGCAGACCTGCCAAAGCTGATCGAGCGCGTTCATGGCGTGCTGGTGGAAATCGGATCGGCCGGCGGCGCCGAAGAGAAGGCGGATCTCAAGCCCGCCGTGTCCGTCCGCAAGTCCGTCACCGACGATCACATCGTCTGCCTCGAGGACGGCAAGAAGTTCAAATCGCTGAAGCGCCACCTGCGCACGCGCTACAACATGTCGCCCGAGGAATACCGCGAGAAATGGAATCTCCCGGCCGACTATCCGATGGTGGCGCCCAACTATGCGAAGCAGCGATCCGATCTCGCCCGCAAGATGGGCCTGGGCCAGACCAGGAAGTAGCTCTCTGACTCAGCGGCCACTATCGGCGCCAAATGAATCGCTGTCGAAACGACCGCGTTGATGCTTTGTTGACGCAGGTAAACAATTCGTGGCGTTCGACTCTTGCGCGCTCCCGCCAATCGACTCAGTGTTGTTTGCAGGTGATGCGAATCACCGCGCCGCGCCACGGTTCGTGCTTCTTCTCTCGGTAGAGTCTGTTCACGGCGCAGCGGACGGAACGGATAGGGTCTGCGCATACCCCGGTCGGGCTGGCCGGTCGCAGGCTTCGGGAAAATCAATGGCAGGTCCAGGCCGGCATGACGGAGGCGAACGCCTTCGATGCTCGCAGGACTCCAAGGGGCGAGAGATGTTGTTCGAGGAAACGGGCCCTGGCCTTAGCGGCCAGACACTTGTGTTCGAGTCCTGGCGTGCGCGCCTGCATGGGCGCACCTTTATCGCGCGCGATGATCTCGACCTGTCGTGCATCATTGGCGAGCTGGCGCATGTCAGCATGCTGGCCCGCGAGGGCGACGGCGGATTCCGCTTCCGCCTTGCGGGCACCGCCCTCCGGCTGTTGTTCGGATGCGAGGCGCGCGGCCGCCGGTCGGAAGATGTCGTCACCTGCGGAGAGCGCAGCCCGTGGTGCGAGGGCCTGCATCAGGCGCTCGACCTGCGCGAGCCGGTGATGGGGCGGACGGTGACGGCAGACGGCGACATTCACTTCTGGATGCGCCTGCCGATGTCGTCGGACGGGGTGACGCCGGACCTCGTGCTCTGCCACGACCGCATCCTGCCGGCGGAAGCGATGGACAATCCCGACGCCGCAGCCCGCGCCGCCGACCGCGCCCTGCGGCTCGACGTCGAAGATCGCGTCGCCGCCTAGCAGGCGTTTCCGACGCCCAGCAGCTTTTCGTAGTCAACCAGCGGACCAAGGCCGACCTCGCGGCGCCGGGCGTCGACATGCGCTTCATCGGCGATGGGCCTCAGCACCCATTTGCCTTTCGAACAATAAGCCTGGCTTCCATATGTCTGGGCCCTGCCTTCATCCACTGCGACACGATCGTAAAGCAGCGCGTAATCGTCGCCGTAGGCTTCCTTCCTGACAACGAGTGGCTCCATCAATTGCAGAACGCGCCTTTGAAAGGCGAGGTCCGGTGAGTGCTGCACGATCAGCCACGCGCCACGAATAAAGGGCTCGCCATACTGGCTGATTGTGAACCAGCCATCGGTAGGCATGATGGATTTCAGGAACGCCGTGTTGTCGGCGTCGGCTGCGCCCAGTTCGCTCCAGATCACAGCATTGGCGGCGCGCCATTCCTCAGCCGACAGGCCAAGTCCGTCGGGCTGTGGCAGGGCCTCGCGGCCGGCTTGCTCGACTTCCACCCGCCGGCCGAGATCCTCGCGAGGTCCTGCTGGAGGCGGCAATTTCGCGATCCGGTCCACCGCCGAGCGATACTTGTCGCGCCATGCATCAACAACCTTCTGGGCGGCTGGTGTCAGGACTGGAGCTGATGGTGGCGTAAACGCGCACACGGCAAACGCCGCCAGCACGGCGGCAAGAGCGGATACGCGATGACGGCCTGACATGGTCCCAACCCAGTCCTGTTTAGTGATGATGGTGGTGATGGTCCTCCGGGGCGAGTTCGTTGTACTTGCCGCACTTCGGGCACTTGATGGCGTCGAACGCCTCGCCGTGGAACACGTCGTTGTGGCTGACATGATCGAGCAGCCGCGTCTTGCACGCGCCGCAGCGATAGGTCATGTCGCCGTCGCCCTCGATCGCCGAGGTTCCCGCCGCCGGTTCGAGCACGATCTTGTCCGGGCCCGGCTTGTCGATGAGGCGCATGTCTTTCTGCGGCATGGGATCGCTTCCTGAGTGAGATGACTGGCGACTTCCTGCGCGATGCGCGCTGGCGAGGTCAAGTGGGCAGGTCTTCCATGATCGCCCGAAAACGCCGGTCGTGACGCAAGATTCTTGCGGCGAATGCCGTTCACTTTTCTCGTCGCCATGCGTCCCGCGGCTGCGGTATCCAGCCAACCATGCTAGGCCCGGCGCAAACAAGACGAGGCGCACCCCCCATGCCCGACAAACTTGCCGACCTGTTCAGCCGCGTTGTCGATCACGCCATCGGCGCGCGCGACAGCGCTGCATCGCGGCCGCACCGGCCAGAGCTCGACTACGCGCAGATGCTGGCGCGGTTCGATGCGCCAACGCCGGAGGCGGGCGCCGCGGGCGCCGACGTCATCGCCGACCTGATCGAGAAGGCGACGCCCGGCCTAGCCGCGATGACCGGCCCGCGCTTCTTCGGCTGGGTCATCGGCGGCAGTCACCCGGTAGGCGTCGCCGCCGACTGGCTGACGAGCGCATGGGGACAGAACGCGGCCAACGCCATCGCCACGCCCGCCGCGTCCGCCGTCGAGGAAATCTCCGCCCGCTGGCTGCTCGATATTCTCGACCTGCCGCGAGAGGCGTCCGTGGGATTTGTCTCGGGCGCGACAATCGCCACCTTCACCTGCCTCGCGGCCGCCCGCAGCGAAGTGTTGCGCCGCGCTGGATGGGATCCGGAGGCCGATGGCGTCTTCGGTGCGCCGGAAGTCACGGTCGTCATCGGCGAGGATGCGCACTCGACCGTGTTCCAGGCGCTGAAGTATCTCGGCTTCGGGGATACGCGCCTGTCCCGCGTCGCGGTCGACGATCAGGGGCGGATCGTGGCTTCGGAATTCCGCAGGGCGCTGCGCGATGCGCGCGGACCCAAGATCGCCATCGCACAGGCGGGCCACATCATCTCCGGCGCGTTCGATCCGCTGGCCGAAATCGCCTCAGCGTCGCAGGAGGCGGGCGCGTGGCTGCACATCGACGGCGCCTTCGGCCTCTGGGCGCGCGCCGCCTCGGACCGCGCCCATCTCGCCGAAGGGATCGAGCTCGCCGATTCATGGGCGACCGACGGCCACAAATGGCTGCAGACGCCCTATGACTGCGGCTACGCCATCGTGCGCGACGCCGCCGCCCACCGGCGCGCCATGGGCATGACGGCGAGCTACCTGCCGACAGTCAACGACCGGAACCCGTCAGACCTTACGCCGGAGCTGTCCCGCCGTGCGCGCGGCTTTGCGACCTGGGCCATGATCCGCGCGCTCGGCCGCAAGGGGATTGCCGAGATGGTCAGCCGGCATTGCGCGCAGGCGCAGCGCCTCGCCGACAAACTCGCGGCCGAGCCGGGGGTCGAAATCGTGCACGACGTCGTGCTGAACATGGTCGCCGCACGCTTCGGGACCGACCTGGACGAGGACACCGCCGACCGGCTGACGCGGGCCGCCATCGAGCGTATCCAGGCGAAGGGCGATTGCTTCGTGGGCGGGGCGACCTGGCGCGGCCGTCAGTTGATCCGCGCGTCGGTCATCAACTACGGCACGACCGATGCGGACATCGACAAGTCCGCCGCCGCCATTCTCGATGGCTGGCGGGCGGCAGTGCAGGCGGGCGAATAGCCAGCTCTACTTGTGGAGCGATCCGAGGAAGTCGTTCACGGCCTTGCCCGGCGTGGGCTCGGCTTCGGCAGTCGCCTCCGTGGTGAAGTCGAGCAGCATGTCGCCCTTGGCGGAGAATTTCGGCCAGTGCGGCAGGCTTACATTGTTGGGATTTCCGGTCTTGGCGAAGTTGGTCCAGTAGCGGCTCATCAGCTGGGCGACGACCTCGTCCTTGTCGTTCACCGGCCATTCGGTCGCGTTCACCGTGTCGAACACGTATTTGCGTTCGGAGGCGTGCGGAGCGCCCTTCAGCGTGTCCTTCACCGAGTCCGAGACGAAGGAGAAGCGATAGAGCCATACCGGCGCGCCCTTTTTCGCCGCCTTCACCGCAAGATAATGCGCCGGTTCGGTGAACACCGTGTCGGAGACGACGCGCAGGTTGTAGGCGTCCTCGCCGCCGAACGCCGCGACCGCCGCGTCGTGTTGCGCCGCCACGGGCGCGATCGCGCGGCCCATCGCTCCGGCGGCGCTCGGCGCTGTCGGCCACTCCAGGCTGTTGCTGCCGATCAGGAAGGGAATTTTCATCTGGCGGCCGGCGGCGAAGCCCTGTTCGGGGTCCTCGCTGAACAGCTTGCCGTCGATGATCGGGCCGCCGCCATCGACGCTGGACGGCGCGGCCTTCATCAGCACATCAGCCGGCAGGGCGCGAAGTTCGGCGGCCGCCATCGCTGCATCCGTGATGCCGTTGGCTTCGGCGAAGGCGAGGCCGCTCGCCTCGGCGGAGCGGATGCCATAGCGGTCCGCCCCCTTCAGCGCCGCGCCATGTTCGCGCCCGGCGCCGGATTCCACCACCGCCTTCTGGAACAGGCTCTTCGCCATCGGCGAGATCATCAGATACGTGACTGAAATTCCCCCCGCGGATTCTCCGAACACAGTGACGTTGCCCGGGTCGCCGCCGAACTTCGCGATGTTCGCTTTCACCCACTTCAGCGCCGCGATTGTGTCCATCAGGCCGTAACTGCCCTTCAACTCGTCGGGATGTTCGGCGTCGAGCGCCGGGTGTGCGAAGAAGCCCAGCCGTCCGAGCCGGTAATTCAGCGTCACCACCACCACGCCCTGTTTGGCGAGATTGGTTCCGTCATAAAGCGCCGCCGTGCCCGAGCCGTTCACATGGCCGCCGCCATGGATCCACACCATCACAGGCGCCTTGCCCTTCCTGGCGGCGACATCCGGCGACCAGACATTGAGCTGCAGGCAGTCCTCGCTCATCGGCAGCGGACCGACGCCGGTGTCCTTCGGGTTGTAGATCTGCTCGCAGATCGGCCCCAGCGCGGTTGCATCCCGCACGCCTGTCCACGGCGTCACCGGCTGGGGCGGCCGCCAGCGCAGAGGGCCCACGGGCGGCGCTGCATAGGGAATGTTCTTGAACGACGCGACGCCTTCGCTGCTCCCGCCTGAAAGGGCGCCGTCGCCGATGCGCACCACGGGCGCAGCGTCCTTCGCCTGGGCGAATGCACCCGGCGTCGTTGCGGAAAGCACGGCGCCCAGCAGCGCAAGCCCCGCCATCTTCGACAGCCGTGAGCGGATCGGGGACAGGTAAGGCATCGGCTCATCTCCCTGCATCGTCCTCGTGGCGGGACGTTCGCCGATGGTAGGACAGGCGCACACCGGGCGCCATGGCGGAGGCGCCGGGCGATGCGCGAACAGGCGCCGCCCCAAAAAATCTGCAGCGATTTCTGTCGGAGGCATGCGCCGCAGGGATTTCCCGGACTCGACTCACAGTCCCTGGAAGCCGTCAATGAAAAGCGCAGCTCCGCAAACGGGGCGCAGCGCGCGACGTCCGCATCAAGACGTCAGTGAAGGTTGGGGAACCTGCATGACAACGCTTTCAACGCCCGAACCCGGCGCCGCGACCGGATCTCCGCGCACTCACTGGTGGAGCCACCCGGCGCTCATCGCCGCCATGGCGCTGGTCGGCGTCCTCGCCGGCGGCGTGACGCTGATGCTCGCCACGCAATTCTTTCCGGAAATCGACGGCTAGCTGTGAGCTTTCAACAGGTTGTCCACTCGGCGCGGACCGAGGAGATTGATGTTGCAACACGTCAATTTCTTCGGAGGGACGCCGAGTGAACATCCACAAGAATGCCGCACCACCCCGCATAGTCGAGCCGAGATCGTCCGCCGCGTGATCCTCGAGGGACAGCCGCCCGGAGCGGTTGCCGCCGCCTTCGGTGTCTGCCTCAAGACCGTCGGGAAATGGGTGACCCGCTTCAAGGCCGGCGGCCTGGAGGCGCTCGCCGAGCCGGCGACGTTTCCGAGGCGGATGGTGGCGGCTACGTGCTGGCGCCGGATCATGCCGAACCCGTGCAGCGCCCGGCCTTCGGTCCGGGCGTCTGTCTCGCGGCGGGCCTGTCGCGCGCACGCACACCCGGCGCAGGTTTTGCTGGGCTCGCGAGCGTCGCAGGCCAGCCGGGCGCCGCGCTCAGCCTGCGTCAGGCGATGGCGGGCCTGCGCTTCATCGCCGACGCCGAAGCCAGCGTGCGCCAGCGCGGCATCACGATGAGCTGGACCGCGACGCCGGCCTCGCGTACGCGCCGTGTGGGACGGGATGGCGGCATGGTCCCCGCCGCGCTCGACGCCGCGCGCCGTCTGGCGCGATTGCGCGACGCTGACGCCCACGCATTTGCGCTTGCCTGGGCTGCATGTGTGGAGGGCGCAAGCCTCTCGGCGCTGGAGCGGCGCTTTGACCTGCCCAAGCGCGGCGTGGCCGTGGCGCTGGCGGCGGCGCTGGAGTCGATCGCAGCGATCAGTGATGGCTGAGGTGGATCAGGTACGCGCTTCGGCCTCGGCGCGGATGCGCGCCAGCATGGAGCGCAGGCCGTTCGACCGTTGCGGCGTCAGCGCATCAGCAACGCCGATGTCGCGGAAGAAGCCCTCCGCGTCGAACGCGAGAATGTCCGCCGGCGTCTGGTCGGAGAAAAGCTTCAGCAGCATCGCCACGAGGCCCGAAACGATCATTGCATCGGAGGCGCCGCGAAAGGCGAGGCCGCCCGGCGTCTTCTCGGACGGCCCGGCGGTGAGCCACACCTGGCTGGAGCAGCCGCGCACCTTGTTGGCCTCGACAAGATCCTCGGGGCCGAGTTGCGGCAGCGCCTTGCCAAGATCGATCAGGTGCGTGAAGCGGGCTTCCCAGTCATCCAGGAAGGCGAAATCCTCGCGCAGGGCTTTTGCTTCTTCGGAAACGCTCATGCCCCCGACATGGCGCGGACAGGCGCGCGACGCAAGCGGGCGCGGCGGCGGTCCAAGTCGCCGCCGCGCCCTTTCGGTCCTCGCCCGTGTCGTGAGCCGGGCGAGGACCAATCGTAACGGGCGTACTGGGTGTCAGTTCCGCGCCATTGCGTAGCCGTCAGAAGAGATGGCGGCGGTTGCGCGTCGTTCGATCCAGCCGCCATGAATTTCCGCAATGTCGGCGCGGCCGATCCGGTTCACAACGGCTTCGAGCAGTTCGTCCGTGCATCTCTGCTCGATCATGGATTGCTTCAGCGAGCGCGAGCCGTGGTCCGCGCAGGCTTCGGCCGCCGTGTGGCGCAGATGGGCGTAGATGCGTTCGGGTGAATCCATCGTGTGATAAACGAATTTCACCTCGCGGCCGCGGGATTGGGCGCCCGCAGGCGAGGCCGTCAGAGCCGGCGTTGCGGCGGCGAGGGCCAGCAGCAGGCACGCGGATATCAGCAGTTTTGGCATTCTCATGGGAGGTCGTCCTTTTTGTTTTCTTCGAACGGTTCGTCTTCGCGAACCCGATGATGGATTTACCTGAGCCCCCGTCCGGCGGAATGGAGAACGCAGCGACGCGCCCATGAGAAAATGTCGGGCGACGGAGCCCGGGCCGACATCAAGCGGGGGCATTTCCGCCAGTTGGAACAGCCATCTTGAATTGGCCGTAATTCGTTCCGATCTCCGCCACGGGCGCTCGGAAAAAAAACGGGGACGGATCATGGCCAGGCAATTGCCGCCGCTTAACGCCGTGCGCGCTTTCGAGGTCGCCTCGCGGCATCTCAATCTCACGCGGTCGGCAGAAGAACTCGGCGTTACTCAAGGCGCTGTCAGCAAGCAGATCATCGCGCTCGAGGATCATATCGGCGTGCAACTTTTCATCCGCGGGCCCGGTGGGCTCACGCTGACGGGCGAGGGCCACAACCTCAAGGAAGCGCTGTTGCCCGCCTTCACGACGCTGGGCGAAGCCTTCTCGCGCTACTCCCGCCGGCCGCCGCGCTCCAACGTCTGCCGGATCACGACCATCGCCTCGTTCGCCTCGCAATTTTTGGTGCCCCGGCTGGCGACGTTTCGCGAGCGGCATCCGTCCCTCGAGCTGGAATTCACAACCTCCGACCGGCTGGTGGATTTCGGCCGCGAGGAATACGACATCGGCGTGCGCTACGGGCCGGGCGACTGGGATGGCGTCGTCGCCACGCGCCTTGTCGAGGGGCGGCTTGCCCCGGTCTGTTCGCCGACGGTGTTCAAGGAAGCGGGATGCGACACCGAGCGGCTGTTCGCGACCAACCGGCGCATACAATCCTCCGCCTTCAACGAATGGCGGCGCTGGGTGGAACAGACCGGACAGACCCTGCCGGACCGTCCGGCGATCCTTCAGATCGATGATTTTCTCGTGGCGCTGCGCGCGGCGGTCACCGGCGCAGGCGTCGCCCTTCTGCCCGACATCCTGGTGAAGGATCCGATCCGCCGCGGCGAGCTCGTCGCGATCTCGCCGGAGCGGTTCGAGAACGAGTACACCTTCTATGTATCCTGCGCGCCCAACGCCGTGCGCCGGCCGATGGTGCAGGATGTGATCGACTGGCTGATTGCGGAGGCGGCGGAGGTTTGAGTCTCTGCAGGTCCGGTCAGGGCAGGTCCAGCTTCTTGCGTTCGGCGCGGGTGAGGCGCCGCGCAGAAACGGCGTAGACGCCGGCGCGGCCATAGAGCTGTTTCAGCTCCATGTCGGAGAGCCCGCGCGCGACCACCACATCCTCGAACGGAAGCGGGGTCCGGCGCGTGACTGGAACGCCGCGCCAGTCCCTCACCGTTTCCTTGCGCTCGGGCTGGCGCTCCAGCACCACGTCCCACCACGCGCCGTCGCCGAAGCGATGGGCCTGGCGCAATGGGCCGAGCGCGCGGCGTCGGCTGGCCGGCGTGTCGATCGCCTCCATACGCCGCCGCCGGAACGTCTTGCGCGCCTCGTTCTTCAGAAGCAGACCCGATTTCGGGTGAACGTAAAGCCGGTACCAGCTGTCTTCCACCTGCGTATTCCCGCGAATGTCGTCGCGAGCGATGACTTTGCCATCGACCATGGCGGTGTTCAGGGCCACGAAGTCGCCGATGTGGTCGATCACGTGCTGCTGCACGGTAGAGGTCGGCCGCAGGTGTTTGGAGATGTCGCTCCTCACCTTGTTCCATGGCCGGCCGGCCTGGGATTCAAGATAGCGGCGAAGCGGCGCGAGATTCTCGTTCAGCGACTTGGTGCGCGTTTGCTTTTTCTTCGGCACGCGCTGGCGCAGCGCCTCGCCCTCGTCGTCCGTCAGCGCTTCGGTGCGCCCCTTGCGGCGCACGCCGCCGCCTAGGCGTGGACGCTCAACGATGACCTTGGACATGTCCTTGCGCATGGCCGCCGCCCTGGTTTCAGTCCGTCTTCGGCGGCTGGAGCAGGTCCCAGCGATTGCCGTAAAGGTCCTCGAACACCACCACAGTGCCATAGGGCTCGCGCCGCGGCGATTCGGTAAAGCGCACGCCGCGCGACATCATCGCAGCGTGGTCGCGCTCGAAATCGTCGGTGCGGAGGAAGATGGCGACGCGGCCGCCCGTCTGGTCGCCAATGCGTGCCGACTGCGCCTCGCCCTCGGCGCGCGCCAGCAGGATGTGCGTGCCGCCCGCATCGCCCGGCGGCGCCACCACCACCCAGCGCTTCTGCGGGTTCAGCACCCGGTCCTCCACCAGCGTGAAGTCCAGCTTGTCGCGATACCAGGCGATCGCCTCGTCATAATCGCGCACCACGAGCGCCGTCAGCCCGATCATCTGGGTCATACGTCAGTCCTCCGTCGAGTCGCTGATAGCCCATGACTTCCCGGAACAAAACGTCGAACGAAAACGCCCCGGCGGTGAGGCCGGGGCGTCGTCGTCGCAAGATGTCTGCGAAGCGCCTAGCGGGTCACGCCCGCGAAGCACTGGCCAGCATCGCCGATCGCGTGCTGGGCGAGGCAGAAGGAAAGGTCGGCGCGCGTGTAAGCGGCCGACACGCAGGCCTGCAGCTGAAGCTGCGACCAGTCGATGCAGTCATAGGTCGGCTTGTCTTTCATCGCCGCCTTCACGTCGTCGGCGTTGCCCTTCTCGGCGTCGAGCACGTGCATCGCCGCAAGCGTCACGATGCGGTCGGCGGTGCCTTCCCGCTTCGGATCGACGCGATAGGTCTGCGGCGCGGCGGTCGACGGCGCGATCGAGGCGATGGCGGCGGCGGGCGCGCTGGCGGTGATCAGCGAAACCTTGTCCCACACCGACGTCTCGGAGCCGTTGCTGGCCGAGGCGAGCACGACATTGAGATCCGGGCCGGCGAAGAATTTCTGCGCCGTCTCGGCGATCGGGCGGGTGGCCTTGGCGTCGATCTTCAGCTTGTTGGCCGTGCCGCCCGCATCCTTGAGGCGAACCTTGCCCCAGGCGATGTCCTGCAGCTTGTAGGCCTGTTCCTTCACGAACGCGGCGGCGCTGGAGATGCGGCTGCTATCCTGCGAGTTCACGGCCAGCGCCGTCTGCAGGGCGCTCTCGCCGCCTTTCAGCGAGCGGGCGTAGGCGACGTCGTTGCGCATGCCGGTCAGCACGCGGTCGCGGCCGTAGAACGAATCGATGTCGCGAACCGAGGAGGCGAACTCCTTGTTCTGGGCGGCGACCATGGCGGAATAGGAGATCCAGCCGTTGGAAAGCTGGCCGGCGTTCTGGGCGCCGAACGTGTCCAGCGCCTTGTCGAGCTGGTCGGCGCCGCCGAGCGGCTTGGCCCGGATGTCAGACACCTGGCCCTGGTAATCGGCATAGGCGGCGGCGGCTCCGCGGACGATGCCCCCGTTGGAACTGGTCTGGGCAAAGGCGGCGAGCGGCAGTGCGGTCGAGATCGCGCAGATCAACAGGCTGGTCTTGAGACGCATGGGTCACTCCGTCGGTTCACTCACGAAGTCGCGGGATAGGAGAATCCTAGCAGACGCGGCCCGCAATGTGCTTCCAAATTCAAGGGTGCGCTGACAAATCTTTATGCGTGGTTAGTACGAATGATGGAAGTGCCTGTCACATCCCGTCCCCCGAGGCTTGGAGTCGCGGCATGAGCGTGCCGCAGGGGCTTTGGCTCGCCTTGTCGGTGATTGCGGCCATCTGGAGCTATGTGGCGGGCGTGCCGTTCTGGCTCAGCGCGGGAGCGTTAACCTGTGCTATTTTGCCCAGCGCCGTTGGAATATTTGTGCGCGATGCGATGGACGCCGACCGCGCCGCAGAGCTTGAAACCGGCCTTTTCCTGGCGCTCGCCACAGCCGCAGTTGCGTCTACAGGCGGCGCGGCGTCGCCCGCCATCATTCTTTACTCTGCGGCAATCGCAACCGCCTGGATGTCCGGCCAGCCAAGGCTGGCGGTCGAGGCGGGATTGTTCTCCGTGATCGGCTATCTCTTTGCGTCGCTTGGGTTTCTCGGCGGCGGCTGGATCGACGCATCGGCGGCCGCGGCGCTGGCGGCGTCCTACGGGTTTGCGGCGCTGGTGCTGACCGGCGTGATCGCGGCGCTCGCGGTGCACCGCGGGGGGGGCCGGCCGGCGCCGGCCGTTTCCACGCCCAATCTCGTTTCGGCTGAGAAACTAAGGGAAGCCACGCTCCGCGCCGGCAAGGCCGAGGTGCAGCTCGATGCGGCGATCCTCGAGGCCGACAAGGCGCGCAACGCGCTGGAGGGCCGCACGCGCTTCTTCGCCCAGACCAGCCACGAATTGCGCACGCCGCTCAACGCCATCATCGGGTTCGCCGAGATGATGAAGAACGCCGTCTTCGGTCCGCTCCCGCCGAAATACGAGGAATATGCCGGCCTAATCCACGAAGGCGGGAAGAACCTGAACCTTGTGGTCGACGGCGTGCTGGACCTCGCGCGCATCGAGGCCGGCCGTTACGAGATTTCGCCCGAGCCCGTCAGCCTCTCCGACCTCGCGGCCGAGGCGGTGCGCTTCATGTCCGACGCCGCCGCGCGCAAGTCGATTACGCTCGAACTGTCGGGCGATGACGAGGATGTCGAAGCGTTCGCCGATCCCCAGGCGGTGCGCCAGATCGCGCTCAACCTGATTTCCAACGCGCTGAAGTTCACGCCCGAAGGCGGCCGCGTGGAGGTTCTCGCCACGGCCAACGAAGCAGGCGCGCTGCTCGCCGTTTCGGACACTGGCGTGGGTATTGGCGAGGAAGAACTGACGCGCCTCAGCCGCGCCTTCGAACAGGGCGAAGAAGGCCGCAAGCACAAGGGCGCCGGCCTGGGCCTCTCCGTGGTGCGCGCCTTCGCCGAACTTCACGGCGGCCGGCTCGACATCGAAAGCCGCGAAGGCGGCGGCTCAACCATCGCCGTCTTCTTCCCGGCCGAGCCGGCGCAAGGCTAGGCCGCTTGTCCGACAGGCTCATCCTGAGCTTGTCGAAGGATGAATGCGTCAGCTCTTCCCTTCCGTCACACCCATCGCTCCCAGTGACAATGCCCCACAGTGACAATGGAGAGAGCGGCCGGGCGCTCATGGCGCCTGCAAGGCGAGTGACGCTTGCCCCGGCTGCCCGAATTGACGGGCCCTTGTTCCACAAGGCCGGACAGGAGTGCTAGGGAGGGGTGGGCGACGGGGCGATAGGGATAGGACGGCATGGCTGACGTCTTCATCTGCTATTCGCGCGAGGACCGTGATCGGGTGCGCCCGATCGCGGAGGGACTCGAGGCAGAAGGCTGGAATGTGTGGTGGGCCCCGTCGGGTTCGCCGCAGGGCGAGAACGAAGACGCCGACCGCGAACTCAGTTCGGCCGGGGCGATTCTCGTTGTCTGGTCCGCCGCCTCGCGTGCGTCCGAATATGTTCGTTCCGAAGCCGCAACAGGTCTCTACAAGAACAAGCTGATCCAGACCCGCATCGATCACGCCTCTCCCCCCCGGCCCTTTGACCAGGTCGAGGTCATGGATCTCGGTCTCTGGTCCGGCGAACGCAACGATCCCAACTGGCGCGCGGTGGTGAGCGCCGTGCGCCACTACGCCCGGGCGCCCGGAAGCGAGCGTCCGCAGGTGATGCGCCGCGCCGCAGCTGCGCCGCCGGAAGACCGCCCGCCGCCGCGTCGGGGAAGCCGGAGCCGTGAGGAAGCCGTTTCCTATCTCGAACCGAGCCGCACGCTTGCCCCCGGTCCGATCATATTCGGCGTGGTGGTGCTGGCGCTGCTCGGCGGCGTCTGGCTGATCGATCCGTTCAACTGGCATACCCCTCCGCGCGCCGGCGGCGACCATGCCGGAAAGACAGTCGTTGCAACCGCTGCCAGTCCGGCGCCCGCCAAGCCGGCTTCGCCGGAAACGATCGCGGCTTCGGAAACCGCATGGGCGGTGGTCAACCGGTCCAGCCCGGAAGAGCTGCGCGCCTTCCTTGCCCGCTATCCGGGAACCGGCGCGGCGGATTCGGCGCGCTCGCTGCTTCGCGTGCTCGACGCGCAGGCCTGGGCCGACGCCGTGCTGGCCGACACCGAAACGGCCTACACCGCCTATCTTCACGATTTTCCGCCTGACGCCGTGATCCCCGGCGCGATGGCCGCGGCTGCGAACGACCGGCTGTCTTCGCTTGCCTCCGAACGCGCGCAGGCCATCACCGATATCCAGCAGGGGCTGACGGCGCTCGGCCTCTACAAGGGCAAGGCCGACGGTCAGCCCGGCGCCGCAACGATTCGTGCGGCGGGCGCCTTCGCCCGGCGCTACAAGCGATCCCTTCCCGACATGAAGACCGCCGCGCCGCGCGACCTCAGAAGCTTTGGCGACCTGGTGAGTTCGGCTGCGGGCGGGCAGGCGTCCGCCGCCGCGGTCAGCGCGCCGTCCGGCGCATCGTCCAGCGCTCCGGCAGCCGCCACGCCGTCGCCAGCTGCATCGACCCCGCCGAAGCCGCAGGCCGCGCCTCCCGCCTCGGCCCCGGCCTCGCCCCCAGCTTCGCCCGGCGCAGCCGCCGCCGCAGAGGCGGACCGGGAACGTCTCAGGCAGGCCCAGGCGGCCAGCCGCGCCGCCCAGCAGAGCGCCGCCGCGATCGCCGCGGACGCCGCGCCCAGCACCGAAGAGGACAAGCGCCTTTCACAGGATGTCACAGACTGGACGTCCGCGCGCGCCGCCAACACCGTCGCCGCCTATCAGCTCTATCTGCACGATCATCCTGACGGCGGCTTCATCGCCAACGCCCGCACGGCCATGGACCAGCTGGCCAAGCCGGCCGCCTACAGCCTCGCCCAGTTGGCGCCCCAGGTTCGACAGGCGGTCGAGGCCGCGCGCGAGGCGCAGTCCACTGCGCAGGCCCGCGCGGCTTCGGCCCGGGCGACGGCGGGCCGCGCCGATGCGGTGGCCGCCGCCGCCGAAACCGGGGCCGTGGGCACGCAGATCCTGACATCCGCCTCCGGCGACCGGTACGAGTCGCAGGTCTCGGGCGGGGCGCCCAACGGTCTGGGCGTGAAGGTCATCGGCGCCGGCGTCGCAGTGGGCGATCATTATCGCGGCGAGCTTCGCAACGGCCTCGGCGCGGGCCTCGGCGTCTACGAATTCGCGGACAACTCCAACAACGCCCAGGCGGGCGCGCTGCGCTATGAGGGCGAACATGCGGCCGACCAGGCCAATGGTTATGGTGTCACCTACTGGAAGAATGGCGACCGCTTCGCCGGCCAGCAGAACGCCAGTCGCGTCGGTCGCGGCGTGCTCACCTTCGCCAACGGGCAACGTTACGAGGGCGAAATGTCGGACGGGCGGCGGAACGGTTACGGCGTCGTCTGGTCGGCGGACGGGGCGGTCATGATGGCCGGCCGCTTCCAGAACGGAACGCTGGCGGAGCCCTCTCCGTAATTCGTTGATGAAGTTCGTTGACGAACGCCGTTGACGAACGATGTCAGTGATCGTTGTCCATCGACGCCGAATACTTCTGTTGCGGTATCTGAACGAAGTTCATCGCCGCCCGGAAGTCGCCGACTTCGAACGCAATTCGCACCGGTTTCTGGTTTGCAGCGCGCGGATCGGGAGTCAGTTCGAGAAGAACCGCCTCGCGTGGATCGAGCGCCGAAATTCGTTGGATTGCGTCGTTCGAGAAGTAGTAAACTTGGTACGTGTTGCCCGTAATGTCGTCTTCGCTGTCCGTTTCGGACGCCCAGACCGGCGTCGTCATCGAACGTGGCGGCGGTGAAAGCTGCCCGTTCGATCCGAACAATGTACCGAGCCACGGTTCGTTGAGTTTCGCCGGATCGCGTATGTAGAGTTGCGCCGCGGACGCCGTCGTGTCGCTCTCCGGTATCGCCACGGCGAGCCGGAGTTTGTGCGCCTCGTCGCCGTTGCGGCGAAGTCCGAAGATGGCGCCCGTCTGTTTGTCCGGTTCGCTCAGCGCCCACTGGTCGCCGTCGACGCGCGACGCCCGCCACACGCCGTGTGAACCGTTGTACTCAAGGTAGTTCGTTTTCGCGAACTGCCGGTAGCTGCTGCGTACGGTCGCTGCGGCGTCCCGAATGGATGGATGGTCGCAACCGAGCGACTTTGCGTGCGCGCGGACGTCTGCGGCCGTGTCGTCGATCTTCGTTTGCGAATAATTGGCGCGCAGAAGTTCGTCTTCGCTTTGATAAAGCCCGGCCTTCAGCGCAAAACGTTCGCCGTCGGTGAACAGGTTGCACGCGTCGTCCGCCGCCGAAATGGCCGAACGTTCGAGAAAGACGCGTTCAACACCCGCCGTGTCGGCGTGTACGGGCGTTGCAAACGCCGTTATCGTCGTCATGGCTGTTGCAAGAAGGCGAAGTCGCATTGCGCCAGGCTAGACGTCGCGAATTGAGGATGCGTTTACAGGGCGGACGGCCGTCTTGCCGTTCCGTACGGACGGGTTAATCAGTCGTTAATTGCGTCAGTCCGTTGACGCCGTAGGGAAGCGCGATGCCTCGCGAAATTGCAACGCACATCTGGGTCGGAGCGCTGCTGCACCGCGCCGAACAGTCCGGCGCCTTCGCAACGGTCGTACATAGCGGCGATGCGCAGCGCGGCGATGTGTTGATCAAGGTCACCCGTGAACGCGGAACGGCGCAACTGTACGCACCGGCGTTCAATCCGGACGGTCCAACCGAATTCGAGGCGTTGCCGGCGGGCGTAACGGATGCACCGGAAGGCGACGTCGACGCGTTGATCGCACGACGATTGACGTCCGATCGCGATCTGTGGGTCATCGAAATAGAAGACCGACGTGGACGGCATTTCCTGACGGAGACGGTGCGCCGTTGACGTGCGGGCGAACGGAGGAACGACGGCGATGAACTTTGTTCGTACGATAACGGCGTACAATTCGGCGACGACGAGCGAGAACAAGATCCACGACGACGCAACGGCGACGAAGTTCGGCTTTTCCGGCGGACTGGTGCCAGGCGTCGACGATTTCGCCTACATGGCCCATGCCCCGGTGAAGCTGTGGGGTCGCGAGTGGCTGAGCCAGGGCGCCATGCGCGCGCGGTTCCTGAAGCCCGTCTACGATGGCGACGAGGCGACCCTGAACGCCGGCCTGGGCGAAACGGGCAAGCTCACCCTCTCGCTGTCGTCACGAAATATTGTTTGCGCCGAGGGCGAGGCCCGTCGCGAGGCCGCAGCGGGTGAGGTGGTCATCCCACCCGCAGCGCAGCAACCCGCGCCGGAAAGCCGCCCTCCGGCGTCGCCGGCCTCGCTGGTCCCGGGCCAGGTGCTGGGCTACGCCCCCGAACCCTACACCGCCGAACGCGGGCGGGAGCACCTTGGCTGGGTGAGCGAAGACACCACGCTTTATGACGACGGCGCCATCGCCAGCCCGGCCTACATGCTGCGGCGCGCCAACTACATTCTGGCCGCGAATGTGAGGCTTGGCCCCTGGATTCACACCGAAAGCGACATCCGGCTGCACAACCTTCTTCATGATGGAGAGACGCTGGAAGCGCGCGCCCGCGTCGCGGACAATTTCGAGACAAAGGGCCACCGGATCGTGTCGCTGGATTTCGCGATTCTCGCCTCCGGCCGCCTCGCCATGTCGGGCCGCCACTGGGCGATCTACGAACCAAGGCAGGTGCGCGGCGGCTAGCCGGACGTCCGTTTATTGCAGCGCACCCATTGCGCGCGCGCCGGGCGCCGGCGGCGCCGAGCGGACAACGTGCCGCTGGCCAACCCCTTCGCCGGGAAGTAAGTCCATAAAAAAGACCCAGGGGAGAAAACAGAATGCGGCGGTCCACTCTTGCCGTCACAGCCGCGATGGCGGCCGTTGGCGTGTTCCTGACAAGTCCAGTCTTCGCGCAGACGCCGCCGGGCGGGGGCGCCTCACCCAATCCCATACAGCAAGCCCAGGCCGTGGCGACGCACGGCGAGGACCTGTTCGACGCCCGGTGCAAGCAGTGTCACGAACCGGCGATCGACCGCGCGCCCAACCGCACCCAGCTCGCTTCGGTCAATGGCGAGGTCATCATCAAGGCGATGAGCGCCGGCGGGGTCATGCAGCCGATGGCGGCGGGCATGTCGGCGGACGACATTCGCGCCGTCGCCGTGTTCCTGACGGGCCGCTCGGAGATCCGGCCCGAGTTCGACACGGCCAACGAAGCCTCGAACCCGTGTCCGGTTTCCAACACGTTCAAGGCCTCCGGCCCGTCGTGGAATGGCTGGAGCCCGCAGGCCCAGGCGAGCCGCGTCGCGGCCCAACCGAGCATCTCCAGGAAGGATGCTCCCAAGCTGAAGGTCAAATGGGCGTTCGCCTACCAGGGCGGCCGCTATGGCGAACCGACCATCTACGGCAACCGGGTGTTCGTCACCTCATCGTCCGGCATCGCCTATGGGCTGGACCGCGCGACGGGTTGCGTCGCCTGGCAGTTCAAGGTCGGAAACGGCATCCGCGTGACGCCGTCGGTGGGCAAGAACTCCGCGGCGCCTTCGGGATACGCCGTCTATTTCGGAGACTTCGCCCACAACGTCTACGCGCTTGACGCCGCCAGCGGCAAACAGGTCTGGTCGGTCAATGTCGAGCCTCATCCGCGCGCCGTGCTGACCGGCGCGCCGGTTCTCTACAAGGACAAGCTCTACGTGCCGGTGTCCTCGTGGGAGGAGACGATCTCCTCGGTGGCGCAATACCAGTGCTGCACGTTCCGCGGCTCGGTCGCGGCCATCGATACCAAGACCGGCAACATCGACTGGCACACCTATGTGATGCCCGAGCCCAAACCCTACCGGACCAACGCGGCCGGTACGCAGATGTTCGGCCCGGCTGGCGGCGCCATCTGGTCGGCGCCGACGATCGATCCCAAACGCGGGTGGCTCTATGTAACCACTGGCGACAGCTACACCGAGGTGAAGGAGGATTCCTCCGACGCCGTGGTGGCGATGGATCTGAAGACCGGCGACATCAAGTGGAAGCACCAGATGACGGAGGACGACAACTTCCTCGTCGGTTGCCCGCCGTCGCGCCCATCGATCAACTGTCCAACGCCGACCGGACCCGACTTCGACTTCGGCGCATCCGCCATCCTCAAGAAGCTGCCCAATGGCAAGGACATCCTGATGGCCGGGCAGAAATCCGGTCAGGTCTATGGCCTCGATCCGGATACCGGCGCCGTGCTGTGGCAAACGCGCTTCGGCAAGGGCAGCGCCCTGGGCGGCGTCGAATGGGGCATGGCGGCGGACAACAAGAACCTCTATGTCGCGGTCAACCAGGGCGGCGCGCCCGGCCTTTACGCGGTGCGCATCGCAGACGGCACGCTGGCCTGGCAGCAGCTCGCCGTCTCGCCCGCCAAGTGCAGCTTTGAAACGCGGCGGTGTGGCAACGGCTATTCGGCGCCGCCATCGGTCGCAAACGGCGTCGTCTACGCGCCGAACCAGGATGGACACATCCGCGCGTTCGACACGAAAACCGGCGCGCTGCTGTGGGACTACGATGCGGGCGCCCAGACCTACGACACGGTCAACGGCGTGAAGGGGCAGCACGGCGCCAATTTCGACGGCTCGGGCATGTCCTTCGCCGGCGACATGGCCTTCACCATGTCCGGCTATAACGGCGCCTCGGGAAGCTCCGGACCCGACAACGTGCTGCTCGCCTTTTCGAAGGACGGCAAATAGGCCGCACGGATTAGGGCGTGGCTGGCGGGGCTAGAATCCGCCAGCCGCGCCCGGTTCAGGGTCGCGGCTGAACGGCCGCCGGGCGCCGCCAGATTACGGCAGAGTCACGTTGTGGTTCTTCGCCGGCACGCAATCACCCGGCTTGCCCATCCACTGGGTGTCACCGTGGATGCGCATGAAGCGCCCGCTTGATGGAAAGATGTTTACGAGATCGAGCACGTTGTGTTCGTCCATCACATCCAGGCGCAACATGCCGCCGGTTTCCGCGGCGCCGGTGAACATTTCAGCGCAGTCATCTTTCTTCGCCGCGTCGAGCAGGCAGCCGCGATTGCCGGCGGTGTCGGCGACGAAGGTGAAGCGCAGGCTGCGGTCGGCGCGCATCTTTGCGTCGTACATCGTCGTCTTTCCGCTCTCGATCTTTCGTTCGATCGTGCATTCCCAGACGGCCGGTTTCGCCGGTTCGGCGAATGCAGGCGCCTGCAAAAGGGCGCCGGCGCACAACAGCGCCAACCTTGCTGTAAATTTCATCTTCGACCGGCCTCCCTTCGACTCCGCGAGATTCTGCTGATTCATCCAGCACTTCCGCGGTTTTCGCCATGCCGTGCTTCGCGGCGAGGCTTGTCGCCTGCTGCAGGCGCCACATATCGCGACAATAGATACACGGCTAGAAGACCGCCATGCCATTGTTCACCTCGACGCACGCGCGCCTTCCCGAAATCCTCGCCTACTTCCTGGCGGCGATCGCCATCGGATTCGGCGGGGGCGTTGTCCTGTCCGTTCTCCAGATCTGGCTGCAGACCGGCGCGTTCGGCGTCGGGCTGGCGCTGCCAGTGGCCACCTCCGCGCTGGCGGGCGTCTGCTTCGTCAGCTGGGCGGTCAACGTGGCCGTCGCCCGCCGCCGCACGGCGCGCTGGCGGGTCTGACGCAGCGGTCTTGAGGCCGCCTGCGGGCGGCCTTTCCCCTTTCGGCCGAATACGTTAAGCCCCGCGCAAAAGCGGCGGACCACCCGGACCCATGACCCTCTCTCCCGAAGCTGAAGCGGCGCGGCGGCGCACCTTCGCGATCATCTCGCACCCGGACGCGGGCAAGACCACGCTGACGGAAAACCTGCTGCTGGCGGGCGGAGCGATCCGTCTGGCCGGCGCCGTGCGGGCGCGCGGCGAACGCCGGCGCACCACGTCTGACTGGATGAAGATCGAGCGCGACCGGGGCATTTCGGTTTCCGCCTCAGTGATGACGTTCGAATATGACGACTGCGTCTTCAACCTGCTGGACACGCCGGGCCACGAGGACTTTTCGGAAGACACCTACCGCACGCTGACCGCCGCCGATTCCGCCGTCATGGTACTGGACGCCGCCAAGGGCATCGAGCCGCAGACGCTGAAGCTGTTCGAGGTGTGCCGGCTGCGCGACATTCCGATCATCACGTACATCAACAAGATGGACCGCGAGGCGCAGGATCCGTTCGCGCTGCTGGACGAGATCGAGCAGAAGCTGGCGCTCTCGGCTTCGCCGCTCTACTGGCCGCAAGGGTCCGGCGAGCGCTTCCGCGGCATGAAGGACCTGCGCACCGGCGAGTTCGTCACCTACCGCCGCATCGTCGGCGCGGACGGCGCCGTGACGTTCGCGACCGACCGCATCGGCGGCAACGCGCTGGCCGAGGTGATGGACGAAGCCGAGCAGGAAGAACTGGCCGGGCAGGCGGACATGGCGGCGGGTGTCTGCCCCGCCTATGAGCGCCAGTCCTATCGCGAGGGCCACATGACGCCCGTGGTGTTCGGTTCGGCTCTGCGCCATTTCGGCGTGAAGGAACTGCTTGACACGTTGCGCGCCGAGGCGCCGCCGCCGCGCGCGCAGAAGGCCACGGTGAAGGGCCAGCCCGGCGAGATCGGCACCGACAACAAGGAAGTCACCGGCTTCGTCTTCAAGATCCAGGCGAACATGGATCCGAACCATCGCGACCGGATCGCTTTCTTCCGCATGGTCTCCGGCCGATTCCAGCGCGGTATGCGGCTGAAGACGGCGCAGGGCAAGCAGCTTGGCGTCACCTCGCCGGTGATGTTCCTGGCGCAGGACCGCGAGATCGCCGACGAGGCTTTCGGCGGCGACGTGATCGGCATTCCCAACCACGGCGCGCTGCGGGTGGGCGATGCGCTGAGCGAGAGCGGCACGGTGCAGTTCGCGGGCATCCCCAACTTCGCGCCGGAAATCCTGCGCCGCGCGCGGCCGAAGGACCCGATGAAGTCGAAACACTTGCGCAAGGCGCTGGAAGGCCTGGCCGAGGAGGGCGTCACCCAGCTGTTCACGCCGGAAATCGGCGCGGACATGATCGTTGGCGCCGTCGGGCAGCTGCAGATCGAGGTGATGGCCGAGCGCGTGGCGACGGAGAACAATCTCGACGTGCTCTTCGAACCGGCGCCGTACAACGTCGCGCGCTGGATATCGGCCGACGACCGCGCGAAGCTGGAGGCGTTCGCGGAAAAGAACCGCGCCAGCATGGCGAAGGACCTCGACGGCGCGCCGGTCTATCTGGCGAAGAACACCTGGGATGTCGGCTATGTGCAGGACAAGAACCCGGACATCCGCTTCACCAAGACGAAGGAGCGGGCCTAGGGGTTCAGCCGGGCAGTTTCTGCCGCTGGCTCCGCGCCGGGCGGGACCGGGTCGGGCGCGGCGGTCCGCGACCGCGCATCCTCTTCCAGCCGTCCCCAAGCGACCGAGCGCCAGACACGTTCGTGGATGTAGTAGAGCACGATCTTGGTGACGGCCTCGATGGAGGCGATCGAGACGGCGTAGCGGGCGTTGCCGGTCACGATCAGGCTGAGCAGGAAGGTGTCGAGGCTGCCGACGAAGCGCCAGCTGATCGCCTTGGTCAGCGAGCGCAGCTGCGAGGCGGGCGACCATTTGAACAGCCGCCAGAGACGCTCGTGCAGGTAGTAGAGCACGACTTTGGTGAAGGTCTCCATCGACGCAATGGCGCCCGCGGCCACGGGGTGGCCAGTGACGACATAGCTCCAGAGGAACGTGTCCAGCGTGCCGACCGTCCGCCAGGTGACGGCCTTGACCAGTGCGCGGCCATGGCTGGCCAGCGCTCTCGTCGTCTTGGATTTCGCCATGAACGGTCACCAGCGCCCGAAATTGCTCGGACGTAATGTTCTAGGCGATCGGACCTCTCGCGTAAAACGATGTGACCCTTGAGAAAATCGCAGGGAAAAATCCGTTGAGAACCCGGGTTTTCTACCTACGCGATCCTCATTAGTACGGTCCCGCCCTGCAAACCGGGATCGTGGGAGGATACTGCATGGTACGACCGGATTGGCTGCCGAACTGGCTCGCCTGGCCACAATGGGCGTCGGACGCCTGGGCCTACGCGGTCACGATCTGGAACACCGGCGTGTTCGACATGACCTACGGCCAGATCTTCTCGATCATCGGCATCATCCTGATTTCCCTGATCATTCGCGGCATTTTCGCCCGCACCATCGTGCGCGCCATTTCGCGCGCCGCGGCGGGCACGAAGACGAATCTCGACGACGCGCTGGTCGTCTCGATTTCCGAACCGCTGAAGATGGTTCCGGTCATCATCGGCGTTTTCATCGCGATGAGCATGGTCCAGCTGGCCCCGCCGGTTCGGGCCATCGGGGACAAGCTGGTCCAGGCGCTGGTCGCCATGGCGATCTTCTGGGCGCTCAGCCGCGCGGCGGGCGCCTTCTCCTTCCTGCTCGGCAGTTTCCAGCAGACGCTGGGATGGATGGTGCGCGCGGTGCAGGTGTTGTTTCTGCTGATGGGCGTCGCCGCGGCGCTGCAGATCTTCGACATTCCGATCCTGCCGGTGCTGGGCGGTCTTGGCGTCTTCGGCGTCGCGCTGGCCTTCGGCGCGCAGGACCTTGTGAAGAACCTGATTGCCGGCGTCTTCATCCTGGTCGAGAAACGCTTCCAGCCCGGCGACTGGATCAAGGTCGAGGGCGGGGTGGAAGGCGTGGTGGAGAGCATCGGCTTCCGCTCGATCACCGTTCGCCAGTTCGACAAGTCGCCAGTTTATGTTCCCAACGCGGTGTTCTCGGACAACGCCGTCACCAACTACAGCCGCATGACCTACCGGCGGATACGCTGGACCATCGGCGTCGAATACCGCACCACGATCGAACAGCTGAAATATATCCGCGACGAGATCGAGGCTTATCTCGTGCACAACGACGACTTCGTGAACCCGCCCGACGCCGGGCTGATGGTCCATGTCGACTCGTTCAACGACAGTTCGATCGATTACCTGGTCTATTGCTTCACGCGCTCGACCAAGTGGGACGAGTGGCTGATGATCAAGGAGAAGCTGGCCTACAAGGTGATGGAGATCGTGCACGCGGCCGGCACCGACTTCGCCTTCCCGAGCCGGACGCTCTACGTGCAGAAGCAGGATGCGCCGGAAATCTTCGCTCCGCCCAAGCCCAGCCCCGAGGCTGCGCGGATTTCGGAGACGACAACGGCGATGAAGAACCCCGACATAGCGGGCGGGCGCGACGACGACACCGACTAGCCGTCGGGACCTCTCAGGCCGCCCGGATGCGGCCGAGCTTCTTGTCGACGATGCGCACGAGGCCATCCACCAGGTTCTGGCGTTCCTTGTGCTGCGCGCTGGTGAGCAGGCCGAGCGAGTGCATCGCATCGATGTGCGTGCTCATGACTTCCGCGTCCGGCGTGCCGGTGGCGCCGATCGCCATGATGTACCGGCCGAGCGACCGGGCGGCGGCGCCCAGCATGGCGTCGCGGGATTCATCGGCAATGGCTTCGGTTTCCTTCACCGCGCTGTAGATCTCGCGCAGCTTGCGGCGGTCGCCGGCGGTGAGGCCCTCGGCCATCTCGCTGATCTTCTTGACGCAGGTCCGCACCGCCTGGCGGTTGTTTTCGGATTCCCACGGTGACGCGCCCGGCATGTCGTCGGTCGGATCGACGAACCGGCGCATCGGCCCGATATAATCGTGCACCATGCGGCGCCGCCGGCAGGGGCCGATATAGTTTGCGCTGTCGATGAACTCGCGCGGGCGTTCGAGCACGGCCTGAACGCGCACGAGCACGGCCTGCGCCGTGAACGGCCGCGCCAGCATTTCATCAACGCCGCTATCCTGCGCCTTGTCGAGAAACACCTTGGTGGGCGTGTTCGTCATCACGATGATCGACAGTTGCCGCGGAATATTCTCGTACCCCGCGCGCACCATGCGCGTGAACTCGAGGCCTGAGAGGCCGGGCAGGCGCGATGTGGTGATGACGATGCGCGGCTCGTGCTCGATCGTCATGTCGAGCAGTTCCTGGCCGTCGCGCGCGTGAATGATGGAGTCGAAGCCGACGGACCGGAGCACTTCGGAAACCAGGTTTCGTGTTTGCGGAACCGCGTCCGCAACAACGATTGTGAGCTCCTTCAGCGCGTTGGCCACGTCTGCCTCTTTCTGCCGTCAGCCGCCTCGGGCATGGGGCGGCTGAATTTTGCAAATGTCTGCGTACGCCGGTTTGATTAATATCCCGCTGAAACGGTCGACCAGATTTTCCGGACCCGTTCGCGTCTGATCAGGCGCCCGGCCAGCGGGCGCCGGGGTCAGGCGGCGGCGGACTGGCTTTTTGCGCGCACTTTCCAGAAGCGCAGCGCGCGCTGGGCGGCCGCGACAGGCACCTGTTCGTAGAGCTTGCCGAACGCTTCGGCCTTGGCCATGCCGTACTCGTGGCCGCCGATCAGCAGGCAGAGGGTGACGAAGAGGGCGCGGTCAAAGCCCGCGCCGCGGCACAGCATGGCCAGCGCGTCGACATCCTGGCCGTCGACGAGGCGCTGGGTCAGGTCGAAATCGACGCCAACCAGCCGCGAGAAGGCGACGGTGAAAGCCGTGCGGTGGCCCTCGCGCAGCAACTGCACCAGAACCGGTGGCTTCAAGGCGCCCTTGCGTTCGAGGTCCGAGACCTGTTGCACGGCCGCCTGATAATCGCCCGGCACGGCGCCGTAGGCGGCCGAGAGGCGGTTGCGGCTGGCTTCCAGCGCCGCTTCCAGTTCGGCGGGGGAAACGCCGTGGAACTTGCGCATGATCTCGCGACGCAGGCCGGATTCGACCTGCAGGTAGACGTTATTGAGCAGGTCCAGCGGAACCTGCTGGTTCTTCACGAAGGGGGCATGCAGCACGGGGCTCGTCATCGCCCGGTCGGCCACGCGCTCGTAGGTGGCGCGGTCGATCCGCGCCGAGTTGTTCTGCAGCAGCGAGGCGACAACGTTATCTTCGCCGCGCTCGACCAGTGCGCTTGAAACGGATTCGCCGATGTCCGTCCGCTTGGTCACGGCCATCATGTGGTCCTGACCCTTCTGGCGGATGACGTCGAGAATGTCGCCTTCGGACAGTGCGCGCGAGCGCTCGATCACGGGGCGGGCGACTTCGATTTCCTGCATCGCCAGGCGGCGGGCCGTGCGGCCGATCGGCGCCGCGGAGGCAGCGACCTTGCGCGCCAGCTCAACGCGGACCTGGTCTTCAAGGTCCGAGGCGACGGCGCCGACGATTTCGTCGAAGACGATGGCTTCTTTTTCAGTCCGGGTCTGCCCGTCCGCCAGGAACACGTCGGTGACCTGGCGCAGCAACTCGCGGCGCTTCTCGCTTGAAGTTTCCTTCGCGAGATCGAGCAGCAACGCAAAACTGGAATTCTCGCCCGCCATCGAGCTCATCTCCCCTGAGCAGCACGTGACGTTAGCGGAAGTGAGTTAATGAAAGACTTGATCCGGGGCAGGGTTTTCCATGGAAAACGCCCGTCGCGCCTGATTTTTTCGGGTCTGGGGCCTGCGGCGAGGCGTCGCTGATACGCAACGGGGCCCCGGTCCCGGTCAGCCCCGGGCGAGGGTTTCGCGCTTGTCCTCGAGTTCCAGCCACTCTGTTTCATAGGCGTCAAGTTCGGTCCGCGCGGCCGTCAGCCGGTTGGCGCGAACCTCGAAGCCCTTCGGGTCCCGGCTGAAGGTCGAGGCGTCGGCCATCGCGTCCTCCAGCTGTTCGATCTCGGCGCGGCGCTCGGGCATCAGGCGGGTCAGTTCCTCGAGGCGGCGGGCGTCCTTGTAGCTCAGCTTGGCGGATGCCGGCTTTGCCGGCGCCGGGGATTTCGGGCCGCCCTTCGCCGGTTCGTCGGGCGCCGAAGAGCGGAATGCCGTCGCCGCCTTGCTGCCGGGCTTGCGCTGCGAGAGGTAGTCGGAATAGCCGCCCGGCGTTTCCAGCCACACGCCGTCGCCCTCCGGCGTCAGGATCGAGGTCACCACATTGTCCACGAAGGCGCGGTCGTGGCTGACCAGCAGCAGCGTGCCGTCGTAGTCCGCCAGCATGTCTTCCAGCAGGTCCAGCGTCTCGATGTCGAGGTCGTTGGTCGGTTCGTCCAGCACCAGCAGGTTGGAGGGTTTCGCAAGCGCAAGGGCGAGGGTCAGCCGGTTGCGCTCGCCGCCCGACAGCGCGCTCACCGGCTGGCGCAGCTGCCTGGACTCGAACATGAAGTCCTTGGCGTAGGCGGCGACGTGTTTGGGATGGCCGCGCACGATGATCTGGTCGCCGCCCAGCGGCGCCAGCGTGTCCCAGAGCGTTTCGTCCGGCTTCAGGGTCGTGCGGGTCTGGTCGAGATAGGCGATCTCCAGATTCTTCGCGAGCCGCAGCGATCCCGCGTCGGGGTCGATCCGGCCGAGGATCAGCTTCAGCAAGGTGGTCTTGCCCGCGCCGTTGGGGCCGATCAGGCCGAGCCGGTCGCCGCGCATGACGCGCAGGTTGAGATCGCGCACGATCGGCAGCGGGCCGCCGGGCGTCTGGAACGTCTTGGAGAGGCCCTTGGCCTCCATCACCAGTTTGCTGGATTGCGCGCCGGCGTCGATCGCCAGGTTTGCGGTGTTGGCGGCGTCGGCGAGGGCGGCGCGGCGGTCCCTTTTTTCCGCGCGCATGTCCTGCAGCTTGCGCACGCGGCCCATGTTGCGGCGCCGGCGGGCGGTGACGCCGCGCGCCATCCAGCGCTCTTCCGCCTTGAGCTGGACGGTGAGCTTGTCGAACGCCTTTTCCTCGCCCGCCTCGATGCTTTCGGCCCAGGGCTCGAAATCGCGGTAGCCCTTGTCCAGCGTCCGCACGACGCTCTGGCGCAGCCACGCCACGTGGCTTGAGACGTTCTCGAGAAAGCGTCGGTCGTGCGAGACGATCAGGCAGGCGCCGCGGAAGGCGGCCAGCTCCTGCTCGAGCAATTCGATGGCCGGCACGTCGAGATGGTTGGTGGGCTCGTCCAGCAGCAGGATATCCGGGTCATGCGCGAAGGCATGCGCCAGGGCGATCCGGCGCGACTGGCCGCCGGAAGCCTTCGACAAATCAAGGTCGAACGGCACGCCCCACGCGCCTAGCTCGGCCTCCGCCCGGTAGGCGAGGTCAGGCGCAAGGCCGTCGGCGACGTAGGCGAGGGCGGTCGGGAAGCCGGTGAAATCGGGTTCCTGCAGGAGATGCCGAGCCGTCGCCCCGGGCTGCCGGAAGACATCGCCGCCGTCGGGTTCGGCGCGTCCGGCCAGAATACGCATCAGCGTCGACTTGCCCGCGCCGTTGCGGCCAACCAGGGCGATCTTCTGGCCACGCGCCAGGGCGAGATCGACGCCCATGAACAGGGGCTCGCCGCCCAGCGTCAGGCGAACGTCGCGAAGCGCAATGATCGGAGGAGCTGCGGCCATGGCCGCGCCTATGGACGCGAAGCCGCCAGGCGGTCAAGCGGCCGCGCGCCAAGGGGCAAGCAAAACAAAAGGGCGGACCGGTTTCCCGGTCCGCCCTCCGGGCGGCGTTATACGCCTTCCCCTCTGTTCGAGCCGCTTCTCTATTTGAAGTGGAAGTGGAAATCGACGCCGAACGTCCGCGGCTGGGCGAACGAGTAACCTTGGTACATTCCGCCGTCCTGCACGCGATAGCTGGACGAGGAGATGCTGGTGGTCTGGTCGGAGTCGAGCGCGTTGCGGACCCAGAAGGTGAGCCCGTACCGACCGGAGGCCGAGTACCAGTTCAGACGTGCGTCGAGGTTGGTGTAGGAGGGCGACTTCTCCAGATAGCTGTTGAAGAACGAGTCGTAGAAGATGTCGCGCCACGAGTAGCTGACCGTCGGCAGGAAGTAGGAGCCGTCGGCCATGTCGATGCGGTAGGCTGCGTTGAGCGAGGCCTTGTGCTTCGGCGATTGCGCCAGCTGGTTGCCCGTCACATCCACAGCCTGGTTGTTCAGGTTGGTGACCGGGTTGAGGCCAGGCATGCGCGAAGAGTCGATGTAGAGGTTGCCGCCAGTGTCGGTGACTGTTGCATCGAGATAGGCGTAGGTCAGGCCGATGTTCAGCGGCTCGATCGGGTTCCAGTTTGTTTCAAGCTCGAATCCTTTGGATTCCGCTTTCGGCACGTTGATGAACGCCGTGTAGGCCGTGCTTCCGACCTGGCCCTGGTTGGTGATGACCGAGAGCGGCGCCTGCATGTCCTTGTAGTTGTAATAGAACAGCGCCGCGTCGGTGGTCAGGTGCCAGTTCGCCCACGTCTGTTTCCAGCCGCCTTCGTAGGCATCGACGTATTCGGATTCCGTATAGGGCGCGGCTGCGAAGCCGAGGTTGTTGAACCCGCCGGCCTTATAGCCACGTGAATACTTCGCGAACAGCAGGCTGTCGGGAACGGGCCGGTATTCGAGGTTGAACATGCCGGTGATCGCCGACGAGTTGTTCTTCAGGTTGCGGTGAGCAACGCCCTGTCCGTCGACATATTCGGCCAGCGGGCCATAGGCGGTTCTCGTGTAGTTATAGTAGTCTAGTCCGCAGATGATGTAGCAGGCGAGGAAACCCTCTTCCTGCGATTTCTTCTCATCGTAGGTCCAGCGCAGGCCGACCGTCGCCTTCCACTTGTCGTTGAACGAGTAATCCGACTGACCGTAGACGCCGTAGGCGTTGAACAGGCTGGTGTTGGAAAACTTCTGCAACATATGGTCGGGGTTGGAGATGGGCCCCAGCACCGGATCGATCAGGACGTTCGCGAGCGGTTCGTCGGGCAGGTACTGGACCTGGCCGGGCTGCTTGGAGTTTTCCTGGTACTGGTAGACGCCGGCGATCCACTGCAGCGGGCCGCTGGTGGTCGAGATCAGGTTAAGCTCGTTCGAGAAGAACGCGCGGCTTTCCTCGTAGACGTTCAGGACGTCGGGGTGCAGCGTCTTGGGCGTGCTGCCGAGCGAGGCGCAGGCCCCTGAGATCGAAACCGGGAAGCCGATGATCGACCGGCAGCCCGCGACGACGCCGGCTGACGGCGCGATCGAGTTGTAGGTCACGGACGTGATGGGCGTGCCATCGGGATCGGAGTCCAGCGTGTAGTCGTAATACGTGTACCCGCCCGTGTACTTAACGTCGAACCAGTCGGTGCTGTAGGTCGCCTCGAGAATGTACTCGTCATAGGCCGGCAGGTGCGCCGTGTTCTGCAGGTTGGTGTTGTAGGCATGCTCGCCATTCGTGGCGAACGGGTTGTCATGCCGGGTGCCGCCCTGCGTGTAGGAGATGATCGACGGATCCGCCGTGTACGCGTAGGCGCTGTTCGGCGTCAGGCCGCCCGCGACGAACCAGGCGGAGGGGACGTTCGTGAGATAGGGGGCGGTGGAGAACGTCGCAGTCCGGCCGCCGGGTGGGCCGGCCTTGTCGTAGCTCAGGTCGGCCGTTTTGAACCACCATTTGAAGCGGTCGCCGACATTCCCCTCAAGCTGGAGCTCGAGGTATTTGTCGTTGATTTCCCAGCCGACCTTTTCGCCGTTCTGACCGTAGTTCGGGTCAATGCCGCCCCGGTATTCGTAGAAGCCCGCCGCGCGGTAGCGCAGCCAATCGGTAATCGGGCCGGACACGGCTGCGCCAGCTTTCTTGTAGTCGTCGTTGCCGGCGCCCAGCACCACGTCGGTCTGGAACGTGTCGGTCGGACGCTTTGAGATCGTATTGATCGCGCCGCCGATGGCGTTGCGGCCGTAGAGCGTGCCCTGCGGGCCGCGCAGAACCTCGACGCGGTCGATGAGCAGCGGATCCTTTCCGGCGAACACCGCGAAGGCCGTGTAGATGCCGTCGTTATAGTTCGCCACGCCCGGGTCGGCGCCGAAGCTGTTGGTCAGGCGGCCGATGCCGCGCAGTGTGACGCGCTCGTTACCGGGGGTGTAGGAGAGGCCCGGCGTCACGTTGGTGAGGTCGGTCACCGAGATGATGCCAAGCTCTTCTTTTTTCTGCGAGCTGATGGCGGTGACCGCCACGGGAATGTCCTGAACGGATTCTTCGCGCTTGTTGGCCGTGACGATGATGACATCGCTGCCGCGTTCAGCTGCCGCAGCGGCAGACTGGGGCGGCGCCTGATCGGCCGGCGTTTGCGCAAACGCTGGCAAGGCCATCCCCAAGGCCATCATACTGACAAGTGGAAACCGCTTGAAATGCGTCATAGGACGCGTCCTCCCTGTTGACGTTCTTCCCCGCACGCCTGGCGTTCGATTATGGCCCGAATGCTCGCATGTTGGTGCTGTGAACACGTCTGATAGGAGTTTTATCCAGCGTCAACGGCGTTCATGCCTTGAACATGAAGCCGGTGAAATTTAGTAGCCGAGTGTTGTTCCAAATCTCACAAAATTGCCATTACCTTACGAAATGCCGTAAGGTAATGACGTAGGGTAATGTTTCGAACAAAAAGACGGGCGGACCCGGGAAGACGGTCCGCCCATAAGAAGAACGATGCGCGCATCGTTCCCGTCCACCTGAATTTCCAGCGACCCGCCGGACCCGAAAATCCGGCGGGTCAACCGGCTAGAAGTGGAACTGGAACTCGATGCCGTATGTCCGCGGCGGCCGGTAGGTCGCGTTGGTGGTCAGGCAGGAGTTCGCAAGGTCGCCGGTTGCGACAACCGCATGGCTGACGCTGGTCGCAGCGGTGCTTCCGCAGATCGTCAGAGGCACGTCGCGGATGTCGCCTTCACGCAAGCTGGCGCCGGCACTGTCGTACTGCGCGGTGTCGAAGATGTTCTTGCCGTAGGCGATGACCGTGAAGTGGTTGTCGGCGCTGGTCCAGCTCAGGCGGCCATCCCACTGATCCCACGACGGGACCTTGGAGGTCCAACGGTTGAAGATCGAGGTGTAGGAAATGTCCTGCCAGAAATAGCTGAGCGAGGTGTCCAGTTTCGATCCGTCCATGAAATGGGACGTATAGACGCCGTTGAGCGCGATCTTGTTCTTCGGGCTGTTCGGCAGGATGTCGCCTTTCACAGTCTGACCCTGACGGCAGCGCGTTTCGCCAGCTCTTGGCGTACAGGCCACGGGCAAACCAACGGGCTGGGCGCCGGGGTCGAGTGCATAGGGGTCGACCGCGCTGATCAGCGTGGGCGATTCCTTGATCTCCGGGTTGGTGTAGCCGTAGTTGAACAGGATCCTCAGGTCGTCGAGCGGGCGCCAGGTTGTTTCCAGCTCGATACCTGAAATCGCTGTCTTGGGAATGTTCAGATAGGGCGTATAGGGTTGCGGCCGTACTGTTGCTCCGGCAGGCGTTTCCGGAATCACCAGGTTGGGAACCTGATAGCCCTTGTAGTTATAATAGAACGCTTCGACGTTTGTGGTCAGGTTGAGGTTGCGCCATTCGCGCTTGAGGCCGCCCGAGAAGGAGTCGACGATTTCCTTGTCGGTGTAGGGCGTCGCGAGCAGAAGGCCGAACGTCGCTGCAGCCCCGAGGCCGCCGGGCTTATACCCGCGGTTGTACTTGGCATAGACAAGCGTGTCGGTGTCCGGCGTCCAGTCGATGCCAAGAACGCCCGTCACCTCGCTCCAGCCTGCGCCGAGATCGCGGTAATAGTTTCCGGTGAGGGAGTCGATGTAGACGCCATAGCGCGACGGGTCAGAGGATGTACCAGAGGCGCATTGGGCCGGGTCGCTGTTTGCGGTCGTTACGTTGGTATTTTTGACGCCCTTGCCAGCAAAGCCACAGGGATTCGCCGTTGTGCGCGTTGTTGGATCAGGCCCGACCAGCGTCGAAGTCACGTCGATGCGCGGCGGAATGAGTGCGTTCAGCACGGCCTGGCCGCCAAACAGTCCGGCATAGGGAGCAAACGCCGCCTCGAGCGTTTCTTCCGTTGCATAGAGGGTCTGGAGGCGTGCGTATTCGCGCCCGTTCATAACGTCCTTCGACCAGCGGACGCCGGCCGTCAGTTTCCAGTGGTCATTGAAGGAATAATCACCTTGCACGAATGCGCCATAGGCGTTGTTGAGCCCCTGGTTGTTGGTGTGGAAGTAGAGGTCTCCACCGATCTGCGACCCGGACGACGAGTTTCGGCCAGTGAAGTCAGGCAGATCGGGCAACGGATTTGCGAAGTTGAAAGCAAGAATGTCGTTAAGGCCGAGGATCGGCCCTGGCAGGTTGGTCGTGTTCGAGACGTAGATCGGCTGCGTGTAGTTTTCCTGATACTGGTAGGCGCCGAGGATCCACTGCAGCTTGCTGTCGTTGGTCGAAACGATGTTGATCTCGTTCGAATACCACATGCGGTTTTCGTTGTAGTCGGAGACGCGCTGCGTGGCGTAATGCTTTCCGTTGAAGTCAAAACCGGCAACGGGCGAACCGTCGTTATCCTGCTGCAGGTTGTAGTGGTACCAGACGTAGCCACCGAGATATTTCACGTCGAAGTTTTTGAAGTGATAGATACCCTCCAGCGCGTATTCCTGCGTCGGCGCCAGATAGGCGAAGTTCGAAAAGTCGGTGTTAAACGCATTGGGGTCCGTGATGGCCGGGTTTGTCGTTTGCGTACCCGTCATGCTGACGTTGGTCGCCTGACCCGAAAAGCCGAAGAGGCCGTTCGGCACAATGGCGCCTGGCGTGAAGAGTCGGGTGTCATACGGCTGGCCGTTGTCGCCGGCGGTCCGGGCGCCTGGGGCGCCGTAGCGGACATCCCAGCTCAGCGTGCCGCCCCGAATCCACCAGTCGAACTTGTCGCCGATGTTTCCGGCCAGCTGCGCTTCGTAATAACTGTCGTTGCGGCGACCGCCTTCCGTGGTGAGCCCGGAATAGTTTCGAAGCCAGCCGCGGTTTTCCACCGTGGTCGATCCGGCGACGCTGTAGCGTAGCCAGTCGGTGATCGGTCCGGACACGCGCGCCTCGAACTTGTGGCCGTCCCAATTGTCGACTCCGATGTTGACCTGGGTTTCGAACGTGCTGCTCGGGCGCTTGGAAATCACGTTGAGCGCGCCGCCAATCGAGTCGCGGCCATAGAGTGTGCCCTGCGGGCCGCGGACGACCTCGACGCGGTCGATGAAGATCGGCTCGCGGCTGGCCGGGATGGCGCTTGAGAAGTAAACGCCGTCGACATAGTTCGAAATGCCGGAGCGGATACCGAAGTTGTTGGACGTGCGCGTCACGCCCCGCATTCCGAGTCGGTCGTTTGACGTCGAATAGCTGAGGCCCGGCGCGAAGTTCGTGTAGTCTTGGACGGTCGTCAGGCCGATCTGGTCCCGCTCGGCGGAACTGATGGCTGTGACCGCCACGGCGATGTCCTGAACCGACTCCTCGCGCTTGTTGGCGGTAACGACGATGACGTCGCTTGAGTTGCGATCAGCGGCAGGCGCCTGGGGTCCGGACGTGTTGGTCCGGACCGTTTGATCCGCCTGTTTCGCCGGCGGCGTCTGCGCGAGAGCCGGCAAGGCCATCCCCAAGGCCATCATGCTGACTAGTGGAAAACGCTTGAACTGCGTCATACGACGCTCCCTCCCTGTTGTTCCATGCTTCGGCATACCGGGCGTTCGAATCTGTATTCTGAACGCACTCGTCACGGGGAGTTCGCGAAAATTTGCGGGGACATTTAACCAGCGTCAATGGTATTTTAGGCTCGCAAACTCCAGCAATGAAAAAATTGTTTGACGTGGCGATGTGCTTTACGCAGCGGGCCCTTGCGTCATGCATTTGCTGCATTTTTTCGCTGCAGGCGTCCACGATGGGCGCACGGCCGGAGAGAAAGGAAAAACTCCCCATTCCCTGAAGTAAGCGAGCGTTCCGTGAGTCAATGTGAGTAAACTAACCATAAAAATAAGTGGATATTTACCGTTGACGTAAGGGCGATGGTCATACCTGTCTTACGGTTAGGGTGAGGCGGGGATTGCGCCCGGACTGGTCACAGTGGGCGGAGGGCGCGATAGTGCCCGCAGAGGAACATTATGATTTTGCGGGGTATTTATGCGCACGGCGGTGCTGGCGGTTCTTTCCCTTGTGGTTTCGGCGTGCGCCAGCGCCCCGGTTCCTGTGAACCAGCCGCTCAAATTGGGCGGGTCGTCGACCCCGCCGGCGGTTGACCTGCCGGACTCAGATCCGGTCGTCCTGGCGTTTTCCGGTGGCGGCGCGCGGGCTGCCTCGTTCTCCTATGGCGCGCTTTTGGGTCTCCGCGAGACGAGGGCAGCCGATGGCCAGCGCCTGATCGACCACGTCGCACTGGTGACGGCGGTTTCCGGCGGATCGATCACGGCCGCCTGGTTCGGCCAGCACGGGCCGGACGGCCTCGACGGTTTCCGCGCCGCGGCGCTCGACAAGGACTGGACATCGCAACTGAATTCCAACTGGGCGCCGACGAGCTGGGTCGGCCTGCTGAATGGCGGCATCAATGGCCCGGCCAAGCTATCCGGCTGGCTGGACAGGGAAATCTATCACGGCGCCCGTCTCGCCGACCTGCGCGCGGGCCCCCGTATTCTTCTCAACGCGACGGACCTTTATACCGGCGCGACCTTCGCGTTTGCGCGGCCATGGTTCGACGCCATCTGCAGCAACCCCGGTGAGGTGAGGGTGGCGGATGCGGTGGCCGCCTCCATGGCGGTGCCGCTTGGATTCCGGTCCGTGGTCGTGGCGTCGTATCCGGATGCCTGCCCCGTGACCCTGCCGGACTGGACGGAGGCAGCCTCGAAAGACTCCTCCACGGCCGTGCTTCGCTCCACCGCCCGCGCCTTCGAGATGTACCGGGACCCGGCGCGCATGAAATACCTGCACCTCGCCGATGGCGGAGTGGTCGATAATTTCGGGCTCACCGCCCTGTCGCTGCTGCGGAAGACGTCCGCAACGCCCTGGGGGCCGCTGTCGCGCGAGGATGCGGTGAAGCTCCACAGCCTGACCGTTCTGGTGGTCAACGCCGAGATGTCGCCAGAGGGCGACTGGCCGCTGAGCGCGTCCGGTCCCGGCGGCGGGGAGGTCCTCGGCGCGGCCCTGGACGACGCCATCAACGCCGCCAAGCGCAACGCCTACGACGCATTCGGCCTGACGCTGGCCGACTGGCGCCGCGATCTCGTCGCCTGGCGGTGCTCGCTCAGCGCATCGGAGGTGCAGGCGCTCGGCGCGCCGGCCGAGGGATGGAGGTGCGATGATGTCGGGATGCGGCTCGACATGCTGAGTTTCGCGGACCTGTCGCCGGATCTCTATCGCGAGCTGGGCTCGGCGCCGACGCGCGTATCGCTGCCGCCTGCGCTGGTGGACGACCTGATCAAGGCGGGCCGCAACGGCGTTGTGGCCAACGGGGCGATCAAACAGCTGATGTCAGGCGCGCCAATGAACTAGCGCCAATGAACTGGCGGCTTCAGCTAGAGGCCGTCCCGGCTCGCCACCTGCCGCGCCGCCACCGAGGCGAAGGCGCTTTCCAGCCTGCGATAGAAGTTCAGGCGGTCCTGGTCCTCGTTGGTGAGGAACTCTTCGGCCTGCTTGGCGCCCGGCAGCGGCTCGGGCGTGACGCCGTCCAGCGCGCCGGCCATCATCGCCGACCAGATGCGCGCCGGCATTTCGCCTCCGGTCACCTTCGTCATCGGCGTGTCGTTGTCGTTGCCGACCCAGACGCCGCCGACATACTTGGTGTTGTAGCCGATGAACCAGGCGTCCCGCCAATCCTGAGACGTGCCGGTCTTGCCCGCGACCTCCCAGCCCGGCACCTGCGCGGCCCGGCCGGTTCCCTGCACGACGACACGTGAGAGCATGCCGGTCATGTCCTCGGCGAGCTTCTGGTCGTAGATTCTGGGGCTCTCGGTCGCCGGCTGCTGGAACAGCACGTCGCCGCGGGAATCGCTGATGCTCTGGATGATGTAGGGCGCCATCTGCAGCCCGTCCTTCGCCAGCACGCCATAACCCGTCACCATGTCGAGCAGCGTGACCTCGTCCGACCCGAGCGCCACCGAGGGGTAGTTGTGCAGTTCGGACCGCACGCCAAAGCGCCGCGCCAGATCGGTGACCTTGTCCATGCCTACCTCGTCGCCGACTTCGGCGGCGACGGTGTTGAGCGATTCCGCCAGCGCCTCGGAAAGCGTGACGGCGCCGCGATAGGAGCCGCCATAGTTGCGCGGGCGCCAGTTGCCGATCGAGATCGGCTCGTCATACCGCACTGAACCCGGCCGCAGGCCGGCCTCCAGGGCGGCGGCGTAAACGAACATCTTGAATGACGATCCCGGCTGGCGGCGGGCCTGCACGGCGCGGTTGAACTGCGACTTGTTATAGTCCTTGCCGCCAACCATCGCCCGGATGGCGCCGGACGTGTCGACCAGCAGCGCCGCCGCCTCGGAAGCGTGTTTTTCGGCGCCCATGGTCTTGAGGCCGTCATCGACCGCCTTCTGCGTCTTGGCCTGGAGGTCCAGGTCCAGCGAGAGCTGCACCACAAGGTCCGCCGGCGGCGAGGACATCAGCGAGTGAACCTGGTCAAAGGCGTAGTCCAGCGCGTGCCCGGCAAAGACGTCCGGCTTGTCGCTCGCGAAATGCAGCGTCTGGCGCTTGGCGGAGGCGCCCTGTTCCGGCGTGATGAAATGGGCGTCGACCATCTGGTCCAGCACGTAGATCTGGCGCTGTTTCGCCGCCGGGGTGTCGGCGGTGGAGGCAAAGCGCGTGGGCGCTTTCGGGAAGGCCGCCAGCATCGCGGACTCAGCGATGGTCAGGTCTTGCGGCGAGGTGTCAAAATAGGTGTGCGCCGCCGCGTCGAGCCCATAGGCGCCGGCGCCGAGATAGATGCGGTTGAGATAGAGGTCGAGGATCTCGTCCTTCGTCAGCATGTGCTCCAGCTCGTAGGCGAGACGGGCTTCCTGCGCCTTGCGCTTCAGCGTCTGGTCCGGCGTCAGGAAGAGGTTCTTCACCAGCTGCTGCGTGATCGTCGAGGCGCCCTGCACGGTGTGGCCGGCGCGGACGTTGGAAAGGGTCGCGCGCACCACGGCGACGGCGTCGACGCCCTCATGGGTCAGAAAGCGCTTGTCCTCGGCGGCGATGAACGCATTGACCACATGAGGCGGCAGGTCGGCGAGCTTCACCGCGTGACCGTAATGCGGGCCGCGAACCGCGATGGTGTCGCCCTTCGCATCGACGAACTGGACGGCAGGCTCGCGGTTCATCTCCCAGAGCGCGTCCTTGGAGGGCAGCACCGGCATCTGGGCGAACAGCGTGTTCCACAGCAAGCCGAGCGTAACGACGCCGACCAGCACGCCCGTGACGCCTGTACGCAGGAAGATCGGCCACCAGTAGTCCCATGTGGCGATCGGGCTCACGTCCGGATCCGGTTCCCTGCCGGCGGCCGGGCGCGGCGACGGTCGTTTGCTCATCCAGTCATTCCATCGCGCAGGCGGTCTTCAGGGAACACTAGTCTGCCGTGCGGGCGCAGCCGCATGAATTTGCAGCAAGAAGCCCATACCCCGAACAGCGTCCATGCGTCAGATATGGCGCCGTGGCAATCTGTCCAGAGCGGAGACCCGCTAGTTGGGGATGGACCGGTACACGGGCGCCCGCGGCGGTCCTGACCTGGGCGGCGGCGCCGGAGGAGGAGGAGGCGGCGGGCTGGCCACAGGCGGTGGAGGTGGCGGCGGGAGAGGCGGAGGCGGGCTCGGCGGGTTCGGTTGCGAGACCGACGTCAGCGGAACGCCTCCCGATTCTCCCGGGGCGGCGCCTGCATGGGTGTTTGGCGGCCGTGGCGGCCGGTCTGGACGCGTTGCCGGCGGGGCGCCGGTCGGGGGCCGCTGGTTGAAGCGGTCGGGCCGCCCATTATGGTCGCCAGGGCGGGGCTGGGTGTCCACAACCGGGCTTGGCTGCGAGCCGCCGCCATGATCGCGATCGTGGTCCCTGTCGTGGTCCCTGTCATGATCCCTGTCGTGGGCGCGATCATCATGGTGGTCGCGGTCGTCATGGTCGCGATCATATCCGCCATGACCCGGAAAACGGTTCATCCGCGTCCAGGCGTCGTTGTAATAGACCCCCCACGGATAGTTCAGCCGGTAATAGTCGAACGCGTCCCAGGTATTGACGCTGAGAGCGAAGGCCCACGCCGCCTGGTCGCGGCGGTGCAGGTCGGCGATCGCGTCTTCGGCCTGCTGGCGATGATCGCCCCAGGGCATGTCCTGCAGGTAGGCGTCGTAGCTGTCGATCGTGTTGATGCGGATCGCCTCGCGCCAGCTGTCATCGTCGCGGGCCTGAAGATCGCGCAGAGCGGCGCGCGCATCGGCGATGTACACCGAGCGCGGATAGGTGCGGATGAAGTCCTGCAGCTCGAAGGGCGAGCCCGAACGCTGCGCACGCACGAAGGCGCCCTGGTCCGTCTTCCACAGCACATCGAGCCGGGCGTTGGCCTCGGCGACGTGCGGGCCCTTGGGCCAGGCGTCGATGAAGGCCTCATAGCTGTCGATGAAGTCGCGCCGGCGGGCGTCCTTCCACTGGTCGGCTTCCTCCGCCGCCAGCCGCGGCGCCGCGCGCACGTCGCGCAGCCGTGCCGCCTCCACGGCATGGGGACCCCAGCCGAAGGCCTGCACGAAGCCGGCATAGGCGTCTTCCGTGTCGACGCGCTGCGCCTCGGCCCAGGCGGAGGCTTCGGCGGCGTTGCGCTGCTCGATCCGTTGACGGGCGAAGGCGGCGTTGGGCCCGTTCGGCCAGGCCCTCAGATAGGTCTGGTAGGCGGGCGCGGTGTCGGCGAGGGCGGCGGAGCGCCAGTCGCTGGCCTCCATCTGCTCGGGCGTCGGCACGGTCTCGCAGGCGCCCAGCGCCAGGATGGATGCCGCGGCCAGCATGGCCAGTCGAAGTCGGTATGGGCGCAATCGGCGCATGAGCAGTCCTCCCGTCGAAGGTCATAGCAACAGCAATATGAACGGAAATGGAACGGCTGGACCGCCCGTGGTTGCCGGCAGACCACGAATTCACCCGTCCGGATCAGCGGATAATTAATCCTGATCGCGTTCAATCGCTCCCATCAAACGCGGGAGCAGGTGCGGCCGAACCAAGGTCGCCGGGTTGATCGGATCGTTTCAGGCTCGCCTGAGGCCCCGGTCGTGCAGACGGGGACACGAGCAATGAAGCGTCTGCTGCGGCGTTTTCTGAAAGACCGGACGGGCGCCTTCGCGATGCAGTTCGCGCTGATGGTCGTGCCGCTCATGGCCTGCACCGGCCTTGCGATCGACGGGGGCAGGGCCTTCCTCGCCCGTTTCGAACTCGGCTCGGCCCTTGATGCGGCGGCCCTGGCGGTTGGTTCGACGTCGACCACCGACACAGACCAGCTCAACGCGGTCGCCCGCAAATTTGTCGACACCAACTTCCACCAGGCCCCGCCCGGATCGGTGCAGCTGGATCTCGACCCGAGCGCGGATGTCGTGACCCTGAAGGGCACGGTGCAGGTCGACACCTTCTTCATGCCGATCATGGGCATCGGCCACATCGACGTCTCGGCTGAAAGCGAAGTGCGGCGCGGCGGGTCCAACATCGAGGTCGCCCTGGTGCTCGACACCACCGGTTCGATGGCCGGCCAGCGCATGACCGACCTCAAGGCGGCCGCCAAGGATCTCGTCGACATCGTCGTCAGCGACAAGCAGACGCCGTGGTACTCCAAGCTGTCGCTGATCTCGTATGGCGACAACGTCAATCTCGGCGACTACGCTGACAGCGTTCGCGGCGCTGCCGTCGACGGCACGAATATCTCCGACGCCACCTGGAAGAAGAGCGCCTCGCGAAACATTTCCGGCGCCACGTGGAAAAACGGCTCGCAGAAAAGCATCTCGAACGTGACGCGCGCCAGCGCCGCCGTCGTGACGTCGAACAGCCACGGCCTGTCGAACGGCGACTATATCTACATCGCCGGCGTCCACGGCATGACGCAGCTCAACAACAAGGAATACCTTGTTTCGGACGTCACCTCGAACACGTTCAAGCTGAAGAGCCCCTCGAGCGGCAACTACATCAACAGCAGCTACTACAGCAGCTATTCCTATAACGGGACCATCCAGAAGTGTTTCGACAAGGACTGCGAGGTGCAGGTCACGTCGAGCGGGCATGGCTTCTCGAACGGCGATTTCGTGCACATCGACAGCGTGCACGGCATGACCGACATCAACAACAACTACAACCAGTCATGGACGGTGACGAACGTTGCGTCGGACACGTTCATTCTGTCTGGAAGCAACGGTCCGAATTACTCGGATTATTCCTACAGCGGCACAGCGACCGAGTGTTTCACCGCGTCCTGCGAAGTCCGGGTGACCTCGGCCTCGCACGGCCTGTCGAACAACGACTACGTCTATATCACCGGCGTCAGCGGCATGACGGACATCAACACCAGCGGCAACAACTCCTGGCAGATTTCCGACGTCACCGGCAGCACCTTCATTCTCGATGGCTCGCAGGGCCCCCGCTATTCGAACTATTCGAACAGCGGCAAGGCGTGGTGCCTCAAGGAAGGCTGCGAATACTATCGCTTCACCAACGCCTCGGGCAGCACGCGGGTCAAGCAGATCAGCGACTGCGTCTCCGAGCGCACGGGCGCCCACGCCTATGACGATGTTGGACCGGACACGGCGCTCGTGTCGCCGGTCTATCCCGGCGGCGGCTCGTATGGCGGCTGCCGGTCGTATGCGGCTCTCAAGCCGCTGACGGCGAACAAGGATACGCTGGAAACGGCGATCACGGACCTCGACACCAACGACTCGACAGCGGGCCACATCGGCCTTGCCTGGGGCTGGTACATGATCTCGCCCAACTGGGGCTATCTCTGGCCGGACGACACCAACCGCCCGCATCCCTATGGCGAGCAGCACCTGGCCAAGGTTCTGGTGCTGATGACCGACGGCGACTTCAACACCGCTTATTGCGACGGCGTCATCGCCAAGAACTACGGCGTCGATTCCAGTTCCTACCGGATCAACTGCAACGCCACCAACGGCAGCCCGTTTGACCAGGCGGCCAGCCTCTGCACAAGCATCAAGAACGCCGGCATCACCATCTACACGGTGGGCTTCGGCGGTGATCTCTCCAATGGCGGCGGCGCCTTCCTCAAGGCCTGCGCGACGGACGACAGCCACGCCTATCTGGCGGTCACCGGCGACGACCTGAAGGCGGCGTTCAAGTCCATCGCCAAGTCGATTTCGCTCCTGCGATTGTCGAAATAAGGCCCGTCCCGCCTGCGATTTTCGAAGATGAACGGCGCTGAAACGCGCCGTCTGGACACCGTTCAGCCGTTCGGGCGTTTATTCGGGTCAGCGCGTGCAAGCCGGGGGCTGCCAGCGCAATGGACACGAAAGGAACGTCGTTATGAAACGTCTGCTTCTTGCCTCCGCCACTGTGCTGTTCCTCGCCGGATCGGTCACGGCGCCGGCGCTCGCCCAGCAAGGCAATTACGGTCAGCACAACGGCCAGGGCGATCACGACCGCGGCCCGCCCCAGGGCCATGACAATGGTCATGACGACCGTTACGACAATCGCGGCGCCTCGCATTACGAATCGCGCCACGATTCCCGCCACGACTGGCGGGACGACCGCCACGACGCGCGCTACGACGCCCGGGAGCACAACGGCTACTACATCGGCCGCGTGTGGCATCGCGGCCCGCCGCCCGCTTCGGCCTACCACAAGCGCGGCTTCGCGCTGGGCTACAAGCCATGGAAGCGCGGTGACCATCTCGGCTACTACTCCAACCGCTATGTTGTGGTCGATTATCGCGCCCACCACCTGAAGCCTCCGCCGCGCGGCTATCACTGGGTGCAGGACGACCGCGGCGACTTCATCCTGGCGGCCATCGCCGGCGGCCTGATCGCCTCGGTGATCATCAACGCGATAAACTAGCACCTGCAGGAGTGGGCGCCCGGCGCCTGGAAAACAACCGCTCCGGAGAATTCTCCGGGGCGGCTTTTTCTTGCAACAGACGCAAGCCCTGCATTCGCGGGCATGTCATCCATCCGACGCACATCCTTCATGCGTACGTCATTCAACCGTCGATGAACCGTTACGATGACGGGCTAGTCGCCGCTCCGGGTTTGGGTCTCGGAGGGATTCGACAATGCGTTTCAGGGATTTTCTGTTTGGCTCCGCCGGGGCCATTCTTGCATCCGCGCCGGCGTTCGCCCAGGCCGCTGATCCGGCCGCCGCGCCGGACCCGGCCGGCGACGTCGTGGTTGTCACCGGCTCGGCGCTGATCCGCAGGGAAGCGATCGAGCAGAAGAAGGACGACACCCGCGTCATCGAGGCGCTGGGCAGCGACGAACTCGGACAGCTTCCGGACAAGAACGTCGGCGAAAGCCTCGACCGGCTTCCCGGCGTGTCGATGCTGGTCGAGAAAGGCGAGGGCCGCTTCGTCCAGATCCGCGGCGTCTCGTCCGACCTCAACAACGTCACCATCAACGGCGTCCAGATGGGCTCGCCCGAAACGCAGGACGGCGGCCGCCAGGCGCCGCTGGACATCATTTCCGGCGGCGTGCTCGGCGCGGTGCAGGTGATCAAGACGCCGACCCCGGACATGGACGCGCAGGGCATCGGCGGAACGGTGAACATTGAAACCAAGATGCCGTTTGACCGGCCCGACAGCTTCTACGGCTACGCCAGCGGCCGCTACGGCTATGAGGCCATCCGCCCGGATTCGAACGCCTATGGAGGGTTCGACCCATACGCGCTTGACGGCACCATCTCGGGCAAGGTGGGCGACACCTTTGGCTGGCTGCTGGGCGCCTCCTATTCGGCCCGCGAATACGTGGCGCGCGGCGTCTACCAGGACACCTGGTCCCAGGTCGACGGCGCGCCGGACGGCACATTCCTGCCGGTCGACGTCAAAAACAACTACTACACGATCGGTCGCAAGCGCCTGAACGTGAACGGCGCGCTTCAGTGGAAGCCGAGCGAGGGCGCGAACTATTTCGTGCGCGGTTTCTACGGCTCGTGGGACGAGTTCCAGCACCGCAACCGGTATGAGCAGAACCTGACCGTCACCACCCCCGGCAAGGTGACGCTGACCTCGCCGACCACAGGAACGCAGGGAACCGACCGCGTGCTGGCCAACATCCGGCACCAGAACAACGACAAGACCATCGGATCGATCGCCGCCGGCGGCGACAACACCTTCGGAAACATCAAGGTCGACTACCTGGTTCAGGCGAACCACAACGATGTCGATACGCCGAACGACAACTGGGAATGGCGCTCAAGCACGAGCGCGGTCGGGCCAAGCACCTTTGTGGTCGATGGCGACGGCGTCGTCACCATCACGCCCGACGCCGGCACGCCGGATCGCACGGATCCGTCCCTGTTTCCGCTGCGCCGCGCGCGCTTCCATAAGGAAACCATGGACGAGGATGCGATCATTGGCCAGGTCAACCTGCGCTGGGACATGAACGACATGATCTACTTCAAGGCCGGCCTGAAGGGATCGAAGACAGACCGCTCCAAGAACATTTCCGAAGTGGAATACGATCCGCTCGGAACGCCGATCACGCTGGCGACCGATCCCTCCTTCACGTCGGGCGGGTTCGCCAACGAGACCGGCCACAAGGGCGGAGCAGCGCCGAACATCTGGATGAACTACCGGGCGATGGACGCCTATCTCCGTGACCCAGCCAATGCCGCGCATTTCCAGATCAACGCCGCCTCGACGCTGACCTCCGAATATGCCTCCGACTATGACCTGACCGAAACGATCTACGCCGGCTACGGCATGGGTGTCGGCCAGTTCGGTCCGGTGCAGGTGATCGGCGGCGTACGGGTTGAATCCACCAAGGTAGACAGCTCGGGCTATCTGCTCGACGGCTCCTCCGCGCCGCCGCGCATCAACGCAGGCGGCGATTACACGGAAGTCCTGCCTGCGCTGCTGGTGAACTACCGCCCGACGCAGGCCTGGGCGATCCGCGGCGCCGTCACCCGTGCGCTCGGCCGGCCGGACTATGACCAGATCGCGCCGCGCTCGACCTATTCGGAAAACGGCGCGACAGGCTCCGTGTCGATCGGCAACCCCGATCTCGTGGCGCGGAAGTCATGGAATTACGACGCCTCGGTGGAGTTCTATCCCAACCAGCTGACAGTTCTGTCCGCCGCCGTGTTCTACAAGGACATCAGCGACCAGCTTGTGGGGCAGGCCGACTCCTACACCACCCAGACCGACATGCAGGCGCGGCTCGCCCAGCTGGGTCTCACCGGCATCGACACATCGGCGCTTACCGTGCTGAACGTGTCGACCACGGTGAACGCCACGTCGGCGACGCTGAAGGGTCTCGAACTGACGGCGCAGACGCAGTTCAGCTTCCTGCCGGCGCCGTTCGACGGTCTTGGCGTCTCCGCGGCCGCAACCTTCGTCGATGGCGAGTCGAAACTCATCGGCGGCGGAACCGAGCCGCTCACCGGGCAGCCCAAGCGCACCTATTCGCTGACCGGCTTTTACCAGAAAGGGCCGATCGACGCCTCGATCAGCTATTCCTACAACGCCAGCTATCTGACCGATAACAACTCTGATCCGACGCAGCGCCTCGACCAGGGCGAATTCGGCCGGCTGGATGCGAAGGTCAGCTATTCGCTGAACAACCACCTCAAGATCTTCCTTGAGGGGGTCAACCTCAACGACGAGCCCACGACGGAATTCCAGGGCGGCGTCGAGAGGCGGAATACCGAGTACGAATATGTCGGACGCTCGGTCTATCTCGGCGCCAGCTGGGGCTTCTAGCCCGCCCCCGGTTGACGTTCCTGACGGGCGGCGCACCGATCCCCGTTCGCTCGCCGCCCGTCTTTTCCTTTTCGAGGTCCAGCCCATGCGACGTTTCCAGGTTTCGGCCATTCTTGCGGGCGCGCTTCTGGCCGGGTGCGCCTCGGCGGCGGCGCCAGCCGCGCCGCCCCAGCACCCGCATGAACTGGCCGACTATCAGCCGCCAACTCCGCTCCAGCTCAGCGCCACGACGGTGCGCACCTATGTTGCTCCCGAAGCCGATCAGGGCGTGGCGGTCGATGCGCACAGCTTCTATGCGATCGACAACAGCATGATCGCCAAATACGATATCGCCACCGGCGAATTGCAGGCAGGCTGGGCCGGACCTGCGCATGGCCTGATCCGCCACATGAACAGCTGCTTCGCCGAAGCCGGCAAGCTGTGGTGCGCCAACTCGAACTATTCTCTGACGCCCATGGGCTCCTCGATCGAAGTCTTCGACGCACGCCGCATGACCCATATCGACAGCCACAGTCTCGGCATGACGGATGAAGGCTCGCTCGTCTGGTTCGGCCGTCTTGATGGCGGCTGGATTGCCGGCTTCGCGCACTATGACGAGACCGGCGGCCTGACGTTCAAGGACCACAGGTTCTCCAGCGTGGTCACATTCGACGCGGACTGGCGCCGTACTGGCGGCTGGCTGTTCCCGGCCGACATCCTCGAACGCATGGCGCCGCACGCAGCCTCCGGCGGCGTCATCGGGCCGGACGGTCTGCTCTACGTGCTGGGTCACGACCGCCAGGAAATGTACGTTCTCGCCAGGCCGGACATGGGACCCGTGCTCATCCACGTCGCCACCATCAGCCTTCAGGCGGAGGGCCAGGCGTTCTCCTGGTCGAAGGCCGGCGACCGCACGATCTACACGGTCGACCGGCATCACGGCCAGGTGCTGGCGATCTCGCTCCCCGCCGTCGACATCGCGGGCTTTCCCGACGCACGCCGCTTCCGCTGAGACTTCCCGCCGCATCCGCAGCCGTCTGCACACGCCCTTCGCTATAGTTGCCAAACGATAGCGCATGGCCTAGCGCTATACGCGAACAAAGATAGCGAGTCGGGAGAGCGGGATGAGGCTGGGCGGAGCAGGGCGCGCAGCGCTGGTGGCGGGTATGCTGGCGGCGCCGGTCCCCGCTTTGGCGCAGACGGCGCCCGACCAGGATGCGTCAGACACTGTGTTTGTCCTCGGCCGCATTTCCGCAGCGCCGAGCGACAGCGAAGGCCAGCACATTGGCGGTTCGGACATTGGCGCGGCGGACATGCGCAAGCTCGATGCGCAGACTGTCGACCAGGCGATCGACCTCGTCCCCGGCGCCGTCGCCTCCAACACCGGCGGCTCGCGCAACGAACGGCTGATATACGTCCGCGGCTTCGACCGCTTCCAGACCACGCTCTCGATCGACGGCGTGCGCGTCTTCCTTCCCGCCGACAACCGCATCGATTTCGGCCGCTTCCTCACCGCCGACATCGCCGAGGTGCAGGTCGGCAAGGGCTACACGTCCGTTCTCGACGGCCCCGGCGGCCTGGGCGGCGCGATCAACCTCGTCACCCGCAAGCCGTCAAAACCCTTCGAGGCCGAATTCGACGCCACGCTCACCGGCGACCGCGACCTCGACTGGACGGGCAACACCTATTCCGCGCTTCTCGGCACGAAGCAGGACAAGTTCTACGCCCAGGCATCCGGCGACATTTCGCGGCGCGGAAACTTCACGCTCTCGAACGATTTCACGCCTGTCGTTCCCGCGCTCGAGGATGGCGGCTCGCGCGAGCATTCCTCCAGCAACGACTGGCGCGTCAATCTCAAGGCCGGGTGGACGCCCAACGACACCGATGAATACGCCATCAGCTACATCCGCCAGTCCGGCGCCAAGAACGCGCCCTATCACGTGTCCGACACCACAAGCGGCCGGTACTGGAGCTGGCCCTACTGGGACATCGACAGCGTCTATTTTCTCTCGCGCACGCAACTTGCGCCGAACCTCAACCTGAAGACGCGCATCTACCGCAACGGCTTCCAGAACCTGCTCTCGGCCTATGACGACGCCAGCCAGACCACACAATCGCTGCCCAAGGCGTTCAACTCGTATTACGACGACACCGCCTGGGGCGCCGAAGCGACGCTGGCGTGGACCATCGCCCCGTCCAACACGCTCACCAGCGCTGTCCATTTCCGCAACGACGAGCATCGCGAACGCCAGCTCGGCTACACGCGCACGCCGCCCTCCGGCGCGCCATTCGCCTTCGCGCCCTATGCCGAGCCGTGGCAGCAGGACAAGGAAGACACTTACTCCATCGCCGCCGAAGACGTGCAGAAGCTCGGCCCCAACGTCGATCTTGTGACCGGCCTCTCCTACGACTGGACCGACCTGAAAACCGCCAACGACATCAGCGTGTCGGCGACGGGCACAACGATCGCCAACTCCACCATCGTCTTCACCCCGGTGGATTATCCGCTGAAGGACATGCATGCGCTGAACGGGCAGGCGGCGCTTGTCTGGCGCATCGATCCGCGCGCGCGGATGCACGTCAGCGTCTCCTCGCGCACGCGCTTCCCCACCATCTTCGAGCGCTTCTCCTCGCGCTTCGGGACCGCCGTGCCCAACCCGGATGTCGGCCCCGAGCGCGCCACCAACTACGAGGTCGGCGCAACGCTCGATCCGGCCGCGGCGCTCCACTTCGAAGGCGCGGTCTTCTACAGCGACCTCCAGGATGCGTTGATCCAGATCCCCGTCGCGCTCGGCCCGCCCTTCGGCACGGTGAACCAGACGAAGAATGCGGGCGACGCCAGCTATTACGGCGCCGAACTGGAAGCGACGGCCGATCTCGCGCCCGCGCTGCGCATCGGCGGCAACGCCACGTGGATCCACCGCGACTTCACCGACCCCACCAACCCGGCCTTCCGTCCGCAGGGCGTGCCGGATTACAAGCTCTTCCTCTATGCCGACTGGCGCGTCCTGCAGTCGCTGACCATAACGCCCAGCATCGAGGCGGCGTCGAACCGCTGGACGGTCACGTCCAGTTCCGCGATCACCCCGCCGCAATTCTACAAGACGGGCGACTACACGCTGCTCAACCTCGCAGCCGACTGGACGCTCTCGCCGAATGTCTCGCTGCTGGCGGGCGTCCGCAACATTGGCGACGCCAACTACCAGCTTGTCGATGGTTTCCCGGAAGAGGGGCGGAACGTCTATCTGTCGCTGAGGCTCCGCAACTGAGCGGCAGGGTGGATGACGGCGCCATTCGTCCGGTGTATATCGCTATACGTCGTGAAAGATAGCGAAGGCTTATGCCAATGCCCATGCCTATGCCCGTCCCCATGACATTGCGATTTGCGCTCGCCGCTGCCGCCTTTGCCTGTGCGCCGCTCGCAGGCCTAGCGCAGACGCCGCCGGCCGACGGAGAAGGCGCGGCCCCGGCCTGCGCCACGACGGATACAGCGCTTCCGGCCGACCTTGCGGCCTGGACGCACAAGACAGACATCGCCTCCGCCGCCGACGCGAAGGGCCTCTCCGCCGCCGCGGTGCAGCCGGGCGTCGCTGTTAACGCCGCGCTTCATCCCACGCGACAGGTGGCCTATGCCGCCCAGCCGGAAAAGCCCGGCGGCTCGGTTGCGCACGGCGGACTGCTGGGCTTCACCATCAGCGAAGCGGGAACCTACCGCGTCGCGCTCGGTTCCGGCGCGTGGATCGACGTGCTGAAGAACGGCGAGGCGATCGACTCCAGCGATCATGGCCACGGGCCGGCCTGCTCCTCGATCCGCAAGGTGGTGTCGTTTGCGCTCCAGCCCGGCGCCTATGTGCTGCAGATTTCCGCCAACGCGGGCGATCGAGTCGGCGTGCTGATCACCAGGGCGCCGTGAAGCTGCTTCCAGCCGTCGCCGCCGCCTGCGTGCTGGCGGGGCTCGCCGCCGCCGCGCCGCCGGATGACGCATCCGGCAAGGCCTCAGCCCGCGCAGACCTCGGCCGGCGCCTCTTCTACGACGCCGACCTCTCCATCGACGGCACGATGTCGTGCGCCACCTGCCACGAACAGAAACACGCCTTCGCCGAAACCAACCGCACGCATCCGGGCGTCACAGGCGAACCGGGCCGCCGCAACGTGCCGGGCCTCGCCAACGTCGCGGGCTTTTCCTCGCTCACCTGGGCGGACCCGGGACTGCGATCGCTGGAGGCGCAGGTCCTTGTTCCGTTCGCGGGCGATCATCCGGTCGAGATGGGCATGAAGGGCAAGGAGGCGGAACTGGCGCGCCGCCTCGGCGGCGATCCCTGCTACGTCGCGATGTTCGCGCGCGCCTTTCCGGGCGATGGCGCAATCACTGTGCCCGATGTCGCCGAAGCTCTCGCGGCGTTCGAGCGGACGTTGACCTCGCGCAGTGCGCCCTACGACCGCTGGCGCGCGAGCGAGGCGGATGCGCTGCCGGCAAACGCGCAGCGCGGCGCCGCGCTGTTCGCCGGCAAGACGTTCAACTGCGCCTCATGCCATTCCGGCCCGGACTTCACGGATACGACCGAGGCGTCCGCCGATCCGTCCCGCGCCTTCCACAACATCGGCGAGAGCGGCGCGGCGTTGTCCGACGCGGGGCTCTACGAAACGACGCACCGGACGGCCGACGCGGGCCGCTTCCGCACGCCCAGCCTGCGCAATGTCGCGCTCACCGCGCCCTATCTCCACGACGGCTCCGCCGCGACGCTGGAAGACGCCATCGCCGCCCACTATCGCAACACCCCGGGGCGCGATGCAGCCCTCGGCGCCACCGCGCCCAACACCGCCGAAACGGACGACCTGATCGCCTTCCTCCAGTCACTCACCGACGACGCCTTCATCCGCGACCCCCGCTTCAGCCTGCCCAGGCCCGGCTGCTGAACTGACATACCCTTCGACACATCGTCCCACCACGGTCATCCCGGCCGCAGCGAAGTGAAGAGCCGGGACCCAGGAGCGACCCGGCGCGCCCTTGTCTGGCGCTCACCGGAGGATATCCTCACGTGGCATCATGCAGAGGGGGGAGCGCCTTGGGTTGGGGAACGCGAACACTGCTGTCCGCCGTGGCCGGCCTCTCGGCGGCGCTGGCGCCGGCGGCATGGGCCCAAACATCATCTGCCACGCCGCCAAGGGTATTCCTTTCTCCAGACGGTGCGACGATTGCAGTCCTGAGCGGGACATCGTCGAAAGGTCCGATCGAACTGTTCGACACCGGCTGCATTCTCCGGCGCGAGGCGCTGGACACGTGTGGGCGCACGCTCGCCGCAACCACTATCGCCAACAGGATCAAATGGGCCAGCGACAGCAAGAGTCTTCTGGCCACGCTGGTTGCCGACCATTTCTACGCTATCGAACGCCAGCAGGGAGAGCCGGAACAGGGGAGGCAGCTTCCCTTATCCGAAGGAACGGCAAGCACGATATTCGAGTCGGCGCTTTTGGCCGTGTCCAAACCAGACGAACGCGGCCGCCCGGAGAATCTCGATCTCAGGCTTTATAACGGGCGCGGCGAACCGGTGGGCGGGCTTTGGACCGAAAGCAACGGTTCGGCGTATTTCACGGACAATTCAGGGCATCGTCTCGACTACCCGCGCGGTGGTACCGAATTTTACGAACATAGCATCGAGTATCGCGCGCTCCCCTCCGGTCCGGACATCTTTGTCTGGGTCAGCAAGCTTGGCGCGCGGGGCCTGCTCGCTGACATGCGGCCGGACGGAGTGCGGGTGGTTCCGATACCGGAGGGTGTTCGCGGCCCGGTAGAGCTGGTGTGGGATGCCTCAAGCGGCCGCCCGGCGGCGGTATTCGATCCGCTCGACGTCTATCCGCTCGAACACATGGAGGGCGGCGCCGGTTGGGTCAAAGTTGCGTTCGCCCGCATGCGTGCAGCGGATCCCGCTCTCGAACTCGCATCTCTTGAGATCGCCACGGATAAGCGACTTGCGCTGGCGCAATTTCAGGACGGGCCAGGATGCTGGAAGATAAGTGTGTTGACTCCTGACGCGGCTGCGCCAGCGTGGAGCCATTGCGCCGCATGGGCCGAGGGCAAAGCGAAACCGGCGGTCTCGGCGGTCGCGATACCCGGCGACGGCGTCGAACTTCAGGGACTCCTCTACTCCTGGAACCATTCAGGTGCAGCCAGGAGACTGCTAATCGACTTTCATGGCGGGCCCTCCAGCAACATCGCGCAGGATCGCGACAGTGTGGACCAGGTTGCGCGCACATTCGGCGACCGGTTCGACATTCTCAATGTCGATTATCGCGGCTCGACCGGACACGGTGAAACCTACTTCTACTCGCTCAAACAGCCGCTTGCCGCCATCGGGGTCGCAGATCTCAATGCGGTTCTGTCATGGGCGCGAAGCCAGACGGGCGCGACTTACAGCGAAATCGGTTTCTTCGGGACCAGCTGGGGAGGGTTGGCGGGCTATGCCGCCTTATCGCGCGAAGTCCCAGGGCTTTCCTTCATCGTCTCACACAGCGGACTGATCGAAATAAATCCACAAACGGGCTCAACGTACTGCAAGCTGACAGCATGGCACTTCAACATCCTGTTTGGCGCGACCACGCTGCCCGACGGTACCTGCCGTCTCAACGGGACCGGTGTGCTCGGAGCGCCCTTAACGTCGCCTATTCCCATACTCATGCTCAACGGCGGGAAAGATCACAACACGAAGCTCGATATCGCGCAGAACTGGCTGTCTCAGGCGCGCGATCAGGATGCGTGCGTCTCGACGGTCATTTCCGCAAGCGGCGGGCATGGGCTGGGCACGTGGCCGGAAGCGTCGGCCGACGCGGCGCGCAAGGCGGTCGATCGTTGGGTCAGCGACGTCGAGGCGAAGCGCCCGGCCGCCTGCCGCACGCAGATCACCTTGCCCTGACGGGCGCCGCGGATCAGTTGAAGGCGAAGACCGCGCACACCATGACCAGCAGCATGCTCGCGCCGGCGAGGCGGCCTCCGAGATACATGAAGGGGATTGCGCCATTTTCGCCGCGTTCGAAGCGCGCCCGCGCCATATCGTGAATGCCGATGCCGATCACGGCGACAACGACCAGCCCCATCTTCAGCCAGAACCAGATGTTGAACCCGGCCACGCCGCCAAACTTGAGCCAGACCATCAGCGGCCCGGTGACGAGAAGAATGGCGACGCCAAGCGCGCCGATCCGGCTGAAGAACTTTTCAAGCGGCCAGAGATCGGCGCGGTTTTCAGGCGCCGCCGCGATCAGGCGCGGGCCGGTCTGCGACAGGGCGATGCCGCCGCCGACGCCCATGGCGACGCCAACCAGGTGAAGCCAGAGAAGAAGATTGACGACAACGTGCATGCCGGACCCCTCCGCAGCCATCGTCCCCGTCGACAGCGCATACTGCAGGTTCCGGTCAGGAACAACTTTCTGGTCGTGGCCGGCTAGCGTCCGGTGAAACGCGGCGCACGCTTCTCGACGAAATGCGCAACGCCTTCCTTGAAGTCTTCCGACTGGAAACTCGCGGGCATGTCTGCGTTGGCGGCTTCGATGGCCTCGCCCAGCGGCTGGAGCTGGGCGTTCCACAGTTCACGCTTCATCTCACGCAGGGAGCGGGGCGAGACATCGCGGGCCAGCGCCTTGGCGTAGGCCAGCACATCATGCTCGAAGGTCTCGGCCGGTGACGTGCGTGAGACGAGGCCCAGCGCCTGCGCCTCGCTCGCCGTCATCACGCGCGAGGAATAGAGCAGGTCGGCGGCGGCGGCGAAGCCGATCAGGCGGGGCAGCAGCCACGAGACGCCATGCTCGGCGACGAGACCGCGCTTGGAGAAGGCCGTCGTGAACTTGGCCGTATCGGACGCGAATCGGATATCAGCGTAAAGCGAGAGCACGAGGCCGAGGCCCGCGCAGGCGCCGTTGATCGCCGCGATGATCGGCTTGGGCACGGCGGGGAACCAGGAATACTGCTTCTGGAAGTCGGCGCGGGCTGTGGGGTCCCACGGCTCGTATCCGGCGGCGGCGCGGGGACGCTCGCTGCTTGCCGCTCCCGCGGCCCCGGACTGGATGGATTGCAGGAGGCCCATGTCGGCGCCGGCGCAGAAGCCCTTGCCCGCGCCGGTCAGCACGATCAGGCGCACGTCGCTGTCCTCGCTCGCCAGCCGCATCGCCGCGCGCACGTCGCGGTCCATTTCGCCGCGCCAGGCATTGAGCTTGTCCGGCCGGTTGAGCGTGACCACCGCCACGCCGTCCTCGACACGGTAGAGAATGTCGGTGAAGTTCGTCGATGTCGTCATGACGTTCGGTCCCGGATTTCGTCTGCACCCAGCCGAACGTCGCACGCGCCGCGCGAATTGTCGCGTCGTTCCGAACGACCTCACGTTGCGTCAGTGTTACCCATAGGACACTGACGCCACTGTAACCGTCGTCTGTTGACGTGAAATCGAACGCACGCAGTTGCGGCGCCGCCGAACGGGGTACACGTTCGGTGTACAGAAATATAATCCTGCACGGAGTGAGCGAATGAGAGTCTGGTCGAAAATGGCGATTCTCGCCGGCGTTGCGGCGGTGCCGCTGTTGTTCGCACTGGAAGCACAAGCGCAGGAAAGTGATTCGTCGGACGTCATCGTCGTCACGGGTACGCGTGTCGCCGACCGGTCGGCGCTGGACACCGCGGCGCCCGTCGACGTCATCGGCGGCGGTGAACTGAAGAACATCGGCATCGCCGAGGTGAACCAGGCGCTCGCCGAAGCTGTTCCGTCGTTCAGTTTCCCCCGTCCTGCACTGGTGGACGGAACGGACACTGTTCGTCCGGCCACGTTGCGCGGACTGTCGCCCGACCAGACACTGGTGTTGGTGAACTCGAAACGCCGTCACTCGGCGTCGCTCGTCAACATCAACGGTTCGATCGGCCGCGGCGCCTCGGCCGTCGACCTGAACACCATTCCCACCGAAGCGGTGCAGTCGATCGAAGTTCTGCGCGACGGTGCGTCTGCGCAGTACGGTTCGGACGCCATCGCCGGCGTTATCAACGTTCGTTTGAAAGAAGCCAGCAGCGGCGGCGGCGCCACCGTTTCGTACGGTTGGCGTGATTCAACGTACGAAGTTCCTGTAACGCCGCCCGTCGCCGGTTTGCCAATCACCGTCGATGCAACCAAGAAACGCCACGTCGAAGACGGCGAAGTCGCAACAGTGTCCGGTTGGAAGGGCGTTTCGCTCGGCGATTCCGGATTCCTGACGTTGTCCGGCGAATACAAGTCGCAGAACCACACCGAACGGTCCGGTTACGACACGCGGCAGAACTATCCGTTGCTGACGGGCGGCGGTTTCGATCCGCGCGAAGCGACGTTCAACCGTTGGGACGCGTGGACCGGCGAACCGGAAATGGATCAATACACGTTCTTCGCGAACGGCGGCTACGACACGCAAACGGGCGTCAATCTCTATGGTTGGGCAAGTTACCAACACCGCGACGCGTTGTCGGCGGGCTTCTATCGACGTGCACTGGACTCGCGCAACGTCATTTCGATCTATCCCGACGGCTTCCTGCCGAAGATCAATCCAGTTGTCGTCGACTATTCAGCGGCGTTCGGATCCAAGTTCAAACTTGGCGAATGGAACATGGACGGGTCGCTCGTCTACGGCAACAACAAGATGGACTACACCATCAAGAACACGCTGAACGCCTCGATCGGGCCGACATCGAAAACGGAATTCGACTCCGGCGGATTCCAGTACGGCCAGGTCGTCGCGAACCTGTCTGCGGACCGTACATACAACGTCGGTCTCGCATCGCCGCTCAACGTTGCGGCGGGACTGGAAGCGCGTTCGGAGAACTATCAAATTCGCGCGGGCGAACCGGACAGCTACCGCAACGGCGGAATGACGGACTCCGGCGGCGGTCCGCTTGCATCGGGCGCACAGGTGTTTCCGGGCTTCCGTCCAGCTGATGAGGTCGACAAGACGCGAACGTCGGTTGCGGCGTATGTCGATCTCGAAGCGAACATCACCGACGCGTTCCTGCTGTCCGGGGCCGTGCGCGGCGAATCGTATTCGGACTTCGGCGAGACGGCGACGGGCAAACTTGCGGCGCGTTACGACTTCACGCCGAACTTTGCGTTGCGGGCGTCCGTCCAGAACGGCTTCCGGGCGCCGTCGCTGCAACAGCAGTACTTCTCGACGACGTCGACGAACTTCATCAACGGCGTTCCGTTCGACGTGACGACGTTCCCGGTGACCGATCCGATCGCGGTCTCGCTGGGCGCCAAGCCGCTGAAGGCCGAGAAATCGACCAACTATTCCGGCGGCGCGGTGATCCGCTTCAACGCCATCAGCGTCACGATCGACGCCTACCAGATCAAGCTGAAGGACCGCATCGTCCTTTCGGAAAACCTGACGTCGGCGGAAGTCCGCACCTACCTGCAGAACCAGGGCTTCATCGGCTCGGGCGGCGGCCGCTTCTTCATCAACGGCGTCGACACGACGACCAAGGGCGTGGACGTGGTGGCCAACTACCGCGTGCCGGACATGGGCGTGGGCAAGATCAACCTGACCTTCGGCGCCAACTTCAACGACACCAAGGTGGACAAGGTTCCGGAAATCCCCGTGATTTCGGCGCTGAGCCCGGCGCCGACCCTGTTTGGCCGGGTCAACGTGCTGACGTTCGAGAAGGGCACGCCGAAGGACAAGTACTCGCTGTCGGGCGACTGGACAGTGGGTCCGTTCACCGGCACGGCGCGGGTGGTGCGCTATGGCGAGGTTCTCTCGCCCGGCACCACGGCGGCGTCCGACACGGTGCTGAAGCCCAACACGCTGCTCGACCTCTCGGCGAAGTGGACCTTCACCAACTGGGTCTCGGCGACGATCGGCGCGGACAACGTGTTCGACGAATACACCAATCCGTTCCCCTACCAGCTCAACAGCACAGGCAACGTGCCGTTCTCGGGCTTCTCGCCCTACGGCAACTCGGGCCGCTTCATCTACGGCAAGCTGAACTTCTCGTTCTGATCAGCCGGCCTTCGACAACGGCAAACCCCTCGCTGGAAACGGCGGGGGATTTGTTTTGGGGGCGGGCTGCGGCGGGCTCATCCTTCGACAGTCGCTGAGCTTGTCGAAGGATGAGTGTTGTCATCAGCTCCGGATATCCGCCTCAGGCGTTATTCCGAAAACGCGGAGCGTTATCCGGGATCCATTGTGGGGAGAGGTATGGATCCCGGCGCTGCGGCCGGGATGACAGCGGTGGTTGCCTCACGCCGCCAGTGGTCTTGCGGCGCTGGTGGGGAGGCGGACGCGGAATTCGGAGCCTTTGCCCGGTTCGGACTCGCACCAGATCGATGCGCCCTGGGCTTCGAGCGCGCTGCGGCTGAGCGTGAGGCCGAGGCCGGTGCCCGGCAACTCCTCCGACGCGCGCAGGCGCATGCGCGGCTTGAAGATTTCCTCAAGGTATTTCCGCTCGATGCCGACGCCGTTGTCGCGGACGGTTATGGTGCAGAAGCCGCTGTCGTGCGCGACCGAGATGTCGACCCCGGGTGATGCGCTTTCATTGTGCTGAAGGCCGTTGGCGACCAGCACCAGCAGCACATGCGTCAGCAGCGAGGGGTTGCACAGGCAGGCGCCCGATCCCTGGATCGAAAGCGCGCCGCCGGTGTCCTTGAGGATCTGTTCGCTGGCGGAGCGGAGATCGGCGAACACGGCTTCCAGCTCGACATGCTCGACCGGGGTGGGCCGGTTCATCAACGTGTAGTTCGACATGACGTTGACGAGGCTGCCGAGGCGGCGCGCCGCCCCGTTCAGGAAGGCCAGCGCCTGGGTTTCCGGCGTTTCGCCAGCCTCCTCCGCGTCGCGGGCCAGCATGTCGCTGTAAACCTTGATCTGGCGGGTCGTCTGCTTGAAATCGTGCGCCAGCGCGTAGGCGAAGTTTTCCATTTCGCTGCGCTGGGCCTCGATGACCCAGAACTGTTCGAACGTGCGGATCGCCGCCGTCATGGCGGTGATGAGGCGCGTCTGGGTAAGCTCGCTTTTCGTCCGGTAGTCGTTGATGTCGTAGTTGCGGATGATCTCCAGCTCAGGCGCATAGCCCGGCTGGCCGGTGCGCAGGATGATGCGCTGCTTCTCGTAACCCTGGCCGCGCATCCACTCGACGAATTTGAGGCCGGCGTCGTGCTCCTCCATCACCACGTCGAGCAGGACCACGGCGACGTCGGGATTTTCATCCAGCACCTCCTTGCCCTCGGCGGCGGAGTAGGCGGACAGAAGCTGCAGCGTGCGGCCGACGATGTCGCACTGGCCAAGCGCAAAGCGCGTGGCGGCGTGAACCTCGGGATCGTCGTCGACGATGAGGACGCGCCAGCATTTGGCCGCGGGCGCGGCCGCCTGGCCGGGCGCATCGTCATCCTCGATGATGCTGAACAGGGCGTCGTCATCAAGCGTGTCCGAAGCCGTCATGCCGGTATCTCCCGTTGCCTAGGCGGCGGCTCGCGCCTGCGGTTCGTCCGCGTTTGAAGAGGGTGTGGCCGCCGGCGCCTCGATCGGTAGGTCGATCACGAATTGCGCGCCGCCGTCCGGGCTGCGGCCGAGTTCGATCTCGCCGCCAAGCTGGTTGCCGATGATGGATTTCACGATGTGCAGGCCAAGGCCGGTTCCGCCCGCGCCCGCGCGCGTGGTGAAGAAGGCGGAGAAGACCTTGTCGCTCACCTCTTCGGGGATGCCGACGCCATTGTCGCCGACGACCAGCCGGACGCGGGCGCCGTTCTGTTCGCCCTCGATGCGGATCATGCCGTCGGAGCGGTCGGCGAGGCCGTGCTTCACCGCATTCTCGACGAGGTTGACCACCACCTGCGTCAGCGCGCCGGGATAGCCCTCCAGCCGGATGTCGTCCGGGATGTCGATCTGGGTCTGGACATGCGCCTGGCGCAGCAGCGGCGTGCAGCTCTTGACCGCATCGTTGACCCGGCGCCTGAGCGAGAAGCTGCGGCGGAAATTGCTCGTCTGGTCGGCGGCCATCTGCTTGAAGCTGCGGATCTGCTCCGAGGCGCGGCGCAGGTTGGTTTCGATCAGGCGGGCGGCCTCCTCGGATGTCGCGACATGCTGGTCGAGCGAGGAGCGCCGGAGCGATCCGGCGGCTACCTGCTTGGCGAAGCGCTCGGTGGATTCGGTAAAGGACGAGGCGACCATCAGCGCATTGCCGATGGGCGTGTTGATCTCATGCGAGATGCCGGCGACGAGCGCGCCGAGGGAGGTGAGCCGGTTGACGTCGGCCAGCTCGCGGGTCAGCGCCCGATTGGCGCGCAGGCCGTCGCGGAAACTCTGCAGCGCCCTGACCAGAGTGGCGACCTCTCTCAGGCCGCGGATGCTGGCGATCTCGGTTTCGAGGTCGCCATCGGCCAGCCGGCGGGTGGCGGCGGTGAGTTCCTCGATCGGCCTCACCAGCGAGCGCGCCGCAAGCAGGGCGACGATCGAGGCGCCGGCGACGGCCAGAACCGAGATCAGCAGCGCCACGACCAGCGCGTGCATCGCCGATGTCATTTCGACGCCGAGAAGCTGCGTCGTCTCGGATGCAACAACCGTTTCAAGCGCGTGCAGCGCGTCGATGCGCGCCGTATGAGCCGAGAACCACTGGGCCGGCGTGATCGTCGGTCCCGCCCGGGCGGAGGCGTAGAATTTGGAGCGGATGGTCTCCACGGCTCGGTTTTCGGGCGAAGCGAGGAACGCGGTCCAGCGGGGTTCGATCCGGGGCGAGGCGTCCGCGGGGATTCTGAGGAAGAGCGCCTGCTGGGCGCCCGACAGGGCCACGATGCGGGCGATCTCCCGGGGGGCGACCTTCGGCGCCGCCAGGGCCGCGGCGCCGATTGCGCGCTCGCGGCCGGCGATCTCCTTGCCCGATGCGAGCATGGAATAGACCGCCAGCGAGCGCGCGATCTGTTGCGAGGATGCGGCGGGGCTGCGGCTCATGCTTTCGACGACGGCCAGACCCTCGCTGACCAGGACAGTGTAGCGATCCATCGCCATTGGGGCGTCGATGTCCCTGGCGTCGGCGTCGCGGCGAAGCGATGGGAGCGCGGACGCGGACGAGAGCAGCCTCGCGGTCTGGCGTTTCACCGGCGTGGTGCGCGCGGGGTCTGATTTGGCCATCTTCGTGCGAAGGGTTTTGACCGCCTGGTCGACCCGTTGTCTCGCGGCGTCGAGTTTGGGCGAGGACACCCGGCCGTCCGTCAGGCCCCACACGGTGAGCCCGCGTTCGATCTGCAGCCGGTGGACCACCTCGCTGGCGCCGAGCACGAGGCCCATGTCGGACGCCGCGCCGGCGGCGCCCTGGTATTGCGACCAGCGCTCGCCCACGAATGCGGCCGCGAAGCCCGAGAGGGCAAGCGTCGGCGCGAGAACAATGATGCCCAGTCGGGCTTTCACGGATGACATTCGGCCAGCGTGGCCGAAACCCATTAATTCTGGATGAAGTTTTGTTAGTAATTGTGGCGGGATTTGCGAGGCCGGGACGCGCGGCGGCGGCAATGGAAAAGTGCGCGGCAATCCGACCGGGCGCGCGGGCGGCGCAGACTGTCAGCGTGGGGGGCGTGGGCCTCCGGTTGCTGAGGGAGGCGCGCTATGGAGCGCGAGGACAAGGACCTCGACTACGGTCCGAACGTGGCGCGGCTGCTCGATCCGCCGGTGTCGCCGGAAGAGTGGCGCGAGGCGCAAGTGAAGTGGCGTGACCCGCGGCGGCGGTTTCGCGACACGGACATCGATGTGCTGGCGGTGCGGCTGCAGTTCGGGCGCGGGATGCGACTGAGCGAACTGGCGGAGCTGTTCGGGGTTGCGTCCTCGACCATCTCGGCGCGGTCCAAGCGGGAACACTGGACGAAGCGGATGCGCGAGAGCGAGCGGCGTGCGCTGTCGCGGATGGTGATACTCGGCGCCTGCGTCCGGAACTTTGATGGCGGCGCCGAACCAGACCCGGACTTTCTCGCCAGGGCGTCGGCGTGGGACGCGCTGCCGCCGCGCGCGCCGAAGACGCCGCCGCCATTGTGGTCGCCGCAATCGCCGGACGACGCATCCGAAATCCAGACACGAGGCGCAGATGCCCTTGACCCGCTCGACGATCCCGACAACCCCGACCGGACCCATCGCGACGCTGTCGCTGCCAGGTTGCGACGCCTGCTCGCCCGGCTCGATCAACGAGCTGCGGAGTTGGGTGAGGCGGCAGCTTGCGATTGTGATGGCGAACCGGTCGACGGAGACGCAGGCGCTGTGGGCGGATCAGGACTGGACGCGCTGGGCGCTGCCAGCGCAGAGGGCGCCTGAGGGCGACTGGCGCATCTGGCTGTTCATGGGCGGGCGCGGCGCGGGCAAGACGCGCGCCGGCGCCGAATGGGTGCGCGGACTGGTGGAGACAGGCGCCGCGCGGCGCATCGCTCTGGTCGGGCCGACGCTGGGCGATGTGCGCGAGGTGATGATCGCGGGACCGAGCGGCTTGTGCTCCATCGGGATGCCAAGGGCGCGACCGGCCTATGAAGTCTCGCGTCGGCGGCTGGTATGGCGGTGCGGCGCCGAGGCGTTCGCGTTCTCGGCGGAAGACCCGGACAGCCTGCGCGGGCCGCAGTTCGACGCGGCGTGGTGCGACGAGATCGGCGCGTGGGCGCATGGCGAGGCGACGTGGGACAACCTGATGTTCACGCTGCGCCTTGGCGACGATCCACGGGTTGCGGCGACGACGACGCCGCGCGCGACGGCGCTGGTGAAACGGCTGGTGCGGATGGCGGCTTCGGGGCGTGCAGCGATCACATGGGCGGCGACACGTTCCAATGCGGACAATCTCGCGCCTGGCTTTGTCGAGGCCGTAACCGACGCCTATGCCGGCACGCGGCTGGCGCGGCAGGAACTGGACGGCGAGCTGGTGGAGGATCCGCCCGGCGCCATCTTTTCACGCGAGGCGATCGAGCGCGGGCGGATGCGGCTGGACGCGGCGGCGGAGCTGGCGTTCGACCGGGTGGTGGTGGCCGTCGATCCGCCGGCGATGGCGGGACCGCGCAGCGATGCCTGCGGGATCGTGGCGGCGGGCCGGGCCGGCGAGACGGTTTATGTGCTGTCCGACGCCAGCGCGCAGGGGCTGAAGCCGCTGGCGTGGGCCGAGCGTGCGGTGGCGCTGGCGAAGGCCTGGGGCGCGGGCGAGATCGCAGCCGAGGCCAACCAGGGCGGCGAGATGGTGCGCAAGATGCTGGAGCTGGCGGGCGCGACGCCGGAGGCAGGGCTGCGGGTGCGACTGACGCGCGCGACCCAGTCCAAGACAGACCGCGCGATGCCCGTATCCGTGCTCTACGAACGCGGTCGCGTGCGCCATGCCGGCATATTCCGGGAGCTGGAGGATGAGATGTGCGCCCTGGGCGGAGAGGGAGACCGGCCGGGTGGGCGCCGCGCCGACCGGGTGGATGCGCTGGTCCGGGCGGTGATCGCGCTGCTCGAAAAACCCTGCGCGCCGCCGGGCGTTTTGTCGCTCTGGGACCGGGCGCGGGATCACAGGTGAAGAGGGATTCACGGAAGTTGCTATCCGTTAACCATACCGTATCCACCTTCGGGGCATGGCTGGGACCGGCGTGGCCGGAACGCGGTCGGGCGAGGCCGAACTCCGGGCGATCATCGGGCATTGGGCGAGGCTTTATCACCCGCCGGTTGTTCGTCCGCGCCGGGGTTCAGAACTTGCACTAGGTCGGGGTTAGGGAACTCGTTTCATGCGTCGCGCCAGGTCCGCCCCTGCGAGGTCGAAGAGCCGGAAACGGACCGAGCCCTCGTGGACGACGATGCGCGACCGCGACCTGATGACGGTGAAGCTCAAGGACCTCAAGCTGTCAGTCGAGGGCACCTGGCTCGAAGACCGCTTCGCCCAGCTCAACCGCGAACTGAGCTCGCGCGGGCTTCTGGTGCAGGCGCACTCATGGGTTTCGAACGAATGGTTCAGCCCGGATACGACGCCGGGCATCGCCGTTCCGTTCTATCTTGCGCATCCGCGCCTGATCCGTCTCGAGCGCCGCATGATGCTGGATGTCGAAGGCGGCACGCGTCGCGAGTGCATGCAGATCCTGCGGCATGAAGCCGGGCATGTGGTGCAGCACGCCTACGGGCTTCACCGGCGCCGCAAATGGCAGATGGCGTTCGGGCGATCCTCGAAGCCCTATCCGAACTACTATCGTCCGAATCCATCGAGCCAGAATTACGTTCAGCACCTGCGGCGCTGGTATGCGCAAAGCCATCCCGACGAGGACTTTGCGGAAACCTTCGCGGTTTGGCTGACACCGAGATCGAACTGGCGCAAGAGGTATGCGGACTGGCCGGCGCTAAAAAAATTGCTGTATGTCGACGAGCTGATGTCGGAAATTGCCGGCGAGAAACCGATTCTCACACGCCGGGCAGAAGTTGATCCGATCAGCAAGATGAACGAAACGCTGGACAGTCATTATCAGGCCAAGCTGCAGCATTACGCCGCGGCGGAAACCTCCGCGACATTCGATCGCGACCTGCTGAAGATTTTCTCGCGCGAGTCGCAGGCCTCCGACGCGCCGCTGGCCACCACATTCATTCGCCGCAACCGCGCCGAGATCCGCCAGCTGGTTTCCAAGTGGACCGGCGAATACCAGCTCACGCTCGACGCCGTGCTGGATGACATCAGCGACCGCTGCCGCGCCCTGAAGCTGCGGGCGCCGGGGTCGGAGCGCAAGCTGCGCCTCAACCTCACCGCGATGCTGACCAAGCGGGCGGTGCATTCCTTCTATTCCTCCTCGCGACGGCAGCGCTTCGCCGTATGAGGAAGCTTCGCGTCCTCGCGCTGGCTCACCCCGACTTGCTCCCGCCCGACAGCATCGAGGGCCTGAGCGAGAAGGAGACCTATGCCTGGAAAACGGAATACGACGTCATCAGCACGCTGCGTGGCAGCGGCCATGAAGTGCGGGCGCTTGGCGTTCAGCAGGAGCTCGCCCCGATCCGCGACGTGATCGAGGAGTGGAAGCCGGACATCGTTTTCAACCTGCTGGAAGAGTTTCACGGCGAGACGCTGTATGCGCAGAACGTGGTGAGCCTGCTGGAGCTGCTGAAGGTGCCGTTCACCGGATGCAGCCCGCGCGGCATCATGCTGGCGCGCGGCAAGGACCTCTCGAAGAAGCTGCTGAAGTATCACCGCATACCGGTGCCGGCCTTTGCGGTGTTTCCGATGGGGCGGAAGATCAAGCGGCCGAAGGGACTTGAGTTCCCCCTGATCGTGAAGAGCCTGAGCGAAGACGCCTCGATCGGCATCTCGCAAGCCTCTGTTGTAGAGACCGACGAGAAGCTGGCCGAACGCGTGGCCTTCATCCACGAGCGGGTGCGCACGCCGGCGATCGCCGAACAGTATATCGAGGGCCGGGAGATCTATGTCGGCGTGCTGGGCAATCACCGCCGCCAGGTGCTGCCGGTTTGGGAGCTGGAGTTCTCGAACCCGGCGAAGGACTCGCACTTCACCGCCACCGAGAAAGCCAAGCACGATCCGGATTACCAGGAACGCCGCGGCGTGATCCACGGGCCGGCGAAGGACCTGCCTCCGGCGTTGGTGACGCGCATCCGCAAGATGGTGCAGACCATCGCCGAGACGCTGGAGCTGGACGGCTATGCGCGGATCGACTTCCGGCTGGCGGCGGACGGCACGCCCTATTTCATCGAGGCGAACCCGAACCCCGAAATCGCCGAGAGCCAGGAGTTCGCCTACGCCGCCGCGCACGACGGGATGCCCTATCCCGAACTGCTGAACCGCATTCTCGCTCTTGGCATCCGCCGGGCCGGACGCGACGTCGAGTAGGCTGTCCCGCTTCGGCGGTGTGTGCCCCTGCAACCTAGTCAGTCTCTCCGCGTTCCTCTCGCAATCAACAATGAGTCCTGGGAGAGAGGATCATGGCGGACGCCATTGCGGAGCCGCGCGCGGACCTGCGCGTCTACGAACATCACCTGATCTGCTGGAGTTCGGTTATTGGCGGCACGCTGGTTGCGGTCGCGGCCGGCTTCACGCTGATGCTGCTGGGCGTTGCGATTGGCGCAACGGCGATCAGCCCGTTTGCTCCGGCGAGCGAGCAGGCGCCAGGCTGGACGATCGGCGGCGGCCTGTGGGTCGCCTTCTCGAATCTGGTGGCGGTGCAGCTCGGCGCCTTCACGGCGGCGCACTCGGCGCGATGGCCGGACCATCACGACGGCGCGCTTCAGGGCATCATGGTCTGGGCGCTCTCGCTTGTGGTGGCGATCGGCGTTCTCGGATTTGGCGTCGGCGGGATCCTCGAACACGCATCGACCAGCATGCACGGTCTGGCGCAGGCGGCGACGGATACGGCGCAGACCGCGACCGGCCAGACTTCCGGCGCGCCCAATCCGCTGTCTCCGGACGAGGCTGAAGCAGCCAAGAAGGCGGCGCTGGTGACGGCGTGGTGGGCGTTCGCGACGGTGGTGCTTGGCGGCGTCGGCGCGGTGGCGGGCGGCAAGCTCGGCTCCGCCCATCCGAAATGGGAAGAGCGCCGGGTTCGCCCCGTGACGCTGGCGGACAGGGTCTAGGAGGCAGACATGAAAGGCGTACTTCTCTGGTTTCTCGGCATTCCGCTTCCAGTCATCCTGCTGCTCTACCTGTTCCACGTTCTCTAGCAGCCAGCCGGACATGAAAACGGCCCGCGATCCGATGGGACGCGGGCCGGTCTTCGTTGGATTGCAAGAGCGATCAGCCCTTGTGGTTCTTGTTGAGCGCCGCGTTGACCGGCGAATACTTCACGCTTGCCGGCGGCTTCGATTTTTCCTTCTTGGGTTTGCGGGTTTCCTTGTTGCTGCGCACCTGACCCTTGGCCATGGGAAACGTCCTTTCCGGAATTGAGGCCGGCGGGCGCGCCGGCCACGGGCAACACGCTAGAGCTTCAGACCTATGGAGCGATAGAACAGCGCAAAGCCCCACGTCGCAAGACCCGTTGCGACCACCGCAAGGGCGAAGCCGATCCAGAACGGAGCGCCGAGTTTCTGGCTGACGAACAGCACGATGAAGAAGGCGATACCCGGCCAGACCATCAGGAAGGTGGAGTTGGCGAACTGGTTGGCCTTGGCGACGGCGTCGGCGTCCTTCGAGTAAGCCGTGAAACCGACCGTAAGGATGGTCGCCAGCGGCAGGGCCACCATGATCGCGGCAAGCCACGTCCAGCGCTTGGCGATCTCCGACAGGACAGCGATGAACGCCGCCGTGGCCAGCGCCTTGAGTAGTGTGGCGATCATTCGTCCCTCCGCCCCCGGCGCGTCAGCCGCAGCGGGACATTGGACGGGAAGCAGATGCTGGGCAAGGCGAGCCGTGCGCTCGCGATGAGAGGGGCGGCCGAATGGTCGCCCGGGCCGTCAGATCAGGCCTGGATGTCGAGGAACTGTGCGGGCGCCGGTTTCTGGGCGTCGCTTGACGGAGCGGGCGTGGACGCGGTGCTGGTCTCGACCGGCTTTGCGGCTTCGGCAGGCGTTGTCGGTTTCGTGGTGGCGCTGGCGTCCGAGGGCTGCAGGATTTCGGACCGGCGGTCCTGGTCAGCCTGGCGCGCAGCTTCCTGTTCCGCCGCCATCCGCTGGATCGCCTGCGCGTAGAGCAGTTCCCGAATTTGAGCGGCGTAGCGGGCCGAAACCGGACCAATGCCGCTTGATAAGCCGGCGCTCATGACACATCCCAAACTTGATCCCATTATGCCGCACCGCAGTGAATCGGTTGTTAACGCCCTCCTCACGAATCATCCGGTTTCGCAACGGAATTGCTACTTCGCGGCATTCTTCTGTTAGGGATTGGCCGGTTTTCGGCGCGCGGGCGTCAGGGCTTTCGCATCATGCCGCCGCCGGCGTCGCGAAAGGCATTATGACAATCCTCGCACTGGGCGGTGAAGTCGCCATCGGCGGCGGCGAGCGCGTCCGCGTCATGTGCGTGCGCGGCTGACGCCGATCGGCGCGCTGCGTCCTCGACGGCTTTGGAGATGCGGATCCATTCGGCGCGGCCTTCCGGGCGCGAGCCGGTCTGCATCAGGGCGGCGCCCTCGATCAGTTGTTCCGCGCCAGCCTCGACCTTTGCCCATGCCTCTGGCGTCGCGGGCGGTTCGGATTCCGCCGCATAGAGGGTGTCGGAGCCTGGCGTCAGAAGGCCGGCGTGAATGTCCGCGGAGGTCGAAGCGTCGGAATAGCCGGGCGAAGGCGGCGCTGTTGCAGTGGACGGCGCTTTCGCAGAACAGGCTGCGAGCACAAGCGACAGCGTTGCGAGCGTAGCAAGTTTACCGGACATGGCGCCGCCTTACCGATCAGGGGATTGCGGCAGCTTTCCTCAATCGGGCGCCGGCGTCGACCGAGCGGGCAAAAAAATGCCCTCCTGGTCTTCCGTGACCGGGGATGGGTCGGGCCATCCGGCGGCAGGCAAGACCAGGAGGGTTGGGCCCCAGCCCCGAGCCCGGTGTCAGGCCAGGACGTCGAGGAGCCGGCTTCCAGAGGCGGCGCGCACGCGCTCGGGCTCGGGAGGGAGCTCCGCGGCGCGGTCGGCCGGTCCGGGGCGCGCGGCGGCGGCGTTCTTGGCCTCCTCCACGCGTTGGTCGTGGGAGAGTTCCGATTGCTGGGCGGCATAGGTGGCGGCCTCGGCGCGGGCGACTTCGCGCTGGGCGGCGGCGGCGTCACGAATTGCGGCGGCATCAACCTGCATGGTCATGGCCTTGCTGCGCTCGAAACGAGCTATCCCGCAAAGGCTGCCCGACAGCCGTGAAGGCGCACGAAATTTATTCCGTGTGATTTCAGGGGAGATCGCAGTCTTGCGCTAACCAAGACGCGCCCTGGACCAAAAACTTGTCCAACCGGGCATGGCCGGGCCCATATTAGTCCAGTCTCGGAAATTCCGGTTAGGACGACTCCGGTTGGCTTATCGGCCCCGGCGTTTCTGGGCGACCAGGCGGTTCTTCATCGCCAGATAGACGCCGGCCCCGCCGGTTCCCAGGCCAGCGGCGAAGGCCGCCGCCTCCGTGGCTCCGGTCAGCGCAAACGATGTGACAACAGCGGCGAGGCCGGCCACGGACACCGTGGCGACGACCACTTCCTGCCTGCGGCCGGGCTGCTTGCGTTCGGTCCGGTTGCGGTCACGGCGCTTGCGCTCGGGCGACATCGGCGAGGTCCTCTGCTGCGGTGCTACCGGCCAAGCTGGGGGCAGTTGGCTTCGCGGTCAATGCGGCGAAGGGCGCGCGATACAGCAAGACAACACCTGCACAGGACTTCAGGCATGAATCTCTTCAGGAAACGGGAGGCCAAATCGACCGCCCCGCTTGTGGCGCTTTCGGACCTGCGCGCGGCGCAGTGGTCGGGCGCAGGGGCCCGGCTTCGCGAGGGGTTCGAGCGCAATGCGGTGGGCTATCGCTGCGTGCGCCTGATCGCCGAGGCGGCGGCGTCGGTGCCCTTTCGATCCGACGATGCGGACGGGCGGCTGGCGCGCCTGATCGCCCATCCGAACCGCGATCAGGCTGGCCCCGACCTGATGGAGGGCTTCTACGGTCACCTGGCGATCAGCGGCGACGCCTTTCTTGAAGCCGTCTCGCTGGATGGCGAGGTGCGGGAGCTTCACGGGCTGCGACCCGACCGCATGCGGCCGCCGAAAGGGCCACGCGGATGGCCGCTGGCCTGGGAGCATCGCGTGGGCGCCGACATCCGGCGGATCGCGCGCGAGGCGGACGGGTTCCTGCCGGTCCTGCACCTCAGGCTGTTTCATCCGGCCGACGACTATGAGGGCCAGTCGCCGCTGGAGGCCGCCGCGCGGGCGGTGGACATCTACAACGCCGGCGGGGCGTGGGCCAAGGCGCTGATCGACAACGCCGCCCGGCCCTCCGGCGCGCTGATCTATTCCGGCGCCGACCAGCTGACCGAGGACCAGCTCACGGATTTGCGCGAGGATCTGGAGCGGTCGTTTTCCGGCGCGGCCAACGCCGGGCGGCCGGTGGTGCTGCAGGGCGGGCTCGACTGGAAGCCGATGGGACTTACGCCCGCCGACATGGATTTCATCGAGGCGCGCCATCAGGCGGCGCGCGAGATTGCGCTGGTGTTCGGCGTTCCGCCAATGCTGCTGGGGATTCCCGGCGATGCGACCTACGCAAATTACCGCGAGGCCAATACGGCCTTCTGGCGGATGACGGTGTTGCCGCTGGTGAACCGCGCGGCGCGGGCGATCACGGGGTGACTGAAGGATCGCGTGGGCGGGTCGCTGACGCCGGACCTCAGCGGCATACCCGCATTCCAGGAAGATCAGGCGGCCCAATGGGCGCGGATCGATGCGGCGAGCTTTCTCACCGTGGAAGAGAAGCGCAGGATGGCGGGGTTGGGCCAATGGCTTGCCCGACGGCTGCAACGGAACACTTCCACACGATGCGACTGATCGAAGTGACTTATCCCTCCTCGCGGTCCGATGAAGTCCGGGCGGCGATCATGAACGCCGATCCGACCCATTTCCGCATTGCGGACCCGACATCGGACGGGAATCGGGTGGCGCATGTCTTCTTTGCGACGAATACGGCGCAGGACCTCGTGGACGCGCTGCAGAACATCTGCGAGCGGCACGGCGCCTGGCGGATCATCGTGCTGCCGGTGGAGGCCACGGCGCCCAAGCCGGAAGAGGACAAGGACGAACAACGAAAACAGAAGGAAGGACGCGACAGCGCGCTGCGGGAGGAAATTTACAGCGACATTTCCGCCGGCGCGAAGCTGGGCGTCAATTTCTTCGTCCTGACGCTGGCCTCGACCATCGTGGCGGCGATCGGGCTGAACTCCGACAACGTGGCGGTGGTGATCGGCGCCATGGTGATCGCGCCGCTTCTGGGTCCGATCCTGGCGGTGACGCTGGGCGCGACGCTTGGCGACCGGAAGCTGATTGTCACGGCGGGGCGTGCGGCGCTCACGGGACTGGGTGTGGGGCTGGCGGCGTCTGCGTTGCTGGGGACGTTCATGGATATCGACTACAACAGCACCGAGCTGATGCGGCGGACGGTGGTTGGCGTCGATTCCATCGCGCTGGCGCTGGCGGCGGGCGTTGCGGCCGCGCTCTCGGTGGTGAGCGGCGGATCGACGGCGCTGGTCGGCGTCATGGTGGCGGTGGCGCTGTTGCCGCCGGCAGCGGCGAGCGGCCTTTTTGCCGGCGCGCAGCACTGGGGCTTTTCCGGGCGAGCGCTGCTGCTGCTGGGCGTCAACGTGATCTGCATCATGCTGGCCTCGCAAGGCGTCTACTTCTGGAAGCGCGTGCGCCCGCGGACGTGGCTGGAAAACCGCTCGGCGGCGCGCGCGCGGCTGATCAGCTTTGCCGTGCTCGCCGTGTTCCTGGCGGCGGCGCTGGCGATCGTTCTTCTGACCCCGATCAACGTGATGCCGGACAATCCGGTCAGAAACTGACGACGGTTATTCGGCGTGGACCGGAGCGGCGAAGGCCCGCGACTTGCGGACGTCGTTGAGCCGATGCTCGTCACGCTCGTCGATGGCCTGGACAAGCACTACCGCGGTTGCATCCAGCAGCGCCGACGCCAGCGTGCGAAGCTCGGCGACCGGCTTGCCGCTGAAGGAGCGGCCCAGGAAACGGGCGGAGGCCAGCAAACGTTCGGGTCCGCCTTCCGGCGCCTCATCGGGCAGCCGCAGCGTGGCGCCGGGAAAAACCACATGCCGGCCAAACCATTCGTTGTCGCCGCCGCGAAGGCGCAGGCGCATCGAGCCGCCGCCGCCCCAGCGCTTGCGGACAAGCAGGTTCTGGATTTTCCGGCGTTCGCCGCCGCCCGGCAGGCGGTCGCGGATCGTCGCAAGGATAAGTACAAGCGCGGCGAGGCGTTGCTGGCCGTCGATCACCGGTCGCGCGCCGTCGTGGCTGCGGCCAAGCATGACGGATCCCAGATAAAGGCGGCCTGAGTCGCGGCCTTTGGCGGGGCCCTGCCTGGCGAGTTCTTCGAGGTCGAGCAGGAGATGCGCCAGTTCAGGAGCGCCCCAGGCGTATCCGCGGCTGAGCGGCGGCGCGGCGAAACGCTGGCCGCCCGACAGCAGGCTGCGCACCGTGACGGTGCTCGCTCGCTTGACCTGTTTCATGGAGATCTCCCGACCGACGCCCACCAGCCCGGGATGACTGAGGCTTTAGCATCACATGCAAGGCCGCGCCAGTTTCAAAATGGAGAGGAGCGGAAAAATCATGGTGGAGAAGAAGGTGACGGTCGCGGTTCTCTTCGCGATGGCGATGGAAGCGGCGGGCGCGCTGGTCTGGGCGGGCGAAGCCTCGCAGCGTCTCTCCGAGGTCGAAGGCCGGGTGGCGGCGCAGTCGGGGCTCGACGAGCGGATGGCGCGGATGGAGGTGCGGCTCGAACTGGCCTCGGCGCAATTGTCCCGGATCGAGAAGAAGCTGGACGGAGCGCGCTGATGGACGAGGCGGTGCTGATCGAAGGCTACGCTTCGATCTTTGGCGCGGCCGACCTGGCCGGCGACGTTGTCCGGCCGGGCGCCTTCACGCGGTCGCTGGCGAAAGGCGGCGAGGTGCCGATGCTGTTCCAGCATGTTTCCGGACGCGCCGCAGGTTCGTGGACGACGATCCGCGAGGACGGGCGAGGCCTTTTTGTGCGGGGGCTGGTGACGACCACGACGGCGGCGGGACGCGCCGCCCGGAAGATGATCGCGGAGCAGGGTCTGGATGGCCTGTCGATCGGGTTCATCGCACGGGACTGGCGGCCACGGATCGGCGGCGGACGGGAGTTGCGGGAGATCGAACTGAGGGAGGTGTCGCTGGTCTCGACCCCGATGGCGCCTGCGGCCCGGTTCCGGGCGAGCGGGCCGGCTCGCCAAATCGTGCTGGCGGCCTGACGCTGGGGTAGGCTTGCGTCGGCCTGACGCTCGCGTAAGCTTCGAAGCAGGGACGCCCCACGGCAGCGAATGGGGCCCTTGAGGAGGCTTCGCTCATGAAACTCAGCTTGATGGCGGGCGCAGCGCTTGCGGCCGTCGCGTTTGCCGGCGACGCCTTTGCGCAGTCTGCGCCGGGATATTCCGTGCCGCACATGAAGGACGGCCGTCCCGACCTTCAGGGCTTCTGGAACAACACCTCGATCACCAGCCTGCAACGGCCCGGCGGCGTGAAGTCGCTTGTGGTGACGGAGGACGAGGCCAAGAAGATCGTGAACCGCAACGTGCTGATCGTGCTCTCCAAGCAGGACCAGGCGACGAATGGCGAGGACCCGAACAACACCAAGGTGCTCGAGGACAAAAACGCCGACCGCGGCTACAACGCCTACTGGATCGATCCGGGCAAATCGCTGGCGATGGTGCGCGGCGAATACCGCTCGTCCTGGATCACCGACCCGCCGTCAGGACGGATCCCCTACAAGGGCGATGCGGCGCGCAAGGGCGGCTACGCGGCTGCGAACTTCGACGGCCCGGAAACGCGTCCGCTCGCGGAACGCTGCCTGATGAGCTTCTCGGGTTCGGCCGGACCTGTGATGCAGAACGGCATGTACAACAACACCTTCCAGATCGTTCAGGCGCCGAACGCCGTGATGATCGAAGTCGAGATGGCGCACGAGGCGCGGATCATTCCGATCGTGGCGGGTCCCGCCGAAGCAGCCAAGGCGCACAACCCGGCCGTGATCCCGAAATGGGCCGGCGATTCCGTGGGCTGGTATGAGGGCGACACGCTGGTGGTGGAGACGGTGAACCCGAATCCGGAACAGCGCGCGCTGATCACCGACAAGGGCAAGCTGATCGAGCGCTTCTCGCGCTGGAACGAGAAGCAGGTCCTCTACCAGTTCGAGGTCACCGACCCGACGCTCTATTCGCAGACGTGGAAGGGCGAAGAAGCGCTCAACCAGGGCGAGCCGCTTTACGAGTACGCCTGCCATGAAGGCAACTACGCCATGAAGGGCATTCTGGCTGGCGCACGCGAGCTTGAGGCCAAGGGCATCACGCCGACCATGGGGCCGGGTATCGGCGCCGGCGTCGTGATCCCGCGCGATGGCGAGGGCGGCGGCGAGGGCGGCTGATCCGCTTCTGGCCAATCGGCTGACTTTCTGAAAGGGCGCGCCTGTAAGGCGCGCCCTTTGCTTTTAGGGCGAGCGCGCCGGGCCGGCGCCTGCCCCACGATCCTGATTTGACGTTTCCGACCAGCGCTTCGCTTCGCGGCGCCGGATCGATGGGTCATGCGTGAAGCATCGAAAGGACTCCAACATGAAGATTGATTTCGCCGGCCTCGTTGCGACGCTTCTCGAACAGGTCGCCAACCTCACCCGTGACGAGCAGCGGACATTCGCCCAGCAGCTTGGCGCAGCGGTCGCCACGTTCGCCAAATCGTCCAAGACCTCGCTGGAGATGTCGCCCTGCGCAGCATCGCCGTGCCCTTCGGCAAGGACCTCCTCGATGCGGTGAGCACAAACCTCTAGACGGCGGCTCCTTCGCCCGCGGCAGGCGCGCCCGGGCGAAGGGCTGCGGCCCGCACGAACCAACCAAAGGACACTCCATGACAATCGAGACCAAGATGAGCGCGCCAGCCGGCGTGACCGGCGACGTGCGCGAGCTTACGCGCGAAATGATGACAGCCTTCGAGGCGCTGAAGGCCGCCAACGATCCGCGCGTGGGCGATCCCGAGCACAAGTCGGCCTGGGGGGCCTATCTGCGCAAGGGCGACGACAGTGGTCTTGCCCGCCTCGACCTCAAGGCGCTGACGCAGGGCACCGAGAACCAGGGCGGCTATGTCGCCCCGCCGGAACTCGACCGACTGATCGAGGCGCGGTTGATGGCCTCCTCGCCGATGCGGCAGATCGCGTCCGTGCGGCAGACGTCATCCACCGTCTTCCGGAAGCCGGTAAGCCTTGGGGCGGCGTCCGCCTGGGCCGCTGAAACCGGGTCTCGCACAGAAACCACGGCGCCAACGCTCGATCTTCTGGAATTCCCGGCCGCGGAGCTCTACGCGATGCCGGCCGCGACGCAGACCCTGCTCGACGACGCCTATGCCGACGTCGACGAGTGGCTGGCTGAAGAGGTGGACGCTTCCTTCGCTGCGCAGGAATCCGCCGCGTTCGTTTCCGGCGATGGGTCGAACAAGCCAAAGGGCTTCCTGAGCTACACAATGATCGGTGATGCGAGCCATGCCTGGGACAAGATCGGCTTTGTGCTGTCGGGCGCCGACGGCGCCTTCGCCTCAAGCAATCCCGCAGACAAGCTGATCGACCTCGTCTATGCGCTGAAATCGCAGTTCCGGCCCAATGCGCGGTTCGTGATGAATCGAAGGGCGGTTTCGGCGGTGCGGAAGCTGAAGGACGGCGACGGCAACTATATCTGGCGGCCGGGCGTCGGCGGCGATGCGGCGTCGATCATGGGGTATCCCGTGACCGGGATCGAGGACATGCCGGATATCGCCTCGGACGCCTACGCCATCGCCTTCGGCGATTTCCGGCGCGGCTACCTGATCGTCGACCGGCAGGGCGCGCGCGTGCTGCGCGATCCCTGTTCGATCAAGCCCTACGTGTTGTTCCACACGATCAAGCGCGTGGGCGGCGGCGTGCAGAACTTCGACGCCATCAAGGTGATGAAGTTCGCGGCGAGCTGAGGATATGCGGCCACCGGCGTGACTGGCGCCGGGGCCGCACGCGCTGGATTGATAGGCGTTTTGCCGCTTTTGTGCGTCGCGGCAAAGCAATCCTCCAAAAGACCTGCGCAAAGCCGCCCCGTTCCTTGAGTCCGCACGTCGGCGTCCTTCGATTGTAACGAAGGGCTGACGGCAAAGTACGAGAGGGACTGCAATGACGGGGATGAGAAGACGAACAGGAACCATGGCGCTGCTGGCGTTCACGTCGGCGTTGGCGATTGCGGGATGGTTGCCGGCTGAGGCGCAGGAGGCTTCCGGTCCGCAGGCCGGAGCCAACAGTGACGTTGTGGTGATTACCGGCCGGCGATTGAGCCAGGCGGATGAGGCGATCGGCGTCGACAAGGCGTCCGCCACCGTCGCCGTAACGCGAGACGCACTGCTCTCCGCGCCTGCAGGCATCTCTGGCCTGAAGATGCTGGAAAGCCTGCCGGGCTTCAACGTCCAGACCGATGGCGCGCTGGGGCTCTATGAGTTCGGAAACTCGGTTACAGTGCGCGCGTTCAACCTCGCCCAGATCGGCTTCGTCCTCGACGGCATTCCGATGGGCCGCAGCGATGCTTTCGGCGGCAGCCCGATCTTTCGCTATGTCGACAACGAAAATCTCGGGGCGGTGATCGCATCGCCGGGCGCAGGCGATGTGAGCCAGCCGAGCTACGCCTCACTGGGCCCGGTGGTCGAATACAAGTCGATCGATCCGTCGGACGAATTTGGCGGCGTGGTTTCTCAGGCCTTCGGCGACTTCAACCTCAACCGCAGCTTCATCAAGCTGGAGACCGGCAATATTCGCGGCTTTTCGGCCTATGCCAGCCGGTCCAAGACCAACAGCGACCTGTGGCGCGGCGGCGGCTCGATCGATCGCGAGCACATCGAAGGCAAGATGAAGTTCGCCTGGGACAGCGATACCTACGTGTCGTTCAAGTACGTTTCGAACGATTTCCACGACTATGACTCGCCAACCATGTCGAAGGCGCAATACGAATCCGGCGCGCCATGCGGCAACGGCATGGGCGGGCGCGATTGCGGGTATTCTGCAACCCTGCCGCCTGGCACGCTCGGCAATGTCGCGGACTACAACGTGCCGGGATACACCTACGCTGCGGCGACGAACTGGTATCTCGACCGCGTGAACATCCGCAACGACTCGCTCTACGGCGGCGCCTTCACCACGAACATCGGCGAAGCCGCTCACGTGACGGCGACGGCCTATTATGAAGACAAGGACGGCTACGGGGTTTCGCCCGAGGGCTACAGCAGCGTGCGGGCCCGCTATGAGGCGGAGGCGGCGGCTGGCCTGCCCGTGACCGCGCCGAGAGGCGTGGAGTACGGCCTCTCTGGCGTCGGCGGATTCCGCAAAGGCGTGGTGCTGAAGGGCGATTACGAGATCGCGAACAACGAGCTGGAAGCCGGCGTGTGGCTTGAGACCGATGATTATCACCGGACACAGAAGCGACTGAACCACGAGGGCGGTGTTCAGTCGGGCGCCGTTCTCTACGATGAAGTCACGTATTTCCGCCGGGACTACACATCCACGCGGGATACGACGCAGATCTTCCTCAAGGACACGATCAGCCTCCTGGCGGACAAGCTGAAGGTCGAACTGGGCGTGAAGTCCCTTTCCATCGACTACCAGCTCTCCGGGTACCGGGACTACAACGACTATTATGCAACGGTTGCGACCGTGCCGACCGGTGGGTGGGGACCGCAGACGGTCGGGACAAAGTTCAAGGACCACTTCCTGCCGATGGTCGGCGTCGTCTACCAGATCACGCCGACCGAGCAGCTCTTTACCTCCTATGCGGAGAACTTCGCGCTGCCTCGGGGCGCGGACGACGTGTTCTCGATTGCGCCGAATAATGTTGTCGCGACGCCGGCGCCTGAAGGCGAGAAGTCCAAGAACTTCGAGGTTGGCGCGCGCACGTTGCGCGGCAATTTCGACGGGGCTGTCTCGGTCTATTACACGCAGTTCGACAACCGTATCGAACCCTACAGCTCCGCGCTGCCTGGCCAGACCGGCGCCACAGAGACCTATTACCAGAACGTCGGCGGCGTGAAGGCTTATGGCGTCGAACTGACCGGCGCCTGGAAGCCGTACTTCCTGCACAACTACGCATATTTCAACGGCGCGGTGACCTACAACCACTCGGAGTTCCAGGACGACCAGCCGAACCTTCCGATCGCCGGCAAGCTTCTGCCGGATAGCCCGGAGTGGGCGGTGCAGGCCGGGGTGACGGTTGAGCCGACAAGCTGGATCGTCGGAAATCTGTCGGCGAAATACACCGGCAAGCGATACAGCACCTACACCAACTCGGAGAGCGTCAAGGGCTTCACCATCGTCAGCGGCTATGTCGACTTCGGCGATGGGATGGGCGTTGGGCCGCTCAAGAACGTGAAGCTGCGGGTGAACGTCGACAACATCTTCGACGAGGACACGCTGGCGTTCATCTTCCCGCAGCCCGATGGGATCGGTTTCTTCCGGCCGCAGAGCCCGCGGACGTTCTCGATGTCGATCACGGGCGTCTTCTAGGCGACTACCAGTACCCGGCCATGAGTTCGCGGGCCCAGTCGGGCTCGCGAACGTCGCCGCGGGGCGCGAAGCCGGACATCCAGGGCTTGATGTCCAGCACCGGCGTGCCGTCGATGGCGTCGAGGCCGGAGACGCGGATCGTCAGACCCTCGACCTTGAGCAGTTTGCAGACCGTGAGGCCGAGGCGGTTGGGGCGGTTCTTGGCGCGCTGGGCGAAGATGCCGACCATCGGCCAGTCCGCCCGCCCGCGCGGGCGGCGAGCGCCAAGATTGGCTTTCGCCGCCTCTTCGTGGTGGAACCAGTAGATCACTTCGATATGGCTGAACTGGTCGAGACTGAGCAGCGCATCCGGCGTGAACTGCGCCCCATCGAGTTCGATGGTTGTCGTCTCCGCGTCCCAGGCGTCGTCGACCGGATCCGTGCGTGTGGTGCGAACGAAGCCGATCGGCGTGAGGGTAAGTCCGGTCATCTCGGCGCCATGCGAATCGAGCCGTCGAGGCGGACGGTTTCGCCGTTAAAATAGCCGTTGCGCATCATTTCGAGGGCCAGGCTGGCGTATTCTTCCGGATTGCCGAGGCGTTTCGGGAACGGGACGGAGGCCGCGAGCGCATCCTTCACGTTCTGCGGCGCGCCGTTCATCAGCGGCGTGTTGAAGATGCCGGGCAGGATCGTGTTGACGCGGATGCCTTCGCCGGAAAGGTCGCGGGCGATCGGCAGCGTCATGCCGACAATGCCGCCCTTGGACGCGGCGTAGGCGGCCTGTCCCATCTGGCCGTCCTGTGCGGCGACGGAGCCGGTGTTGACGATGACCCCACGATCGCCTTCGGCGGTCGGCGGAAGGGTCAGCATTCCGGCGGCGGATTTCGCGATGCAGCGGAACGTGCCGATGAGGTTGATCTGGATGATCCGGTCGAACTCAGAAATCGGGAAGGACTTGATCTCTCCGGTTTCCTTGTTGCGGCCGGCGGTCTTGAAGGCGTTGCCGGTGCCGGCGCAGTTGACGAGGATGCGTTCCTGTCCGTTGGCCTTGCGGGCTGCGGCGAAGCCAGCCTCGACGGTTGCGTCGTCCGTCACGTTGACCTTGCAGAAGAGCGCGCCGGTTTCCTTCGCCGCCGCCTCGCCGGTCTTTTCGTTGAAGTCGAAGATGGCGACCTTTACGCCCAGCGCCCGCAGGGCCTGGACCGTCGCGCCGCCAAGGCCGGATGCGCCGCCGGTTACGATTGCGGAGACGGAGTTGTCGAGTTTCATGGCGCTGATCCTTGGCAAAGACGGAAGGGTGACGTTTGCGTCACCTTTAGTCCCTGTCGCTTCGGCGGCCTAGTCGTGCCGTTGGGTCAGCCGCGCATCCGGCCGGGTTGTGTCAGTTCTATCGTCACGCCGTTGGGGTCCCGAAGGAACGCCTGTCGGCCAAAGCCATCGGGAATGTCGGCAGCGCGATACGGTACGCCCATGGCGTCGAGCCGCCGGAGTTCCCCGGCGAGATTGGCGACCGTGAAGGACACATGGTCCAGCGCTCCGTCGGGCGGGCGGGGGTCTGCGCGTTCGACCAGGTGAACGACGGCCTGGTCTCCGCAATAGAGCCAGACGCCCGGAAAGCCGAAGCCCGGCCTGGGGCCGACTGTCAGACCGATCACGTCAACGAAGAAGGCGCAGGTCTCCTTCAGTTTCGTGGTGGAGATGTTCGCGTGATTGAGGCCGGAAACCATCCGCCGATCTTAAGGCGCCACGCCGCGCGTTAGAAGCCGCTTCGCCCGACGCAGCGGCGCATTTCAGGAAAGTGAAAGCATGACGATAACGACGCTGGTTGCGCCGGCGGTCGAACCTGTGGGTCTGGCCGATGCGAAAGAGTATCTGCGCATCGGTTATGACAGCGAGGACGAGCTTGTCGCCGGCCTGATCGCCGGCGCCCGGTCGCGTATCGAAACGGCTGCGGGCCTTGCTTTGATTACGCGGACTTTGCGCCTGACGCTCGATGGTTGGAGCAAGGGGACGCTGGAGCGGCGGGAAGTGCGGCTGCCGGTCAGGCCGGCCGCCGAGCTGGTCGCCATACGGGTGTTTGATGTGAACGACGTCGCTACGGAGGTGACGGATCAGTTCATCCTCGATGCGGGCCGCAGCGCGCGGCTGGTCTGGACGAGCGGCGTGTTTCCCTGGCCCGGCCGAAGGGCCGCCGGAATCGAGATCGACTTCACCGCGGGTTTTGGCGCAGACGCGGACGATGTGGCGGAGGATCTGCGGCTGGCTGTGAAGCGGCTGGTCGCCCACGCCTATCTCGCGCGCGATGCGGGAACGCTGTCGGGGCCATTACCGGAGGATGTGGCGGGGTTGCTGTCTCCCTGGCGGAGGGTGCGGCTGTGAGCGGCGATGTTGGAGCCGGCTCTGAGGAGGCGCTGGAACTGGCGATCCTGCAGGCGCTCGCTGCCAATGATGACGTGAAAGCGACGCTGGGCGATCCCCCGCGCGTGTTTGATATAGCGGAGGCGGCGCCCGCCTATCCCTATCTCGAAATCCTGCGGCACGAGACAAGGCCTGCGGGATCGGCAGGCGTCGAGGCCAGCGAGCATCGCATTGATCTTTCCATCGCCTCGCGCGCGGGCAACCGGAAGGAAGCGCGCGCGGCGCTCGCGGCGGTGCGCTCTGCACTGTCGGGAGCGAGCCTTTCAATGGAGGGCTGGCGCTGCATCCAGATGCAGACGTTGGTCGCTGAGCTTGCGTCGGATCCCTCGGGCGCGCCACGCATCGTGTTGCGGATTCGCTGTGGTCTGGAGGTCGCGTGAGTTCAGCGCCCGGCGCGCCCCAGCGTGTAGGCGGAGATGCCGAGAAGGAAGCAGACCACCGCAGTCAGAAAGGTAAAGTGTGGCGCAGCATAGGCGGCCAGGTCCGGTCTCAGCGCCACAAGTCCGGCGTGGATGGTCATGAGGCCGCTGGCGATGATGCCCGCGGCGCCGAAGACAACGAGCAGCAGCCGTCCGCCATTGATGAAGTTTTGTCGGTCGCGGGCGCGCTGGTTGAGCATGCGCAGGTTGACGATCCGCTGTTCGCCCAGAACGAGCCAGAGCGCGAACACAAGCGCCAGCGCCATTGCGGCAACGCCCATGTCGCCAACTCCCGCCAGCCCGGCGACGCAGATTGCGATTGGATCGGGCAGGCCGTGGCGCATCGATTCCGGACGCGACAGGCCCGCCGCCAGCGGAACCGCCAGCAGCGTCACCAGAAGCGCGCCGCACAAATAGAGGCGCGTTTTCGGTTTCGGTCTCGAAAATCGCATCCGGCCTCCCACGCCCGCGCCAATATGGAGCGGTACGATTAAGGCCGGGTTGGCCGTCTCTGTCGGATTTCGTCTATCTGCGGGATCAGAGGATCAATGAAAGGCGGGATAGCCTAGTGACCCTCTGGCCATTTTGTCGTTTCAGCCAGCGGCTCGCCTGTCTCCAGAAGGCTCTTGAGGCTGGAGATCAGCGGCGGCCAGCCGTTGGAGACCGCGTCGATCAGTTTCGACTCCGGACGATCCATTTCGTGCGTGAGGACGAGTTTCACGCCGCCCTCCGTCGGCGTGATCTCGTATGTCAGCAGGGAATGGCCTTCGGCCTTCATCTCCGGGACGAACTGGTTCTCCCAGGTCAGCACCAGTTTCTTCGGCGGATCGTAGACCTTGATTTCGCCGGTGTCAGCGACGCGCCCGTCCGGGATCATGGCGCGCCAGGATGCGCCAGGTTTCCATTCGGATTCCTGCCAGGTTTCGCACCAGTAGCGTTTGGTGAACTCCGGCTGCGTGAGCGCCGCCCAGAGTTTTTCCGGCGTGGTGCGAATGTGGACAACGTAAACGAAACGCGAGACGGGCACTTGAGCCTCCAATCCGGCTAGTTCTTCTGGCTAGTACGCGGCGCGAAATGCAGGGGTTCGCCGCCTTCGAGGAACGTCTTGAGGCCCGAAAGTACAATTGGCCATCCGCCGGATATCGCCTGAACCACCCGGCCGCCCTTCTTCAGGTTGGAGTGGATGACGGTCAGCTTGGTCGTGTCCTCGAATTGCTCAAGCTGGTATTCGACGATGGTCGGGCCTTCATCGTGTTGTGGGCCGGGCCCCTCGACGTGGAAGGTGTAAGTGAGGCGGGCCGGATCTTCGCGTTCGAGGATTTCGCCGCGCACGTCCGCCTTGCCCTGCTTCATGAAAGCCAGCGTGCCGCCGGGCTGGAAGGTGGACTCCATGCGGGTTCCAACCCACCACGACCGTTCGGTCTTGTTGTCGGTCAGGGCCGCCCAGACGGCCTGACGCGAGGCGCGGATATAGATCACGTATACGTAGTCGGGTTCGCATTCGGCGTGAAGTTTCGGGGCGGGCATCAGACAATCTCCTTCTGAGAAAAGCTATTCGGGTGGATTCAGTTTGACGGCGGGCATGGCCGCACCGGTTTCGAGCCAGGACTTGAGGCTGGATGTGATGAGCGCCCATCCCGTGCGGCCGGCCCGCTGGAATTTCGGGGGCACGGGGCCGTCAACGAATTCGCAAACGGTGAGTTTGGAAACGTCGCCGCCTTTGGGCGCCTCGGCGCGTTCGATTTCGAATTCGACTTCGCAGGCCGGAAATTTCATGCCGGGCGGCGCAGGGACGTTCCATGTGACGCGCAGCCGCCGTGGCGGATCACGCACCAGAACCGTGCCGCTCACAGTGCGCTGCTCGCCGTTGAATACGCCGTAGTCTTCGCCGACATCGCCGACCTCGACCCGGCTTCCCATGAAATAATTGGGAGAGATCCCGCCGTCGGTCAGCGCCGCCCAGATGCGTTCCGGTGAGGCCGCGATGAAGATGACGCTGATGTTGTTGAGCGTCATGTCGTCGGGATGGACGGTCATTCTGACTCCAGTCTTTTCTTGAGGTCGATGAGGGCGTCGACCCGGACGCGTTCGAACTTGCGTATCCACCGGTCTGCGATCTCCGCGATCGGAACCGGATTGAGGTAGTGCAGCTTCTCGCGTCCCCGTTTCACGGTGGCGACGAGGTTGGCGTCTTCCAGGATCGCGAGGTGTTTCGAAACGGCCTGACGCGTCATGTCGAGGCCGCCGCAGAGCTCGCCCAGCGTCTGCCCGTTGGCGGCGCGGAGACTGTCGAGCAAGTCGCGGCGGCTTTCGTCCGCCAGAGCCCGAAACACCTGATCCATGCGGATTAATATGCAACCAAATGGTTGCGTGTCAACACACGATTATCGAAGAGAGGAGGCCGCCATGGCCGGGCAAAGAGGCCGCGACATGCTGGTTAAGGTTGGGGATGGCGGATCGCCGGAAACGTTTGTCGTCGTCGCCGGACTTCGCACGCAATCGATCACGCTGGGGGCGCGCGTGCTGGATGCTACGACGACGCAGAGCCCTGGCGCCTGGCGAGAGCTGATGGCCTGCGCCGGCGTCAAGTCCGTCGAGATCGCGGGATCAGGCCTCTTCAAGGACGCCGCGTCCGATACCCGTATGAGAACGGCTTTCTTCGCAGGCGAGCCAGTCAAACTGCAGCTCGTGCTTCCGGATTTCGGGACGCTTACGGGGCCATTCGTCATTTCGGCGCTGGCCTATTCCGGCGACCACGATGGCGAGGAAGCGTTCGCGATCAGACTTCCTTCGGCCGGACTCGTTGGCTTCGAGGCCGATTGAGCCTGCCGTTTTGCAAACTCATGGAGTGACAGGATGGAACAGATGGACGGGGGCGCGAGCGTGCCTTCTGGCGGAAGTGCTGACCCTGCAGAGAGATCGCATCGGATTTGCCATGGCGGCGGATGGCCTGATGTACGAAGCAGGAGACATTCTTTCTCTTGCGGATGCCGACTATCGAATCGTTAGCGTATCGGACGCGGCTGTCGTGCAGTTCGAAGCCTGTCGCGCCACAAATCGCCTGACAGAGTTGATCCCCGCGGCGCCGGTTATGCCCCGGCCCGCGTCATCACCTGTCGAGCCTGACATCGTTGTGCTCGATGGTCCGCCCATTCCTGGCGAGGAAGACGATCTTCGACCGCTGGCTTTCGCCTGGTCGGATCCCTGGACGGCGCCGGTGAACATGTCTGCAGGCGCGGACGCGATCCAACAGAGCCTTCGAGCGAGGATCGACAGGCCGTGCACGATCGGGCGGCTGACAAGCGCTCCTTATCCACACGTTTCGGGACGCTGGCAGGAGGCCTCGGTCCGGGTGTCCGTGCCTGGCGAAGGTCCTTCGTCGCGCGATGACGGCGCGGTGCTCAACGGCGCCAACGCGATGATGGTCGAGACAACAGCGGGATGGGAGATGATACAGTTCGCCGAAGCCGAACTGGTCGATGTCGAAACGTACAAGCTGACGCGTCTGCTGCGCGGACAGCAGGGAAGCGAGCCCGAAATGGCGCTCGGCGCCAGCGTGGACGCGCGAGTTGCGTTTCTGACCGGGGCTGAACGGCGGCTCGACGTCGCGGACTGGGAAAGCGGCCTCGCGTTGCAGTGGCGCACCTGGCGCCGGACTCCCGAGGAAAGCGACGCCTGGAGCTCGGAAATCATCTGTCTCGGCGCTGCTGCACGGATGTGGTCGCCAGCCCACCTGCGCGCGGACCGGGCGGACGGCGGCCTGTCTTTGTCCTGGATCCGGCGCGCCCGGAAAGGCGGGGACGCATGGATTGCGGGCGAGCCGCCGATGGAGGTCGCGGAAGGCTACCGGATACGTGTGAGCAATGGCGGCGAGGCCATGCGCCAATGGGAGATCGATTCGACGGGTGCGAGTTACCCCACGGACGCCACCTCGTCCGACTTTCCCGATGGCGGCGTTGCGTTGATCGAGGCGGCCCAGTTGGGCGCCGATCGCGAACCCGGCGCCTGGGCCAGCGCCAGCGTGACAATTTCGCCATGAAGCGCTGTTGCGGCGGGTTGGCGATTTTGCGCCCCATTCCCATGTTTTTTCTTGTGTTGTAGGGGGCGGCAAGGTCACCGTAGAGGGCTTCGTTACAATGCGAGGGACGGCGAGTTGAGCTGGGACCCCTATGCGATGCTTGGCGTGCCGAAATCGGCAAGCGCCGAAGACATCAAGAAGGCCTACCGCAAGCTCGCCAAGGAGCTGCACCCGGACGTGCGTCCGAACGACAAGGCGTCCGAGGACCGCTTCAAGCGGGTGACCGCGGCGTTCAACCTGCTGACCGATACGACCCAGCGCGCCCGGTTTGACCGCGGCGAGATCGACGCTGATGGCAACGAGCGGCCGACATTTCAGCCGGGCGCGGGATTTGGCGGCGGCTTTGCCGGCGCGCGAGCGACTCGCGGTCAGCGCGGCGATGTGTTCGAGGACCTGTTCGACGGGCTGTTCAGCCGTGGCGGGACACGTGGGTTCGCGGCCCAGCGGGGCGAAGATGTCCGCTACCGGATGGACATCGATTTCCTCGACGCGGTGAATGGCGGCCGCCGGCGGGTCACCATGTCGGACGGTCGCTCGCTCGATCTGGCGATTCCCGCGGGCATCAATTCCGGCCAGACGCTGCGGCTCAAGGGACAGGGCTTGCCCGGCGTGGGCGGCGGACCGGCCGGCGATGCGCTTGTCGAGGTGAGCATCGGCGCGCATCCGGTCTTTCGGCGCGAGGACGACGACATCCGCATGGACCTGCGCATTTCCCTCGCCGAGGCGGTCGAGGGTGGGAAAGTCCCGGTGACGACCCCGTCAGGCCCTGTCTCCCTGACCATTCCCGCCGGCTCGAACTCGGGAGAGGTCTTGAAGCTGCGCGGCAAGGGCGTACAGACACGGCCAAATCCCGGGGATCTGCTGGTCAGGCTGCTGATCGTTCTGCCGGACAAGGACGATCAGGAATTGAAGGCCTTTGTGAAGAAATGGGGCAAGCGGGCCCAGGATGTGCAGCGGTAGGACTGATTAACTGCAGTTTGTCACTCGTGGTTGTGAGTGTTCAGACCGCGTTCAGTGTGACAGGCCTATCAAGCTGACCATGATGAGACGTGCGCTCATATCCGGCCTGGCAGCCCTGATTCTCACGGGTCCTGCGTTCGCGCAGCGTCATTTCCAGGCGCAGCAGAACTGGAATCCGCAGGAGTCGCGCGGCCATGACCGGGATCGCCGGGACCGTGGCGACCGCGGGCAGGGCGACCAGCAACGCGCCCAGCAGCGGGAAGTTTCATTGTCGGAAATCCTTCGCCGGCTTCAGTCGCAGTATGGCGGTCAGCATCTTGACGCCCGCCGTGAGGGCGACCGCTATGTCATTTCGTGGATAACCGGCGAAGGCCGTCGCCTCGTCATCGAGGTTGACGCAGCGACCGGCCGCACAATCTCTGTACGTGGTTAGGTACACATGCGCATCCTGGTAGTCGAAGACGATCCCGACCTTGGCCGGCAACTTACCGAGGCGCTGGAGCAGGCGGGATATGCCGTCGATCTGGCGCCCGATGGCGAGGAGGGGCTCTTCCTCGGCGAGACCGAACCCTACGATGCGGCTGTTCTGGACCTTGGCCTGCCAAAGCTCGACGGCGTGCGGGTGCTCGAGAAATGGCGCGCGGCCGGCAAGGACCTGCCGGTGCTCATCCTGACAGCGCGCGACCGGTGGAGCGAAAAGGTCGCCGGCTTTGATGCGGGCGCTGATGATTACCTGACCAAGCCGTTTGTCACCGAAGAACTTTTGGCGCGACTGAGAGCCCTGTTGCGGCGGACGGCCGGTCACGCCAACGCGGCGCTGGAATGCGGCGACCTTCGTGTCGATACGCACGCGGCGCGGGCCTCGGTCAACGGCGAACCGATCAAGCTGACGGCGCACGAATACCGCGTGCTCAATTACCTGATGCACCATCAGGGCCGCGTGGTGCCGCGCACGGAGCTGGTGGAGCATATCTACGATCAGGACTTCGACCGCGATTCGAACACCATCGAGGTTTTCATCGGCCGGTTGAGGCGCAAGATCGGCTCCAACCGCATCCTGACCGAACGCGGGCTGGGATACCGGCTGATTGATCCGAAGGCCGAGAAGATCACCGAGTGACATGACGTCCGGAACGGCGGGGGCCGAGAGCGAAGCGACGCGGACGCGCGGCTCGATCGCCCGGCGGATGCTCGTGGCGGCCGCCGTCTGGAGCGTCGCGGTCCTGGCGGCCGCCGGCTGGTCGTTGGCCGCGCTCTATCAGGGCGAGACGGAACAGAGGCTGGACGACGAACTCGACCAGACGATCATCGCCCTTACCAGCGCGGTCGACACAGATCCCTCGGGCCGGGTGACCTACAACAACTCGCCGTTGCCCAATGACGAACGGTTCAACCGCACCTATTCGGGCTGGTACTGGGCCTATATCGATCTCGACCTCGAGACGAAGACGTTCGCGCCGCTGCAGGAATCGCAGAGCCTTTTCAACACGCGGCCAAACATCCCGTCCAAGCTCATTGCGGCGGCCATCGAGCCTCCCCGCGCGCCCGCCCATGGCGACACGGTTGGCCCGCTGGACGCGCCGCTGCGGATCGGCGTTCGGGCCGTGACTCTTCCGCAAAGAAAGAACCCGATTCTGATCTACGTCGCTTTCGATCGCACAACCGCCAACCGGGCCGTGGGCAAGTTTGCGATACGGCTGGCGATCGAACTTGGCGTGCTGGCGCTGGGACTGGTGATTGGCGTTCTGGTGCTGATCCGCTACGGACTGCGGCCGCTGCACGAAATCCAGGACAAGCTGACAGATGTCCGCTCGGGCCGGCGCGACCTGCTGGATGGAGAATATCCCGCCGAACTCTCCCCGCTGGTCAAGGAGATTAACACGCTGATCTCGCACAACCGGAAGGTCGTCGACCGGGCGCGCACGCATGTCGGCAACCTGGCGCATGCCCTGAAAACGCCACTTGCGGTGCTGATGAACGAATCCCGGGGCGGGACCGACAAGATGTCGGATCTGGTTCGACGTCAGGCCGAGGCGATGTCCAGCAACGTTCAGCACTATCTGAAGCGGGCGCAGGCGGCGGCGCAGGCCGAGGTTCTTGGCGCGCGGACGGACATGAAAGAGCCCGTGGAGGGCATTGCGCGGATGCTGGAGCGGCTGCATCGCGACAAGAACCTCGCCATCTATGTCGATGTTGACGACAGGGCGGTTTTCCGTGGCGAAAAGGGCGACCTGGATGAACTTGTCGGGAACCTGTTGGAGAACGCCGCCAAATGGTGCAAGTCCCGCATCAATGTGAAGGTGTCGCGTCTGGAGGACGGGGTACAGGTAACTGTCGATGATGACGGGCCTGGCCTGGCGCCGGAACACAGGGAAAAGGCGCTTGAGCGCGGCAAGCGCCTGGACGAAACCGCGCCGGGTACTGGACTGGGGTTGTCGATCGTGACCGAACTTGCGGACATTTACGGTGGGCGTCTTCATCTCGAAGACAGTCCCCTTGGCGGTCTGCGTGCGCGTCTTGTCCTGCCGGCGGCGCTGCTTTGATCTGGATCGCTCTCGTCGCAGCTGTGATCGTGATCGGCGGATCGTGGTTCGTCGCGAAGTCGATGCGCACGCGCCTCATCGTGTTCGTCGCGGCGTCCCTGGCGGCTGGCGCCTATCTCTGGCTGGGCCATCCCTCGAAACCCGATGAACCCTTGTCGGGGAGGGTAAGCGAACTGGAAGCGCGCGCCACGAAGGCTCCGGATACGCTTACGGCGAGCCAGATCATGGCGATTGCCGAGCAGCGTTCGAAGCTGAAGCCCAAGGATCCGATGCCGCACTACATCATGGGCATCGTATTGCAGAACACCGGCAAGGCCCGCGAAGCCATTCTGGCGTTCGAGTCCGCCTTGCGGCGCGATCCGAAAAACGAGCCGGCGATGGTCGCGCTTGCGGATCTGCTGTTCGAGAGCTCAGGCAAGGTCGATGGCGATGTTCTGAAGCTCTACGAGCAGGCCCGGCAGATGCAGCCCGGTGATCTGCGCCTCGGCTATATGGTCGGGATCGGGGAATGGCAGGCCGGCAAGAGAGATGAGGCGGAAGCCCTGTGGGCATCGCTGGAACAGAAAGCTCCTCCTGGCGACACTACGCTGAGAGACCTGGCCGATGGGCTCTTCAGCATGTCCGGCGAGATGACGCCCTACAATCAGACGCTCTACTCCCTGGCATACAAGCACGACCCTTCTGACGCCCGGCTGGGCTACATGCTCGGCGTTGGCGAATGGCAGGCCGGCCATGAAGCCGACGCCATGGCGCGATGGAAGGCGCTGGCGGAGAAAGCGCCCAAGGGCGACCAGACCCTGAAAACGGTGGCCGACGATCTTTTCAAGGTGTCCGGCCGCGTCGATCCGTGGACCACGGAGCTCTACCGAATGGCCTGGGCAAAAAACCCTGATGACCTTCGCGTCGGCTATCTGCTGGGCGTGGGCGAGTGGCAGGCCGGGAAAAAGGCCGAGGCGGACGCGCTGTGGGCGTCGATCGAGGCGCGAACGCCCGAGGGCGATCCCCGCCAGAAGATGTTCGAGGCGTTGAAGGAAACCTTCCGAAAGGACGTTCCCGTAACGATAAATGTGCCGTCCACAGCCCCCGGCGGGCCGGAAATGCCGCCGGGTTAGGCGAGATTTGAGCTGTCACTCGCGCCATTGTGTCGCTGGCGTGTGGAAAGTCGTGACAATATAGTGCCCCAAGGGCGGCGCAGACTGCTTCGCAAGGAGACGCCATACGCATGCGCAAGCGTTCCCAGAGACTTTGGCTGATCGGCGCCGCAGGCCTGCTGGGCGTGGCTGCGATAGCCTTGGCCGCGTCGGGGCTGAAAGATACCGTCGCCTATTTCTATGCGCCTTCAGAACTGGTGGAAAAGAACGAGATCAAGCCGGGCCAGAGCGTGCGAATCGGCGGTCTGGTGGAGAAGAAAAGCATTCGCCATGGCGCCGACGGGTCGGTTCTGTTTCGCGTGACGGACGGCACCAACGCGGTGCCCGTGACGTTCAGCGGACTGCTGCCCGACCTCTTCAAGGAAGACCAGGGCGTGGTTGCCGAGGGCAAGTTCAACGCGGACGGGGAACTGGTCGCCAAGCGTGTGCTGGCCCGCCACGACGAAACCTACATGCCGAAGGAAGTCTATGAAGCCTTCCGCAAGAAGGCCGAGATGGAAGCCGCGGCTGCCAAGAAGGCGCCCGGAACTTGATCGCTGAACTTGGACATCTTCTGGCGTTTCTGGCGCTCGCATCGGCGGCGTCTCAAAGCCTGCTCGGATTTACAACCGGCGGCGTCGCGTTGCGCCGCCTGTCGATCGCGACGGGCGTGCTGACGTTCGCGGCGTTTCTATGCCTGATCTACGCGTTCGTTACGCTGGATTTTTCCGTCTGGGCCGTCGCCCATTACGCCAGCTCGCTGCAGCCCATCATCTATCGGGTCGCGGCGGCATGGGGAAACCACGAAGGCTCGATGCTTCTGTGGTGCCTTATCATGTCGGGTTATGGCGCGGCGGCGGCGATCTTCATGCGAGCCGACGTCCTGCGCGACAGGGCCCTCGGCGTTCAGGGTCTGCTGACAACTGCTTCGCTGGTCTATCTGCTTTTTGCGTCCAGCCCGTTTGCACGACTGTTTCCGGCGCCGCTGGATGGCGGCGGCCTGAACCCGTTGTTGCAGGATCCGACTGTCGCGCTGCATCCGCCGATGCTGTATCTGGGCTACGTCGGCATGTCGTTCGTCTTCTCGATTGCCGCGGCCGGTCTGATAAACGGCAAGATCGATCGTGAATGGGCGAAGCGGACGCGGCCGTGGGTTCTGGTCGCATGGAGCGCCCTGACCATCGGCATCGCACTGGGCGCCATCTGGGCCTACTACGAACTCGGTTGGGGCGGCTGGTGGTTCTGGGACCCGGTTGAGAACGCCTCGTTCATGCCATGGCTGGTCGGCGCGGCGTTGATCCACTCCCTTATTGTCACCGAGAAGCGCGGCGGCATGGCCGCCTGGACGGTGTTTCTCGCCGTACTCGCCTTCTGCCTCTCGATGCTTGGCACGTTCCTGGTGCGCTCTGGCGTGATGACCTCGGTGCACGCTTTTGCGGTCGACCCGAAACGCGGCCTCATCCTGTTGGCGGGCCTGACCATCGCCGGGGCTTCGGCGCTGGCGCTCTATGCGTGGCGTGCGCCCAAGCTGATGGCCGGCCCGGAATTTGATCCGGTCAGCCGCGAGGGCGCGCTTGTTCTCAACAACCTGTTTCTTTCGGTTGGCGCGGCGCTGGTGCTGATCGGCACCGTTACGCCCATGTTCGCGCAGGCGCTCAACATCTCGATTTCGATCGGCGAGCCCTACTTCCAGCTCACCTTTGCGCCAATGATGGCCGTGCTTCTGCTGTTCCTGCCGCTTGCTCAACAGGCGACGTGGCGACGCGCAGAAATAAGTCCGCTTGTTCGGCGACTTTGGCCCGCAGCACTGATCGCGCTGGTTGCGAGCGTTGCGGCCTACTTTGTCGTCGGGAAGTCGATCTGGATCGTCCCTGGTGTCCTGGTCGGCCTTTGGGTCGTGCTGGGCGTGGGAACAGACTTCGCCAAACGCGTGGGCCCGGGCGGCCTTGGCCGCGTTTTCCGGCTTCCGCTCTCCGTATGGGGGATGACGCTCGCGCACATCGGCATTGGGCTGTTCGTCATTGGCGCGACCACCGAGACGGTTGCCCGGCAGGAACGGACCTTTGCTCTTGGGCCGGGCCAGTCCGCGCACATGTTCAACTGGGACTTCCGGTTTGACGGCGTGAGCGACGGTGACGGCCCGAACTACTACGCCACCCGGGCCAATATCTCGATCACGCACGATGGGAAGACAACGATCATCCATCCTGAGAAGCGCTTCTACTCAGTCGCCAGCACATCGACGACGGAAGTGTCCATTCGCAAAACGCTCGAGGGCGACGTCTACGTGGCGCTCGGCGACACCTTGAGAGACGAGCCCGGTGTCTGGCGAATCCGGATCGCGAAGCATCCGCTGATCGACTGGGTCTGGGGTGGCGCTCTCCTGATTGCGCTTGGCGGGTTCATGTCCCTGGCGTCGCGAATCCGGCGCCGCGAGCGGGTGACGGAGGCTGCAGCCGAGACGCCGCCGGCGGTCGCAACGGGAGATGGCGGGGAGCCGGCGGGGGCGACGGCGTGATCGCGGCGCTTGTCATGGCGATTGCGGTCAGTGGCGATCTGCCGCTGGCGGACCCGGAGAAGGAAGCTCGCGCGCAGTCCCTGATGAGGGAAATCCGCTGCGTGGTTTGCGAGAACGAGCCGGTATCCCAGTCGACCGCCGATATCGCGGTCGATATGCGGCGGGTCATTCGCCAGCAGGTGATGGAAGGGGACACCAACGACGAGGTGCGAAAGTACTTTTCTGACCGATACGGACAGTTTGTCCTGTTTCGGCCGCCTGTGACGGGATTGGGCCTGCTTCTGTGGGTTTTTCCCTTTCTTCTGCTGCTTGGCGCCGGCGGGGCCATTGCCGCGCGGTTGTCGAGGACCCGAAAAAAGCACCTGGCCCCGCTTGCTGACGATCAAGTGGACGATAGCGCCCGTTGACCCGTGGAAGGCCATTTAAGGCGCTGGCGCCGCCCCACGATTGCCTTAAACTGCCGGGAAAAGAGGCTGGCAGGCTGAGGGCGTGGCCGGCGGCGATGTCGAGGCCAAAATGCCCCGGAATGGGACCCGCGGCCTTCCAATTTCCGGCGGTCGGGTACAATTCTAGTGTGTGGTCAAGATTCTGACGTACAGCTCGGCCCCGAGCAGATGCAGTGAGAGAAGTCGAGATGAAGAAGGTTAAGACCGTTTTCGCTGGCCGGCTGGGCCTCGCAGCGGGAGTGCTGGCGCTGGTGGGCGCCGCCACGCTGGCGCCCAACGCTCTTGCTCAGCAGCAGCAGACAAAGCAGCTCACGGCCGCCCAGGCGGCTTCCAAGCCGATTGCGGTTACGCCTCCAGCCGGGGCCCCGATGAGCTTTGCGGACCTGATCGACCGCGTCAGCCCGGCTGTCGTCAGCGTTGAAGTGTTTACCGAGATCAAGGCTTCGAAACTCGAAAAGCAGTTCAACCCGTTCCGTGGTCTGCCCGGTTTTGACGACTATGCCGACAGGTTCGGCAAGAAGGGCGACGACAATGGCGACGGCGCCGACGACGACAGCGGCAGCCCGGAAACGAACGAAGAGGGGCGTTCGCTCGGTTCGGGCTTCTTCATTTCACCGGCGGGCTACATCGTCACGAACAATCACGTCGTTGAAAACGCTCGTGAGGTCGTGGTCTCGCTGAAGGACGGCCAGGAGCTGGAAGCCGATATCGTCGGCACTGACAAGCAGACCGATCTTGCCGTGCTCAAAGTGAAGAAGCAGGGCACTTACCCGTATGTCGAATTCGCCACCAAGTCGCGGCCGCGTGTAGGCGACTGGGTGATTGCGGTTGGCAACCCGTTCGGCCTCGGAGGGACGGCGACCGCCGGTATCGTTTCGGCGGATGGGCGCGTTCTGACCGGAGAAAACTATTCCGATTACATCCAGGTCGACGCGCCGATCAACAAGGGCAACTCCGGCGGTCCGACCTTCAACCTGCAGGGTCAGGTCATCGGCGTGAACACCGCCATCTTCTCCGACACCGGCGGCGGAAGCGTGGGCATCGGCTTTGCGATTGAGGCCAAGACTGCCCAGAAGATTTCCGAGACCCTGATCAAGGACGGCAAGGTCGTACGGGGTTGGCTGGGCGTCGAAATCCAGAGCATGAACCAGCAATTCGCGGACGCCTGGAGCCTCAAGAGCCCGAACGGCGCCATTGTCGCCAACGTGACGAAGGGCGGTCCTGCCGAAAGCTCCGGCATCAAGCGGGACGACATCATCACCGCCGTCAACGACGAAGAGGTGAAGGACAGCCGTGAACTCACCAAGCGGGTCGGTGGATTGCTTGCCGGCTCGAAAAATACCTTCACCATCATCCGCCAGGGCAAGGAACAGAAGATCAACGTCACGGTTCGGGCGCGTGACGACGCCGCGCTGCAGAAGGTCGACCTCGATCCGACGCGGGCGAACATGCCCAAGCCGAAGCCGGGGCCGAACGACGTGAAGGTGTTGAACGGCAGCGCCACCACCCGCCCGCTTTCGGCGACCGAGGCGTCGCACTTTGAAGTTGTGGCGCCGTCAAGCGGCCTGATGGTCGTGACGGCGGATGCGAAGGGTCCCCTGGGCAAGGCCTTCATCCTGCCTGGCGATGCGCTTCTGGCGATCAATGACGGCAAGTCGGTGAAGCCGCTCAAGACGCCAAAGGATCTGGATGACGCAGCCGCGGCCGCTCGCAGTGCGGGCAAGGAAAACATTGTTATCTCGGTCGGCTGCGGCGACCAGGAACGGTGTGGGGATCAGACATCTCTCCGGACCATCACGATCAAGCCGGAATAGGGGACATGCGGGTTCTGGTCATTGAAGACGATGCGGACGCGGCCGCGTTCGTGAAGCGGGTGCTTTCAGACGCCGGGCATTCTGTAGATGTGCGTGGCGACGGCGAAGCGGGTCTCAATTCCGCGCGTGGCGGAGAGTACGACGCGCTTGTCGTTGACCGCATGCTGCCCGGAATGGATGGGGTGAAGCTGCTGCGGAGCTACCGGGACGGCGGTGGGCGAGCCCCCGCGCTGTTTCTGTCCGCTCTCGGGGAAGTGGACCATCGCGTTGAAGGCCTGCAGGCCGGCGGGGACGATTATCTTGTGAAGCCATACGCGCCAAGCGAACTGGTTGCGCGGGTTGAAGCCCTGGGACGTCGGGCTTCCACGGATGTGCCGACGACGCGCCTGTCCGTGGGCGGTCTGGAGATGGACTTGCTGGCCCGGACTGTCTCCCGTGATGGTTCGAAGATCGACCTGCAGCCGAGGGAGTTCCGGTTGCTGGAATTCCTGATGCGCCATGCCGGGCAAGTGGTTACGCGCACCATGCTTCTGGAGAAGGTGTGGGATTATCATTTCGATCCCCAGACCAACGTGATCGACGTGCACATCTCCAGATTGAGGGGCAAGATCGACAAGGATTTTGAACGACCCCTGCTGCATACTGTGCGCGGTGCAGGATATCGGCTGGAAGCATGAAGATCGGCCGGCTGCCGGCGCTTGTTCGAACGACCACGTTCCGACTTGCACTGCTTCACGCTTCGATCTTCATCCTGTTCGCCGCTTCGCTTCTTGCATACCTCTATTATGAAACGGCGGGGCGGCTCGACCGGCAGGCGGGCAGCGACCTCAATGCGGAATTCCAGGAACTCTCGGCCGCGTACCGTGGCGGCGGTCTGGACCGGCTGAACCAGTCGGTGATCGAGAGATCTTCCGCACGGGGGAAGTTCTTCTACCTGCTCCAGAGTCCGGACGGGACCAAGATTTCCGGCGACTTCGACGTGCTCCCGGCGCCGCCTCCGCCCGCCGGCCAGGTGGTCGACGTCAAGTTCGGGTACGACGCCCGGACGGCAAGCGGCCAACCGACACGACGATCCGCGGAGGGACGCATCTCGCGTCTCAGCGGGGGCGGTGTGCTGATGGTCGCCTACGACGTAGGCGATCTGGGCGCTCTCAATGACAGGATCAGTAACGTCGTCTGGCGATCGGCCGCCGTGGGCCTGGTCCTTTCTTTCATTGGCGGCGTCGTCATTTCGCGTTCCGTGGCGCGGCGCGCGGAGCAGCTTGCGCGGACGACCGAAGGCGTCATGAGCGGAGACCTGACGCGCAGGGCCCCGGTTGCGGGGTCGGGCGACGAATTCGACCGGCTGTCCGTGCAGCTGAATGCAATGCTTGGAAAGCTGGAGCGCCTGGTTGCCTCTTCCAGGACTGCGGGCGACGCGATTGCGCACGACCTGCGGTCCCCGTTGACGCGCCTCAGAAACCGGCTGGAAGGCGGACTTACGGAGACAAACCCGGACGCGCAAAGAGAGGCGCTATCAAGTTCGATCGATGACGTGGACGGCGTGCTCACCACGTTCAACGCAATTCTGCGTCTTTCCAGGGTGCAGGCTGGCGCGTCGGGTTCGTTCCGCCGCCTCAATGCGTCGGGAATCACCGATCAGCTCGCTGAACTCTACCAGCCGGTCTGCGAGGAGAAGGGGCTGAAGTTCGCCTACAGCTACGAGCCTGACCTGTTTGTCCAGGCGGATCGCGACCTTGTCGCGCAGGCCATGGCGAACCTGATGGACAACGCCGTCAAGTACACAAAGCCGGGCGGCGCGATAAAGCTTGTCGCCCGCCGCAATGCGGCCGGAGCTGTGGAGCTTTCGGTCATTGATTCCGGCGTTGGAATTCCTCCGGCGGAGCGGAGCCGGGTGATCGAGCGGTTCGTGCGCCTCGAACAATCACGCACCGAACCAGGAAGCGGGCTGGGCCTTTCACTTGCGGACGCGGTTGCGGAGGCGCATCGCGGGCATCTGGTTCTTGCCGACGGCGAGGGACCGCCCGACCGGCCTGGCCTTGCCGCTTCGCTGGTGCTGCCGGCCGCCTGATGGCGAGTGGACCTGCTCAGTGGCTGATATAGGTTGCGCGCCATGAGTGACCGGCTCAAGGACTTGGGGTTTGGCGCGATCCGTGGAGGAAAGGGCGATCCCGCTGGCGCGATCCGCACGGCGGGTCCATATGCGCCCTACCTCTCCCAACTCGCTCAGAGGTTCCCGGACGTTGTCAGTAGGTTGCAGTCCGATGGACCCGAAGCCAGTCATGTGCACGCACTCGAAACCATTCGGGCTGCTGGCGATCTGACCGGAGCGTATGACGAAGCAATGCGGGTGATGCGGAACGCCAAGGCCGCTTCTCATCTCGCGGTCGCGGCCGCAGATCTTTCCCGGGTATGGATGCTCGACGATGTTGTTGGCGCCCTTTCAACCCTCGCAGACACCGCCGTCGAATCCGCCCTTCGGCTGGCGATCCGCTCCGCCTGGGCGACGGGACGCTTTGGCGTCAAAGCCGACCGCGACGATCTGCCGGGACTTTTCGTTCTTGCGATGGGCAAGATGGGCGCGGGCGAACTCAATTATTCGAGCGATATCGATCTGATTGTCCTGTTCGACCTCGACACAACTCCTGTCGAGGGCGCACGGGTGAAGGAGGCCATGGTCCGCCTGACAAAGGACCTGGTGCGTCTCCTCGATGAACGGACTGTGGACGGATACGTCTTCAGGACCGACCTGCGATTGCGGCCCGACCCGGGCTCGACGGCGGTCGCCGTTTCAACCCAATTCGCAACATCGTACTACGAAAGCGTGGGCCAGAACTGGGAGCGCATGGCGCACATAAAGGCGCGCGTTTGCGCCGGCGATCGTGAAGCTGGGGCCGCCTATCTCAAGTCCCTCGAGCCCTATGTCTGGCGCCGCCACCTCGATTACTGGGCGATCGGAGACATTCATTCGATCAAGCGGCAAATCCATACGCACGGGGGACATGCCGCGCTTGGCGACCCGGACTTCGACATCAAGCTCGGGCGGGGCGGGGTGCGCGAGATCGAGTTCTTCACCCAGGTTCAGCAGTTGATCCTTGGCGGGCGTCATCCGGCCTTGCGCGCGTCTGGCACCAAGGCGGCTCTGGCCCAGATGGCCAGGGACGGTGTGATCGATCGCGACGTCGGAGACAACCTGACGGTTGCGTACGATTTCCTCCGCTCGATCGAGCATCGCGTGCAAATGGTCAATGATGAGCAGACGCACCGGTTGCCGGATATCCCAGACAAACGCACGCAGATCGCATCGCTCGCCGGGTACCAGGTCCAGGCGCAATTCGAGGCGGACCTGTCAAATGTGCGTGGCGAAGTTCACGGCGCTTATTCCGACCTGTTCGCGACGGAAGAGCGGCTCTCCGGCGAGGCGGGCAACCTGGTCTTCACTGGCGTCGATGATGACCCCGGCACTGTGGCGACGCTAAAGGGGCTTGGCTTCAGTGATCCTTCCCGCGTCATCGCCACGTTCCAGGCGTGGCACAGGGGCGGCGTCGCCGCGACGCGATCTCCCCGTGGGCGGCAATTGCTGACATCGCTTGGCCCGCGGTTGCTCAAGATGATGAGCGAGACGGGCGAAGCGGATGCCGCATTCGAAAGGTTTCGAGATTTTTTCAGTTCGCTTTCCGCTGGCGTGCAGACGCTTTCCCTCATGCTGGCGGAACCGGCGCTGACGCGCGACCTGCTCGAGACCATGGCGTTCGCGCCGCGCCTCGCCGCTGATCTCGCCAGGCGTCCCGTGTTGCTGGACGCAATGCTGGACTCGCATTTTCGCGCCCCTGTCTCCGGCGACGAGCAGGGCGCGCGCGAATCGAGGTTGCGGCGTCTGCTTCGTCGCTCATCGGAATTCGAGGACACGCTAAACATCGCGCGCCGGTTCCACCGGGAGGAATCCTTCCGCATCAGTTATCAGCTCCTGAGAGGAACAATCGGCGCCGATGACGCAGGCGCGGCTTTTGCCGACCTCGCGGATGCGTGCGTCAGTGCGCTGGCTGACGCGGCTGAAATTGAAGTGAGCGAGAAGTTCGAAGGCGCCGTGGGGCGCTGGTCGATTTGCGCGCTGGGGAAGTTCGGCGGGCGGGAACTCAGCGCATCATCTGACCTCGATCTCATGCTGGTCTACGAGCGGGACGAAGGTGCGACGGATGGGAATCTGGCGACGAGATTTGTGCAGCGTCTTGTCGCCGCCCTGTCAGCCCCGACAGAGGAGGGAGCGCTCTATGAAGTCGACATGCAGCTTCGACCCTCCGGCCGGTCTGGTCCCATCGCTGTCCAGTTTTCGTCGTTCCAGAGCTACTATCGGGGGGAGGCGTGGACGTGGGAGTTCATGGCTCTCACCCGGCTGCGGCCGATCGCGGGCGATCCCGATCTCGCCCGACGGATTGTCCAATCTGCGCGAGAGGCCCTCCGGCACAAAAGTGCGGATCCGGTCATCACGAGCGACATTGGCGACATGCGGCGGAGGATGGCGCGCGAACGGCCAGCCAAATCGAACTGGGACCTGAAGCTTGCGGCAGGCGGACTGGTTGATATCGAGTTTGTCATCCAGCACGAAATCCTGAAGGCGGCCGGCGATCACCCGGAAGTGGTTTTGCCGACGTCGATGAAGGCTCTGGATGCGCTGGAGGCGATTGGCCGGTTCGAGGCCAGCGAGGCGTCAATTCTTCGGGAGGGTTTGTCGCTTCAACTTGATCTCCAACAGGCCCTGCGGATTGCGGCAGGTGATGGGTTCAACCCGGACACGGCGTCAGCGGGGCTGAAGCGCTGGTTGGCCCGTCATGTTGGAATGGCGGATTTCCCTGCCCTGGAGGCCAGGCTGACGCGGCGTCAATCAGAGGTTGCGGCCCTGAGGCGCCTGAAACTTGGGCCTTTGACGACGGATGACGCCCACTGATCCGTTGAATACGCAGGTGGAACAAAGCGGCCCGGTGGCGCTGAAATCTGATCGGGACATGTCGGAAGCGCTCGGCAACTGACGCTGCAGGATGCATAAAGGTGGAGAGCTGGACACCATACATTGTCGGGCGCTTCGGCCCGTCGGCTCAGTCGGAGAGCGCTTCAGGCCCATGCGGGATCCGGACGAGGAACTGGTTCGTCGCATCGGCGCGGGCGACAAGCGCGCTGCAAGCGAACTGGTGCGCCGTCACCTCCCCAAAATGGTCGGACTCGGCCGACGCATGCTCGGAGATGCGGCGGAAGCCGAGGACGTCGCACAGGAAGTTTTCCTGCGGGTCTGGAAGCACGCGGCTTCCTGGAAGCCCGGCCAGGCCAAGTTCGAAACGTGGATGCACAGGGTCGCCATGAACCTTTGCCTCGACAGGTTGCGGCGCGGCGTCAGAAACGCAGGCGAAGTTTCGCCCGAAACGCCCGACCACCAGGCCTCGGCGACGCGAGCGCTGGACGACAGGCAGAGACGCAAGCGCGTGCGCGACGCGCTTCAGATGTTGCCGGAACGGCAAAGGGCCGCGCTCGTCCTTTGCTACTATCAGGAGAGGACGAACATAGAGGCGGCGGAGATCCTGAATGTGAGCGTCGATGCGTTGGAAAGCTTGTTGTCGCGCGCTCGCAGAACTTTGAAGACCGAACTGTCGGCGGAACGGGCCGAATTGATGAGCGGCCTGGAAGCAGGCTGAAGGGGCTACGATGATGACCGAAGCACGTTTCATGGAGCTGCTGGCGGCTTACGGAGCCGAACTGGCGCGGTGGCCAGCGGAGGAGCGCGGCGCGGCTGAAGCCCTGCTGGCCGTCGCACCGCACCGTCTGAAGGACATCTGGGAAAGCGAGCGGGTATTCGATCGCCTGTTGACGCTCGAAAAGGATGTTCCGGCGCCAATAGCGCTGGAGAACCGCATTCTGACCGCTTCGCCGACGCCGCGGCCTGGACGCAGATCGTCAAGGCTGTTTGGAAGGTGGACGCCGCCTCAATGGGCGACGGGGGGAGCGATAGCCGCCTCTCTTGCGTTGGGTTTTGCGGCTGGTTACGCCGCCGAACCGGCGGCGGCGAGCGTAGGCGATTATGCGCAGATGTTGTCGCTAGGCGGGGCAGGTGCGGGGAACATGTTCCTGACAGCCGTCAATGAACCAGGGAACTGATCCAGGTCCATGCCCTCGAAGCTTTCCTATTTTCTTATTGCGTCGCTGGCGGCCAACGCTGCTTTGCTCGGCGTGGTTGGCGGCCGGTTGCTGAATGACGACCGCCCCACGCGGACGCTGTCAAATCGGCCTTCCAATGATGTGGTTCAGGCTGCCTGGGCGCAATTGCCCGACGCAGAGCGGGTTGATCTGCGAAAGGAGCTGCATTCTGCCTGGATTGACATGAAGCCGGACCGTCAGAAGCTGCAGGAAGCCAGCAAGGCGGTGCATGACGCCGCCATGGAGGAGCCGTTCGACGAGACGCGCCTCCGGGGCGCCATGATCGTCTTCCAGCAGCGACAGCAAATGATGCAGCATCGCGCTGAAGACATCCTGATCAGCCACCTTGGCAAAATGCCTGCGGACGCTCGCGCGACGGCGGCGGTGGGATTGCTGACGCCCTTCAGCGCCCGAATCCAGAGGTCGGATCACCCGCACGGCGATGGGCGCGACAGGCAAAGGCCGGACTCTCAAGATGTCCAGCCGCCGATGAAAGCGCCGGCTGCGGATGGCCCGACATCACCGGATCGCTGACGAAACGTCCTCAAGCTAGGGTAGGCGGCGTGTGACGCTTCAGCTTTGCGCGTCGTGGTCCGATAGCGTGTCCACAGACAACTCTGGCGCCTCAGCTGGAATGGGCAGGTAGATCGAAACGGTTGTGCCAACGCCGACCGAGCTTTCGATGGACAGGTATCCTCCATGCATTTCGGCAAATGACTTCGTCAGGGCGAGGCCTAGCCCAGTCCCCTGCGAGTTCCTGCCCTCCGGAGCCTGGGCCTGTTCAAACGGTTGACCAAGACGCGGCAGGTCGGCTTCCGGAATGCCGCAACCATTGTCCGCGACGCGTATCACCAGCCAGTTGTCCTCATGAAGGACCGCTACGGAAATTTCTCCCCCCTCATCGGTGAACTTGATGGCGTTCGAAATCAGATTGAGCGTCATTTGCTTGATGGCGAGGTGGTCGCCATTGATTTCCGGCAGGTCGTCGTCCGGGTCGAATGTCAACGATACATGGCGATCAGCCGCGCGACGCCGGATCATCCGCACCGCAGCGTCAACCGCATCAATGGCATCGATGGGGCGCGGCGTAATCTGCATTTTGCCGGCCTCGATCTTCGCCATGTCGAGGATGTCATTGATCATGTCGAGGAGATGCTGGCCCGACGCCAGAATGTCTTCTGCGTACCCCTTGTATCGCTCGTCGCCGAGCGGCCCGTAAATTTCGTGAACCAGCATGTCCGAGAAGCCGTTGATGGCGTTCAGCGGGGTTCGAAGCTCGTGACTCATGTTGGCCAGGAAGACACTTTTCGCCTGGCTTGCTCGTTCGGCGCGCGCCTTCTGTTCGGCGAAGCGGGCCGCGTGTTCCTGCGCCTGCCCGCGCGTGCGCTCGAGTTCGACCACCATGCTGCGGAGACGCTTTTCGTTGCGCGAAAGGCTGCTTTCCTGGCGCTTGAGCGCCGAAATATCGAGACCGACAGTAATCAGTCCGCCATTTGCCGTGCGGCGGTCAACCAGCCGGACCCACTGGTCGGACAGCAAGAGCATCTCACGGGCGTTGGCGTCGTCGCCGAGAGGGCGCTCGACGCGAACAAATTTGGAAACTTCCGCCATGATGTAATCGTATGACGCGCCGGACGCGACGATCGACTTGTCCAGGTTGAAAAGTCTTTGGAATGCGGCGTTCCAGTGGGTCAACCGCTTGCGACTGTCCCAAATCGCAAACGGACCTGGGTGGGCGGCGAGCGCGGCCCGTGCGACGGCTTCGGCTCGGTTGGATCGCTGCTGCGCCGCTATGCGATCGGTCACATTTAGGATCGCGCCGTGGAAGATGTCGTCCGAACATCCCCCGATCAGTTCGAAATAAACCACGGAGCACGCGCCAACGCCGCGGAAGGTAACAGTGATGCGCCCGAGGGGGCTGGCATTCGAGAGAGTCGCCAATACCTGGCGGCGATCATCCTCGGCCAAAAGGCTCCCGAATTCATCCAGCGTCATGTCGCCGGAGTGCATTGCGCCGAGAAGGGCGGCGGCCTGTGGGCTGAGAGTCAGCAGCTGCGACTCTGGATCCCAGCGCCAGAAGCCGATCGTTCCGGAAACCTCAAACGCGGTGTCGATGC
>WGLW01000036.1 GCA_016125405.1 Alphaproteobacteria bacterium | reverse complement strand
GGGGACCGGGGGCGAACAGCCCCGGCCCGCACGCCGCCGGCGTCCAACGCCAGGGGAGTGAAAGACCTCCCCATACAAGACTGGCCTCAAGCGAGGCCGGCGAGAACAGGCCGCGGGGACGCGGGGCGATCCGCGCCATCAAGCGCCGGCAACGGCGCACCCGGACTAACAACCCGACGTGGGTTCCCCGCGTCCCCGGCCCTCCATCCTGGGGGCGAGACGGCAGCTCCCCTCCAGGCGCACATGCGTCGTGGAGTTTTCGGTGCGTGCGGTCTGTCGAAAATCGATCCGCCTCAAACGCCTCGCATGACAGTGCGGAGCCCCCTATATCGCTCCCATGACAAAGCTCTCCGTTCTCGATCTCGCGCCCATCGTCGAAGGCTCCAGCGCGGGCGAGGCGCTCACCAACAGCCTCGATCTGGCGCGGCATGCCGAGGCGCTGGGCTACAACCGCTTCTGGCTGGCCGAACACCACAACATGCCCGGCATCGCATCTGCCGCCACCGCCGTAGTGATCGCCCACGTCGCCGCCGGCACGAAGACCATCCGCGTGGGTTCCGGCGGCATAATGCTGCCCAACCACGCGCCCCTGATGGTCGCCGAAGCCTTCGGTACGCTGGCCGAGCTTCATCCCCGCCGCATCGACCTTGGTCTTGGCCGCGCGCCGGGAACCGACATGGCGACCGCCCGGGCACTGCGCCGGATGATGCACGGCAGCGCCGACAATTTCCCGCAGGATGTCGTCGAACTGATGGGCTATTTCGAGCCCGCAGCCGACAATCAGGCCGTGCGCGCCGTGCCGGGCGCCGGCGCCGAAGTCGAGGTCTGGATGCTTGGCTCCAGCCTCTTCGGCGCGCAGCTCGCAGCCCATCTGGGCTTGCCCTACGCCTTCGCCTCGCACTTCGCGCCCGGCGATATGGAAGGCGCCATTTCCATCTACCGCGAACGGTTCCGCCCGTCGAAGCGCCTGGCCAGGCCCTATGTCATGCTCGGCCTCAACGTCATTGCGGGCGAGACAGACGAGGAGGCGAAATACCTGTTCACCTCGCTGAAGCAGGCGTTCGCCAACCTGCGCCTGGGGCGCCCGGGAAAGATGCCGCCGCCGGTAAAGACACTTGAACTCGACCCGATGATCGAGGCGCAGCTTGCCCACGCACTGTCATGTTCCGTCGTCGGCGGCCCGGAAAAGGTGAAGGCGGGCGTCAAGGCATTTGCCGAACGCACCGGCGCGGACGAGCTGATGGTGACGGGGTCGATCTTCGATCACGCGAAGCGGGTGCGCAGTTTCGAAATCGCAGCGAGCGCGATCAGCTGACGCGATTACTGCACTTCGTCCGAGTCCCAGACGGCGCGAACGGCGACATCGTTCTCGGCGCCGATACTGTACCAGGCCAGCCGGTCCTTGGTCGCGTTGACGATGATGAAGTACTCGTGCGGCCGCATGATCGACGTCAGCTTGTTGCGGATCTGCTGGACGGTCAGGCGCGAGCGCAACACCCACATGTCGCCGGCGGCGCGCGTCATCTTGCCGGATTCGCGCAGCACCTTTTCGAACGCGTCGCTGGTCGACAGCAACCGCCCGGCGATGAAGTAGTTGCAGACCGGAACCTCGGTTTCGCCGGGATCGAGACGCGGATCGCCGAACTTGCGCCGGCGGTTGAAATCCCACCGCAACTGCGGGTGCCGGTCGGCGCGCACGAATTCGGTGTCCGCCCCGCAGCAGAGCAGCGTGGAGGCGACGACGCGGCCTTCCTTGAGAAAGTCGATCAGCCGCGAGCGTGGATAGGGTCCATACTCGGCGTCGCCGACCTGGATTCGCCATTTGACGCTGGGGATCGGTGGCGGCGGAGCAAGATCGTCATCGTCCTCGATGACGTCATGGACGGGCTGGTGAAGTTCCAGAGTCTTGCTCATCCCAGATAGCGTTTCCGCAACCCCTTCTTTGGGTTTACTTCTAGGTGATACGGGCTTTTCGATAAGTTAACGGAGGAAGACATGGCCGCTGCCGGCGCCTACGAATTCATCAAGACCGAGACCGATGGAAAGATCTTCATCGTCACCATCAACCGGCCGGACGTGCTGAACTGTCTGCATCCGATGGCCAACCAGGAGATGGGCCGCGCCTTCGATGAATTTGCAGCGAATTCAGACCTTTGGGTGGCGATTGTCACGGGCGCAGGGCCCAAGGCGTTCTCCGCCGGCAACGACCTGAAGTTCGCCGCGTCGGGCCAGAAATCACCCATGCCCGCCTCCGGCTTCGGCGGTCTCACGGCGCGTTACGACCTGATGAAACCGGTCATCGCCGCGGTTAACGGCGTCGCCATGGGCGGCGGTTTCGAGATCGCCCTGGCGTGCGACATGATCATCGCCGCAGAGAACGCCCGCTTCGCCCTGCCGGAGCCCCGCGTCGGCTTTGCAGCGCTGGCTTCGGGCCTCCACCGGCTGCCGCGCCAGGTGCCGCTGAAGAAGGCGATGGGCATGATGCTGACTGGCCGGCACGTGAAGGCGAGGGAGGGTCTCGACATCGGCTTTGTCACTGACCTCGTCGCTGAAGGCAAGGCGGTCGACGCCGCCAAGCAGTGGGCGGCGCAGATCCTCGAATGTTCTCCAATGGCGATCCGCGCCACCAAGGAAGCGGCGATCAAGGGACTCGACATTGCGGACTTCCGCACGGCGTTCGAGACCAAGTTCGACGGCATCCAGCGCCTGCTCGCCTCGGCGGACCACAAGGAAGGCCCGCGCGCCTTCGCCGAAAAGCGCAAGCCGGTCTGGAAGAACGAATACTAGAGCCGGATCGACCTGATCGGAATCGCATCGCGATCCCGATCGGGTCGTGAATCCGTCTCTAATCCAATATCTAGCCGTCCTCAGCTAGCGCGCGCAGCGTCTTCCGGCCCATCTCCTCGTAGCGGGGCATGCCGGACAAACCCATGTCGACGAGGATGGCGCCGAACAGCACGGCCCATCCTCGTGCGCGCGCAAGCAGCGCAGCATCGGGCGTGTACAGCCCGATGGCTTCGGCGCGCGAGGCGGCGTCAGGCAGCAGCATCCAGATCGACGACAGGTCGGTGGCCGCATCGCCCGAGCACATGTCGCCCCAGTCGATGATCGCGCTGATCCGCCCCGAATGGCTCAATACATTGCGCGCGTGCATGTCTCCGTGAAGCCAGACGCTGGCAGACGGCTTGTCGGCTGCGAGCGCATTCGCCCATGTCGTGCGAACCGCTGCGGCGAGGCCGCCGATGTGCCCGTCTATCCTGTCGAGGCAGGCCGCAACGCCCGGTTCGCGTTCACCCAGCCATAGACCGCGATGTGGATTGCGAGGCGCTTCTGGAGGCGTGGGTTGGTGAAGCGCCCGCAGGAAAGCTGCCAGGGACAGCGCTGCATCCACGCCGAGCGGCGCAAGGTCGGCGGGCTCGCCATCCAGCCAGGGAACAATGCTCCATCGCCAGGGATAGCCGGCGTCCGGGGTTCCGACGCGAAGCGGGGCTGGAACCGCAACAGGCAGGGCAGGCGCCAGCGCTGGCAGCCACGCCTGCTCGTGCTCGATCAGCGTCGCCGCCTCGGGGCGCATCGGCATCCGCACGGCAAGATCATCGCCCAGACGGAACATGGCGTTGTCGATCCCGGCATCCGTTTTCCGGATTGGAAGGCCGGCGAGATCCGGATGCTGCGCGGCGAGCAGCCGGCGCACCAGCGCAGCGTCGATCTCGATCTGGGTGCTCATGTCGGCGGCGCCGCTTGGCCCGGTCGTCGGGCGGAGGGCCGGACTAGTCCGATCCCATCGTGCGGAAGTCAACTGCGAAGCCGCCCTCGACGTAGCGGATGCAGGTGCCGGTGCGTTCGCCGATGGTAACCCGCTCGCCGATCAGCGGGCGGGGGCCGGATGTCTTCAGCGCGACGCCGAAGATCGAGACGTCAACCACAGTGCAGGCGATGATAATGCCGCCATTGCCGTAGGTCGCAACAATCTCGCCGCGTCCCAGCCGGCGCTCGGCTTCGCGCTCGTCGTTCAGGCCAAGGCGTTCGCGGTTGATCAACCATGTCAGCTGGTCGGCAATCTTGTCCCGCTTGCGCGGGGCGACACGGAACTCGATCGCATAGCCGACGTCCGGGAGCACACGGGCGATCACGCCTTCGACGCGGCCGATCTCGTCAATGTACAGAACCAGCGGGTCACCCTTTGCGAGCGGGCGCGCCAGGTTAATGCGAAGACCGCCGGCGCACACGTCGATGGTATGGGCGGTGAATTCCTCTCCGTCGGCGGTGAGGCCGCGCACGCGCACGCTCCACGCCACGCGCCGGTGGCGGCGCCTGTCTGCGCTTTCGGCGCGGCGGAGCGTTCTTTCCGTCCGGATCGCGACTGCGGCTGACTGCATGGCGTCCCTCCCGGCGGGGCGCAGGATTCCCCCGGTAGCCATGGTTAACCGGCAATGGTTCACAAACCCTTGCCCTAGTCCGCTATAGGCGGTCAGCGCGAGCTTACGAGGCGGATCGCGGCGCGACGAGGTTCGGGCGGCGGCGGATAGATCGCCGACACGCTGAGACGTCGAAGCGGCCGGCCGCCCAACGCACGGATCGGGCTGATCCCCTGGCAGAGGCCGAGGAAGCGCGTGGTGTTGTCCAGGTGGCCTGACAGAGGCGCCAGCGCGAATTCCATGTCCATCCGTCGGCCATCGAGCGTCTCGCCGCTAGCGCGGACCCGCGCCGGGCCGCGGTTGAGCGCAGCCGACTTCAACGCAGCCGCCAGCAGGGACCGGTCCGGCTCGCTCCAGAGCGAAAGGAAATTGTGCTCGCCGAGCTGGCGTCCGAACAGCCGCTCGACATCGCTTCCGACACGGCGGAAGCAGTAGTCGCCTTCACCTACATGGTTAAGCACGAACAGGTTGCCGATCAGGCCCGGATAGTCGTCGGCCATTGGCCCATCGACGCCAGCCGCGCCCTCGGCAAGCCGGCGCCATGCGTCGAGCACGGCCTTCGTGTAGGGGTGCGCTTTCATATCTTCCATAAACCTGTTCGCCACGATCTCCTGCTCTGACCGCCAGTCAGTGCGGGATGGGCATCGCAATGCGCGGGCCAACAACCGCGTCGGGCGATTTGCGGCCCGAAACGCTACCGTGTTCGCGTTCGTGGAGAGAAAGCGCCTTGCCGCACACGACCGTCAGGCGAGCCGCATCGGCCCGTTCAGCGAGCCGTTTCATCGCGATACAGCGGGCTGAGGTGCGGGCCGGTCTGTTTTGTCGCCGGCGCGGCTATTTGAATTCGGGTTCCGCCTCGAACAGGTCCGGCATGTCGCTCGAAACGCGGTTGGGATAGCTGGCGTCACGCTTTTCGAGGAAGGAGGCGATGCCTTCCTTCACATCGTCGGACTTGCCGCGCGACTGCAGCGCCCGGCTGTCCATCATGTGGGCGTCCATGGGATGCGGCGCGCCCAGCATCCGCCAGACCATCTGCCGGCTGATCGCGACCGATACCGGAGCCGACTTGTCGATGACGCGGTGAGCGAGCTCCATCGCGGCCGGGAGGAGGGCGTCCGGTTCATGCAGGGATTGCACGAGGCCGGCCGCCTTCGCTTCCGATGCATCGAACACGCGGCCGGAGTAGATCCAGTCCAGCGACGTCGGAACGCCGACCAGCCGCGGAAGGAACCAGCTCGAACAGGCTTCCGGCGTGATGCCTCGCCGCGCGAACACGAATCCGAAGCGCGCCGCCGTGGATGCGATGCGGAAATCCATCGGCAGCTGCATCGTGGCGCCGACGCCCACCGCTGCGCCGTTGACCGCGGCGATCACCGGCTTGAGGCTCCGGAATATTCGGAGCGCGACGCGACCGCCGCCGTCACGCCGGATTCCGTTGACAATCAGCTCCTGTCCGGAATCGCGCTTTTCATAATTGAAGGTGTCGCCGCCATTTCCGAGGTCGGCGCCGGCGCAGAACGCCCGGCCCGATCCGGTTATGATCACGGTGCGAATCTTGTCGTCCGCATCGGTGACGTCGAACAGCTTCAACAGGTCCTGCATCATTACCGGGCTGAAGGTGTTCATCTTTTCCGGCCGGGAGAACGTCGCCACGGCGACGCCGTTGCTGGTCTCGAGGGTCAGCGTGCTGAAACTGGTCATCGCGGCGTCCTTGTGATGTCATCTTGCCCGCAGAAAGCGGTCGCGCGAGTGTCGTACTCCCATGCTAGCGCCTTCGGAAAGGGCGCATCGGACCTCAATCGCAACGAACATCCTGTGACCATTAACGCGGCGGTTCAAATCAGCTAGAAGCGCGCGGGTGTTGGGAGGATCGCTGATGCGAATGCTGCGATGGGAAGGCATGGCGCTTGCGACCGTTTGCGCGGCGTGCGCATCGAAGCCGCCGCCGCGAAACCTGCCGTACCAGCGCCCGCTCGGCGCCGTCGCCTGGAGCGACATGAAGGGGCTGACGCAGGATCAGATCCGCGCCCGTCTCGGCCTCAAGCGGACCGGAGACACGTTCGCCTCGCGGTCCGTGCGTCTTGACGTCGGAAAAGTGGTCGCAGAAGCGCCGGTCGCCGATCTGGCGAGACGTCCATGTGGCCGCGAGCCCAAGGGCGTCATGGCTCGGACGGAATTTTCCCGCACCGTGTTGATGACCTTCGTCAACGGGCGCCTCACGGATGTCGCGCCGCTCCGCCCCGACGACCGTCCGATCGACGACTCTGAGCCCTTGCGCGCAACCTGCGTTTTCGAGGCGGCGCCCGAACCCGAAACGCCTCCCGTGAAAAAGTCGACGACCGAAAAGGTCATCGCCGCGGTGAAGTGGGGGATGATGGCGCCAGACCGTTCGGAGGCCGATCAGCGCGCCTTCGAGCACTGGCGCGTGATCGGTGACCTTCATCTTGGCGCAACCCCGCCCGGCGGCGTGGACGCCTGGTCGGCGGCGCATGCCGAATCGGCGACGCCCGGCCGCAATGACGAGACAGTGCTGCGGATTCGCGACGGCGGCGAAGCGACATTGAGGAGCGGCCTGCTGGTCGAGATTGATCCTGGAGACGACGCAAGTTCGTGTCTCCTGCGGTCCGATCTGTCGCTCGCATGCGACCAGAAACGCTTCACCACGAGCGGGTCCGCAGAAACTGGTCGGCAGATCGCGAGCCCGTGATGCGTGCCCCTGGGGCGCCGGGTTGACCCGCAACGGGATTGGGCGGGATGGTCGTGCGAAACCCGGGCGCAGCGCCGGACCAAGGGAGAGACACATGCGGATATGGTTGAGGAGCGCCCTCGGCGGCGCATCGGTCGCGGCTTTGCTGGCGGTGACCGGGTGCCAGACGGCGCTGGCCCAGGCCGGTCCCAAAGCCGCGCCGCAATCGGCCGCCGCCGCTTCGACCGTGCGCGGCGGCAAGCCGACCCAGCTCGCGCCCGGCGCCAGGGAAGTCATGGCCGAGATGCGCGACGGGGTGAAACTCGCGGGCAACCTCTATCTGCCCGCCGGAAAAGGGCCGTTTCCATGCATCGTGACGCGTACGCCCTATGGCAAGGACGCGATGTACAAGGATCCGCGCGGGGCGGAACGTTACACCAAAGAGGGCTTTGCCTACCTCGTGCAGGACGTCCGCGGGAAGGGGAACTCGCAAGGGTTCTACCAGGCGTTCATCAATGACCGAGATGACGGCTACGACACCGTCGAATGGATGGCGAAGCAGAGCTGGTGCAATGGCAAGGTCGGCATAACCGGCCCGTCGGCAATGGGCATCACCGGCAATCTCGCCGCGATCTCGAATCCGCCGCATCTTACGGCCGCTTTCGTCATCGTCGCGCCGACATCGCTGACAGCCGCCTCGTTCATCGGGGGCGCCTTCAAGGACAAGGATGTCGGCGGATGGAGCCGCGACCAGGGCATCTCCGAGGATGTGATCGCCAAGAACGCCGCCGGCTACGTCGCCAGCGCAGAACAGGCGGCGCTCGACATCCAGCGCAACGCCGACTTCATCGACATACCGATCTACAATCTCGGCGGCTGGTACGACATCTTCAACGAAGGCAACACACGCAACTTCATGTACCTGCAACACCACGGCGCCAAGGGCGCGCGCGGCAACCAGAAGCTTGAGATGGGGCCGTTCGGACATGGCGAGCTGTCGGGCGACATGGAGTATCCCGATGGCGGAGGCCTTGGCGGCAATCCGCAGGAAATCCGCTGGTTCGACTACTGGCTGAAGGGCGAAGACAACGGCATCATGAGCGAGCCGCCGGTGAAGGCCTACATGATGGCCGGCGCGCGCAAGGGGAATGTCTCTCCGAAAAACCACTGGATGTATTTCGGCGACTGGCCGCCGGCGCCTGACATCACCAAATACTATTTCCACTCTGACGGCTCGCTGTCGACCAAGCCGCCAACGGCGGAAGAGGCGGCGAAAACCTATACCTTCGATCCCAAGAATCCCGTCCCGACGATTGGCGGCGCCAATCTCACCTTTGCGCGGGGGCCGATGGATCAGCGGCCGATCGGCAATCGCCAGGATTATCTCCGGTTCCAGACGCCCGTGCTGGATCACGACGTGACCATCGCCGGAGAGGTGTTCGCCGATCTCTGGGCGGCGACGGACGGCCCGGACACGGACTTCATGGTCAAGCTGGTCGACGTCTATCCCGATGGCTACGAAGCGATCGTGCTCGATAGCGCGCTGCGCACGCGCTATCGCAACGGGCGGATGGCCGACCAGGTGAAGATGATGACGCCGAACGCGCCCGAGAAGCTGAAGGTCGATCTGTGGGACACGATGATCACCTTCGAAAAGGGGCATCGCATCGAGGTCGCAATCACCTCCTCGAACGCCCCGCGCTTTGACGTCAATCCGAACACCGGCGCCAATCCGGGTCCAAATGTGAAGACGCGCGTGGCGCGCAACTCGGTCTTCATGGACGCCAGCATGCCGTCGGCGATCGATCTGCCGGTTCTCGTCCTGCCGCAATAGCCGACATGGGCGCCGCCTCCTCTGAGGCGGCGCCTGACTGGCGGGCGACGGCACAAGGGGGCGGACATGGACTATCCGGGCGGGCGCACATTCGATGTCGTGGTTTACGGCGCGACCGGGTTCACCGGCCGGCTTGTAGCCGAGCACATGCTCGCGACCTACGGGGTTGGGCGGGACAAGAAATGGGCTCTGGCAGGCCGCAGCCAGGCCAAGCTCGAGGCGGTCCGTGATGCAATCGGCGCGACCGCCGAGCTGCCGCTGGTGATTGCCGATGCGGCCGATCCGGCGACGCTGGCGACACTGGCGAAAATCTCGCATGTCGTCATCACGACGGTGGGGCCGTACCAGCTTTACGGCGAGGGGCTCGTCGCAGCCTGCGTCGCTGCGGGAACCGACTATGTCGATCTCTGCGGCGAGCCGGCCTGGATGGCGGCGATGATCGCCAGATACCAGGACGATGCAAAGGCTTCCGGCGCACGCATCGTTTTCTCCTGCGGGTTCGACTCGATCCCCTTCGATCTCGGCGTAGTCTTTCTGGAGAAGGAAGCGCGGTCGCGCCTCGGCGCCCCGCTCACGCGGGTGCGTGGCCGCGTCCGCCAGATGAAAGGCGGTTTCTCTGGCGGCACGGTCGCCAGCCTGATGGCGACGCTGGAAGCAACCAGGCGCGACGAGTCCATTGCTCGCACGCTTCTCGATCCGTTTGCCCTTACGCCGGGCTTCCGGGGTCCGCCGCAGCCCAGCGGCGATGGGATGCTTCATGACGAAGTCGCGCGCGAATGGGCGGCGCCTTTCATCATGGCGACGATCAACACCAAGAATGTCCACCGCACCAATTTTCTGCTTGGCCATCCCTTCGGCGAGGACTTCGTCTACGACGAGATGATGCTCACCGGGCCGGGTCCCGCCGGCGAGAAGCGGGCGAAATCGGCGACGGGCCAGGCGCGTATGCAGAACGCTTTTCTGGGTTTCCCTCCGACCCGTGCGCTGCTGCGCAGGTTTGCTCTTCCAAAGCCGGGCGAGGGCCCTTCGAAGGAACAACGAGAGGCGGGGCTCTACGATGTGCTGTTCATCGGGCAGACCTCCGATGGCCGGACCTTGCGCGCGAGCGTCAAGGGCGATCTTGATCCGGGCTATGGATCGACGTCGAAGATGTTGGCTGAGAGCGCTCTCTGCCTCTACGAAAACGTCGACCGGGATGCGACGCCGGGTGGCGTCTGGACGCCCGGCGCGGCCATGGGCGATGCATTGATCAACCGGCTGCAGGCGAAAGCCGGCCTGCGATTTGCGCTTGAGAACTAGGTCTCCGGGCTGCGCGCCGCCATCTGAACGCAAGCGGCGGCTTCGGATAGGAAGCCGCCGCCTTACGCGTTACGCGGTCCCCGCCAGACCGTACTCTACTCGCGGGCCAGGGCAGCCGGACGGCGCCCCGGAGATTCAGTTTGCGCTCGCGCCGGCCTGCGTGACGGCGGCGCCGACGCTGCGTGCCTCGAGATCGATCCCGCGTTCCGCCTCCGCCTGAACAGTCGCGGGCCCGCTTGTCTGGTGTTGCTGTTCGAAACTGCGGAATGCTTCCTGTGCGCTCTGGGCGTGCGCAGGGAGCGCCGCGATGGCCAGCGCTGCGCAAGCCGCCGCGATGCCGGAAGCGCTTCCAAGCGCGCCAGAGGCGATCAGGCGAGTGCTCGTCCGCATCTCCAGACTGCTCCCAAGGGTTGAGTCCTGCCGACAATCTGCAACCGCCATGCCAGATCCTGGCGGAAGGCCAGTGTGCGAAATGTTCGGCGTATCTTCGGCTTTTTCGAGCGAAGCCCGCGCGCTGAGGCGTTTGACGAATTCATCATCAATTCCGGCCGTTAGTTGCCTGGGGGCGTTCTCTGGCGCACACGGACCCCGAGGCCGGCTGCTCAGCAGACGGACGATAGCGAATTCGCCTCTTCGGGGTCCGGCCTTGAAAACTGCGGCGGTCTGACGCACCCTCTAGGGCGATAAGCAAGATGGGAGGCGGAGGCATGATCCTCGAACAGATTCTCAGGGAGAAGGGCAGCGAGGTCTATTCCGTCGCTGAGTCCGCGACCCTGAAGGAAGCGGCCGAGCTGCTGGACGCCCGCAAGGTTGGGGCGATGGTTATCCTGGGTGAATCCGGCGCAATCATTGGCGTCTTTTCCGAGCGCGATCTCGTGCGCGCGATCGCCCGCATGGGCGCTGCGGCCCTCAAGTCCACGGTTGCTGACTCGATGAGCCGCCAGGTGGTGACGGCCAGGCTCGGCGATACAATCGAACAGACGATGGACCGGATGACGGACCGCCGGATTCGCCATCTTCCCGTGGTCGAAGGCGGGCGTCTGGCCGGCGTCATTTCGATTGGCGACCTGGTGAAATGGCGCATTGCCGAAGCCAGCGCCGAGGTTGCGGCCATCCGCTCTTATATCCAGCCCTGAGGGCTGCCGGAGGCGACGGTGCGGCCCGTCGCTGGTTCAGACGTCGCGCTCAAGTTGCCGTAGGACCGCCTGTCGCGGGTTCATCAGGGCACCCGGATCTTCGCCTGCATGCGCGGCAAGGTGTCCTGACAGCGCACTTTTCGAGTGATTTAAGCAAGAACTCGCTTGCCTGTCGGGCGATCTGATCATATAAAGGTCTTTCCTGCCGACTGCAGCCGGTGAATCGCGGGCCTGACCATTGGGCCCGTCCGCCCCTGTTTTCGGCCAAATTCAGAGACCTGTGGGTAGCTGAAAATTGGTCGGAAAAAGGCTGTTGACGGGACGTCGGATCGGGGCTTATACCCCGCGCCTCACGCAAACGGGGCCGGACCTTCGGGGACGGGACGGATGCGGCGGATAGCCGGTCGAAAGACCATTGTCCGCGGATGTTTGACATTGTGAATGGAAGAGAAACGCGGGCGGCGGTGTTGCTTGCCGCGTCTCCGGATGGCTTCGGCCAAATGGGGCGCACAAACGACTCGACGGTTTGCGTTTTTCTGGAAAGCCAGTTCTATGTATTACCGCCCGGCTTCGGCTGGGCGTCAAACAAGAACGGGCTTCCCGTCAAGATATACGCAAACGCTTTGCAGCGACTTCATCCATTACGGATGAAGGAACGTCGGGATCGAACCTCAACCTGAGAGTTTGATTCTGGCTCAGAACGAACGCTGGCGGCAGGCTTAACACATGCAAGTCGAACGCCCCGCAAGGGGAGTGGCAGACGGGTGAGTAACACGTGGGAACGTGCCCTAAGGTTCGGAACAACTCCGGG
>WGLW01000030.1 GCA_016125405.1 Alphaproteobacteria bacterium | reverse complement strand
CAGGCCCAGCGGACGGCGGAATATGGCGGTCACGGCGAACCAGTCCGCCAGCCCGCCCACCATCGCGGCTTCGGCGAATGAACGGACATACCCCCACCACCATTCCTTGCCGCCCCAGATGTGGGAAACGAGAAACAGCGCGGTCATCAGCATCAGGAGGCCATTGGCCCATCCCCGCATGCGGACGAGCGCCGGCGGATCGGGGGGGCGGGGGGCGCTGCTCATGCCTTGGCGGTTTTCTCGCTCATCCGGTTGCGACCTCCATGATATAGGATGCGGTCGATCGGGCCACTACGCATCGATTCGGGGAAGCTTGATGAGTCTGTCCGAATTCACCGGCGACGTGGCGGCATGCCTCACGACGCTGTCCTTCTTCCCGCAGGCGATCCGGGTGATCCGCACCCGCGACACGCGTGCGATCTCCCTGGTGATGTATCTCCTGTTCACCACCGGCGTCGCCCTCTGGGGCGTTTTCGGAATCATGACCATGCAATGGTCGATCATCGTCGCCAACGCGATCACCGTCATCCTGGCGGCGATGATCCTCGGAATAAAGATCCGCGATGTAGCCGCCCAGCGCGGCAAGCCGCCAGCCTAGGCAATGGGAGAGGGATTCGCGACTTGATCGGACTCGCTCGGCGAATCCGATCAAGTCGATCCGGGTCTAGAACGCCGCCGAGGCCTTCTCGTTCAACATCGCGCCGCGGATCAGCGGGATGGGCGGTCCGCCATAGGCGAGGAAGGCGTCGTGGAAATCCTTCCAGCACGTCTTGTCGTCCGCCGACTTTCCCTTGGCCGCACACCAGTCGTCGCGCAGCTTGCGGATCATCAGCTTGCCCATGGTGTAGTTGAGATAGGCCGGATCATAGGTGCCGCGCGCCGCCTGTTGTTCGGCGTTGCCAGGATCCTGATAGGCGTCCTCAAGGAACATCTTCTCGCTTTCGGCCTGCGTCATGCCCTTGGTGTGCATGCCGATCGCCGAGAGGAAGCGGACGTTCCGCAGCAGCGCATTCAGCAGCTGGCCGACATGCGTCTCGGGATCGCCGTCGCCGAGCCCCTCATCCCACATCATCTCCTCGGCGTAGTGCGCCCAGCCCTCGGCGAAGGCGTAGCCGACATAGATCTGGCCGAAGATGGAGTCCGACCGGTTCGAGTGCAGGAACTGCAGGAAGTGGCCGGGCCAAACCTCGTGCACTGAGGTGAAGAGCAGGTCGGCCTTGCCGGGGATGTAGGCGTTCTGCTTGGCCTTGGACCAGGTCGGGTCTGGCGGCGAGATGTAATAGACCGCCGGCAGGTTCTTGTCGTACGGCCCGGGCGGATCGATGTAGGCCGAGTTCTGCCGGTTGTAGGGCGGCGATTCCTCCGCCTTGGCTTCCTGACCCTCGGGCACGGTCGCCACATTGTGGTCGATGACGAACTGCTTCAGCTCGACCAGCTGCTTGCGGGCGTATTCGACGACGCCGCCCTCCGGCTTGTCGGCCGCTTCCTTGGCGACGCAGTCCTTGATCGATTTGCCGGGCGCGAATTTGCTGCAGGCTTCGGCCAGCGCGTCCTGGTTGCGCTTGAGATCGGCGCGGCCGATCGCTTCCAGCTGGTCCAGCGGCGTGTCCACGCGCTCCGTTTCGTAGAGCATCTTGGAGAAGAGATCCGGGCCCATGGCGAAGCCCTCGGTCTGCGTCTTGCGCTGGTCTTCCAGCCACTTGGCCAGGCTGGTGAAGGCGTCCGCGGCGCCGGCCGCGGCTGTGTCGAACGCAGGCTTGTCGGCGGCGTCGCCGTCCTTGAAGGCCTCTTTCACGTCCGTCTTCATGTATTCGGCGAGGCCGTTGAAGGTCGCAACGCCGTTGTCGATATAGCTGCGCGGCAGGGGAGGCCTCAGGTTGGCCTTGATCTGCTCGACCGCCTTGGGAACGGCCAGGGCGTATTGCGTGAACGCCTTCATCCGGGTGGTCACATCGGCGTAGGGCCGCGCGACATAGACGTTGGGATCAAGGCCGTAGAAGGCGGGGTTCTTGTGCGGCCAGTCGGCCGTATCCAGCCAGAACAGTTTTCCGTCGATCACCGCGATCAGGTAGTCGCGCTCGAAGGCCTGGGCCTTGGTCAGCTTGGCGGGATCGATCGCCTGGGCCTTGGTCTTCCAGTCCTTCAGGCTGGCGATCTGCTTCTGCAGGCCTTCCTCGCTCCAGTCCGGCAGCTTGCCGTCGAACTCGTGCTTGCCCTCGTAGATGGCGAAGTCGGGATTGAAGGTGAAGTCGCTGGTGATGAACGACTGAACGAAGGCGGGCCAGTCCACGACCTGCGCGGGCGGCGCGGCGGCGGTTTCCGATTTCTGGCTGCAGGCGCTAACGCCCAGCACCAGAAAGGCCCCCGCGGCAAAAGCCAATCCCTGCTTCCAGTTCAGGCCTCGTTTCATTCTACAGCTCCCTTAAGGCGGGGCATGGTTGCGCCCTCGAATATCGAAAATCAATGCTTGCATGCTCCGGTCGCCAGACCCGGTTTTCGCGCATTAACCGGCCCTTCGTTCTTCAAGCGTTCCCTTGGCCGCGAAACCGGTGCAGACTCCCCAGCATGGCGAAAGACATGGCGAGAGACGGCGACATCACCGACCCCGAGCGCCAGCCCGGCGAGGCGATGGACCGCGCCCTGCGTCCTGCGCTGTTCGATGATTTCACCGGCCAGGCGGCCGCCAAGGCCAACCTCCGCGTCTTTGTCGATGCGGCCCGCCGCAGGGGCGATGCGCTGGATCACGTGCTGCTCTCCGGCCCGCCGGGTCTGGGCAAGACCACGCTGGCGCAGATCGTCGCGCGCGAGATGGGCGTTGGCTTCCGCTCGACCTCGGGCCCGGTGATCGCCAAGGCGGGCGACCTTGCCGCGCTGCTCACCAATCTGGAGGCGCGCGACGTTCTCTTCATCGACGAGATCCATCGGCTGCCCGCGCATGTCGAGGAAATCCTCTATCCCGCGATGGAGGATCACGCGCTCGACCTGATCATCGGCGAGGGGCCGTCCGCGCGCTCGGTGAAGATCGACCTGCCGGCCTTCACGCTCATCGGCGCGACCACGCGGGCAGGGCTGCTCTCGACGCCGCTGCGCGACCGGTTCGGCATTCCCGTGCGCCTGGAGTTCTATACCCGCGAGGAGTTGGGTTTCATCGTTCACCGCGCAGGTCTCAAGCTGGGCGCGGCCATAACGAAGGATGGCGCCGAAGAGATTGCCGGCCGGTCCCGCGGCACGCCGCGCATCGCCGTGCGCCTGCTGCGCCGGGTGCGCGACTTCTGCGAAGCGGACAATGCGAAGATCGACCGCGCCGCCGCCTCGAAGGCGCTGGCGCGGCTCGACGTCGATGGCGACGGCCTCGATGCGCTCGACCGCCGCTATCTCGAGGCGCTGGTCAAAACCTATTCCGGCGGCCCGGTCGGCGCCGATACGCTGGCGGCGGCGCTCTCCGAGGCGCGCGATTCCATCGAGGAAGTGATCGAGCCCTACCTGATGCAGCAGGGCTTCGTCGCCCGCACGCCGCGCGGCCGGGTGGCGACGCCAAAAGCCTGGGAGCGGGTCGGCCTCAAGCCGCCCGCCAGCTTCCAGCAGCCTTTGTTCGAGGACGATCCGGACTAGCATGTCGGTCCAGCTATTGGCCGACACGGTCCCAGCCGGTATCAGTCGCAAAACAGATCATCCCGGGAGGAGACCTACATGAAGATTTCACACGCGCTGGCGGCTGCCGTGAGCCTGACTGGATGCGCCGCGCTCTATTCGGCCTGCAGCCCCGCCACGTCCGAACCGCAGCAGACGGCGGCTGCGCCGGCAGCAGACGCCGCGCCGGCCCCGGTCTCCAGCGCCGTCGAAAATCCCACCTACATCTCCATTCCGATGGAGATCACGATCAACAAGCCGGTGGACGAGGTGTGGAAGCGCGTCGGCAAGTATTGCGATATCGCCGAATGGCTTCAGATCCCGGCCGGCTGCACGATCACCGCCGGCACGGATGGCGAGGTCGGCGCGGTCCGCACCGTCGGCAAGGAAATCCTCGTCGGCAAGACGGAGTATTCCTACACCTACACCCAGCCGGTCCGCGATGGCCGCCCCTACAATCTCTATCACGGCACGCTGGAAGCCCGGCCGCTTACGCCCAAGACCACGAAGATGCTCTACACGCTGATGTACGACAATTCGCTGGTTCCGGGCGATGAAGCCGCCAAGCAGGCCGAGATCGCGCGCCGCCGCACCGCGTTCGAGCGCGGCCTCGCCAACATGAAAATCCTCTGCGAGGGCGGCACGCTGCCGCCGCCTCCGCCACGGCCCGCCGCGCCTCCGGCGCCGGCCAAGCAATAGCGAAACTGCTGGCCCGCGGCGGACGTCTTCAGTTCGCCGCGGCCGCCTTCGCTTTCGCCCTGGCTTCCTGCGCCGCAAGGCCGGTTTCGAAATCCGCCTTCTGCTTCGCGATAAAGGGCTGGAACTCGCCCGGGTCGATGAACGGGTTCGGCGCGCCGCCGGCGATCTTCGCCCGCTTCTCGGCGAGATGGTAGAACTCGGCGTGCGGGGCGAGAAACACGTCCACCTTCATCTTCGCCGCCGTCTCGAAGGTCGCGCGGTAGTCCGCCACGATGCCCTTGTATTGCGGCGGATCGACCAGCCGGTTCGCGGCGATGGTGGCCGAACAGAAATCCAGCGCCGAATAGCTCTTGCCGCCGTCCTCGACGGTCCAGCCCCATGAGGTGCAGCCGCGCGTGTGGCCGGGCGTCAGGTGCGCGGTCATCGTGAAGCCGCCCAGCGTCAGCGCGTCGCCATCCTTCACAACGCGGTCGACCTTCACCGGCGGCGCCGACATCGCCTTGACGCTCTCGCTGCCGAGATAGAAGCCGCCTTCCAGCGCGCTCTTGTCGCCCTCGCTGGCGACGAGTTTCGCGCCGGTGTCCTTCTTGATCTGCGCCAGCCCGCCGGAATGGTCGAAGTGGGCATGACTGTTGAGGACATATTTGATGTCGCTGAGCCTGAAGCCGAGCTTTTGGATGTTGGCCTCGATCTGGGGCGCGGATTCGGGCAGGGCCGCATCCAGCAGAATGTCGCCCTCCGGCGTCACGAACAGGAAAGACGAAAGCCCCGCCGTTCCCACGTAATAGACATTCCCGATGATGTGGAACGGTTCGGTGGGCACGTTCCATTTCTCGCGCTGTGTCTGGGCGTGCGCCGGTGCCGGTCCAAAAGCGGGCAGGGCAAGGGCGATCAGCGAGGCTGCTGCGAGAACTCCACGTGTGGTCATAGGCGCCCCTCCCGGGCTGGCTTAGCATTGTTGTCGGGAGACTAGGCTGTACCGGACCCCGCTGGCGAGGGTCTGGCGCAGGCGGTCAGGACGGGGAGGTCTCGATGAAGATCACGGGCGCGCATACGGTTCTCTATTCGAAGGACGCCGAAGCCGACCGCGCATTCCTGCGCGACGTGCTGAATTTCCCGAATGTCGATGCCGGCGGCGGCTGGCTGATCTTCGGCCTGCCGCCCGGCGAGGTCGCCGTGCATCCCGGCGATGAAGGGACCGAGCAGGCGTTCTTTCTGATGGTCGACGATGTCGAGGCTTTCGTGGCCGAAATGGCGAAACACGGACGGCCGACCGTGCCGCTCTCAACCCGGCGTTACGGCGTGATGACGTCGGTCACCCTGCCGTCTGGCCATGAACTGGGCGTCTATCAGCCAAGGCACGTGCGCCCTCCGGTTATGGACGCCTGAAGCCGCCTGCCCATCGCCCCAAAAGCAAACGGCGGCCCCTGGAAGGGCCGCCGTCTGTTCATCGGTCTCGACTGAAAGGCCTAGGTCGGCTGCGGTTCCGGCTCCGCGCCGCCGAAGCCTTCGCCGGACTTGGGCTTCTTCTTGATCACCGGCACGGCCGAGGTCGGGCCCGGATCGATGTCGTCGGGGCGTTCCGGCGGCTTGCCGTTGATGAGGTCCTTGATCTCCTCGCCCGTCAGCGTCTCGTATTCGAGCAGGCCTTCGGCCAGCGCCGTCCAGGCATCGTGCTGTTCGGTCAGAACGCGGCGCGCCGTCTCCATGCCGCCGACCACCAGCTTGCGGACTTCCTCCTCGATCTTCTTGGAGGTTTCTTCCGAAACATGGCTCGACTTCACCAGCTGGTTGCCGAGGAAGACTTCGCCTTGGTCTTCCGCGTAGTCGATCGGGCCGATCGTGTCCGAGAGGCCCCAGCGCGTGACCATGGCGCGCGCCAGCCGCGTCGCCGCCTGAATGTCGGAGGAGGCGCCGGCCGTCACGTTGTCGTCGCCGAACTTCAGCTCTTCGGCGACGCGTCCGCCCATCATGATGGCGAGGCGCGAGATCATCTCCACCTTCGACATCGAGAGTTTGTCGTCGGTCGGCAGCTGCATCACCATGCCCAGCGCGCGGCCGCGCGGGATGATGGTCGCCTTGTGGACCGGGTCCGCCGAGGGAACGAACAGCGCCACGATGGCGTGGCCGCTCTCGTGCCAGGCGGTGAGTTCCTTTTCCTTCTGGGACATGACCATGGACTTGCGCTCAGGCCCCATCATGACCTTGTCCTTGGCGTCCTCGAATTCGCGCATGCCGACCGAGCGCTTGCCGCGCCGCGCCGCCAGCAGGGCCGCCTCGTTGACGAGGTTGGCGAGGTCGGCGCCGGAGAAGCCCGGCGTGCCGCGCGCGATCGTTTTCGCTTCGACATCCTTGGCCACCGGCACGTTGCGCATGTGGACCTTGAGGATCTTTTCGCGGCCGACGATGTCGGGGTTGCCCACCGTCACCTGACGGTCGAAACGGCCCGGACGCAGCAGCGCGGGGTCGAGCACGTCCGGCCGGTTGGTCGCGGCGATGATGATGATGCCTTCGTTGGCCTCGAACCCGTCCATCTCCACCAGCAGCTGGTTGAGCGTCTGTTCGCGTTCGTCGTTGCCGCCGCCGAGGCCGGCGCCGCGATGGCGGCCGACCGCGTCGATCTCGTCGATGAAGATGATGCAGGGCGCGTTCTTCTTGGCCTGCTCGAACATGTCGCGCACGCGGCTCGCGCCGACGCCGACAAACATCTCGACGAAGTCGGAACCGGAAATGGTGAAGAACGGCACGTTGGCTTCGCCCGCGACGGCGCGCGCGATCAGCGTCTTGCCGGTGCCGGGCGGGCCGACCAGCAGTGCGCCTTTCGGAATCTTGCCGCCGAGGCGCTGGAACTTGGCCGGGTCCTTCAGGAACTCGACGATCTCTTCGAGTTCTTCCTTGGCTTCGTCGACGCCGGCGACGTCCTCAAACGTCACGCGCCCGTGCCGCTCGGTCAGCAGCCGCGCCTTCGACTTGCCGAAACTCATGGCGCGCCCGCCGCCGCCCTGCATCTGTCGCATCAGGAAGAACCAGAGACCGACGATGAAGATGAAGGGCAGGGCGCTGAACAGGTAGCCGAGCAGGCTGCCGGAGCCTTCCGTGTCCTTCGCGTCGACGTTGACGCCCTTGGCCATCAGCTTGGTGGCGAAGTCGAATTCCAGAGGGGGAACGACGGTGACGTAGGTCTTGTCGCCGATCCGCGAGACGACCTTGTCGTTGTTGTTGAAGGTGACGGACGTGATCTGCCCGGCGTCCACATCCTTCCAGAACTGCGAGTAGCTGAGCTTCTCCTGCTCGTGCGTGCCCGAGGAGGTGTTCATCACCATCACAAGGGCGACCAGCAGAAACAGCACGACGCCAAGGAGCGCCAGATTCCGGACGTTCATACCGGCCGCCTTTCGAGAGGGATACGCCAAGTCAACATAGGCGAGATGATGCCTGAAAACGAGTGCCGAACCGTTAAGCGGCTGTCACAATCCTGCGTCATTGCAGCGCTTGGCGCCCTCCGCACGGCGTTTGCCGGACCTCGCGCCTGCCGCCAGACCCGCACCTGCCGCCCGGGAAAGGGCCGCAGCGCGCGAATTTCAGACGAAAAGCGCGCCAATCCGGGGGTCGGCCAGCAGCGCTTCGGCCCGTTCGAGATCGAACATGGGGACGGGCCGGGACTGATTTAAGACGCCGGATGACGCGCGGCGCGGCGGTGCGCGCCGGATGCGCAGGGCGCCGCGGGTCTCGGCGATCCAGGCGCCGGCCAGGGTCGCGCCCCTCTGGAGGCCGCCGGGTTCGGCCATGCGCCTCGCCAGACGGTCCAGCCCGCCTGCGTCGGGAAGGCGCGCCGCGCCGCCCGCCGCCATCACCAGCGCTTCGGCAAGCCTCAGCTGCGGCTCCCGGTCGAGCGCCCGGAAGGCGGCTGCATCCAGCATCGCCTGCCCGGAAGCTGCGTCCACCTTGGTCTCCAGCGCCTCGCGCGCCGCCGCCGTCACCGCTGCCCGCATCGCCGCCAGCCCGTCCATGGTGCGGATGATCCGCCCGCAGGTTGGCTCGCCCAGCCGGTCGCCGGCCAGCGCGCGCATCCGCACCCGCTCGTGACGCATCATCCTGTTGCTGGGATCCTCGATCCAGCCATGTCCCCGTTGAAGGAGTCTGCGCCGCAAGTCGCGCCGTGCGAGCGCCAGCAGAGGGCGGATGATCCGCAGGCGCCCGGCGGGCGAAGCCGCCGCCGGCATCGGTCCGGCGAGGCCGCGCCAGCCCGATCCCGCCCGCGCCCGCATCAGGAATGTTTCGACGCGATCGTCGCGTGTGTGGCCCATTGCGACCAACGGCAGGTCATGCGCCCGCGCCCAAATGGCCAGAAGGTCGTGCCGCGCCGTGCGCGCGGACGCCTGCGTGACGTGTGTTGTCTCCGGGCGCCAGCGCAGGGTGTCGTGAGCAAGGCCGAGACGATGCGCCAGCGCCGCCACGCCCTCCGCTTCGGCCGCCGCCTCCGGACGCAATCCATGATCGACCGTCGCCACGCGGATCAGCTTGCCATGCGCGCGGGCCCAGTCGGAGGCGAGGACGAGGAGAGCGGTCGAATCCGAACCGCCGGAAACCGCAAGGCCGATGCGGTCATGCTCCGCCGCAAGAATGTCCAGCGCGCGATGCGCCCGCCGGACGGTTTCCGCGTCCGCCGCCGGCCCGGCGTGCGGGTCGGTCGCCGTCTCAACCGGATTTGAGGACTTCACGCTCGAACGTCTCAAGCAGCTGGCGCCAGATGTCGAGCGTATCTTCCAGATTGTCGCCGGTCACGCCCGCGTCGAGATTGACGTCCATCTGCAGCCGGACCACGTCGCCCGCCAGCGTCACGCGCACATAGCGCCAGCGCGCGTTGAAGGCGTTGGCCTGCTCCAGTCCAAAGCCGGCCGGGCGCGGCGCCTGAACGAAGAACTGGATGGAATTGCAGAACGTATTCCGTTCGCATTCGTAGAACTGGATGGTGTAGTCGCTCCGCGAAATGCGCCCGGTGATCACCGGATCGCCGTTCGCGTCGGCGCTAAGTTCGGCCTTGTAGCCCGTCTTGGTCATGAACCGCACGATCGCGGGCGGATCCGATGCGTCGTACATGCCGCTGCGAACGCGATCGACAGAGGGTAGCGGGGCCGGCGGCGTCTGGGCGAACGCGGCGTCGGTCGGCGGCGCAGCCAACCCGGCAGCCGCGATCAATACAAGTCCGAAGCGGTTGACTGTCCGCCGCACGCTAGCAGCCCGATCGCGCTTTTTCCGTCGCGGCGATTGTCTTGGCCGGCTCGCCGACCTTCGGGTAGTTGCTGGACAGCAGCTCCAGCGCCTTGCAGGCTTCCGGCTTCTTGCCCATCAGCCGCATCGCCCGCGCCAGCTTCGCCAGGCTTTCCGGGGCGTGCGGCGATTTCGGGTAGGACTTCAGCATCTTCCCGTAGGCGTCGGCCGCATCGGCGTAGTCGTTCTGGTAGAGCATCGCTTCGGCCAGCATGTACTGGGCTTCCGATGCGTTGTCGCTCTTCGGGTATTTCTTCAGGAAGGTCGCGAACGCCGCCTGCGCGGAGGGGTAGTCCGGCACCAGCATGAAGGTCTTCGCCTGCGCCAGCAGGCCCGCTTCGTCGTCCGGAAGCTGGGACGTGTCGACCGGAGGCGTTGAGGGCGGGGCGAGGGCGACAGCGCCGCCAGCCGAAAGATTGACGGTCGCTTCCGCCGGGCCGCTGGCGACGCCGGAGGCGGCCGCCGTATCGCCATGCGCCAGCGCCTCGAGCGCATTCACGCGATCGGTCAGCGCGGCGATCGTCTTTTCGTCCTCAAGCCGGGCGGCGTTGGCGGCGTCGGCCGTCTGGCGCGCCTTGGTGAGGTCAAAGCCCAGCTGCTCGATCCGGCCGGTCGCCTTGCGCAGGTCGGATTCGAGCGCATCGAGCCGGCTCTGCATGCTGGCCACCGCCGGGTCGGGCGCGGGCGCATAGCCGCCTCCGCCGAGAACCTGGCCGGAAGCCGGGGCCGTCCCCAGAAACGCAAGTCCCGCCAGCGCGGCCGCAAGGCCGATGACGGGACGACACGATCGTTGCATCACGCTCATGCTCAAACGCTATCCGCCGCCCGCGCCAGAATTGTGGCAAGACGGGCGGCGGACTGCAGTTGCTCAGCTGATGCCGTCGGAGACGATATTGGTGTGCGCGTTGCGGTTGGCGCTCCACGCATCCTCGCTGTGGCCCGGATCAATCGGGCGATCCTTGCCGTAGGAGACGGTGTCGATCCGCGTCGTGTTCACGCCGAGGCTGGCCAGGTAGGACTTGACCGAATCGGCGCGGCGCTGGCCGAGCGCGATGTTGTACTCACGCGTTCCGCGCTCGTCGCAGTTGCCTTCGATCTGCACCTGCACGCTCGGATACTGTTTCAGCCAGGCAGCCTGGGCCTGAAGGGCGGCGCGGCTCTGGTCCGTCAGCGTGTACTGGTCGAGCGCGAAATAGACGCGATCCGTGGTCTTGGCCATGAAATCGGCCTTCGAGCCCGCAACCGGGCCGGGGTTGGTGGCCGGCGCGGGCGCCGGAGCCGTTGGGGCAGGGCGTGGAGCGGTTACCGGCGCAGTCGCGACGGGAACGGGCGCTTCCTTCGGTTGAGACGCGCACGCCGCCAGCGCCAAAGCCGTTCCGAGCATCGCCAAAGTATAGGATGACCGCATGTTAGACTCCTCGATCCGCACGCCCCCAAGATGACGCGCAATTATTGATGTCCGGCGGCATTACCGGGCAATTGCAGGTGATTTGCAAGACCAGTTAGCCGTTTCAAT
>WGLW01000012.1 GCA_016125405.1 Alphaproteobacteria bacterium | reverse complement strand
CTACGAGATGGTGAAGGGCTTTGCGCCGATGATCCGGGAGGTGATCCGCACCGACCGGATGCCGCCCTACAACGCCGATCCGCACATCGGCAAGTTCTCGGGCGACATGAACCTCTCCAACAGGGACGCCCAGACCCTGGTGCACTGGATCGAGGCCGGCGCCGCCCGCGGCGACAGCGCCATCGACCCCCTCAAGGCAAACGCAAAACCCGCGCCCGAGTGGGAATTGGGAACGCCGGATCTCGTGCTGGAGATTCCCGCATTCAAGGTTCCGGCCTCCGGCGTCGTCGATTACCAGAACCCGATCGTCACCTCGCCGCTGACCGAGCCGCGCTGGATTCGCGCAGTAACAGTGAAGCCCGGCGACCGGCAGGCGGTCCATCACGTCGTGGGGCCCTTCAGCACCTATGCCGTGGGCGGCGAAACGCTGAGATACGCCGACGGCGCGGGCATGTTGATCCAGCCAGGACAGCGTTTGCGTTTCCAGATGCACTATACGCCCTATGGCAAGGAAACGACGGACGTGACCCGCGTCGGCCTCTACTTCTATCCGAAGGACAAGCCGCCGACGACGGTGCGGCGCAAGCTGGTGGTCGCCAACACGAACATCGAACTGCCGCCCGGCGAAGCGCACCACAAGGAAGTGGCGTATGTCACTTTCCCGCACGAAGCGACGCTGTTCTCAATATTCGTTCATGCGCATTATCGCGGCGAGAACGCGCACGTTTACCTGCAGAAGCCGGGCGGCAAGGAGGAGATGATCCTTTCGGTGCCGCAATACGACTTCAACTGGCAACGCACCTACGACCTCGCCACGCCAATCAACCTGCCGGCGGGATCGAAGGTCATTACGCGCTATGAATTCGACAACTCGCCCAACAACCCGGCGAACCCCGATCCGTCGAAGACGATCACCTGGGGCGAGCAGTCGTGGGAGGAGATGGAGTACACAGAGCTGTCGATCACCTTCAAGGGAGAGACGGCAGTCGACCAGAAGCCGGAATACATGGCCGACACCGAGAAGACGCGCGTGCTTGGCATTCTGGACTCCGACATCGATGGAACGGTGGACAAGGCCGAGTTGAGAGGGCCGATGGCGCCGAAGATTCTTGCCCAGTGGGACAAGCTGGACGTCAATGGCGACGGCAAGCTCGATCCGGCGGAGTTGGGGCCTTTGACCACGCTGCTTGCCGGTGGCGGGCGCGAGGCCCAGCAGGCCCCGGCCGAGGGGACGGAGAAACAGCAGTAGGCTGAGGGCGTCAGCCAGGATCGCCGTCGCCGGAAGGTTCGATGTCCGAAAATCTCTATGATTTGTTGTCTGGCGGCTTTCCGGCCGACCGCTCGGCGCCGTGCTTTCTTCTGACTGGCGGCGGCGAGGTTTCCTACGGCGCCCTGGAGCAGGCGGCGGCGGAGATCGCGGGGCGCTTTATCGCCGAAGGCGTAAAGCCGGGCGACCGTATCGCCATGCAGGTCGAGAAATCGATCGAAGCCGTGATGATCTATCTGGCGACGCTGAAGGCCGGCGCTGTCTTCCTGCCGCTCAACTCCGCTTACACGCCCAGCGAGGTCGAGTATTTCATCAACGACGCCGAACCCCGCCTGTTCATCCAGGATGCGCAGGCGTTTGCCGCCGGCTCGCGCGGCGCTCCGCCGCTTGAAAAGGCGGTGGCGCGCACGGCGGACGATCTCGCCTCGATCATCTATACCAGCGGCACGACCGGGCGATCGAAAGGCGCCATGCTTTCGCACGGCAATCTGTCGGCCAACGCGAAGGCGCTGCATCGCGCCTGGGGCTTTTCTTCGAGTGATGTCCTGCTTCATGCGCTGCCGATCTTTCACGTCCACGGCCTGTTCGTCGCGATGCATTGCGCATTTCTGAGCGGATGCCCGATGGTGTGGTTGCCAAAGTTCGTTGATGAAGACGTTATCGACGGTCTTCGCAGGTCGACGGTGATGATGGGCGTGCCGACCTTCTACACACGCCTGCTTGCGAACGACGCGTTCACCCGAGAAGCGGCGTCGAACATGCGTCTCTTCATTTCCGGATCGGCGCCGCTGTTGCCCGGAACGTTCGCCGATTTCGAGGCGCGCACGGGCAAGCGCATCCTTGAGCGCTACGGGATGAGCGAGGCGGTGATCATCACGTCAAATCCGCTCGAGGGCGATCGCATTGCAGGTTCGGTCGGCTATCCGTTGCCGGGCGTGGACCTGCGGATTGGCGGGGGGCAGGAAACAGGCGTCATCGAAATTCGCGGGCCAAGCATGTTCGGCGGCTATTGGCGCATGCCGGAAAAGACCGCCGAGGAGTTCACGAAGGACGGATATTTCATCACCGGCGATGTCGGGCGGCAAGACCCGGACGGTCGCGTATGGATATCCGGTCGCGCCAAGGACCTGATCATTTCGGGCGGGTACAATGTCTATCCCAAGGAAATCGAGCTGGTGCTCGATGCGATGCCGGGTGTCGTCGAGAGCGCCGTAATCGGCCTGCCGCACCCGGACTTTGGAGAGGGCGTTGCGGCGATCGTTATCGGAGCGGGCGAAGAAAGCGCCATGATCGCCGCATGCCGCGAGCAGCTCGCCGCCTTCAAGACGCCCAAGCGCATCGTCTTCGTGAAGGACCTGCCGCGCAACGCGATGGGCAAAGTGCAGAAGGCGTTGCTGCGGACCGAATACACAAACTTGTTCAAGGGATGAGCGGAAGCCGGCGCTCCCCAATTTGGAGAGCGCCTGATATGAGTCCGCCATAAAACGGGGAGGTCGCCGATGAGACTGCGTATTGCGACGATTTCGGCAGTGGCCGCATTGCTGACCGTCGGGATGGCGGACGCGTGCTTCGCCCAGCAGGCGGATGAAAGCGGAGCGGGCGCCAGCCTGTTCGACTCGCGCTGCAAGTCCTGTCACGACCCGGCGATCGGCCGGGCGCCGTCGCGGGAGGACCTCGCCCAGCGCACGCCGGAGAGCGTCGTTCAGGCGCTGACCGCCGGCACGATGCAGCCGATGGCCAGCGGCCTGAGCCCGGAAATGATCGGCCTGGTTGCGACGTATGTGACTGGCAAGCCGTTGACGCAAATGGCGGATGCAACGCCGGCTGGCCGTCAGCCGCCGGACACGATGTGCGCGTCCACGCCGCCGATCCGGTCGAAAGCCACGGACTGGAATGGATATGGCGCTACCGCCGCCTCGAACCGCTTCCAGGCGAAGACGAGCCTGACGCCCGCCAATGTCGGCCGGCTCAAGGTGAAGTGGTCGTTTGCGCTTGCGGGCGGCCGGGCCGGGCAGCCGACCATTATTGGCGACCGGATGTTCCTGGTGACGTTCGCGGGCGACGCCTATTCGCTCGATGCGAAGACGGGATGCGTCTACTGGCGCAGCGCGATCGGGTCGCCGATGCGGCAGTCGCCTCTGGTTGTTCACCGCCCGGGAGACACGCCCTCGGGCTGGGTGATGTATGTTGGCGATTTCAACCGGGATTTCCGGGCGCTGGATGCGATGACCGGGAAAGAGATCTGGAAGACCAATCTCGATCCGCATCCCTTGTCCATGCTCACCGGGGCGCCGGTGATCGAGGGCGACCGGATCTATGTGCCGGTGTCCTCGTCCGAGGAAACCATGGGCGCACTGGGCAGCTATAGCTGCTGCACGTTTGCCGGAGCGGTCGTCGCGCTGGATATCAAGTCCGGCAAGATCGCCTGGCGCACGCAACTGCTGGACCCCAAGCCCACGCGAACCAATGCGGCGGGCACCCAGCTTTATGGGCCAGCCGGCGCAGCGATTTGGTCGCAACCGACGCTCGACGCCAAGCGCGGCCAGCTTTATGTCGCAACGGGCGATTCCTACACCGAGGCGGATGCGCCGACGGCTGACGCCATCGTCGCCATCGGTCTTGCCGACGGGGAGGTTCGCTGGGCGACGCAGGTCACCAGGGACGATAATTTCCTGATCGCCTGCGGGCGCACACGCGGCGTGAACTGCCCGCTGGGCGAGATCGGACCGGATCACGATTTCGGCGCTTCGCCGATCCTGTTCTCGCTGAAAGGCGGCAAGCAGATCGTTCTCGCCGGACAGAAATCGGGCGCCGTCTATGGCGTCGATCCGGATACCGGCAAGCAGGTCTGGATGACGCAGGTCGGCGCCGGCAGCGCGCTGGGCGGGATCGAATGGGGCATGGCGGCCGACAAGAAGGCGCTCTACGTGGCCGTGTCGGACAGCATCGCGCCGAAGGACAAGGCCCATCCCGGCGTCTATGCGCTTGATCCGGCGACGGGCGAATTCCTGTGGAAGGCGCCTGCGCCGTCCGCGCCCTGCGGCTGGACGACCCGGCGCTGCTCCAACGCCCAGTCGGCGCCGGTCAGCGTGATTCCCGGCGTGGTCTTCTCAGGCGGGCAGGATGGATGGCTGCGAGGCTATGACAGCAAGACTGGCAAGGCCCTGTGGGAGTTCAATTCGGCCGGACAGACCTACGCCACGACCAACGGCGTCGCAGCCCAGCCCGGCGGCTCGTTCGATCACACGGGCGTCGTTGTTTCCGGCGGAGCGCTCTACGCCATTTCCGGATATAACGGAGCAACGGGCGCATACGGCAATCCGCTCAACGTGTTGTTGGCGTTCACCATTGAGGGCAAGTAACTGACGCTGGGGTTTGAACATGCCGGCTCTACTACTGCGCAAATCCGTATGCCGACCATGTATGTGAGATGCGAACGGACTCCTCTAATCAACGGCCCGGATCAGGCGGCTGGGTCAAGGGTCGTGCTTCGGCGCTGAGAATTGCAACGTTTCAGCCGTGCTCCATCGTCAGATCTGTGATCGCGTGGGACAGGAGCGCATGAGCTTCGGGATAGTCATCTGGCTCTATGACGCGCGCGACGACCTCCAGTTTCGCAATCACTTCGATCAACGAGCGGGCAGGATGTTCGCGCAGATCAATTACCAGCCGTGCGCGTTCATGGTCGAGCTGTTCCAACTCGTCTTCCAGTCCATGGAAGGGCTGGGCGGCCGGAAGTTTGCGCCGTTGCGCTCGGGTGAGATCGAACCAGTTGTGGTGGTCGGCGAGCATCGCCTCCAGGTTGCTGATCAACTCACGGATTTTTTCCTGTCTCAAGCCAATTGAACGATGGCGCTCGCAGAGCGCCATCACCGAAGCATTCTTGTCCCCGGGGTTGCTCATGCTAGTTCTCCCCGCGCGCGGCGCGGAAGAGGCCGAGCCTGAGATGGCTTGCACAGACCCGTAACCCGATTGGGAGTGCTCGGGTCATTCCAGAATGCCGCCGACCATGCTCCGGAAATCGCGCAGCACGCTCGTTATCAAGTCATGCGCATCTGCGTTCTCGTATGGACGAACGATAGAAGCAGCGACGGCCAGCTTGGCGGCGAGGCCACGAGGTGTGGTCGCGCTGGTCTGGATTAGGACCATCAATAGTTGCTGTTCGTGATCGGAGAGTTCGTCAAGACGATCGTCGATCGCGTCCAGTTCGGCCGCTTCTGGAATGGCCGCACGCTGGCGTCTGGAAAGCCTGCACCATTCTTGGTTGCGGAAGAGGTAGGTTTCGAGGGTCTGCCAGCGTTTGGTGAGGTCCTCGTGTTCCGCCTGACAGGCCTGCAAGGCACGGCACGCTGGAATGGTAGGGTCGTTGTCCAGGCTGACGGGCGCCACCGCTATGGTAGCTGCAGAGCTTACTATGAGGCGTCGTCGTGATGGGCCATTCGGGCGCAGATCCGCAATCGCTGCGCCTATGGGGCGTCGAGACATTGGTTTGCCTTTGCGTTACTAGTGATCGCGAATCTATCATCTGCGCTCTAAGCGCGCAACACAAAAGCGCATATGAGTTAAAAAATGTCACTTATGGCCGGACAGGTTCGAGCCGCCCGCGCGTTGCTGGACTGGAATCAGCAGAAGCTTTCAGAGGAAAGCGGCGTATCGCTTGCGACTATTCGCAGGATCGAAAGCCCACGAGGGCCAGACCGTAGTACCGCCCCAAACAAGGAGGCTATCCAGCGATCCTTGGAGAGGGGCGGCGTACTATTCTTGGCTAAAGACGCGCAAGGCGGCGCCGGTGTTAGGTTGAGAAGGTAGTTATCCGGGTCAGCCTTGATCGATGTGCTTCGCCAGTAAGGTGAAGCCCTCGCCGGACGGATTGCCCAGGACCTTTGTCCCGGAACGTCAGGAAAACGAAAGTTTCAATTCTTGGCTTGAGGTCGGCGTTTCAAAGTCGACCGCCAGGGCTGGTCGTGGCCGGTTTTTGGACGATATCCAATCACCGGAGCCCTGCTGGGGCGTCGGGGAGGGGCCGTGCGTGTGAGTACGAATTCGTCCACCCGGGAAGCCAACGAGGCAGATCTCCCGTTCCGGCAGGTCGCCCAGGATTTGCCGACGCCGTGCTGGATCTCGGACGAGGAAGGCTCGATCATTTGGGTGAACGCCGCGTGGCTTGCCTATACAGGCTTGGACGCCGCCGCTATTCGCGAGTCCGGTCTGGCGCAGCTTCACGACCCAGCCATCTATCCAAAAGTTCAGCAACGCTGGGGCGAGGTAAAGGCGGCCAGGCAGCCGGCCGAAATGGTTTTTCCGCTAAAAGGCCGCGACGGTCTCCTGCGGCCTTTTCTTACGCGCGTTGTACCACTGCGTGACGTCAATGGGATCGTGACGCGATGGTTCGGAACCAACACGGATGTCTCGGAGCAATCCAAGATCGAAGCCGAACTCCGCGAGAGCCAACAGCGGCTGGAGCTCGCGACTGAAGCTGCGGAACTCGGCATTTGGGACTGGAATGTTCTCGACGGCACATTCATCTACTCGCCCCGCGCCCGCACGATTTGCGGTTTTCCGCCAGCCGGGCCGCTGACCTATGAGGATGTAGTCCGCGTCACGCATCCGGATGATTATCCGAACACCTCGGCGATGGCTCAGCGGGCGCTCGATCCGGCTATCAAGTCGGTCGAAAGATACCGCTATCGCATCGTCCGGCCAGACGGCGTCGTGCGAATAGTGGAGGCGCATGGTCGGGCCGTGTTCGAGACGAGCCTCGATGGAGAAGAGCGCGCGACGCGCTATGTCGGAACGCTCCTAGATGTGACTGAGGTCACCGAGCTTCAGCAGGCCTCGCGGGAGACCGAAGCGATATTGAACAGCCTGTTCGACGCCTCGGAACTCTACATCGCCGTGCTAGAGGTCACCGAGGATAGTTTCCACTATATTCTTGCAAACCGCGCCACCACCGAATTCTATGACCTGCCGCCGGGCGCGGCCGATTTCGACGCATGCGACACAGGTATGTCCCCGGCGGAACGGACACAGTGGCGCGACACGCTGCTTGCCATTTGGGAATCCGGCGCGCCGCGAACGATGGAGTATGCATTCGATGGTGGGAAGGGAGCGGGGTGGTATATCGGCACCTACACGCCGCTTCCTCCGGGCCCGCAAAATCGTCCGAGAATTTCGTTTGTCGTCATTGATGTAAGCGAAAGGAAGCGCGCGGAAGAGCGTCAGACATTGCTGATGCGTGAAGTTGATCACCGCGCCAAGAACGCCCTGGCCGTCGCCCAGGCCATCGTTCAGCTGACACAGGCAGAAACAGTGGACGCTTTTCGGCAGGCAGCAAAGGGCCGCATGGCCACACTGGCCCGTGTCCACACGCTGCTCGCCGAGGAACGCTGGGCCGGGGCTGACCTCGGGCGTCTGGTGAGGGAAGAACTCGAACCATACGCGGTTGATCGGCCATCCCGAACGCGTGTCGAAGGCCCCGCCTTCGCCCTGTCGCCGGCGGTCGCCCAGACCATTGGCCTTGTTCTCCATGAATTGGCGACCAACGCTGCCAAGCACGGCGCCCTCAGCCATTTCGAGGGCGAGGTGCACGTCGCCTGGCGGGTGTCTGACACAGGTGATCTGGAAATTGTCTGGCGGGAGAAATCTCCCGTGCCGCCATTCCAACACGGTCGCCGGGGATTCGGCTTCACCATGCTGGAGCAATCGATCGAGAAACAGCTTGGCGGCCGGTGGCGGATCGATTCAACGAACGAAGGTTTCGTCTGCATGATCACTTTGCCTCAGGGGGACACAGCGTCAAACCAGGTTCAGGATCCCGCAGCAGCAAGCCCGACGCTTCAGGTTCTGCTGGTCGAAGACGAGCCTCTGATCGCGCTTGGGCTGGAACAGGAACTTGCAGAGCTAGGGATCTCCGTCACGTCCGTGGCTGGCCGGCTTGCCGAAGCAGAATACCTTTCGTCCGGTCGGCGCTACGACCTGGCGGTGCTGGATCTCAACCTCGCCGGCGCATCGACCGTGGATCTTGCTCGCCGCCTTTGCGATGCGGGAACCCGCGTCATCTTCTGCACAGGCTATCAGGCGGCGAATTTGCCTCCAGACCTCTCGGTGGTCCCAGTCCTAACCAAGCCTGTGCAGGAAAGAGATCTCAGAGAGGCGCTTTGGAAATTGCAGATTACGACTGCCTGATCAGATAGCTGGTTTCCTGGTAGAGTGGGGCGTTGGCGTCAGTAAGAGCGACATCATTGATCTGGGCCGAGGACGGTGCAAACCCGGACGGGATCGGTCCTGGCCGCAAACCATAATCAGCAACAGCTGGTCGAAATCGACTTTATCTGCAGGCTATCTCTAAATGACGCCATCGGCCTGAAGTGCGTCTATCTCTTCCCGCGAAAACCCATAGTCGGACAAAACTCCGATCTTGTCGGCGCCCAGCTCTGGCGCCGCTTTACGCAGGCCCGGTTCGAGCCCGGACATTGTTATCGGCTGGCCGATTAGCTTTAACGTACCAAGCCGCTGATGAACTACCGTTTGAACGATACCCGAGTGTCGGACCTGCTCATCCGCAAATACTTCGTCCATGGCGTTAACCGGCCCGCATGGCACACCCACCGAATTGAGCGTTGCGACCCAGTGATTGGTGGGGTGCTGCCGGGTGACGAACTCAATTTGAGCATTCAGGGTTGCACGGTTTTGCCGTCGTGCGTGACCGACAAATCTGGGGTCTTCGAGAAGATGCGTCAGGCCCAGAACACCACATAGGGCAGAAAACATTCGATCCCCGGAAGCTGCAATATTGATCAATCCGTCCGAGGATTCGAAGAGACCCATCGGGACAGCCGTAGGGTGGTCATTGCCCGCCTGAGCGGGAACTTCTCCTTCGACCAGGTAACGAGCTGCCTGAAAGTCGAGGAGTGCGATCTGGGCTTGAAGAAGGGACGTGCGAACCCATCGCCCTTCGCCCGAGACCTCCCGTTCGAGAAGCGCCGTCATTGCGCCCAGTGCCCCATAGAGACCGGCAGACGAATCCGCCACTGCGATACCTGTGCGAACGGGGCCGTCACCAGGGTGTCCCGTGATCGACATCAAACCGCCCATGCCTTGTACGATCTGGTCAAGACCTGGTCGTTGGGAGTAGGGCCCGTCTTCGCCGAAACCCGAGATGCTGACGTAGACAAGACGAGGGTTGATGGACTTCAGCGATTCATAATCGACGCCGAGCCGTCGCTTTACATCGGGTCGAAAATTTTCAAACAGAACATCCGCCCGAGCCGCCAATCGCAAAAAGACGTTGCGCCCGCTGTCTGACTTCAAATCAAGCGTGAGACTTCGCTTGTTGCGGTTCAGGTTCTGGAAGTCGGAGCGATCGCGGCTGCCGGAGATGTCGCCGCTGCCTGAGCGCGACTCCACCATCACGACATCGGCGCCCCAATCGGCAAACTGTCGCACCGCGGTGGGCCCTGACCGCACGCGTGTCAGGTCGAGAACCCGAAAGCGTGACAATGGTCCTGTGTTTGGCATGCCCCGTTACCGCTTCTGAAAGACCGGATCGCGCTTCTCGCGAAACGCGGCAACAGCTTCTCGATGGTCCTCGCTCTCGCGCAGGCGCGTCACGACCGATTTCTGGATCGTGCCGGCCTCCTCCCGAGAGAGATCGCTGGCTCGGCCGGCGAGAGATTTGGTCGCCTCCACAGATAATGGCGCACGCGACGCGATGCGTTGGGCAAGTTGAAGTGCAGAGGGCAGGAGGTCATTCGCTGGATGGGCTGCAGTAACAAGCCCGTAGCGCTCTGCCGTCGTTGCGTCGACCGGGAGGCCTGTGAGCAACATCGCCTTGGCTCGTGCTTCTCCTATCAGTCGGGGTAGTCGGTACGCAGACGCCATCAGGCCCATATTTACGCCGGCACAGACGAACTGCGCTTCGTCCGAAGCTACTCGAATGTCACAACAAAGCGCTAGTTCGAACCCGCCTCCAATGCACCAGCCGTTGATCGCGCCGACGATAGGTTGCGGAAGCTGATCGAGCCGCTCCAGCAATTGGCCAAATCCCGCCGTCCCGCTGCTGGCAATGGAGCTCGATTTGAGATCGTCACCTGAACAGAATGCTTTTCCCCTTCCCGTAATCACCAGGACGCGAAAGTCCGAGGTCGTCGTGACCTCATCGAGAATGTCGATAAAGCGGGCGCGCATCCTCTCGCCGAGCGGGTTCATTGGCGGGCTGTCGAGCGTAACGACGATGACGCCCCGGTCGCCAGAACTTACGTGAATGGTGCCGCTCATCAGAACCTTCCTGGCCCGCGCCCGCGCCGACGTTTTGTCAATTGTGCGCCGCGATTGTTTAGCGCCGCGTTGAACCACCTACAATTGTGGCTCTGCCATATGGCGACAGACTGGCGCCGAAACATGACTTCGGGCCGATTTCTGAGAGCGAAGCGGTCAGAGAAACCGCGATTTACCTCGTCCGCGCCATCCATCTCGCGAAACCAAATCCCAGGCTGTTTCGCACAACAGCCTCGTCTCGGAATTTGACAGCGGTACCCGTCTTGCAGCTAGCTCTTGACAGTATCGCAGGAGCCGGCAAGCGCCGGCGTTGTGATTTGATCCCTTCTCTGATCGCGGCGGAGACTCTTACATGAAAGCCCATGTCCTCTCGGCCGGAGCGCCCGAACTACGCGAAGTGGATAGACCGATCCCCGAGGCGGAGGGGGTACTGGTTCGTGTGCGCGCTTGCGCGCTCAACAGGGCCGACCTGGCGATGGCAAGCGGCGTCAAGCACGGTACTGCCGGTGGAGAAGGTCAGGTGCTTGGGCTGGAGTGGTCAGGCGAGGTCGTCGAAGTCGGCGCCGCGGTTAGCAGCTTCGCGCCTGGAGACCGGGTAATGGGTTCGGGCGCAGGCGCCTTCGCGGAGTTTGCGCTGAGCGATTATGGGCGCATCCTGCGAATGCCCGACGGCGCAAGCTTCGAAAAAGCTGCCTGCCTGCCCGTGGCCCTGCAGACGATGCACGATGCCGTGGTCACCCATGGGCATCTGGGGGCGGAACAGGCGATTCTGATCAATGGAGCGAGTTCGGGCGTAGGCCTTATGGGGCTTCAGATCGCGAAGTTGAAGGGTGCAGCCCTCGTGATCGGAACATCGACCAACGCAGAGCGGCGGGGTCGACTACGGAAGTTTGGTGCGGATCTGGCGCTTGATACCAGAGATCCCAACTGGGTGAATGATGTGCGCAAGGCAACGGGAGGTGAGGGTGTTGACGTCGTGGTTGACCAGATCACAGGCGCGCTCACGACTCAGACAATGCATGTGACGCGCATTCTCGGGCGCATCGTCAATGTTGGCCGACTGGGCGGCAATCAAGCCGATTTCGATTTCGATACGCACGCGCGTCGCCGCATCACACTCGTTGGCGTCACGTTCCGCACGCGCAGCAAAGCTGAGGTGCGCGAGATCAACCGCAGGATGATGGCCGACATAGGTTCGGCGATCATGGCAGGCGATCTCACTCTGCCAATCTCCACAATTTATGACTTCGACCAGCTTGGGAGAGCGCTTGAGCACATGCGAGCCAACCAGCATTTTGGTAAGGTAGTGTTGAGACTCTGACCGGACCGCACGGTCCTCTCAGGTAGAAGGCATAACACGCGGCGGAGCAAATTTTTCCGCGACGGCGATCCCAGAGAATACAGCAGATACAGACGGACGTTGGGCAGCCACAAAGCTCATTCGTGGGGATCCAAAGCCAAAAACCCGATTTCTGGGCCTTTGCAGACATTCGGCGCTCGCGCTTCAACGAAGTCAGCAAATCGTGCGGCGCCTTTTCCGTGAGTGGGATAGCAAGGCCATTCGCGATCAACGTAAGCTGATGGTAGAAAGCCGCGAACTGGATGATCTCGAACACCTGGTCATCAGAGACGCTGGAGAAGTTAAGAGCCATGATCACAAGAAAAGTACTCCCGGCGACAGCGCTGTTGACTGCGGGGCTGGCCACGGTTCTGGCCGTCAGTCCGCAAGCCGCGGCCCAAGCGACAGGGCCTACCTTCACCGCCGCCCAGGCCGAGGCGGGCCAGGCGACCTACACGGCCATTTGTTCGAGTTGCCATGCCGCCGATCTGTCAGGCAGCGGCGAGGCGCCTTCACTCAACGACAACCGGTTCCGCAGCAAGTGGGGCGGCGGCTCTGCGCTGGATTTGATCAGTGCGATCCGGCGCATGCCGCCGAGCTCCGAACCCCGCAATCCCGAAGACAACTCGGCGCTGCTGGCCTTCCTGCTGCGTGAAAGTCGGCTTGGGACGCCGGGCGACGCTGTGCCCCAGGGCGATACCCAACTGGCAGGCCTGCGTCTGCCTGGCGGAGCGCTGGCCGCTGCCGGCGGCGGCGGTCGACGCGGCAGGCCGGCGCCGGTGCTGACCTTCTACGGATCCCCGAAGCTGACCGCCATGACGGACGTCACCGACGCCAACCTGGCCAAGCCTTCGCCCGCCGACTGGATCAACTGGCGCGGCACCCGCGACGGACTGGGTTTCAGCCCGCTGGCCCAGATCAACAAATCCAACGTCAAAGGTCTCAAGCTGGCCTGGAGCTGGTCGCTGCCGCGCGGCGACAACATGATGACGCCGCTGGTGCATGACGGGGTGCTTTACGCCTACAGTTTTGGCGACGTGGTCGAAGCGTTCGACGCCGCGACCGGCGACCTTTTGTGGCGCTATGCGAGGCCGGCGAGCACGCCCAGCGTGTTCACCAGCAAGAAAGGGCTGGCCATCTCCGGCCACACGCTTTTGGTGCCGACCTCGGATCTGCACATGCTGGCGCTGGACGCCCGCACCGGCCAGATAATCTGGGACCATGCCATCGACGACGATGGTCAGAAGGCTCACCAGATCAAGTCCGCGCCCCTGGTCGTCAAGGACAAGGTTATCATCGGCCTCAACGGCTATCAGCAGGTCAAGGGCGGCAACTTCGTCGTGGCGATGGATATCGCGACGGGTAAGGAAGCCTGGCGGTTCTACACCATCGCGCGGACGGGCGAGGCGGGCGACGATAGCTGGAACGGGCTACCCTTGGACAAGCGCTCTGGCGGTTCGGTCTGGGTGGGCGAAACCTATGACGAGCAGACCGGCCTGATCTATTTCGGCACCGCGCCGACCTATGACATCATGCCCCTGCGGGTGGCCAAGCCGGGCGTGACCAATGACGCCCTCTATACCGACGCGACCATCGCGCTGGATCCCGAGACCGGCAAACTGGTCTGGTATTATCAGCACGAGAAGAACGATCAGCTCGACCACGACTGGGTGTTCGAGCGCCAGATCATGGACATGATGGTGGGCGGCGTGAAGCGCCGGGTGGTGATCACCGCCGGCAAGCAGGCCATCTACGAGGTGCTCGACGCCAAGACCGGCAAATATCTGTTCTCGATGGATCTGGGCATGCAGAACACCATCGACGCCATCGATCCGGTGACCGGCGAAAAGCACATCAGCCCCGCCGCCGTCCCCGGGCCAACCGAGGTGCTGCATGGCTTGCGGAAGGAGGGCATCTGCCCGAACGCCGCCGGCGCCCACAGCCTGGACTCCGCCTCGTACAGTCCGGCGACAAAGCTGCTCTACGTGCCGCTGGCCGATGTCTGCATCAATCCGAAGCCGGGCGGGCCCCAGTGGCAGAAGAGCCCAACGCCTGAGACCAGGGGCAAGTATGGCATGATGCAGGCCATCGACCTGGAGCATAAAAAGGTCGTCTGGACGTCCCGTGAGGTCCCGCCGCCCGTCAGCTCGGCCTTGGCCACCGCCGGAGGCCTGGTGTTCAACGGCGACGCCGACCGCTGGTTCAAGGCCTATGACGCCAGGACCGGCAAGGTGCTGTGGCGGACGCGGCTGGACAATGTTCCGACCTCTTCACCGATCACGTTCACCGCGGGCGGCAAGCAGTACATCGCGGTCTCGACGACGGGCGGCAATCTTCAGTCGCGTGACGTGGCCGGTGTGGCGGGCATAGTCGCCTCGCCGAACGACGCCGCGACGCTGTCGATCTTCTCGCTGCCGGACAAGACCAGGTAGACGCATGGAAGTCTCGCCACGGTTCGGTGGAGATCAACCTCTTGTTCGGAGAGCCATGGAGGAATGACAGATAACGGCTGCGAAAAACTGCCGCTTGATTGTCGAAGGTTGAACGACGGCGATGCACTCCAATCTCGCCGTCAAAAGCACCTTCAATTCATTTCGCTGGAGCGGGACAACCGTTAGTCGCCTCGCTTATGTCCAGCGCTGTATGGAGCTTTGAAGCTCGAAGGCGCGCGGCAGCGAGATCACTTCGCGGTGAGTAGCCCGAGCTTGCTTCCGCAACCCATACTGCAACCCCGGCAAAAACGGGTTTGAGCTGAGGTCTGCTAAGTACTTGATTTCATGGTACCGCCTCCCCGGATCGAACGGGGGACCTCTAGATCCACAATCTAGCGCTCTAACCAACTGAGCTAAGGCGGCTTTCGGACAGGGAGCCGCCGAAGGGCCCCGTGGCGAAGGTCGTCGTATTAGCGTCTGGGACCGGGGCGGGCAAGGGCGGCTATTCGGCCGGGAAGGATACCGCGTTGGCCTTTGCGCCGGTCCAGATGGCGGCGCTGTCGATCCGGGAGGTGGCGAGGATGCGGGTCTCCAGATTGACCTGTTTCTGGCCCTTGATCTCGAACAGCGCCTCGAAGGAGCCGCCATCCTTCGCCGGCTTGCCAAGCGCGTCCAGACTACCTGCCTTGGACAGGCTCTCGGCGACGCCCATCAGCGCCGTGTCGCGCTCGCCTGCGACAATGGCGATGCGGTTGCCGCTGGGACCCTTGAAACTCGAAAAATACCCGAAGTCGCGGTACATTGTGTCCTCGGGCGCCGAGAGGAACGCTTCGCTCGTGTAGGTCTTGGACGTCTCGCGGTCGACCAGCTCGTCGTAGCTTTCGCCGATCGAAAACCGGGAGTTGGCGAAGACCGGATTCTTCAGGTCGCCCATGCCGCTCAACAGGCCGATGTAGAGAATGTCGTTGGTCTTGATCTTGTCGGGCGTCAGCTCCGAGGCGAGCACGACCTGAACAGGCCGGTTGCCGCTGAACAGCGGCGCCAGATCGGCAAGCGCGAAGGCGGCGGACGTTGGCAGATACTCCAGCGCCACATCGCCATAATGATCCCACTCTTTCGGGTCGGACCCGTAACGCTGAAGCAGGTCGCTCTTTGAGTTGATCGAGAAATCGCGCACCAGGCGCTTGAGAAAGAGGCGATCCTGATATTCGCCAAAGATGTAGTAGTCCCCGACGACGATCAGGAGCGGACGTTGGTCGCGGGAGAAATCCGACCAGACGGACGAGTTGCGAATGGTCGTGGCGCGGTCGGACGGGCCATTGGCGAACGCCGCCCAGGCCGCGACGTTGCCGGCAACGACCACGCACGCCAGCGCGGCGGCGACGGGCGCGAGCCACCTCCGTTTTCGCGGCGGCGCGACTGCGGGCTGTTCCGACCCCGGGGCGGCGACCGCGGGATCGTCTTCAGCGGCAGCGGTCGGTTCCTCGATCGCGGGCGACCCGACGATCCGGTATTCCCCTTTGGGAATTTCGAGCCGGATTCCCGAAGGAGCGCCATTGCGAAGGTAGAAATCCTCAAGCCGTTTGCGCAGCCGGTGCACATATACACGGGCCGTTGCATCGTCCCGCGCGCCGGCCGCCTCGTCCTTGCCGAACACTGCGAGTGCGATTTCCGTTTCCTTGGGCGCATCGTTCTGCGCCGAGCGTTCGACGAGAAAGTCGAAGAGCTCGTTCATCCGGCCGCTTTCGCCGAGCACGCCGCTGGCGCGCACGCGCACGATCTCCGCCTGCGTCCGCGGGTCCTGGGCGTGCAAGGGGTCTGAGGCTGTAACGGTCATGTAACGTTCGCCGACATCAAGGCGTTACCGTAAATCACTTACGGGCGCACGTCTTCTGTTGCACTCATCACGAGAAGGGGATGAACCCATCGTCCGCAAAGGTCAACGAGGAGACCTCGATCGCGCATTTACCATGTCCATGACCGCGCGCTGGCGCTTTCGGAATGCCCGAAATGCCGCTATCGCGTCGCTCATGGCACGCATCATGGCCAGTTTCCTAATGCTCCTCCTCCTGTCGGGGCTGGCCGTGCCGCCTGCCGCTGCGGACGCGCCGCGTCCGCAGCGGATTGTTTCCATGAATCAGTGCACGGATCTGCTGCTGCTGATGCTGGCGCCGCCGGAACGCATCGCCTCGATTTCTTTCGTGTCGCGCCAGCCGCAATGGACGCCGCCGGAATACGCCTCCGAAATTGCCCGCCTGCCGGTCAATCACGGGGGAGCGGAAAAGATACTTACCCTCAAGCCGGACCTGATTGTCACTGCCCGCTACAGCGGGACCCAAACCGTGCAGACACTGGAGCGGCTGGGGTATCAGGTCGCTGAATTCGACGCGGAAAGCAGCTTTGCCGATATCCGCTCCAATATCCGGAAGATGGGGCGGCTTGTCGGCGAGGAAGCCCGGGCGGAGAGCATTGTTGCGGCATTTGATGCGCGCCTCTCGGCTATCGAGGCCAAGGCCCACGAGAACGCCGGAATATTCGCAGATGTCGGCGTCAACGGATGGATGTCGGGCGAGGGCACGCTGATGGCCGAGGCGGCCAACGCCGCAGGCTATCAGACCCTGGGGCAAAAGCTCGGCGTAAGCGGTTTCGCTAATCTTTCCCTCGAACAGATCGTCGCCGCGCATCCGGACGTGGTCGCCATGTCCAACGCCTGGACGCACCCGCCTTCGGAAGCGACCGATGCGTTGCGTCATCCAGCCTTCAAGGCGTTGGGCAAGACCGCGACGTTCATCGATATTCCGGATCGCCTGACCGTCTGCGGCTCTCCCGACATTCTCGACGCCGTCGAGATGATCGCGCGCGCAAAACCCTGAGTGAGGCATCGGACCAACTTATCCGACCCGGATTCCCGGCGCCTCAGACTTCCGTCATCCGCCTGCGATGGGCGCAGGCCGTGATGAAGGGAGACGCCGATGGCGCCACAGGGTCGCAAGTCCGCGATCATGTCGAAGACGTTGCAGTTTCTCGCAGCGGGAGGGCTAACCGTGGTGATTGCTCTATGGCGGGAAGTCACGAGAGCGGACACGGACTGGAGCGCGGTTGTTGCACTGATCGCCAGCCTGGTGTTCGGGCTTGGAGGCGGCGCCTATGCTGTGGTCGCATCGTCGCAGCGGGCTCGGTCACAACCTTGCTTCGCGATCCGCAGAAAAACTAACGGAACTGGCGGCGACCGAAGGGGCACCTCGTGTTGGCTGCCGCTCCGTTAGTGTCCGCTAAGCAGCCCGCCGAGCGCCTTTTTCAGATCGGCGTTCTTGTCGGTCTTTCCGTCCTTGTTCTGACCGGTCAGGCCAAGCTGCTTGCCGATCTGCTTTTGCACCTCGTCCGTCGCTTTGGCCTTCAGGCTTCCTGCGGCGCGCTGTACGAGCGTGTCGAAATCGAAGGACACGTTCACGCCGCTCCATCCGCCGGAGAATTTGATCGGCAGGCCATAGCCATCGACGCCCTCGGACTTGCTGTTGAACTGGGGCGAAAGCGTCAGCGCCAGCTTCTGACCGCCAATGTCCAGCGCGCCCTGGCCCGAAACCGACATCTGGTCGGCTTTCAGGTTGAGGTCCTGTGTCGTGGCGACCCCGTCTTTCATCGTGAACGTGCCATCGAGATTGCTGAACTTGGTCTGGGCGTTCGGGCCAAAGGCGTTCAGCGGAATGCTTTTGCTGGAGAGGGCGGTCTTGGCGGCTTTGACAAGCGCCGTGAGATCGACCCCGTTCAAGACGCCGTTGCCCAGATTGAACTTGCCGGACCCAGCCAGGGAACTCATCAGCGCCTGCAGGTTGGCGCCTGCGCCTGTCACGTCGATCTGGAGATTTCCGGAACCATCAGCCCGGTCGAAGCCGGCTGCTGCAAGAAGCAGGGGCTTGACCGCCATCTTGGCCATGTTCGCCTTGAGTGCGACGCGGGGGATCGACCCGCTTCCGTCCGCAACAAGCGTGGCGCCGCCTGCGCCGCTGAACAGGGACGTTTGCTTGAGGTCCGCGGTCAGTTTGCCATCCTTGAGAACGACCGCGACGCTCGATGGGCCAAAGTCGAACTTCTGGAATTTGAGGCCGGCGGTGCTGAGGTCGAGATTTGCGTCAACCAGCTTCAGTGGCGACAAGTCGATGGGCGCCGTTCCCCATCCGCCTGTCGGTTTCGTGTCCTGCTGCGGCGCGCCAGAGGCAGACGCATAGGGCGTCGCATCGATGACATTGGTCGAGAGCTTGCCCGTGAGGTCCGGCTTTCCGGCAAAGTTCAATGCGGCCTGGCCCTTTCCGTTGATATCGTCGAAGGCGACGGTCGCGTTTTTCAATGCAACGTCGCTGGCGCCGCCAGACGCATCGCCGGACAATGAAAAGGAGCGATAGATGTTTCCGGCAGGCAGCGTGGCGCCTGCAACCGCCGCCAGCTTCCGCAGATTTGGCGCATTGATATCGAGATGGCCGTTGTATGTCGGGTTGTCTGCGAGTTGGACATTGCCCTTGAACGCGACGCTGAGCAGATCGCCGCCACCGCCGGCTTGTTGTGTCTTGAGCGTCAGATCGACGTTCGATGGTTGCTTGTTCAACATCGCCTTGGGATTCTGGATGTTGCCGGCGAAATCGAACGGCAGGTCATTCGCGAGGCCAGACGCCTTGATGTCGAAGGGTTGATCAAGGGCGGTCATCGACGCTTTCAGGTCGAACTTCTTCAACGTCTGCGTGGTCTTTGCCGCGCGGTCTTCGAACGTCACCTGACCGTCGACGATGCTGACATCGCCGAGTGCACCATCCTTGAACGGCGACGCGCCGCTCTCGTTCGGTTCCGACGGTTTGGAGGCGATGTCGAACGTCCAGTTGTTGGTTCCATTCGCCAGTTGAACGAGGGCGATGTTCGGTTCGACGAGAACGAACTCGTCAACGACGACGCGTTGCGAGAACAACGGCCAAAGTTTCACGGCGGCGCGCAGTTCCTTCATGGAGGCGAACGGAGCGTCGCCAAATCCGGCGGGATTGGCGACCGTGGCCGCGCCCGCGCGCACCTCGATGCGGGGAATGAGGCTCAGGTGGATCTGGCCCGTTAGCTTCACTTCGCGACCGAGGGCAGAGCTTGCGGCCGTCTCGATCTGCTTGCGGTAGACGCCCGTCGGGATGAACTGGGGCAGCACGAACACCGCGACCACCAGAAGGGCGAGGACGGCCCCGACGATTGCAACGATCCGGCCCATGGCAAATCCTCCTGACTTGGCGGGAGTTAATCATGACATGGGCGTGTGGCGCCAGAACGACGCCGCAGAGGTCCCGAAATCCGCCCGATTGACCCCACGCGCGGCTATGGATAGCAAAACTTCTGACGGTTCCTCCCCTGCAAGGGAGGCGAAGAGGGAACCCGGTGAGGCCCTGTGTATGGGCCCAGTCCGGGACTGTGCCCGCAACTGTAAGCGGCGAGCTCTGGGCCGACACGCCACTGGATCACTCTGATCCGGGAAGGTGGTCCGGAGCGAAGACCCGCAAGTCAGGAGACCTGCCGTCACCGTCGCTTCGCCCCGGCCGGGAACAGCCAGCGGGTGTGCGGGGACTTCTTCCGTTGACGCGACGAATTGGAAACGCGTTCGGCCAACCCGACCGGCGCCGTTCAGCAATTCCGCGCGCGTCGCGGGAGGAGAGGGACTGTGAGACGACACAATTCAGGACTGCGCCGGACATTGTCGGGCCTGTTGTTGGCTGGATCGCCATTCTGGTTTGCAACATCGCTTGCTCAGGCGGCCAGCGGCGGCGACGCGACGGGGGATTCCATTGTTATCCAGGCGCTGCGGCTGGACCAGACGAAGGCCGAAGCGGGCACGGACATCTCTGTTATAGGGGCGGAAGAGATCAACCGTCGCGCTTTGTCGTCGGCGAGCCAGGCCGTAGCGATTGCGCCTGGCGTCACGGAGACCGAAAGCGGTCCATTTGGCGGAACGTCGTATGCGCGCATCCGCGGCGCCGGTTCGGGCCAGACGCTGGTTCTTGTGGATGGCGTGCCCGTGAACGACCCGAGTTCGCCCGGGGGCGGCTTCGATCTTTCGACATTCGACCTTACGGATGTGGCCCAGATCGAAGTGTTGAAGGGGCCGCAGTCGACGCTCTGGGGATCCGATGCGATCGGGGGCGTCATATCGATCGTGACGAAACAGCCTGAAGCCGGTTTCGCGTGGGGCGGACTGGTCGAAGGCGGGTCCTTCAACACCTGGCGCGAAGGGGCGACGATATCCGGCGGCGGCGATCGTGCGGATGGCCGATTGTCCGCCATGTGGCGTTCATCTGACGGGATTTCGAAGGCCGATGAGCGGGACGGCAATACCGAGAAGGACGGGTTCGATTCCTTCAGCCTGTCCGGCCGCGGCGGCGTTCAGATCGCCGAGGGCGTGCGAGCGGACTTCACTGGCCGCTGGACGACCGCCGACATTGCGTTCGACGGGTTTCCGCCGCCTAACTTTGTGTTGGCGGACAGCAACGAGAACACCAAGTCCGACGAGCGCAACGGGTCAGCAACGCTGACGGCGCTGGCGTTTGGCGGGCGGATACAGAACACGCTGCAGGTCACGCGGATGGAGATCGACCGGAAGAACTACGACACCGGCGTCGAGACCAGCCGCAACAAGGGGGACCAGACCGGCTACCGCTATTCTGGCCAGGTCAAAGTCGCCGCCGGGCAGACACTCGGTTTCGGCGTCGAGCGCGAGGAAAGTTCCGCCAACGGATCGGACGCCAGCACAAACAGCCTGTTTGCGCTCTACGAGTGGTCGCCAGTCAAGCGGCTGACGCTGACCGGGGGCGTGCGCTACGACGATGACGACCGCTATGGGTCCGCTACGACGGGCAAGCTCGCCGCGAGCTGGCAGGCGACGGAGGCCTTGCGCTTCCGGGCGACCTGGGGCCAGGGCTTCATGGCGCCGACGATCTTCCAGTCGACGTACATCTGTTCGTTCTGCGGTCTTACAGAGCCGAACGCGGATCTGAAGGCGGCCACAAGCAACGCCTACGACGCCGGCGTCGACTGGACCATCGGTTCGGCTGTGATCTCGCTGACCGCCTTTCAGCAGAAGACAAAGAACCTGATCGATTTCTCGTACACCGCTGGCTACGACAACATCTCTCTGGCCAAGCAGTCGGGCGTCGATGCGTCGATCCGAGTTCCGGTGGCCCGCTGGCTGACGGTGCAGGGCGGCTATGCCTACATCAACGGGAAGGATGGTTTCGGGGCAGATCTGCCGCGCGTGCCGCTGAATTCCGGTGATCTCGAGCTCATCGTCACGCCGATGGCGCGACTGACCGGGTCCCTGGCCGTCCGGTACACCGATGACCAGTCCGATGGCTTCGGCCCGCGGGTGAAGGGATGGAGCCGAACCGACCTTTCGGCGGGGTGGGAATTTAGCCCCGGATTCGAGGTTTATGGACGGATCGAAAACCTGTTCGACGTCCACTACCAGGAGATTGGCGGTTACGGGACCCCGGGCGTTTCCGGTCTTGTGGGGATAAGACTCAGAAAATAGGGAGAAATTCCGGCTTTGACGCCCCGGCTGCCCTGCGGCCGGGGCGTTCTTGCGTCCATTGTTAGGTGGGGTAGGCCCACGGTTGAGACTGGCGCGCTTTACCCTGAGGATGGGCCCGACTACCTCCGCTGCTCCCGCCGTCTCAATACTGGTGCGCCTTGTCCCTGGAAACCGATCTCTCCGCATATGCAAAACGGTTCGAGACCCGGCCAGTTCGCCGTCGGCCTTTGCCGCCGCATCTTCAGCGCCTTGAGGCCGAGAGCATCTTCATCATGCGCGAGGTTGCGGCCGGGTTCGAAAAACCGGTGATGCTCTATTCGGTCGGCAAGGATTCCAGCGTGATGCTGCATCTTGCGATGAAGGCGTTCTGGCCTTCGCGGCCGCCGTTCCCGTTCCTGCACGTCGACACCACCTGGAAGTTCCGCGAGATGATCCGGTTTCGCGACCTGATCATGCAGAAGCTCGGCCTGAACCTCATGGTTCACATCAATCAGGAAGGCCTGAAGCGCGGCATCAATCCCTATGCGTCCGGCTCCAGCCTGCACACGCAGGTGATGAAGACCGAGGGCCTGCGCCAGGCGATGGACCAGCACAAGTTCGACGCAGCCTTCGGCGGCGCCCGCCGCGACGAAGAAAAGGCGCGCGCCAAGGAGCGCATCTTCTCGTTCCGGAACGAAAGCCATGGCTGGGACCCGAAGAACCAGCGCCCGGAGCTCTGGAGTCTCTACAACACCCGCAAGGCGCCCGGTGAATCGATCCGCGTCTTCCCGCTCTCAAACTGGACCGAGCTGGATATCTGGGCGTACATCGCCGAGGAAGACATTCCGATCGTGCCGCTCTATTTCGCCAAGAGCCGCCCCACGGTCGAACGGGACGGCCAGATCTTCATGGTCGATGACGAGCGGACCCCGATGCTGCCGAACGAAAAGCCGGTGGACCGGGTGATCCGGTTCCGCACGCTTGGCTGCTATCCGCTGACAGCGGCGGTCGAGAGCAGCGCCGCAACACTGGACGAGATTGTCGCCGAAATGCTGACGGCGCGCACGTCCGAGCGTTCGGGGCGCCTGATCGACCACGATGAAAGCGGTTCGATGGAGAAGAAGAAGCGCGAGGGCTATTTCTGATGCCCGCGAAAGTGACCCCGTTCCCGCGTCCTGTGATCAACGCCCCGATGGCTGAGGCGACATCGGTCCGTGACCTGGCTTCAGCCGAAAAAGGCGTTCTGCGCTTTCTGACCTGCGGCTCGGTGGACGACGGCAAATCGACCCTGATCGGGCGCTTGCTTTACGACACCAAGCTGATCTTCGAGGACCAGCTTGCGGCCCTGAAGCGCGACAGCGTTCGCCACGGCACGCAGGGCGAGGACATCGACTTCGCGCTTCTGCTGGATGGTCTCGAGGCGGAGCGCGAACAGGGCATCACGATTGATGTCGCTTACCGCTTCTTTTCGACCGACAAACGCAAGTTCATCGTCGCCGACACGCCCGGCCACGAGCAATACACGCGGAACATGGCGACGGGCGCATCCACGGCGGATGTCGCGGTGATCCTGATCGACGCGCGCAAGGGCGTTCTGGTGCAGACCAAGCGCCATACCTACATCGCCAACCTGCTCGGCGTTCGGCATATCGTCCTGGCCGTCAACAAGATGGACCTGGTCGACTACAGCCGCAGCCGTTTTCACGAGATCGTCGCCAGCTACCTGGCGATCGCGGAAAACCTTGGCTTTGACAGCATCACGCCGATCCCGATGTCGGCGCTGAAGGGCGAGAACGTCACCAGGCCCTCCGAGGCGATGTCGTGGCATGGCGGCCCAACCCTGCTGGAGCATCTGGAAAACATCGAGATCGCCGACACGCGCGAGGCTGGACCGTTCCGCATGCCGGTGCAGTGGGTGAACCGGCCCAACCTTGATTTCCGAGGTTTCTCCGGAACGATCACGTCTGGCTCGGTGCGGCCGGGCGACGACGTGGTGGTGGCCAAGTCCGGCAAGGGATCGAAGGTCAAGGCGCTCGTCACGGCGGACGGTGACCTGCCGATCGCGCACGCAGGCGACGCAATCACACTTGTCCTGGAAGACGAGATCGACGCCTCGCGCGGCGATGTTTTCTCGTTGCGTGACAGCCGCCCGGAAATCTCCAACCAGTTCGCAGCCAACATCCTCTGGATGCATGAGGAAGAACTGACGACGGGCCGTCCTTACATCCTCAAAGTCGGGGCGCAGACAGTTCAGGCGAGCGTCACCAGTATCCGCCACAAGGTCGATATCAACACGCTCGACAAGACGGCGGGCCACGCGCTCGGCCTCAATGAAATCGGCGTCTGCAACATCACGACCAACCAGCAGATCGCCTTCGACCCGTACCGGTCCATCAAGGACGCCGGCGCCTTCATCCTGATCGACCGGTTCACCAACCAGACGGTTGGCGCGGGCATGATCGAATTCTCGCTGATGCGGGCGACCAACGTTCACCGCCACGCCATGGACGTCTCCAAGGCGGTGCGCTCGAACCTCAAGGGCCACAAGCCGGCGATCCTGTGGTTCACCGGGCTTTCCGGCGCGGGCAAGTCCACCATCGCCAACCTGGTCGAGCGCAAGCTGGCCGGCTTCGGCGTCCACACCTATTCGCTGGACGGCGACAATATCCGGCAGGGCCTGAACAAGGACCTCGGCTTCACCGACGCCGATCGGGTGGAAAATATCCGCCGCATCGGCGAGGTGGCGAAACTGTTCGTCGATGCCGGGCTGATCGTCACCGCATCGTTCATTTCGCCGTTCCGGGCCGAGCGCGACACGGTGCGTGGGCTCGTGGACAAGGGTGAGTTCATCGAGATCTTTGTGGATGCGCCGCTCGAGATCGCCGAGAAGCGGGATCCCAAAGGTCTCTACAAGAAGGCGCGCGCGGGCCAGATCCGCAACTTCACCGGCATCGACAGCCCCTACGAGCCGCCATTCAGCCCGGACCTGCGGCTGGATACGGCGTCGGCAAGCGCCGAGGCGTTGGCCGAGATGGTGGTTGAGCACCTGCGCAAGACCGGCATTCTTGTCACTGCCTCGGATGAATCGCTCGATTTCAGCATCTGACGGTTGCAGGCCCGACGCCTGAAATCGTTGCGGCGGTCTCTGTTATAGTATAACGAATCCTGCACCGGCCCGTTACGCCGGTCGAGCGAGGCGTTTTGCAGGTCCCTGGCGGCGAAATCGCAATCATCATCGGCTCTGTGGCCATGTCGGCCGCGGGCGTGGCGTTCGCCCTGCTGGCCGCGACCAGCGCCCGGAAATTCGCCGACCGCATCACCCTGGCGGCGGGACTGGTGCTCCTTGCCGTTGCGGCGTTTCATCTGGCGCCCGAGGCGGTCCAGTCCGGCGCGTCCGGCTGGATATTTCTCGCGATCGGCCTGATCGCCGGATTTTGCCTCGAAGTGCTTTTCCAGGGCGAGGCCGGGCAGCACGCAGCGGCGACGCGGAGTACGGCTTGGCTCGCCATTCTTGTGCTTGGGCTGCACTCGACAGTCGATGGGGCCGTCTATTCGGCGGCGTTCTGGCACGACCAGAACAGCGGATTCCTGACCTCGCTCGGGCTCATCCTGCATGAGGCGCCAGAGGGCGTGGTGGCGATGCTGCTGGCGTTACAGACGGGTATGCGGACGCCCCTGGCGGTCGCGGTCGCCTTCCTCGCATCCTCCCTGACAACGCCAGTTGGATGGGCGTTCACCAACGCAATCGGCGACACACAGAGCGGGGCGATGAGTGCGGTCTTCGCCGCTTCGGCAGGCCTTCTTCTCTATGTCGGTTGGCACCTTGCCCTCGGGGGATGGCGCGCGATGCGCCGGCGGGACGGCGTCTGAAGTTTTCCGGCGGGGCGTCGGCCTGCACATTTCGCAAGTCCGTTCGAAGGGCTATATAACCCGAGGCAGAAGATTCCGCGCCGGAGGAGATTCATGGCCGATATTTTCGAAAATCCGCTTGGAACCGACGGATTCGAGTTTGTCGAATTCACCTCGCCCGATCCGAAAATGCTCGCGAACCTTTTCGAGTCGCTTGGTTTCACGGCTGTGTCGAAGCACCGCTCCAAAAACGTCCTGCGCTACAAGCAGGGCGACATCAATTTCATCCTGAACATGGAGCCGGAAGGTCAGCCGGCAGATTTCCGCGGCCAGCATGGCGCGGGCGCCAACGCCATGGCGTTCCGCGTTCACGATGCGGCGAAGGCCTACGCTGAAGCCCTGAAGCGCGGCGCAGAGCCGGCGTTCACCTCCATCGGGCCTATGGAGCTCAACATTCCAGCGATCAAGGCGATCGGCGGGGCCTACATCTATCTGGTCGACCGCTATGGAGCGCACGGCATCTACGATATCGATTTCGTGCCGATCGAGGGCGCGGAGGAAGCGAAGAATTCGGTGGGTCTCACCTATCTCGACCACCTCACCCACAACCTGTTTCGCGGCAACATGGACAAGTGGGCGAGCTACTACGAGACGATCTTCAACTTCCGCGAAATCCGTTATTTCGACATCGAGGGCCAGCAGACCGGCCTGCTGTCGAAGGCGATGACCAGCCCGTGCGGCAAGATCCGCATCCCGCTGAATGAAAGCCGGGATGACAAGAGCCAGATCGAGGAATTCCTCAAGGACTATAATGGCGAGGGCATCCAGCACATCGCGCTGGGAACCGACAACATCTACGAGAGCGTCGAGGCGCTGCGCGCGCGCGGCATTCCGTTCCAGACGGCGCCCGGCACCTACTATGAAGGTATTGGCCAGCGCATCGGCCCGCACGAGGAAGACGTGCCGCGTCTGCAGAAGAACCACATCCTGATCGACGGCGCGCCGACTGAAGGCCAGGGGCTCCTGCTCCAGATTTTCACCACCAACGCTATCGGCCCGATCTTCTTCGAGCTGATCCAGCGCAAGGGCAATGAAGGCTTTGGCGAAGGCAATTTCCGCGCGCTGTTCGAGAGCATCGAGCAGGATCAGATCCGGCGCGGTGTGCTGAAGGAGAAGGTGTGAGCGTACAGCTTCCTGTCGAAGGCGGATGCATGTGCGGCGAGGTGCGCATGCGCATCTCCGCGCCGCCGATGATCACGATGGCTTGCCATTGCACCGGCTGCCAGAAGCTCAGCGCCAGCGCATTTTCCTTGTCCGTGATGGTGCTTGGCGCGGCGTTCGAAATCGTCAAAGGCGAGCCGGTTGTGGGCGCGTTGCACGGCAAGAACCCCTACATGTTCTGCCCGCGCTGCAAGAACTGGCTGTTCACGCGGCTGGCCAGCGCGGGCCTCGTCAACGTGCGGCCGGCCATGTTCGATATACCCGAATGGTCGACGCCGTTTATCGAGAGCATGGTGCGCGAGAAACTTCCCTGGGCGACGACGCCCGCGAAACACAGTTTCGAGACCTTTCCGTCTCCCGAGCAGTATGGTCCGCTGATGGCTGAATATGCGGCGCAGGCAGGCGCAGGATGAGCGAGACAGTTCTTTACGGATACTGGCGGTCCTCTGCGACTTATCGCGTGCGGATCGCGCTTAACCTGAAAGGCGTTGCTCACCGGACTGCGGGCGTGAACCTGCTGAAGGACGAGAATCTTTCGGCCGAGCATCTCGCCCGGCACCCCTCAGGCCGCGTGCCGATTCTCGAGATCGACGGCATGCGCATCGGCCAGTCGATGGCGATGATCGACTATCTCGATCAGACACGCCCTGACCCTCCACTTCTGCCGCGCGAGCCAAAGGTCCGGGCGCACGTGCTGGACCTGAAGGATCAGGTGGTGGCGGATATTCACCCCCTGAACAACACCTCGACTTTGGCGCGCCTGCGCTCGCAGTTCGGCGCAGACAATGCGGCGATTGCGAGCTGGTATGTCCACTGGATCGAGCGCGGTTTCCGCGTGCTTGAACAGATGCTGCCATCGAACGGGGGCTTCTGCGTCGGCGACGGCGTCACGCTGGCCGATATCGTGCTGGTTCCACAGGTGGCAAATTCGCGGCGGTACAAGGTTGATCTAGCTCCGTTCCCGAACATTGCGCGCATCGACGCCAGCCTTCGCGAGCTGAAAGCGTTCCGCGACGCGGCGCCGGAAAACCAGCCGGAGGCGAAGTCGGCATGAAGGGAAAATGGATTCCGGTGAAAGGCGGCGACGGCGAACATTCCCGCCAGGCGCACGCCGATATGCCAAAGGGGACATTCGAGCGCGAAATGTCCAAGGAGGGATTTTTCGGTCCGGCCGCTTTTTTCCATCATCCAAAGCCCCCAACCGGATGGATCGATTTTCAGGGCCCGCTGCGCCCGCGCGCCTTCGACCTGACGCAGACAACGACGCCAGGCGAAGGGGCCGGGCCGTGGCATGCGCCGGTCATCCTGTCGAACAAGTCGGTCGAGGTGCGCTACTGGAAGCTCGCCAGCCTGATGATGAAGCTGTCGCGCAACGGCGATGGCGACACGCTGCTGTTCGTCCACAAGGGCGTGGGGCATCTCTATTGCGACTGGGGCCACTATGTCGTGAACCCGGGCGACTACATCTACATGCCGCGAGGCGGCATGTTCTACATGACGCCGCACGTAGGTCATCAACTGGACGTGCTGGTGATTGAGGCGACCAACACGCATTTCACATTGCCGGATCGCGGCCTGCTCGGGCCGCACGCCTTTTTCGACCCCGCCATGCTGGAAACGCCGCAGATGGACGACGCCTTCCGCGACCATCAGAAGGCCAATTCCGTTCCCTGGCAGGTGGAGATCAAGAAGCGCGGCGAGATTTCAACCGTCACCTATCCCCGCAATCCGCTCGATGCGGTTGGCTGGCATGGCGACCTCGCGCCGGTGCGGATCAATGTAAAGGATCTGCGCCCCGTCGCCAGTCATCGCTATCACCTGCCGCCATCGGTTCACACGACATTTCTTTCGGACAGGTTCGTTGTCTGCACTTTCTGTCCGCGGCCGTTCGAGACCGATCCCGGCGCACTGAAGGTGCCGTTCTTTCACAACAATGACGATTTCGACGAGGTGCTGTTCTACCATGCCGGCGATTTCTTCAGCCGGGACAACATCGACGCCGGGATGATGACGCTGCACCCGTCGGGCTTCACGCACGGTCCGCATCCGAAGGCGTTGAAGAAGATGCTGGTTCAGGACAAGCCGATGACCGACGAATATGCAGTCATGATCGACACCCGCGATCCGTTGGACGTTGGCGCAGCCGCAAGCGCGGTCGAGAACACCGCCTATGTCGACAGCTGGAAGACGACCGAGGATGAGGCCTAACGCTGGGCGGCGTTGGCGTAGTTCATTCCGGCGACCAGCACTGAGACTGGCATCAGGAAGGCGCAGACGGTCGCGTAAAAGCAGGCGCGGGTGAAATACATGTTACAGATCCCGAAGTGGCCGGAGCCGGATACACACCGGCGAGGCTCGTGAACTCGGTTACTTGCCGGACAGGATGGTCTGCATAGGTTAATGAGGTGTGGAGTCGCGACTTTCCCGCCTAAAGGCCCGCCGTTGCAGGAGGTTGGAGCGCCATGAACCGATACGCTGTGGCTATGGTGTGCCTTCTGGCGCTGGCCGGCTGCCAGAAAGTGGGAACAGCGCTGGATTGCGGGGGCGAAACGTTCCACGTCGCCTTCGGCAAGGGCAAGGCCAACGTGACTTCTCCGGACAAGTCGCACGCCGAGCTGAAACTGCTGGAACAACCTGCCGCCGCCGGCGCCGCCGAGGTTTATACCAACGGCGCCATGACCTTCACGCGGTTGGCGAACCCGGGACAGCCTGCGGTCGTCCGGTTCTCAAGGGGGAAGATGGCGTTCCAGGAGTGCACGACGGCGGCGGAATGATTTTCGGCGCACGCCCGTAACCAGTTCGTGGCGACCGGCGAATGGACTTGCGGCGGACGTGCGCAGGGGCGTGGATCTGCCTGCTCCATTCGAGGTCCAGGATGAAATTCGTGATCCGCAACATTCCAAACGCCATGGCGATCTTCATGGCCGTGATCTTTATCGACAGCCTGTTCTTCAAATTCACCGATCATCCCAAGACGCAGCAGATATTTGGTCTGCTGGATCAGTGGGGAACCAGCATCGGCGCACCGGGCCTGTTCGGCCACACCGGGCTTTTCAGCCAGTATGTCATTGGCTCGATCGAGGTCCTGGCGTCGACGCTTCTTCTTGTGGGCATAATTCCGCGCTTCCATCACGTTCAGGCCCTGGGCGCGCTCGCGGGCGTTCTCGTCATGCTGGGAGCGGTCAACTTCCACCTGTTCACGCCCCTCGGCGTCGACCCCAACCATGATGGCGGCGGCCTCTTCATGGCGGCATGCACGAACCTGGTATTCGGCCTGGCCTTGCTGTTTGGCCTGCGACGCAAGGAGTTTGTCCTGGCGGTGACCCGGTTCGTCCACATATTTGCTCCGGCCCCGGAATAGCGGCATAGAAGCGGGTATGAAGCTCGCTTCCCTGAAACATACCCGCGACGGTCGGCTTGCGGTCGTCTCCCGGGATCTCACCCGCTACGCATTCGCCGACAACATTGCACCGACACTCCAGGCCGCGCTGGACGATTGGCGGCGTCTCGCTCCCAGACTCGAATCCCTTGCGGGTGAGGTCGAGCTTGGTTCGGTCCCGACAGAACGCTTTCACGAACATGAGTGCGCCTCGCCTCTGCCGCGCGCCTATCAATGGGCGGACGCCTCAGCTTATGTGAACCACGTGCAGCTGGTGCGACGCGCCCGCGGCGCCGAAATGCCCGACACCTTCTGGACCGATCCGTTGATGTATCAGGGCGGGTCCGACAGCTTCCTGGGGCCACGGGATCCGATCCCGCTCGCCGATGTCGCGTGGGGTTGCGACATGGAGGGCGAGGTTGCCGTGATCGTGGACGATGTCGTTCAGGGCGCCGGAACGGACGTCGCTGGCGAGGGCATTCGGCTGGTCATGCTGGCGAACGATGTCAGCCTGCGCAACATCATCCCCGGCGAACTGGGCAAGGGTTTTGGCTTCTTCCAGGGGAAACCTTCGAGCGCGTTCTCGCCAGTGGCCGTGACGCCGGATGAATTGGGAGCGGCATGGGACGGCGCCCGACTCAAAGGCGCATTGAACGTTCGGCTCAACGGCCAGCCCTTCGGCAAGGCGCGCACCGAAGTTGACATGACCTTCGATTTTCCAACGCTGATCGCTCACGCCGCCCGCACGCGGCCGCTTTCGGCTGGAACGATTTTGGGGTCCGGCACGGTGTCAAACCGGGGGCCGGATGGCGGACCCGGCAAGCCAATCGCCGACGGGGGTGTCGGATATTCGTGCATCGCCGAGCTCCGAATGATTGAAACCATCACGGGCGGGACGGCAAAAACGCAATTTTTGCAGCCCGGGGATCGGGTGGAGATAGAAATGTCGGACGAACGGGGGCATTCCATCTTTGGCCGTATTGACCAGGTCGTCGCGGGCTGAGGCGGCGCCGCTTTCACGGAGTGGGACATGGCGAACAAGGTTTTTCCAGATGCGCAAGCCGCCCTCCATGGGGCGCTGTTTGACGGAATGACAATCATGGCCGGCGGGTTTGGCCTTTGCGGCATCCCGGAGAACCTGATCGCCGAGGTGAAACGCTCGGGCGTGAAGAACCTGACCGTCATTTCCAACAATGCCGGCGTCGACGGGTTCGGTCTCGGCGTTCTTTTGAACACCCGGCAGGTGAAGAAGATGATTTCTTCCTACGTGGGCGAGAACAAGGAATTCGAACGTCAGTACCTCTCTGGCGAGCTGGAGCTGGAGTTCAATCCGCAAGGCACGCTGGCCGAACGCTGCCGCGCCGGCGGCGCCGGGATTCCGGGATTCTACACAAAGACCGGGGTCGGCACGATTGTCGCCGAAGGCAAGGAGCACCGCGAGTTCGACGGACAGACCTACATTCTGGAAACTGCGCTGAAGGCGGACGTGTCGCTGGTGAAGGCGTGGAAGGGCGACGCCCAGGGCAATCTTGTTTTCCGTATGACGGCGCGGAACTTCAATCCGGACATGGCGACGGCCGGCAAAATCTGTGTCGCCGAAGTTGAAGAGATCGTGCCGGTTGGATCGCTCGGCGGCGACAGCATTCACCTGCCCGGAATTTTCGTGAACCGGATCATCCAGGGCAAATTCGAAAAACGCATCGAACAACGCACCGTGCGCAAGCACGCTTCAGCCTGACCGTCCGCAGAGAAGGGAGTCAGATACATGCCCTGGAATCGCGATCAGATGGCGGCGCGCGCCGCCAAGGAACTCAAGGACGGGTTTTATGTAAACCTCGGCATCGGCATTCCGACGCTGGTGGCCAACCACATTCCTGAAGGCGTTGACGTCACGCTGCAATCGGAGAACGGCATGCTCGGCATGGGGCCGTTTCCATATGAAGGCGAAGAAGACCCCGACCTGATCAACGCGGGAAAGCAGACCATTACCGAACTCGATCGGACAAGCTATTTTTCATCCTCCACGTCATTCAGCATGATCCGCGGCGGCCATATCGACCTGGCCATTCTCGGCGCGATGGAGGTGTCGGAGACGGGGGACCTCGCCAACTGGATGATCCCCGGCAAACTGGTGAAAGGCATGGGCGGCGCTATGGATCTCGTCGCCGGCGTCCAGCGCGTCGTGGTGATCATGGATCACGCCAACAAGGCTGGCGAGAGCAAGGTGCTGAAGGAATGCACCTTGCCGCTGACCGGCAAGAAGGTGGTCGACCGGATCATCACCAATCTCGGCGTATTCGATGTCGTGCCTGGCGGCCTCTCGGTTGTCGAACTCGCGCCGGAAGTGACGCGTGACGAGGTCGTCAACAGCACTCAGGCAAAGCTGGTCAACTGACAGGCTGGGAACCGCAAGGAACGCAGCGCGCGTCACCGCGTTGAATTCCGGACACTTGTATGTCTGGAAACCCGATGGTCCTCAGCCCGCTTGCGCTTATTCTTGTCGTTGTTCTGGTTCTCCTCGCGCTGGGCGCCTTCCCGCGCTGGGGCTACAGCCGAAACTGGGGCTATGCGCCCACCGGCACGTTCGGAACGATCCTTGTGATCGTGCTGCTCTTCGCCCTGCTCGGATATCTCTGACCAAAAAAATCCCCGGACCTGAGGTCCGGGGATAATTGTCTTATACGATTGCCGGACTTCGTTCAGGCAAGTTCGTAGCGATCCGCGTTCATCACTTTGGTCCAGGCCGCAACAAAGTCATCCGCGAACTTCTGCTGGGAATCAGACTGCGCGTAGACTTCCGAGAACGCCCGCAACTGCGAATGCGACCCGAAGATCAGGTCGACGCGCGTGCCGGTCCAGGTCGGGGCGTTGGTCTTGCGGTTCCGACCCTGATAGACGCCGTTCGCATCCGCCGGGTCCCACTTCGTGCTCATGTCGAGCAGATTGACGAAGAAGTCGTTCGTCAGGACGCCGGGTTTCTTCGTGAATACACCATGCTTCGACGAGCCGGCATTTGCTCCGAGTACGCGAAGCCCGCCGAGCAGCGCCGTCATCTGCGGAGCAGTCAGCTTCAGGAGCTGCGCCTTGTCGATGAGCGCTTCCTCGGGCGACATCAGGTCCTGGTCGCGATAGTAGTTTCGGAACGCGTCTGCCAGAGGTTCCAGCGGCGCGAACGAGTCGACATCGGTCTGGTCCTGAGACGCGTCCATGCGTCCGGCCGTGAAGGGAACCTTCACGTTCGTTCCGCCATCCTTTGCGGCTTTTTCGATCGCAGCGTTGCCGCCGAGAACGATGAGGTCCGCAAGAGAGACCTTCTTGCCGCCCGATGCAGACGAATTGAAGTCCTTCTGGATCGCCTCAAGCTTCTGCAGCACGTTTGCGAGCTGCTTCGGCTGGTTGACCTCCCAGTCCTTCTGGGGAGCGAGGCGAACACGTGCGCCGTTGGCGCCGCCGCGCTTGTCCGATCCGCGGAAGGTCGAGGCCGACGCCCATGCGGTCGAAACAAGCTCTGATACCGAGAGGCCGGACCCAAGGATTTTCGACTTCAGGGCTTCGACGTCCTTGTCGTCGACCAGCTTGTGGTCCACCGCCGGAATCGGATCCTGCCAGATCAGCGTTTCCTTCGGAACGAGCGGGCCAAGATAGCGGGCAATCGGCCCCATATCGCGGTGCGTGAGTTTGAACCACGCGCGAGCGAAAGCATCCGCGAACTGATCAGGGTTCTGGTGGAAACGCCGCGATATCTTTTCGTAGGCGGGGTCGAAACGTAGCGACAGGTCGGTCGTAAGCATGGTGGGCAGTTGCTTCTTGGACTTGTCGTGCGCATTGGGGACATCCGCTGGGGCGTTCTTCGCCCGCCATTGCTGGGCGCCGGCCGGGCTCTTCTCGAGTTCCCATTCGTATTTGAAGAGGTTGTCGAAGAAGTGGTTGCTCCATTTGGTCGGCGTCTGGGTCCAGGTGACTTCCGGACCGCCGGTGATGGTATCGCCGCCGATTCCGGTGCCGTGCTTGCTTTTCCAGCCAAGGCCCTGATCTTCCAGCTGGGCGCCTTCAGGCTCGGGTCCAACCAGCGACGGGTCGCCGGCGCCGTGGGTCTTGCCGAACGTGTGGCCGCCTGCGATCAGCGCTACGGTTTCCTCGTCGTTCATCGCCATGCGAGCAAACGTTTCGCGTATGTCGATGGCGGCCGCTTTGGGATCCGGATTTCCGTTCGGGCCTTCCGGGTTCACATAGATGAGGCCCATTTGAACGGCGCCGAGCGGGTTCTGCAGCTGGCGCTCGCCGCTGTAGCGTTCGTCGCCAAGCCACGTGCCTTCCGGGCCCCAGTAGAGTTCCTCGGGCTCCCATACGTCGGCGCGGCCGCCCGCGAAACCGAATGTCTTGAAGCCCATGGATTCGAGCGCGACGTTTCCTGCGAGCACCATGAGGTCGGCCCACGACAGCTTGCGTCCGTATTTCTGCTTGATCGGCCACAGCAGGCGACGCGCCTTGTCCAGGTTCGCGTTGTCCGGCCAGCTGTTCAGCGGGGCGAAACGCTGTTGACCGGAACCGGCGCCGCCGCGCCCGTCCGTAACGCGGTATGTGCCCGCGCTGTGCCAGGCCATGCGGATGAACAAGGGACCATAGTGTCCGAAATCGGCGGGCCACCACTCCTGTGAGTCGGTCATAAGCGCCGTCAGGTCTTTTACGACCGCTTTCAGGTCGAGGCTCTTGAATTCCTTTGCGTAGTCGAATGTTTCTCCCATCGGGTCGGAAAGGTTCGAATTGCCGTGCAGGGCCTGGATGTCCAGCTGGTTTGGCCACCAATCACGGTTCTTCCGGCTGTGCGAGAAGGGGCATTGGCCGCCGTCGTTTCCACTTCCATCCATCTAATTCCTCCGTCGTGTTTTGCTGTCGAACGTGAGCTGCGAGCGCCGCTCTCCGTTTTAGCTGCTTCGGGTTTCGCATTGGCCGGAAGCGGCTTGCGGGAGCGGGCGTCGCCCGAAGGCAAATTAGAACCATTCAAATATCGAGGGCAAGCCCAAACTGGAATTATTCTAATTTGTCAGGAGGTCGTCTTCCGGGCGCTCCGTTGGCGAGAGAGGCTTTTGTAGCTCTCCGGCTGGTCAGGGGGACGCCGCCGAGAATGCCGAGCGACCGTCTCCGGTTTCACGGGGGACAGCATGATCAGCCGGTAGTCCGGACGATCAGCGGGGCTAAAGGCGTGCTGAGCATAGGCGAGACCGCCGTCTCGCGGATGGTGGAATGTCCGCAGTCCGCCTTCGTGCTCAAGCACAGCCTGATCGTCCCATGCGCGCGCGAATACGCGGCTCTCGCTGCAGAGAGTGTCGACCAGTGTTCTGATCCGCGGATCAGTGTGGCTTCGCCCGTAGCCGGACCGGAATTCACCGAGCACACGCCTGGCCCGCGCTTCCCAATGCGGGATCAGGTCTCGTGCCGACGGATCGAGAAACACAAAGCGCAGCAAATTGCGCTCGCACCCGTCGCCCAGCCAGCGCTCGAAAAGCCGGGCTGCGGCGGGATTCCAGCAGCAGGCGTTGTAGAGCGGATCGAGTCCGTATGCCGGCATCTTCATCGCGTCCACGAACGAGCGCATCGATGCTGGCGCATCCGTATCGGCCGGCGGCGGCGCCATGTTGGGGTCGCTTCGGCCGGCAAGTTCGAAGAGGTAGGCCCGCTCCGCCCGGGACAACGACATGGCGTTCGCGAGCCTGTCCAGCGCCTCGGGAGAGACGCGCACGTCGCGCCCTTGTTCTATCCAGGCGCACCACGTGGCACTGATGCCGGCGCGGGCGGCCAGTTCTTCCCGCCGCAATCCGGGGGTGCGCCGCCGCCCGCCGGATTCGCCGGGCGACATGCGCTCGCGGTGCGCCCGCACGAAATCTCCCAGTAGCTTCTTTCGATCCGTTCTTTGCATGGCGCATTTTATAACAGGATAAACGGCACCATTGTACCCGTTTAATTTTCTGGGATGATTGCTTGATTGCAAACGGGAGTTCGACCAATGCCCAAGTCTCATGAGCGGCTGGTGGAGGACCAGTTCGGTCCACGCGCTGCGGCCTACGTCTCCAGCGCCGTCCATGCGAACGGCGAGGATCTCGATGCGCTTGAGGCGATCATCGCCGCCGCGAAACCCGCGAGCGCGATAGATCTGGGCGCGGGCGGCGGCCACGTCGCCTATCGCATGTCGCCGCACGCCGGCGTGGTCACGGCCGTGGACCTCTCCACGGAGATGATTTCAGCCATCGGCGCCACCGCCGCCTCGCGGGAGCTCAAGAATATCGAGACTGCAGCGGCCCCGGCCGAACGTCTGCCGTTTGGGGATGGTCGTTTCGATTTTCTCGGTTGCCGGTTCTCGGCCCATCACTGGAGAGACTTTGACGGAGGCCTGCGCGAAGCGCGCCGTGTGCTGAAGGCAGGCTCCGCCGCAGTCTTCATCGACGGGTGTTCGCCAGGCGCGGCGATGCTGGATACGCATCTGCAGGCGGTCGAATTGCTGCGCGACATGTCGCACGTGCGCGACTACACGCTTGCCGAATGGTGCGCGGCGCTGAATCAGACAGGCTTCGTTGTCCGCGCCATGCGGTCCTGGCGGCTTCGGATGGCGTTCGATCAGTGGATCGCGCGCATGCAGACGCCCGAGGAAAATGTGCGCGCTATACGTCTTCTCCAGTCGGCCGCGTCCGATAGCGTGAAGGCGCATTTCAGCATCGAGGTCGACGGCTCTTTCATGCTGGATACGATGATGATCGAAGCGGTCGCAGCCTAGACGCCAAACGGGTGCGCAGGCGTGTGTCCGGACGGATATGCGGGGTTGTGGGGCGGCGGCCTGGAGCCGCTAGCGGCCTTTGCGGTCGCCAGCCATGCGAACAATAACTTCCACTGACCGCACCTTCGAGCCGGCGGGGACGGGGGGGAGCCCCTCCACCTTGACGCTATGACCCGGGATGTCGTGCAGCTTGCCGTCATCCTCGAAGAAGAAGTGGTGGTGGTCCGATACGTTGGTGTCGAAATAGGTGCGGTCTGGGTCCAGCGTTATCCGCTTCATCAGGCCGGCGGCGACGAACTGGTTGAGCGTGTTGTAGACGGTCGCCAGCGATACGCGGACGCCAGCCTTTCGGGCCAGAGCGGCAACGTCGTCCGCCGTCACATGGCGATCGGTTCCGTCGAACAAAAGGCCGCCGATCGCGATCCTCTTTGGAGTCGCTCGAAGGCCCGCAGACTGAAGGTGCGCACTGATACTCATATGCGTCAACATTTTAGAATGATTTTAATCGAGGTCAAGTAGCTGATACCTAACCGAATCGTCCAGATGTGCGGCAAGGTGAAACAGGAAAAACACCCGTGGTCATTGAGCGCGAGGGTGGCCCACCACAGATTAACCTCCTAAGCCAAACATGTCGCTTGATCGTCCTGCGGCAGGACCAGCAAAAAGAGATCACGTGGCGACCCAACCATCTGGCCCCACTTTGGGGCTCAAATCCTGGCGTTCGGTGCTGGCGGCTTATCAGCATCCAGACACGCTCCACTCGGTCCGCGAGCTCATCGTCACGCTCGTGCCCCTTGTTCTCATTTGGTCGGCGGCCTGGGTTGCTGCCTCTTCTGGGCATTCGTGGTTGGCTTTGTTGTTGGCCGTTCCGGCCGCCGGCTTCCTGGTGCGCTTGTTTATGGTCCAGCACGATTGTGGCCACCACGCGTTTTTCCAGACTCCCGCTGTCAATGATTGGGTTGGGCGCATCGTCGGTATTCTCACCATGACTCCCTATGACTGCTGGCGTAGCGAGCATGCGGTGCATCATGCGACATCAGGGAATCTGGATCGCCGAGGTACGGGCGCCGTTGAAACCATGACGGTCGAGGAATACCGCGCCGCTTCGCCCTTGAAGCAGCTTGGCTACCGACTTTACCGGCACCCGCTCGTGCTTTTCGCGTTTGGGCCGGCATTTGTCTTCTTCGTGCAGCAGCGCCTGCCCGTGGGTCTAATGAAACAGGGTTGGAGGCCCTGGCTCAGCGCAATGGGCACCAATCTGGGTCTAGCGCTTGGATTGACGGCGCTGGTGTGGATCGGCGGCTGGAAACCCTTGGTGTTTGTTCACCTGCCCAGTCTCGCGATCGCCGCTTCGATTGGCGTCTGGCTGTTTTATGTCCAGCATCAGTTCGAGCAGACATATTGGGCCCGCCGCGGTCAATGGGAGCTGACAGAGGCGGCCTTACAAGGCTCATCGCACTACGATTTGCCGCCGGTCCTGAGATGGATGACCGGCAATATCGGCGTTCATCATGTGCACCATGTTTCCAGCCGGATCCCTTTTTACCGTCTGCAGACCGTGCTTCGGGACCATCCGGAACTGCGCGATGTCAGCCGCCTCAGTCTGGTGGAAAGCATTCGTTGCGTCGGCCTGACACTCTGGGATGAAGCGAGCCAGAAACTGATTTCGTTCAATCAGTTCCGCAGGGCCGAGCGTCTGATCGCCAACTGATCAAGACACCGTGCGGAAAGGCGCGCGGGCTTGCAATCCGACCGCAGCCGTGGATACCCACCCGGAAGGCCGCATGCACGCGAATGGCCGACGGGAGGAACGCCTTTGACCACGCCGCCGACTGGCCCGCTAGCGGGTGTAACCATCCTCGATTTGTCCACCGTCGTGCTCGGCCCTTACGCGACCCAGTTGCTGGGGGACATGGGCGCTGATGTCATCAAGGTGGAGAATGGCGGCGGCGATATCATGCGGCACGCAGGACCCTCTCCGGCGCCGGGGATGGGCGCCATCTACATGGGGCTCAACCGCAACAAGCGCGCCATATTGCTGGATCTGAAAACCAATGACGGACTGGAGGCCATCCGCCGGCTGGTGAAGAAGTCCGATGTGTTCTTCACGAACGTGCGCATGGACGGACTCATCCGGCTTGGTCTCGGGTATGATGAACTGAAAAAGCTGCGCGAGGACATCGTCTATGTCCATTGCGCGGGCTATGGATCCGGCGGCGTTCACGCGGGCAAGCCGGCTTACGACGACCTGATCCAGGCCGCCTCGGGCATTGCGGACCTGCTCGCCATCCGCGAGGGAGGCCCACCGAAATACATGCCGGCGCTGATCGCCGACAAGGTAAGCGGGCTGCACGCCGCCTACGCGACGCTGGCCGGCCTCTATTCACGCGCGATGACGGGCAAGGGCCAGTTCATCGAGGCGCCCATGTTTGAAAGCTTCACGGCCTTCAACATGGTCGAGAACCTGTTCGGCCACACCTTCATCCCGCCGTTAGCCCAGGTCGCATATACGCGCTCGTCGAGCCCGAACCGCAAGCCTTATGCGACAAAGGACGGGTTTATCGGTTTGCTGCCGTACTCAGACTCGCAGTGGGCGCTGTTCTTCGAAATTGGCGGACGGCCGGAGATCATGCGCGACGATCCGCGGTTTTCCACCTACGCTGCGCGGACAGCCAACATCAACGCGCTCTACGAACTTGTTGCGGAAGTGGCCGCCACCAAGACGACGGATGAATGGCTGAAACTGCTCGAGGAGGCCGACATTCCGTCGATGAAGTGCAACACCATTGTCGACGTAATCGATGAACCACATCTGCGCGGCACCGGTTTCATTCACGAGCGGCAGCATCCGGCGATCGGCCCGTACGTGGCGATGGAGCATCCCGTTAAATTCACCGGTACGCCGGCGAGCATTCGCTCCGAGCCGCCGACTTTGGGTCAGCACACAGCGGAAGTTCTGGGTGAGCTTGGTTTTGATGCAGCCACGATCGAGCGCATGACGGCGCCGAAGGACACCAAGAAGTCGTAATCGTCAGACGGTCAGGGCAGCGGCTCGATCAGCGCGTCTATGACAGCCGCCACCAGCGCATCCTTGCGGCGCTCCACCTCCGGAAGGTCCTCGTAGGACACCATCAACGGGTGGGTCTTGCGCCAGGCGCTTTTCTTCTTCCCGTGTTTCCAGCCTCTCGATTTCTTTTCCTGGATCCATTGCTCGTGGTGAGCGGCCGCCGATGCATCGGGATTGGCCAGCCGCCAAAGAACCGCTTCGCGTGAAGAGCTTATCATCCACTTCGGCGCGCGCGACCAGGGCGGGGCGGGGCGTTGACCATTGGCAGCCTGCCAGGCGCGAACAGCCTCGTGCATCACCTGAGCAATTCTCGTGATGGCTGCGTCGTCGGGCTGTTGCATCTTGTCCCCCGGGGTACCACTGACAGGCGGCACCAATGGCGCCCCAACCGGGGCCGCGCAAGCAAACGCCCCGGCTTTTGGCCGGGGCGCTGAGTTTGTCGCGGCGGTTTACCTTACTTTCCGCTGGATTCGGCCTCCGGCGCCGCATGGCGGCCGCGTGGCATCTTGCTCATGACGGCGTCGAATTCTGCCTGATCAATGCCGCCATCGTGGTTGGTGTCGACCAGAGCGAACTTGCCGCCAGCCAGCATTGTCTTGAACTGACCACGCAACTCGCTTTCCTCAACTTTGCCGTCGATGTTGTCGTCCAGCATTCCCAAGAGGCGCGTCTTGTTGAGCAGGTCGTCATAGTTCGTCTGGTGTTCGACGGTCTCGTCGTTCCAGCGATAGCGCAGGGACGTGTAGAACATCTCCTCAAACGACTGGTCGCCCCAGGTGACTTCCTTGTTAGGATCGGGGTTGGCCGGGTTCCGTTTGGAGTTGTCGTAAATGTAGGTCGCGATCAACTTCGATCCCGCCGGGATCGCAATGGGCTCGGCAAACTCGTACATGCGCTGCCAGTTGAAGTCGTAGAACGGCACGTTGAGGATGACCTTCTGCTCGCCGCTCGGATAGCGGATCTCGAGCTTCGAATAGGTGCCGCGATAGTGGGCGTGGACGACTGCTGTGTAGAGCGTCGCATCTTTCGGGAAGTCGAAATAAGCGACTTCCTTGTGGTTGCCGTCGTTGGGCGGGATGTCGATGAACTGATCGACGAGCGGTGTTTCGCGCATCATCAGTTTGGGCTTCTCGCCATCCTTGTAGAAGTAGAGACCAATTTTCGTGTTAGCCGTCACTGCCTTGCCGAACGGGGTGTAGTGCATCTGGTAGCCGAATTTGCTGCCCGCCGGGATATAGGTGCCGATATCCTTGGGCTGGACAACGGATTCCATGCCGACGGTGTATCCGCCGACCGAGCCGCCCCATGCCGTCATGCCCTTGCCCTTGGCCTCATTGGTGATGAAGCCTGACAGGACGTGGTGGACAGCCTGGCGCTGGTCCACTTTGGCGGTCGACGCCCTGAGCCACTTGCCCTCAGTCAGAGGGTTATCAACGATCGGGTACTGATAGTCGACGACGCCTGAGGCGGGGACGTTGTAGCTCGGGACATCAACGATCAGGTCCGGTTTGCCCAGCGGCCATTCCGGCGCCACGTGCTTTTTCGCCAACAGGGGATCAGGGCCTTCGCCGCGCGGCGCGCCGGCTTCGACCCAGTGGACCAGCGTCTTGATCTGGTCGGGGGAGAGGCTCTTGTCGTCCTTGAAGTGGCCGATATCGGCATCAGCATCCCAGGGCGGCATGCGGTCTGTGCGGATCACTTCGCGGATCATTGGCGCAAAGCCTTTGATCTTCTGGTAGCTGTCGAATGTGAACGGCGCGATGCCGCCTTCCTCGTGGCAAGCGACGCACTTTTCCTCGATCAGGGGACCGACTGTTCTAGAATAGGAGATCTTGGTGAAGCTGGCCTTGGCTTGCGCCGTACGGTCCGGGAAGGTGATCGCGCCGCCCGCAGGGGCGACATAGGCGACGGGCACAGGTTTGCCGGCAATGACCGCATCAAGCGCGTCGGCTGCGAAGTTCGTTCCGGCTTTTGCGTTCTTGCCGGCCAGTTCGCTGTTGAGTGGTCCGCGATATACGATCATCCAGGTTTTCGGATCGACCACCATTACTTCGGACGTGCGGGTAGCGCCAAGCTGTTCCCCAACGAGCTGCTGCTCATCTTTAAGGATGGGCATTGCGACGTTGAGCGCCTTGGACTCGGCGAGGAGGTCCGCGCGTTTATCCTTGAGGGTCGAGTTGATCATCATGAACTCGACGCCTTGGGCAGCGTAGGTCGCGCGAAGCTGCTCCAGCGCGGGCGCCATCTTGCGCACATCGGGGCTGCCCACGGCCTGCATCACGAGCACAACGGCTGGCGCGTCCTTGAGGCGGTAAAGGTCATGAGCGCGACCATCCTGATCGACGAGGCGGAAATTATCGACTCGCGTGGGTGTAGCGGGCGCAGCTGCGGCCGCAACGCCGGTTGAGGGGGCATGATCCTGGGCGCACCCGGTCGCGAAAGCGAGCACGAGTCCGACTGCGGTGGCGGTCAAAAGGCGCGTCATCGGTGATTGATCCTTGGGGAGTGTGGCCGTCCTTCCGATTCCATACGCTATTTTTGCCCCGCCAGACAGTGTCTATTTTCCACACACCTGCCGATTTATTGGAGCTTCAAGAGGCTAGACCAGGCCGGTCCCAGGTTGACGCTGCGTCTGTCTGATTGCCTCGAACAGGCGCTGTCCGGGCCAGTTTTGAAGCCGGGAATAGTCCGGAAGGCTTGGGGAGGTGCGGGGGCGGAGAAAGGACCGATCGCAAGGCAGACGACAGGTGGCATGGGGTCCGGCCGCTGCCTCGCTTGCGTTACGCAAAGGCTAGGCGACGCGGCGGGGGAAACGCACGCTTTGGCGCGCCTCAATGACCGGCAGACCGGCCTCATAGATTTCATGGAAGGTCTTGCGTACGTCGAGGCCGTAAGTGTCCAGGGCGTTCATCGCGGCCTCAAGATCGCCAAGCGCGATACGCCACACAGGCAGCCCCTCGACCCGTTCGTCAGGATCTTCTCCGAGCAGTGCGCAGTACCGGCGCGCAAGTTGTTCGTACGCAGTCATTGGAGCCGTCCCCGGCATGGTTCCGTACAGGTCATGCGCAGCCTCACGCTAACAACCTGACCATTTGGTTAACATTGGGACGACCTTCGGACCTGGCCGAATTACGCCGGGTGGGCGAGCTCGGCCGGGTTTCGGTCTCGTATCGAGGCGGCGGGACAAGATGCGGTTCTGGCCGGGCTCGCGAATAATTCCGGGCATTCGCTTTGCCGCCGAACCAAAAGCGGTATCCTTCAGCCATAGAACGTCCGTGAAGAGACGTTTCGGGAGGGTACTGTCCGTGCTTGTGCGCAAGACGGCGGAGGAGAGTCTTGGGCCTGCGGTGGAAGCGCCGCCAGGCATGGGCGGGCGTTTTGAACGCCGGCGCGCTGATATCGTTTCGGCTGCGGTTCCCATTCTCAACGCCCAAGGTTTCAAGGGCATGACCCTGACAGCCGTCGCGGAAGTGATCGGACTGAAGGCGACGGGCGTGACGTACTACTTTCCCCGCAAGGAGGAGCTTGCCGTCGCCTGCTTCGAATCCGGCATCGAGGTTTTCCATCATTTGCTGGACGAGGCGGAAAAGGAAGCCAGCCCGGCGCTGCGTGTTTCGCGGCTCATCAGACTGTTCATCGAGCGCGACGCCGCCGTGCGGCGTGGCGAAGTCTGCCCACTAGCCTCTTTCAGCTGCATTCGGGCGCTGGAAGGCGAGCATCGAAGCAGGGTCGCGGAGGGGTACAAGGCGATGTTTCGCCGGGTCCGGGACCTTATGGCTGTGGAGGACGGGACAGGGCCTGGCAAGCGGGCGAGAACCTTTCGCACACTGAGCCTTCTGGAGCAGCTCTACTGGGCGAACACCTGGCTCGCCGACTACGACATCGAGGATTTTCCGCGCATCGCCGAACGCATGACGGATGTCGTCCTGCACGGCCTGGCGCCAAGCGGCCAGAGTTATCAGCCCAGCGTATTGCAATGGCGGCCCGGAGCTTCTGAAACGGATGGAGCCAAGGAAAACTTTCTCCGCGCCGCCACGCGCGAAATCAACGCGCACGGTTATCGCGGCGCCTCCGTGGATCGCATATCGGCCAGCATGAATGTCACCAAGGGCGCCTTCTATCATCACATAGACGCGAAGGATGATCTGGTTGCATCCTGCTTCCGCCGCAGTTTCGGCATCGTGCGCGACGCCCAGCGCAAGGTGAGAGGGAAGGGGCCGGACGAATGGTGGCGTTTGACAACGGCAGTATCGGAACTGGTGCGGTTCCAGCTTTGCGACGAAGGTCCGTTGCTGCGGACCTCGGCCGTTTCATCGATGCCGCATGAGCATCAGGTCGAGATTGTGAGCCTGTCTTACCAGAACGCGCGGCAGTTTGCGGCAATGATATCCGACGCGATCGCCGAGGGCAGCGTCACGCCCGTGGATCCTGTGATCGCCGCCCATCTCATCAACGCAGCGATCAACGCGGCTTCTGACGCCCGGCCATGGACCGTTCCGGTCGGCGCAGATGATCCGGCGGATTATGCGCGCCCGCTTTTCTACGGAATTCTGCTGCCCTGACGAAAAAAACGCCGACCCCGGGAAGGGATCGGCGCTGAACGTCCTTGGGAGAGTCCGCCAGTTCCTATTTGAAGTGGAACTGGAACTCGACGCCGTACATGCGCGGCGGCGTGAGCGTGTAGGTCTGGTAGATCTGACCCGCGGTCGGATCCGGCTGGGATGACGTCCGGAGCGCAGCGCTGACTGCCTCATAGCCAGTCTGGTCGAAGGCGTTCCGCATGAAGCCGATCCAGGTGAAGTGTCCGCCGCCGCTGTTCCACGTCAGACGAAGGTCGGTCTGGTCGTAGTCAGGGGAGTAGGTTTCCGGATCGTTGAAGATGCTGGTCGTGAACTTGTCGCGCCAGTACCAGCTGGCCGACGGGATCAGCGTCGAACCATCCTGGAACATCATCGTGTAGTTGACGTTCACGGCCACCTTGTTTTGAGGTGACTGCGGCAGCTCGTTGCCCTTGATGCTTTCACCAACACCGGTCAGCGAGTTCTGATACAGCCCGCCACCGTTCGCCACATCGGTGTTGAGGTAGGCGTAGGTCAGCATGATGTTGAGATCGTTGATCGGCGACCAGGTGTTCTCGAGCTCGATACCCCAGGTATGGACCTCTGGAATGTTGACGAACGCCGTGTACGACGGCGCGGGCAACGGCGGGACGACGCGGAGCGGCGTCTGCACGTCCTGGTAGTTGTAGTAGAATCCGTCGATGTTGCTGGTCAGGCCCCAGCCGAAGAATTGCTGCTTGAGGCCAACTTCGAACGCATCAATCGCCTCGGGCTTCGTTTCCGGACGCGGAGCCATGTTGGCGGCGTTGAAGCCTCCCGCTTTATAGCCGCGGCTATACTTGGCGAAGGCCAACGTGCCGTCCATCGGGCGCCATTCCAGGCCAGCCGTACCTGTCACAGCATCCCAGTGGTCGCCGAGGACGCGGGTCGAAACGCCCGTGGCCGCATCGTGCGTCACGCCGCTATAATTGTTCGCGGCGGTGCCGCCCAGAACGCCGGCCTGCTCCGTGGGCAGACTGTTGGAATCAAGCGCCACACCATTAAAGATGGCCGAGGTGATGTCATACATCGGGATCGCGCCGGCGCAGACCAGATAGCAAACTAGGTTGTCCTGTTCGGTAATGTGCTTCTGGTCGTAGGAATAACGCAGGCCAACGGTGGCCTTCCATTTCGGCGTGAACTGCCAATCGATTTGGCCGTAGGCGCCATAGGCGTTGTTAAGGCCGATATTGTTAGTCAGGTAAGTCCGGCCGCCCGGGTTCGCCCGGAAACCAGAGGTATCGTAAACGGCAGTCGCCAGCGGCTCGTTCGCTAGGAAGAGCTGGATCGGCTGCTTAAAGTTCTCCTGGTAAGCGTAGAGGCCGCCCAGCCACTGGAAGGGGCTGTCAGTCGTTGAGGTGAAGGTCAGCTCGTTCGAGAAGAACGCCCGGTTCTCGTGATAGTCTGTGGTTGAATCCGGATAGATCGTCGTCGTTACAGGTCCGCCCGCCACAGGGAAGTAAGACGCCGGCGACCGCGTGTAAGTGATCGACGTTATCGGGTTGCTGTCGGAATCTTCCGTCAGGTCGTAGTCGTAATACACGTACCCGCCGGTGTATTTGATGTCGAAACCGTCGGCGTGATACGTCAGTTCAGCCGCCGCGTCGTCATAGGCGTTCAGGTTCGCGACCAACGGATGGTTGGTGTTGAGCTTGGTTGGATCGGTTTCAGCCGGGTTCACCATTAGCGTTCCGGTCTGCGTAAAGCCGATCAGACCCGGGTTGTTTCCATAGGCCCAGGTCGGGTTCACACCCGATCCGCTGGTTGTAAACGCCGTGACGGGGTAGGGAGACGACTGTTCAGATCCGGTGCGGCCGCCGGGCGGGCCGGCTTTGTGATAGGCTCCGCTCGTGTACTTCACCCACCATGAAAACCGGTCGGTGATGTCACCAGCGAGCTGACCCTCGATCGTGTAGTCGTCGAGGTTGTAGCCTTCGGTGTCGTTTGTCCCGTAGTTGTAATAGACGCCTTTGTCGCGCGTCTCGTAAGCGCCAACGAGGCGTCCTTTGACATACCCATCTGTGCCAGGAATAGGGCCCGAGATCGAGCCAGCGACCTTCTTGTCGTCGTAGTTGCCGGCGCCGAGGCGGAATTCAGCCTGGAAGTCGTCGGTCGGGCGTTTCGAAACGGTATTGATCAGACCGCCGATCGAGTTGCGGCCATAAAGCGTGCCCTGAGGGCCGCGAAGAACCTCGATACGGTCGATGAAGATCGGATCGCGACCCGAGATGGAAGCGAAAGATTCGTAGACGCCATCGGTGTAGTTTGCGACGCCCGGCTCTGCGCCAAAGTTGTTGGTGTTGCGACCAACGCCGCGAAGGAAGGCGCGCTCGTTGCCGCCCGTGTAGGACAGGCCGGGCGTGAGGTTCGCAAGGTCCTGTGTCGTGTAGATGCCGAGTTTTTCGCGCTGGGCCGACGAAACGGCAGTAACCGCGACCGCCACGTCTTCGATCGACTCTTCGCGCTTGTTGGCCGTGACGATGATCACGTCGCCGCCTCGCGAGGCGGCGGGAGCAGCTGCAGGTTGCTCGGCCGTCTGCGCGGACTGGTCTGCGGGGGGTGTTTGAGCCAGCGCGGGCATCGCGAAGCCCAGCGCCATAAGGCTAACCAATGGAAATTTCTTCAGCTGCGCCATGCGCGCTTCCTCCCTGTGTGGACGAGTGCTCCCCGACGTCCCGATTCTCTGTCGAAATAGACGTCGGCGTGACTGCAGAATCTGCTTGATCACGCGGCGCCGAAAGTGCGGTTTGCACTACCTTGCGTCAACTGCCTCTAGGGAAGCGGTTCGAAGATTTTGCTAAAATCGGCCAAAATGACACGATAGGCGCAGCGGCATGGTATAGATCGTCCCCTTGGAGGCCTTTCCTCGCCAACTTCGAATTTGAATCACCAGTATGTTACCGGGGACGTCAGCGTAAAGTAAGCGGTGTGGCATTTCGGATACGCCAAACGGGGCGAATTAGAGCCTGGACGCCTCAGGATCGCTGGCGTCGTGTACGGCTGGCAGGAAGGGCCGTAGCGGGGTCGTCCGGCCAATCATGTTTTGGGTAGCGTCCCTTCATGTCGCGGCGCATGTCGAGATAGCCGCCGCGCCAGAAGCCAGGAAGGTCGCGCGTCACAGCGACCGGCCGCTGCGCCGGCGACAGCAGCGCAAGCGTCAGAGGAGTTCGATCTGCCAGCATCGGATGGCTGGTTATCCCGTAAACCTCCTGCACCCGGCATTCCGCACGAGGGCCACCGTCGGCGCGGTAGTCGACCATCACGGTGCGTCCGGCTGGTGTGGTCCAGTTCGCTGGCGCCAGGCGGTCGAGATCGCGGGACAGAGGCCAGTCCAGCAGCGCACGCGCCGCGTCCGCTACGGCTTGGGCGGGAAGTCGTTCCAGCGAGCGTGCCGACTCAAGAAGGGGCCCAAGCCAGTCGTCGAGTGAGGCCAGTAATTGAGAGCGAAAATCTTTCGGCCAAGGCTCGCCCACTGTCGCAGCCAGAAAGTCGACGCGCGCAATCAGCGATTCGGTTGTCGACCATTGTGGGATCAGGTTGAAGCCTGTGTCCTGGATCGCTGCGACCAGTCCTGCGCGCATCATCTGGGCTGGCGGCGAGGGTAACGCGACATCCTCGATCACGATCGCCCCGATACGCCGAAGACGCCGGGCGCGCACCGTTGTCGACGCTGGGTCGTAGTGTGCGCGCTCTTCGGTTTCTACGCGAGTGACCCGAACCACGGCGTTTTCATCAAGCGAAGCGGCGAGCGTAATGCGCAAGTCGGCGCCTGAGCCGGTGAGATCCGCCACCGCCAGCCACGGCGCACGCGCCAACGGGTCCGTTTCATCCATCATCGCGCCACGGCCGCTTGCCAGCAAAAATCGGCCAGGCGTCGCGCCGCGCGCCTTTGCGATACGTTCTGGGAAGGCGGCCGCCAGCACTTCCCCCGCGCTCGTTGCCGTTGTTCCGTCGAAGCCGCCGCCGGCTTCCCTGGCCCAGCGCTTTGCCATGCTGTGCATCGTTCGGGCGCGGGGAGACTTATCTGCGCGAAATCGCGACAGCCGGGCGTCGATATCCGTCAGGCGTCCACCGAGATCCCGTTCGCTCATTACGGCGGCGATTTCCGCCGCAAGCAAGGCGTCGCCGGGGTCGGCTCGAGCGACCATCATCGCCAGGCGCGGCGGCAGGCCGATGTCGCCAAGCTTGCGCCCGACGTCAGTCAAGGCCCCCGTCTCATCAATTGCTCCGGTAGACATGAGGGCGTCGCGCGCAAGCCGCCAGGCTGTTTTGCTCGGCGGCGTCAGCCAGCGCAGCTTCGCCGGATCGACTACACCCCATCGCGCAAGATCGAGGCAAAGCCCCGAAAGATCGGCGTTCTCAATCTCCGGCGAGCGTGCGGCGGCGAACCCGCCCATCTCGGCCTCTCGCCAGAGTCGATAGCAGACGCCTGGTTGGGTGCGACCGGCCCGTCCACGTCGCTGATCCGCGCTGGCGAGAGATATCCGCATCGTCTCAAGTCGCGACACGCCTGTGGCCGCATCAAACCTGGGGGCGCGGGCAAAGCCTCCGTCCACCACAATTCTTACGCCTTCGATGGTCAGCGAGCTTTCGGCAATGTCTGTCGCCAACACGACCTTCCGCGCGCCTGCGGCTGGCGGAGCAATAGCGTCGTTTTGGTCCTCCGGCGGCAAGGCGCCATGAAGCGGCGCCACAATCACCTCCTCCGGCAGGCTATTACTCAGCCGATCGGCCGTTCGGCGGATTTCCGCAACACCAGGGAGAAAGGCCAGAATGGATCCCGCCTCCTCCGAAACGGCTCGCTGGATCGCAGCGGCTACCTGTTCCTCAAGTCGCTTCGATGGGTCGAATCCCAGATAGCGGGTTTCAACGGGATGCGTCCGGCCGTCGCTGGCGATCGTGTCGGCGTCGAAAAAGTCGCGTGTCATGTTTGGCGGCAGAGTCGCCGACATGACGATGATGCGAAGGTCTTCGCGCAGTACGGATTGTGCGTCGAGCGCGAGTGCAAGTCCCTCGTCTGCATCAAGTGAACGCTCGTGGAACTCATCGAACATCACCCCGGCCACGCCTTCCAGCGCGGGATCTGCAAGGATCATTCGTGTGAAAACGCCCTCCGTCACAACCTCGATGCGGACGCTTTCCGATGTCCGCACATCAAGACGCGATCGAAGGCCGACATTTGCTCCGAGGCGATCACCAGCTCGGCCGGGGTGGGATTGCGCAAAAAGGAAGGCCATGCGCTCAGCGGCCTTACGCGCGGCCAGGCGGCGCGGTTCAACGACCAGAAGTTTTCCGGCTTTCGCCCAGGGTTGCTCGATCAATGCGAGCGGGGCGAGCGTTGTTTTTCCCGCTCCGGGCGGCGCGGTCAGCAGCAGGCGTGTTTGCGTGTTCAGCCGTTCGACCAGCTGAGGCAGAACGTCTTCGATGGGAAGTCCTGTCGCCAGCATCATCCGAACGCATGATGATCGAACAGGACCTTCACGCCCAGTCCGATCAGCACGACGCCGCCCAGCACCTCCGCTTTCGACCCCAGCGCTGCGCTGGCGACGCGGCCGGCCCACACGCCTCCGAAGGACAAGGCGAATGTTACAATGCCGATAATGCCGACGCTTAGCGCGATGCCTACACCCAGCGTCGGCAGTGCGAAACCGGCTGCGACCGCGTCAATGCTTGTCGCAACCGCAAGGCCAAGAAGGCGCCAGCGTGTTGCCCGGACGCGCTCCTCGCCGGGTGGGTCTTCACGAATGCCCTCGACCAGCATTTTGCCGCCAATGAACGCCAACAGGATGAACGCGATCCAGTGATCAACGCTCTCCAGCAGGCCGGTGAACAGTATGCCCACCGACCAGCCTATCAGCGGCGCTATGGCTTGCGCGACGCCGAACGCGGCGCCGATTGCGATTGAAGGCCGCCAGGGTCGTGGACCAGCCAGTGCGCCCTGGCAAACGGCGACGGCGAATGCATCGGATGCAAGCGCCAGCGCGAGGAGCAGAAGCGAAATCATGGGCGTCATTGCGCGGGGCCTTATCAGCCGCTTTGCAACTCGCCAAGTCGTAGTGAGGTCCGGTTAGCGCGACAGCGCCGCGACTATCTCTATGTGCGAGGACCAGAGGAACTGGTCCACCGGCGAGACCCGGTCGATTCTCCATCCACCCTGAACCAGGAGACTCATGTCGCGCGCAAAACTGGCTGCATTGCATGATACCATCGCCAGACGGCGAACCTTCGATGCGGCAAGGTTCCGCGCCTGCGCTTCGGCTCCGGACCGCGGCGGGTCCATGACAGCGCCGTCAAAGCGATTGAGTTCATCTACGGTCAGCGGTTGACGAAACAGGTCCCTCCGGTCCGTGGTGACGGCCCTCAGGGATTGTGTGCTTCGCGCGGCCTGGGCAAGGGCGGCAAGCGCCGCGGCGTCGCTCTCGATCGCATGCAGGTTCGCGGTTTGAGCCAGCGGCAACGTAAATGTGCCGGACCCCGCGAACAGGTCGACGATTTTGCGCGCGCCGTCGACCGCCTCGCCAACCAGCTGCACCATCGCCGTTTCGCTGGGAGATGTCGCCTGCAAAAAACCGCCCGGGGGCGGTACGAGGAATGCCGACCCTGCCTTGAGCGCGGGCTTTTCGCGCTCAAGCACGACTTCCCCGTCAATGGATATGCGGATGAGGCGCGTCTCTGTCGCGGCTTGAACGAGCCGCAGCCGGTCGTCAGCCGAAAACCACTTGCCGGCGCCGACAAAGGCGATATCGATCCCGGCAGGCGTTTCCGTCGCCGTGATCGCCAGCTTGCCCCGGGGCGGCGTAGCCATCCGTGAGAGTTGTTCGATTGCGGGCAGGGCGCGCATCAAACCGGGGGTCAGAACGGCGCAATCGGAGATGGCTACGATCTGGTGCGTCCGCCTGCCATGGAAACCAAACGCGAAACCGGCCGGGGTATGGGCGGCGGCGAGTGTGGCGCGGCGTCGTGTCTTTGGGGAAACGGAAATCGTAGGGTCGACATCTGTCGATAGGCCGCGGCTGGCCAGAGCGGAAACAACGAGATCGCGCTTGAAAGCGAGATAAGGCGTTTCCGCCAGATGCTGGAGGTTGCATCCGCCGCACACCCTATAATGTGGACATCTGGCTGGCGCTCTGTCGGGACTGGCGGCATCCACGCTTAGCAGCTGGCCGCGCCCATTGCTGACATCCGCCGTCACTGTCTCTCCGGGGAGAGTGAAGGGAATGTAGATGGTCTCGCCGTTCGCTTCGCTGATACCGTCGCCCTGGGCTCCCAAGGCGCGGATGTTCAGCGTGCGGCGCGCTGGTGGCGTTTTTGGTGAAGCGTGTCTGCCGCGTGAGGTCATGCCCGCGATGAAGCAGGTTCAGCCGCCAAGCGCCAGCCTAGAGAAGGAAGCGCGCCCTGGCGTGTGTGCGCATGAATATCCGCATCTCTTCCAGGCCGCCCCGCTCGAATGAGCGAACCACCTCCAGTTTTTCCATGAAGCTCTGGGCCCCATCGAACCGTTCGCGTGCGACAAGAATATTCGCGCGGTACTGTTCGTAACGCTCCACGTCTCGCTGTGGTTGAAGCCCGTCCTCCATGGCGCGACCAGCGAGGGCGATCAGGGCCGTCCAGACCACGCCCACTTCCAGCCATTCGCCAGGGATGTGCAGAATGGGCTCCGCCATGTGAAGCACGTGGAGGCCGATCACGATCGCGATGCAGGTCCAGGCCATGGCGGCGAACCGCTCTTCCAGCTGACGGGGGGTCGCCTTGCCTTTGCTCCGGTGCGCCAGCTTGGCTTCGCAATAGCCCAATTGCCAATCCAGACGCAGCTTTCGCCAGACCACAAATACGTCGTCGGCGGCCGGTTCCGGCGCGCCAGGCTTTGCTGGAAGGGACTCGATCAGGCTGTCGAAAGCCGCGCCATGCGTCCGGCCGAGAATGTCGGCAAGTTCGGCCTCGGGCTTCGCGATGACCCCGGTGCGAAGATTCTCGAACGCGGCTTGCCGTTCCGCGAGATAGGCCTGCAACCTCCCGTCATCGCCGTTGACTGAAGCAATTTCCGGTAGCCGGGCGGCGATATAGTGAAAATGGAAGAGTCTGAGTGTTTCGGTCTGAAGCCGGCACTGCAGCCATTTTCTACGCGCCGAGGATTTGTGAAGACTTGATAGGCCGAGCACCGCCCCGATCAGACCCAGTCCACCGGCAATCAAAGCGAGCCAGGTTGGGAAAGCTTCGATTTGATGGTCGATCTCCATCGACCGGAAGAGGGGGGCGGCGGATGCGAGAAGCAAGGCGCCCAACACCAGTGCAACGCTGAGGAATCCCAAGGTCCGCGTCCGCTCGCGCGCGACGCCGGCCTCATGGTCAATCGTCCGGAACAACTCGAGCAGCTCCGGAAACTCGAAGGCAAACCGGACCGTCGGCTTCCGCGCCTCGTCCGCTTGGGCCTTCAGGTCGAAGTTTGCAAAAGGATCTACCGTCGTCGCTTTGCTCAACCGAGCCCCCGAAAGGGCTCCAGGCCCACTCAAACCGTCTTGCCCTCGTGTGGCGGCAGGGTCAATCACGTGGCCGTCGGAACAGGCTTGTCCGCGAAGGCGCGCCAACCGCTATACGCCTCCACGCAGAACGCTATTGAGGCGTCGCGGCGCTCGGGACATGGTGCAGCGATGGTGCATTTCGATGAATGGCAGGTACTGACGACCAGCCTCACGGTGGCGGGCCGGGCAATCCTGTTCGGACTGCCGTTGGCGATCCTGGCTGCCTGGGCGCTGTCGCGGCCAGTCCTGCCCGGCAAGAGCATTCTTGATGCGATCGTCCACCTTCCTCTGGTCTTGCCACCAGTGCTGGTTGGCTTCGTGCTGCTCCTCCTTCTGGGACGGCGGGGAGCGGTCGGCATGTGGTTGGAGCAGACCTTCGGCGTCCAGCTGGCCTTTACAGCGAACGGCGCCGCACTCGCCACCGGAGTTATGAGCTTTCCTCTGATGGTGCGGTCAATCCGCCTGTCGTTCGAGCAGGCGGACCGTCGCTTGTTCGAGGCTGCGGCGGTTCTTCGGGCAGGGCCTTGGGACCGGTTCTGGTCGCTTGCCCTGCCTTTGGCCGGTCCCGGCGTCCTTGCCGGTGCGGTCACGGCTTTTGCGGCCGGCCTGGGCGAATTCGGCGCCGTGATCACCTTCGCATCCAACATCCCTGGCGTAACGCAGACCTTGCCGATGGCGATCTACTCGGCCTTGCAATTGCCCGACGGCGAAAGCGAGGCCCTGCGGCTGGCCATGTGGTCGCTTGGCGCGGCCGTGATCGGGCTTGCTGCCGCGGAAGCGTTGCACCGCTGGAGTCGGCGGAGGCTCGAGGCGTGAGCCTGCGCGCGCGGGGAGCCACGGTGCGGCGGGGGACGTTTACTCTGGTCGCCGACTTCGAAACGCCGCTTGCAGGCGTCACTGTCGTGTTCGGCCCGTCCGGTGCGGGCAAATCCATGCTGCTGGCGACACTGGCGGGATTGAACCGCCTCGAGAGCGGCGACCTCGCCCTGGACGATCGGGTCATCGAGGATGCGATGGCAAGGACGCGCACGCCGCCCCACCTGCGGGACATCGGTGTGGTCTTTCAGGATGCTCGATTGTTTCCGCATCTCTCCGTGCGGGGCAATATGGATTACGCCGTCAAACGGGCGCCAGCGGATCGCGCGGGTCCCGGCCTTGAAGAAACGGCGCGGCAACTCGAGATCGGCGATCTGCTCGACCGGCGTGTCAGGAATCTGTCTGGCGGTGAGAGGAGCCGGGTCGCGCTGGCGCGGACGCTGCTATCCCGCCCATCCTTGCTGCTGCTCGATGAACCATTCGCCGCTCTGGACGGCCGCCGTCGCCGGGCTTTCCTCGCCTTGCTTGCTCGAGTTAATGCCGAAACCGGGCTGCCGATGATCGTGGTCACTCACCAGATCGACGACGCTGCCGAGCTGGCTGATCACGTGCTGGCGATGCGGGATGGACGCATTGTGGCGATGGGAGCGGCCAGCGAAGCGATGTCGCGGCCGGAATTTCTATCACTTCTGGACACCCGGGACCTCGGCGCCCGCATCGCGGCGAGGGACATCTCGGGCGGCGACACGCTCGCCCGAGGCGTCTGGGTGCGGGCCGACGCTGTCATGGCTGCGGCCGAGAGGCCGCATGGCCTGTCAGCGCGTAATGTCTGGGAAGGGAGGGTGGCTTCTGTTGTGCGCGAGGACGATGGGGCTCGCGTGTTGTGGATCGCAACACGGGCAGGCGAAATACCCGCCCGCATTACGCAGGCGGCGTTTGAAGAGCTTGGCCTCACCGCCGGCAAACCCGCGTGGGCTGTGGTCAAGACGCATGCACTTTGAGGGCGGGGCCTATCCGATCTGGCCGATAAACGCATCCGCAGTCATGGGCTTGGAGAACATCGGGAAGTCGTACTTGAGCGCGTTGTCGTGCTCTTCCTCGGATGTGGCGGCGACGCAGTCGGTGAGCGTGATCACCTCGTAGCCGTTCTCGTACGCCGACCGCATCGTCGATTCGACACAGCAGTTGGTGAGAAAGCCGCCGAGCACCACGGTCTCGATTCCCTTGGAACGCAGCATGAAATCGAGATTGGTGCTGGCGAAGGTATCCAGCCCGCGTTTTCCTTCGACGACGATATCGTCCTTCTGCGGCGCCAGTTCTTCGGAAATCTTCGCGCCCCACTGTCCCTTCACGAAGGCTTTGCCGTCGACGACGCCCTTGAGAATGCCATAGGGGTGCGAGCTGATCTCGTTATACCCCTCGGCGAAACTGATTGGCGCATGCATGACGGTCACGCCTGACGAGCGCGCCTTGTCGAGCACTTTCTTCGTTTTCGCCATCATGTCGGTCTTGCTCATCACACCTTTGACGGCGTCGTGAAGAACGCCGCCAGGTGTCGTGAAATCATTCTGAAATTCGATCAGGACGAGCGCTGTCTTCTTGGGGTTCACGGTCACGAAAAGCCTCCTCATTGCCGAAGCGCGGACACTGCTCAACATGGGCGCCTGCGCCGCGACGGCAAGGTTCTCCAGCGCGCCGATCGGTGGTTGCGCCGCCAACTTCTCAACAGGCTTGGCGAAGCTGTGGAGATTTGTCGGCGCCGCAGTTGATTCGCGAATCGATCTGCGAGACGCTCCTTCTCACGGTACTCCAGCCCCGGATGCGAACGGGGTTTCCAGCCAAGGCAAAGGCCGAAGCGGAAAGGACCGGCGAGGGTTCCCGTTGAACTCCTCGATGCAGGGCAGGAAGTTTGGAGGCTTCTGTCAGGCGCCGAAGGTCGACGAAGCTGGTCGGCAGCGGTCGCTCCAAAGGGTCGCAACACCCGGCGGACATGCAGCGCGGGATCGCGGGATCCTGAAAGTAAGCGCTGTGGCATCTTCGGATGACGGAAGGCTCTCGAGCGCAAGCGCGGGGGCCTTTTCGTTTTCAGATTGCGCATTATTCGAAAGTCAGGGCGGGAAGTCTCGGTGCGGCCTTGAGGCGTAGGCTGGTCCGCGATCCGGGAAGGGCGCGATGCGGTTGCCTTCCGCTCGCATCACCGTGATCAAATATCGTGTCCGTTGCCGCCACGGCAGGTGGTTGCCGCGTAGGTAAACCGGGATCATGCTCCTTTCGCCCAAGGCCAAGCCCGCTCAGAGGGGCTGATCCTGCTTGGGGGGAGGACACAATCATGCAGCGACGCACCATCGGTTTCACCGCCGGCCTGCTCAGCGCGGCCGCAGCCATCACCCTGTTTGCCGGAGTCGCCAGCCAGGCGGCTCCCGCCAAGCCCGCAAGTCTCATCGGCGAGCGCGTCGCCAATTTCATGCTGCCAGACCAGACCGGCCTCGGCTACGAACTCTTCTACTACAAGACAGCCCCAGCGGTTGTGATCGTCTCGAGTGCACTCGGCGACCCGACCTCTGCCCGCGCTGCAACCGCGCTGGCGGACCTGCAGTCCAAATATGCGGGCAAGGGCGTCCAGTTCATGATGCTGGATTCCAGCCTGAAGGACAGTCGCGACGCCCAGATCGACCAGGACGCCAAGCTCGCCGTTCCTGTGCTGGCGGATGAGCTTCAGGTGATCGGCCGTTCGCTCGGCGTCACGCGCACGGCGGAAGTTTTCGTCGTCGATCCGAAAACCTGGACGGTCGCGTATCACGGTCCGATCGATGCGTCCTTCGCCGTGAAGAAGAACAGCAAAGCCAATCTCGCCGATGCGCTTGATGCGATGGTCGCCGGCAACCCCGTGGCGGTCGCCGAAGCGCCTGTGAACGGCGCGGCTGTCGCGTTCCCCGATCGCGATCGTACGGCGCAGTTCGCCAAGATCTCATACACCAACGACATCGCGCCAATCCTCAAGGCCAAATGTGTTTCCTGTCACACGACAGGCGGCATCGGTCCGTTCGCGATGAGCAGCTATGAAACGGTGAAGGGCTTTTCGCCGATGATCCGCGAGGTGCTGCGCACCAAGCGGATGCCTCCCTACCATGCGGACACACACTGGGGGCAATGGTCGAACGACATGCGTCTGACGGATGATCAGACGAAAACGCTGATCAACTGGATCGAGGCAGGCAGCCCTCGCGGCGCGGGCGACGATCCGCTGCCAGCCGCGATGGTTGTTCCGGCTGACTGGCCGGCTGGCAAGCCGGACCTGATTGTCACCATTCCGAAATTTGACGTGCCGGCCTCGGGCGTCATCGACTACCAGGAGCGTTCGGTCCCGACCGGACTGACGGAAGGCAAGTGGGTGCGCGAAACCGCTTGGAAAACCGGAGCGCGGCAGGCCGTGCACCACATCCTTGCGGGTTACATACCCGAGGTGAGAGCCGATGGACGCGGCTTCAGCTGGAACGTGTCGCTGGGCGGTTATGGTCCGGGCGGCGACGACAACATGACGCCGGCGAACACTGGCATCTATCTGCCGCCGGGCGGGTCGTTTGCCTACCAGATGCACTACACGCCCATCGGCAAGCCGGTCACCGACGAAACGCAGGTCGGCTACTATTTCTACAAACAGGATCCGAAATACATCCTGCGTCAGGCCAGCGTGACCGATTTCTCGATCGAGATTCCGGCCGGTGAATCGCGTCACCGCGAGCAGGCCTACCTTGAGTTTCCGCACGATGCGATCCTGTTCGGAACCCAACCGCACGCGCACTACCGCGCCTATTCAACCAAGCTGACCATCCAGTATCCGGACGGCCACAAGAAGGTGCTGCTCAATCAACCGCGCTATGACTTCGCCTGGCAGCGCGAATACATCTTCAAAGGCGGCTTCGAGGTCCCCGCCGGGTCGAAGCTGATCGCGGAATATGTCTACGACAACTCCGCGGGCAACCCCTCCAACCCTGACCCGAAGAAAGATGTGACCTTCGGCGAACAGACCTTCGAGGAGATGCTGTTCACTTTCGTCCGCTTCACCTGGAAAGGTGAGACGATCGACAATCGCCACGATGACTGGCAGGCCGAGCTCAACAACGGCGTCATGTTTGGCGCGCTGGACGACAACATGGACGGCAAACTGCAGCTCGCCGAGTTCCGCAACTCTCCCAGGTTCGCACCGTTCAAGCAGTACTTCTCGCTGATTGACGCCAACCATGATGGCGGCATCGACAAGGCTGAACTCGCGACAGCCATGGCGATGATGAAGAAGATGCAGGCCGGCAAGGCGGCGGCTCCCGCTGCAAGCGCTGGCGCTCCAGCCGAAACGGCGCCCGGCAAGGTCGGCGGGACGAAGTAATCTGGCGAAGGGACGGGTCGGCCGCGGCCCAATGGGCCGCGGCCATTTCGCCGCATACAGAACTGTTCGAGCAGTCGCGCGTTTAGCCTAGAGCAATGACGAGGCGGTTATGAACGCGGCGCGGACCGACATACCATCCGACGAAGAGAGACAAGCCCAACACAAGATGGCTATGGAGACGCTGGGCAACCACTGGCGTCTTTATCTGTTCGAAGGTGCTTTGCTGGTCGTGCTCGGCCTCGGCGCGATCGCCGTGCCAGCGATCGCCAGCATCGCGGTCGCAAGCTTTCTAGGCTGGCTTTTCCTTGTCGGCGGCGGGGTCGGACTCGCGACGGCTCTCATGTCGCGGCGCGCTCCGGGCTTCTGGTGGTCATTGATCTCAGCGGCGCTCGCACTTGCCGCCGGCGTATTCCTGATCGATGCGCCCCTGCGCGGCGCCGTGTCGCTCGCCATCCTGCTGGCCGCCTTCCTTTTTGCCGACGGCGTGGCGATGATCCTGTTTGGCCTCGATCATCGCAAGCAGACGTCAAAGCGTTGGGGGTGGTTCGTTTTCAACGGCGTCCTCGATCTTGGCCTCGCGATCATCGTGGTCATGGCGCTTCCAGCCGCCGCGCTCTGGGTGCTGGGGGTCATCGTCGGTATCGACCTTGTGTTTGGCGGCTCGACCCTGATCGCCCTGTCGCTCGCGGCGCGGCCCAAAGAAACCTGAACTGCACTCCGCGCAATCGCCGCGCTTAGCCGCAACGGCGACTCTCGTCCAATCCTGTTTGGTGAAGAGCTTCCCAGCATGAACTGGGGATGCCGAATGGCGCCTTCAAGACTGCCGCCGAGCCTCGATTTCGAGTAGCGGTGCAGCGTGCCCAGTCACGCGAAGGGGGAGAACGATGCGGGTGCTTTTGTCGACGATCGGATCGCGCGGGGACGTTCAGCCACTGGTCGCGCTGGCGTTCCAGCTTCGATTGCTGGGGGTCGATGTTCGGCTGTGCGTGCCGCCCGATTTTCAGGACTGGATCAAGGGCCTCGGCATGGAGGTGAGGCCCATCGGACCTGAACTCCGCTGGACGGCCAAACCGCCGGCGCCCGTTGCGATGCCGACGCCCGAGCAGCGGCGCCAAATGATGGATGAAACGGTCTCGATCCAGTTCCGCACGATCACTGAAGCGGCCGAAGGTTGCGATGTCATTGTCGGCGCCACGGCCCTTCAGATAGCAGCGCCGTCAGTGGCGGAGAAAATGGGCGTGCCTTACGTCTTCGCCGCCTACTGTCCTACCGTGTTGCCGTCGTCCCACCATGCGCCGCCTGTCCTCGCCATGCGCGGCGACACGCCGGCGACAAATGCGACGGACTTCCCCTCTCTCTGGACGCGCGACGCGGAACGCTTCAGCGCATTGTTTGGCCCGGCCCTGAATGCAAATCGCGCTGCGCTCGGACTTACGCCTGTCGAGGATGTGCGCGCTCACGTTTTCACTTCTCAGCCCTGGCTGGCTGCAGACAAGACGCTTGCGCCGTGGCCCGACAGTGAGGACGAGGCAGTCTTCCAGACGGGCGCATGGATTCTCCCCGATCAGAACAATCTGTCGCCCGAACTCGAGGCGTTTCTCGATGCCGGGGAACCGCCGGTCTATTTCGGCTTTGGCAGCATACGTGCGCCGGAGAATGTTGCAGCGGCGATGATCGGGGCTTCGCGCGCGCTCGGGCGCCGCGCAATCGTGTCACGGGGATGGGCGGACCTGTCGCTTGTTGACGACCAGTCCGATTGCTTTTTGGCGGGTGAGGTCAATCAGCTGGCGCTTTTCCGGCGTGTCGCCGCCGTTGTCCATCATGGTGGCGCGGGCACGACCACGGCCGCCGCGCTTTGCGGCGCGCCACAAGTGATCGCGCCCCAGGTCTATGACCAGCACCATTGGGCCCAACAGATAGAGCGCTTGGGCGTCGGCGCCGCGCATCCGCCTGAGCAGCCGACAGCGCTCTCCCTCGCCACAGCAATCCAGCGTGCGCTTCAGCCGGTTGTGGTTGGGCGTGCTCGATCTCTTTCCGCAGACATCACTATCGAAGGGGCACGATGCGCCGCGGAGCGACTGATTTCCGGAGACCTGCCCATTCGCTTCTGAAGGGCTCACGAGGAGTCGCTTGGAACAGCTCTCCGAAAGTCTAACGGCAAGGTAGCGGGCAGGGGAAAGCCCAACGCCGGTGCGTCGCTTGGTCGACGCCAAAGATTACAAAAACCGGGATGAAAACCGATGGCTCCGCGGGTTGCAGCCTGAGCCTATTCCGTGCCGTTCCCCGCGCTTCTTCTACAGCGCTGTTAACCAAGAGAATTTTTGACGTTTCGTTCTTCCGCGTTCTATCGGATTGCGGTACGTTCCCTGCTTGCTGCTATGGGCAGCGCTATGGTCGGGTTCGCTATGGGACGCCTCGTCAATCGCCTTACGCCTCGTGGGATCGCCGCGTTGAGAGCGCCCGGCGTCTATGCCGATGGGAACCGCCTCTACCTGCGTGCGCGTGCTGACGGGCAACGCCACGACGGGCGGGGGCTCAACCTGCAATGGGTCTTCATGTACCGATGGGGCAGGCCAGCGCCGGGCCGCAATTCCAATACGGTCGAATTAGGTCTTGGCGGCTATCCGGCCACGTCGCTCAAGGTTGCGCGCGACAAGGCCAAGGCGGCGAACGAACAGTTAGCGGCAGGCGTCAATCCCAAAGATGCCAACGACCGCAATAGGGCGCTGCCCACGTTCGAGGAAACCGCACTTGCCCTTCAAGCGCGCGACATTGCCGCTGGCCGGTGGAGTTCGGAGAAAGGGTCAAAGCTGTGGCTGGCCCGTTTGCAGGATTACGCGTTCCCTGTGTTCGGCGGCGTCCGCATAGACCGGGTCAATGCAAACGACATTGAAGCGGCGCTTAAGCCGGTCTGGCACGACAAGTTCGAGACGGCGACCAAGTTGCGCGGCGCGCTTGGCGACGTGATGAAGTACGCCATTGCGAAGCGCTGGCGTTCGGACGATCCGGCACGTTTCATTGATGCGCTTCTAGGACCGCAAAACCGTCAGGTTGCGCACCATCCGGCGTTGCTGTTCGGTCAAGTTGCGGGTGCGCTGGATAAGATCAAGGCGAGCGACGCTGAGGCGGCGACCAAGCTAGCCCATGAATTTCTAGCCCACACGGCGACACGTTCGGCAAACGTGCGTGAAATGCTGTGGGAGGAAGTCAAGAACGGCTATTGGACAATTCCGGTCGAGAAGCTGAAAGCCAAGCGGATGAAGGACAAGGCTCCGCACCGCATCAAGCTCACGCCGCAAATGCTCGCCATCCTTGAGGAAGCCGCCAAACTCAATCCCGAACGCAAGGGATTGGTGTTCCCTTCAATCACAGGCAAGGCGCTGTCGGACAACACCTTGTCCAAGTTGATGCGCGATCTTGAGATAGCCGCCGTACCGCACGGCTACCGAACAAGCTTCCGCGCTTTTGCCCGTCATGCCGGTTTTGCCGATGACGTGAGCCGCCTTGCAATCGACCACAAGAAAAAGGCCAGCAAGGAAGACGCAGCCTACGAGCGATACAAACTTGAAGACGAACAATCCAAGCTGTTCGCTGCTTGGTCGGCCTACCTTGTGGCCGGACCACAGGCCGACAATGTGATTGAGTTCGCGCAACGTGTGGGCGCATGAGCAAGTTCCCGATATTAACCGGGGGTGTTTTGCCGCCGATTGTCACCGGGCCGCGCATTAATCCCGACGATTTGGCGATTGTCCGAACGCTTGAGGCGGAACTTGATGCTGCGCAGTCGGAAGGCCGCAAGCTGAGCCGTCGCAAGGCGCTTTTGCAACTCGTGCCCGGCGATGATGACGACGCAGTCAACATGCGGCGCAGGGTCGAACATTGGTTCTTGAAGCGCCGCAAATAGAAACTCGTGTTCCGCGCGTTAGAGTTTGACCAAACCCAGTTCTATTTTTCCGATCCGCTAGCTGACTAGTTTCCCTCCCGTTGCATCGCGTACCGCGTCGCACGACAAGGAAGGGTCAGGCGGGTATGTCCGTGCCAGAGCGTGTACTTCGCCGCCGTGAGGTTGAGGAAGTCACCGGCATTTCTTGCAGCCAGATTTACAAGCTGATGAGCGAGCGGGCGTTCCCCTTGCCAATCCGGCTGAGCGCCAACGCTGTGGGCTGGCGATACACCGCAATCCGCGAATGGATCGAAACACGCCCGACCGTTCGCAACGCAGCCGAACTCACGAACAACCAACCGCAACAATCGAATTGGTGACACCATGACAGATTTTAATATCGGCATGTTTGCGCAAGCGGGTGACGACTTGGGCGCGCGGATCAGCGAATTTGATGGCAGCATCAATTCGCCATATGCCGCAAAGGCGCAAGCACGCGTGTACGCCGTCCGCGACGTTCTACGCGCCGCCCACAACAGCGCTGAGAACTATGATCCGTCTGTTTCGGGCGACGCTAACTACATGAACGCCGTCGATAAGGTCGATAAGTCCGTGACGCTGGCAGACACCTACAACAAGGAACTTGATGCGATCAATTCGGAATGGCTGCTTGACCTGACTCGCCAAGAGAACATCGCCTGCGGCTTTGACCGAACGTCTGGCGATACCAAAGGCATTGAAGACGCGTTTTGCGCCAAGCCGCTGACTGAGAAGCTTCAAGACCTGATGAACCGTTGGCAGAAGAACCCGGCCAAAGGCGGCATGTATATCGGAACTGTCGCGCGCATGGACGAATATCGCTCTGGCGTTTCGCCGGAAGACGTTCAACGCGCCCGCGACATGTTCGTCAGCATTCATGCGCCGCACATCGCTCAACAGCGCGGAAGCAAAGCCAAGATAATGGAAACGGCGCGTACGGCGATGGGTCTTCCTGCGCGTGTAAAGAACGCGTTTGTTGACCCCGTCCGCGCCGCAGCCTTCCGCAATCGCAAAGCGAAATTCACCGCTTCCGAACGCGACTTTCTTGCAGCACTCGCAAAGAGGCCGGATGCAGCATGACACCCGAACAGCTAGCGCGGGCCGATTGGCAATACCTCGGAACGGTTGGCGTCGCGCGCGATCCGCCGGGCGTACCTCGTCTGCTTGTGCAAGGCATCAATGGCGGTTCTGACTTTACGGTCGGGCTGCTTATCAACGACCAAATCGTGCGCCGTCTTGATGGCGAAAGCGTCGATGATCTTACGGCGCGGGTCAGACGCGACATGCTCTTGCGCGGTCATCCCGACAACGAAGCCGTGACGCTGTACAGCCCGCACGTTGCGCCGAAGCCGATCTGCAACATTCGATTTGGCAGAAGGCCATGGATGACATGACACCCCCGAAACTTTCGCTTCTCACAAGAACCCGCTTCAACACCGACTTGGACGCGGTCGTTTACGAACTCATTCTCTCTACGCTGCTTATGAGCTTCGCGGCTAGCTCCAAGCAGGACGCTGTGAATTGCGAAGACGATCCCGACGCCGTCAAGCTGTTCAACCACTATTCAGCGACGGATCGACTTGCCGCCAAGCGTATCCGCGAAGCCGCTCTTAATAATCTGAGCACGCTATACGGCATCGAGTATAGCGACATGCCGCCGATTGACGAACAGACGGCCATTGCAGCGCAAGAGTTTCTGAAGCTCGCGCGCATGATCGCACAAGCGACTATCTCGAAAGCCATGCGCGAAGGATTGAGCGAGCAACAGGCTATGGACCGTGTCGTGTACACGAAGCTTCGCAGTAAGTGAGCGCCTAACATGACTCCGGGCCGTCCACTCAAACAACCGCCACCTGACGCCGCGTTGCGTATCCGCGAACTTGCGGAAGAAGGCCACAACAAGCTTGGTGTAGCGAACCTGCTCGGCACGTCAGCCGACACGTTTCGCCGCTGGTTGGATGAATACCCGGACCTTAAAGAGCAATACGAACTCGGGCGCGGTCGCCAAGAGTTTGCGCTTACAAACGTGCTCTACCGGAAAGCCATGAACGGCGACACGATTGCCGCGCTCTTTCTCTTGAAAGCAAGGTTTGGCTGGCGCGAAGGCGAACAGCAGGACGCCGCCGCAAGCCGCGTCAACATCACATTCCAACTTCCCGGCGCATTGCCAATGTCTGCCTTGCCTGTGATTGACCAACATGGAAACGCAATCCCTCAGCCTGTCCCCCTTCCAGCACCGCGTTCTGACGATACCTGAAGAACTTGACGTGTTCCTTGGCGGCGGTCGTGGCGGCGGCAAAAGCTATTGCCTCGCACTTCTCGCCTTGCGCCATGCCGAACAATACGGCCCGCGCTCTCACATGCTGTACTTGCGCAAGACTTACGCCGGGTTGCGGGACTTTGAACTTTTGACGCGTGAGTTGTTCGCGACAATTTACGGAACAGCCGCCCGCTTTAACAGCAGCGAACATATCTGGAGACTGCCGGGCGGCGGGACACTCGAACTCGGGCAACTTGAGACGCATAGCGATTGGGCCAAGTACCAAGGACGCTCGCAGTCCATGATACTTTGCGATGAAGCGGGGCAATACGACAGTCCCGACCTCCTTGACCTTCTGAGAAGTAATCTGAGGTCGCAGAAGGGCATACCGCTACGCATGGTAATCAGCGCGAACCCCGGTGGCGTCGGCCATCACTGGATTGCACAGCGCTACGTATTCAAGGCCGCACCGTGGACGCCTTTTCTTGAGGAACGATCCAAGCGAACCTTTGTCCATGCACCATCGACCTTCGTTGAAAACACCTTCATTGACCAAGCGCAGTACCGCGCACAGCTTGAATCATCCGCACCGCATGACCCCGAACTGCTCAAGGCTTGGATTGACGGATCGTGGACAATTGCCCGAGGCGCTTTCTTTAGCTCTGTGATTGACGAAGCGCGCAACGCGATTGATCCGGCGAAGTGGCAAACGATCCCCGACAATCACGGTTGGCGCTGGGATCATTGGCTCGCGCATGATGCAGGTTTCAGCGCGCCAAGCGTAACTTACGTCATGCTGCAATCGCCGGGCGCTGAGGGGCCGGACGGCAAGTTTTATCCGCGCGATAGCATCATCATTGTGGATGAACTTGCGACGAACCAAAGGGGACGCCTTAACGCTGGCCTCAATTGGCCCGTCACAATCCTTGCCGAAGAAATCCGAACAATGTGTGCGCGATGGAAGATCGCACCGCGCGGCGTTGCCGATGATGCCGTGTTCGCGAACATTGGTTATGCGACCGGCTCGCTTGCAGATGAATACCGTCGTTGCGGCGTCAGCTTTGCCCCCGCACGCAAAGCTGACCGCATATCCGGTTGGCAGACCATGCGCCGCCTACTTGCAGACGCGGGCAAGCCAGATGTGCCCGGCTTGTACGTCACGCGCGCAGCAGAGTATTTTTGGTCCACGACGCCCTATCTTGCGCGAGACGAACGCAGACAAGAGGACGTTGACACGAAGGGGCCTGACCATGCCGCAGACGCTTGCAGATACGGCGTGCTGCGTATGCGCGATCACATGCAGGCGTTCCCGTTAACAGGCATGTAGTAGCGCGGCATCGACAGACGAACATTGAGACTTGCGCTCACAGTGCTAGTCTCGCCGCATGTGTAACGAATACGTCGTGCAGGAAATTGATGGCATCCTGAAATGGGTTCGCCTAGCCATTGGCGGTGGCGGGCAGGTTGTCGGTGACTTTGATCCTGACGCGCGACAAATGGATGGATTGGCTACGCGCGCCCGCCGACATTGCAAAGCAGATGGTAAAGCCGCATCCGAATGATGACATGGCCGAACCTAGCAACGCGCCGTAGTGCGGAGGCTTAGCAGTCCGCCTCACCACTGTTTCTTGCTACGAACCATAGAAAAATCACCGCGATTTCGGCGTACCTTGAAGCGGTCAACTTCGTCGGTAGCCAGATCGCCTAGCGCCCTATCAATGGTTGCTTTGGGCAGCGTGCAATTGACGCCCGCAATAACAGCCGTGAGCTTCAACTGTGGGCAGTAGTCAAAGAAGTAGTTCCCGCCTTCCCGCCTAGCAGGATCGAGCGGGACAAGCGCCCGGACTTCATGTTCGTATTTCCAATCCTGAAACTTTGTCGTGGCGCAGATCAGCATGTCCTGCATGGCCACATCAAGCAGGCGCATAGGCTTGCGGTCGGGTACATATTCAACCTCTCGCCAGCCTCCGGCGTTGTCGATCAGCTTGAACCCCAAACAGAGCCCTTGATGATCTTGCGCGTATTGGCTCCACATGACGGGGCTGTCGTAGCTCTTGCAGAATGAGATGACACCCTGACCGACCCAGTTGTTGAAGCGATTGGGCTTGCCCATCTGTTTGATGACGCGACTAAACAAGGCATCGTCGCGAGGGCTCAGCGCGAACGCGCGATGTTCGTAAGGGTCTTTCAGTTCATCAACGACCGATGCACGTAGCCGCCGCAAGCAGATACTTTCAAGGCCGTACTGCCGGTTAAGGTAGTGATAGACAATCATGGGCGATGTCTAGAACAGCGCTTTGGGCTTCTTGCAGAACGCAGCGAAATGCCAAGCTAGGCTTTCACTATTGGCTTTCTTGCGGATCATGCCGAACTCGCCGCTAAACCGATTGATCGAGCTGATGAATACGGGTCCGTCGCTCTGCACGGTCGCTTCGTCGCTTTTCGTGATCGGGTAGTCGCCGTTGAACTCGCGAAGGCCGCCCGCAATGTGGATAGAGGTTTGCGATATGCGTAGGAATACACCTGTCACCTTCACATCGGCATTCGGGCGAACATAATCGGTGAACTCACCGTCGCAGGTTAGCTCCACAGTTGGCGTTTGGGCACTGGCCCCGGCTGCTATGAGCAGGAGCGGGATAGCTACAATGAGTGATTTCATCATGTCCCCCATGCAGGACGTTAGGTCCAATCGCGAGCACGATGCGCCCAAGGGGTAAATGCCCCGTTTACTTATTGGGATTGGCTGCGCTGATCGCGGGCATCGCATACACGCAGCTGAGCTAGTCGGGTTTGTCTCGCGCTGCAATCAAGCCTCGCAGCCGTTCAACCTCGCTCTCACAGCTACGCGCATAGATGCGCGCGACTGCAATGTTGCGTTTCGCTCTGCTGCGCTCAATCGCATCAAGTTCGGTTCGTGCGCGTGTCGCTCCTATTAGCGCTCGCTCTAGTTGCTTCTCTAAATCAACACTCGTTGTTCGGCCTTAAAACATTTTCTGTGTTCGTATTGTGGCGATAGCAAGTATAAGCTATTCCAAGCCTTGCACAACCCGGAGAATTGAAAATGGAAAGCGCTGAGACGCTTTTGAAGGTCCGCGACGTATGCCAGCGCACATCGCTGAGCCCGTACACGATCCGTCGCCTTGTCACGCGCGGGGAGCTTCGCCCGGCCATATTCGGCGGGCGTTTCCTGTTCGCTTCGAGTGAAGTGCAGCGATGGATTGATGAGCGTCTAGCCGCAAGGCCAGAGCCGCCGCAGGGAGTGCCATGGTAGAAAAATGGAACGGCCCCCACTCTGGCGAAGTAGGGGCCGCAGATGAAGTCTGGCAACACAGTCAGGGCTCCACAGATATATCGCTCCCTGCCAATTTACAAGATCAATTCGACCGCATCCCCGCTGAGCTTAAAGCTTATCGGAACTTCGTCGTTTGGCGGTACGAACACAAACCTAATCAAGAGAAGCTAGCCAAGGTACTTTATAGCCCGCACACGAAGCGGCACGCTTCATCGATCGATCCCAAGACATGGCGCGCGTTTGACGAATGCGTCGCCGCGTTTCGCGCCAGCAAGCGCAATCCGCCCGGCAAACAATGGGACGGGATCGGCTTCGTGTTCAGCGACAACGACCCATACGCAGGCGTCGATTTTGACCAGACTGACGACGCCGAACTTTTCGCGTACCAGAAGCAATGGGCCGAACGGTTCAACTCATACGCAGAGAAAAGCCCTAGCGGGAAGGGCTTGCACGTCATCGTAAAAGGCAGCGTGCCGAAGGGCATCAACAGCCGAGCGCACAAGATCGAAGTCTATTCGTCAGGCCGCTACTTCACGATGACCGGCGACGTTTACAGCAATGCATGGATCGCTGATCGCAACGACGAACTCAACGCACTGTGGGCGGAACTCAGCAACAGCCGCGCGATGTACAGCGAAGGCGGCACGCCCGACGAACCGCAAACGGAAGACGACGACACGGTTTGGTCGCGGGCTGCGAACGCGCCGAAGAACGGCGACAAGTTCAAACAACTGTGGGCGGGCCAATGGCAGCACGTCGTTGACAGCAAGGGCCAACCGTATTCTTCGCAGTCCGAAGCTGACTTCGCCTTGATGGAAACGTTGCGGTTCTACTCGCGCAGCCGTTCACAGTGCGCCCGCATGTTTCGCAACTCCGAACTCTACCGGCGTGAGAAAGATGCTGACGTTGACCGCATGGCGGCGAAGTTGGGCGGGCGACCGGCCATCCCTGACAGCGTGATCGCTCTCGGGCGGCAAATGGCCTCTGGCGAGCCCGTACAGAGCCAAGACCGGCCTTGGCCATCGACCCTTTCCCAACCTCAAGGAATGCAGCCCATGGGCGCGCCTGCCGTCTTCTCACAGCCGCTCGCACCGGAACCTCTGAGCCGTGAGCTTCCCCCGGCCCCGCCGTTCCCTGTGGACGCCCTCGGTCCGATCCTCAGCGCCGCAACCCGTGCGATTGTGGAAGAAGTGAAGTGCCCCGCCGCCATCGCTGCGCAGTCGGTACTTGGCGCGGCTGCGCTTGTCGTACAGCCGCACGCTGACGTTGTCATACCAGCGACCGGCGGCGCACGCCCGGTCAGCTTGTTCCTGCTGACAATCGCAGAGAGCGGCGAACGCAAATCCACTGTGGACGCCATAGCCTTTGCCGCCATCAATCAGCACGTCCACGACCGATACGCCGAATACAAAACGAAGAAGGCTGACTACGACATTGAAAAGCAGGCGCACGACATAGCGCGCAAACAGGTAGAGAAAACCAAGAGCGCGACACTCGATGAAATCAAAAGCGCGCTCACATCAATGCCGGGCGAACCCGTGCCGCCGTCGAAGCCCGCACTGACATGCAGCGAGCCGACGTTTGAAGGCTTGTTCAAGCTGTTTGAATACGGTTCGCCGTCTCTCGGCATGTACTCCGATGAAGGCGCACGCTTCCTCAACAGTCACAGTATGCAGCCTGAGAACCGACTTGCGATGGCGGGCGGGCTTAACAAATTGTGGGACGGCTCTGCCATTGACCGCGTGCGTGTCAATGAGACGGTCATGTTGTTCAACCGCCGCATGTCAGCGCACTTGATGATGCAGCCCGACATTTCCGACAAGATGTTGTCTGACGCCGACTTGAAGGGCATTGGCTTTCTTGGCCGCTTCCTGATTTGCGCACCTGATACGAAGTCGGGCACACGCTTTCTTGACGACAACCACAACTTCTCAGCGAAGTCGGCTCTTGCCGCTTACAACCATCACATAACAAACATTCTCAAGACGCCGTTGCCGATGGCCGAAGGCGGCGACAACGAACTTGCGCCGCGCAAGCTGCATCTGTCACCGGAAGCCAAGTCGCTTTGGATCGCGTTCGCGAACGAGGTTGAAAGCAAACTTGGTCCCAACGGCGAATATGCGAACATCAAGAGCTTCGCGAACAAGCTTCCCGAACACGCATTACGCCTCGCCGCCGTCATCGCACTTGTCGAACTTGGCCCCAACACCCCGAACATACCGGCTCATGCGTTCACATGCGGAATGCAGCTTGCGACGTTCTATGCCAGCGAGGCGTTGCGGTTGTGGGATACCGCCCATACGAACCCGGAAATCCGACAAGCCAAGCACCTGCTGAATTGGCTGCATGAGCGGATGCGCGAAGGTCACGACACGATAGACTTGCAGACCATCTACCAATTTGGGCCTCGCGCCGCTCAGGTGCGTGACAAGGCGGGCGCATTGCGTCCGGCGCGGCTGCTTGAAGATCACCGCTGGCTGTTGCCGCTCCCCGACCGCAAGCACCGTTGGCGCGTGCGACCGCCGCAGTAGGGCGAATGCTGTTTAGCCGGATTAGCCGTTTTAGCCGAGGCGAGCCTCAGAAACTCACTCTGAGGAATATCAAAACGACTTCTCTTTGGAGATTGAGATTTTGCCGAGTGCCGTGGCTAAAGTGGCTAAGGTGGCTAAAGCCGGATGACGACACAGCCCCAATTCCCGGTTTTCTCTTTTTCTCGCCATCTAAAAACGTTCGGTCGGAAGTTCGTACCTGCGATCAAGTCTCAATGTTCGGCAGCAGGGTTAATTGCTGGCGGTTCGTCAGCTTGGCGTGCCTGTGGACGCAACAAAGCCGTCCCATCCGAAGCGCCGTGCTATGGTCAGCGCTATGGGCGGCAAATGAATGCCTAATAAATTCAATATGTTACGGGGGAAACTGGCTCCGCGGGTTGGACTCGAACCAACGACCAGGCGATTAACAGTCGCCTGCTCTACCAACTGAGCTACCGCGGAACTCGGTGGAGGGCGGGGTATAGCCTTCGCCTGTCGGGGGTGCAAGGCTTGGCGCGGGGCAAAAAAATCCCCGGGCCAGCGGCGATTTCGGCCCGCAAACACTCTCTAGCAAGCGCCAAAAGGAAGAGGCGGGAGCCAGAGGCTCCCGCAAAGGCGTTTGGGTGATGGTGGGGTGTCTTCAAGGGAAGACATCTTCACCATGCGCCCGTTCGGTTAATCAAAGGTAAACAAACTGCCGTGGCGGCAGGAGGAGCGCCTTAACGCGGATTCGCCATAACCTGCGGGGCGCATATCGCGCTTGGGACGATGCTGGAGGCCTCGCCCG
>WGLW01000006.1 GCA_016125405.1 Alphaproteobacteria bacterium | reverse complement strand
CTACGAGATGGTGAAGGGCTTTGCGCCGATGATCCGGGAGGTGATCCGCACCGACCGGATGCCGCCCTACAACGCCGATCCGCACATCGGCAAGTTCTCGGGCGACATGAACCTCTCCAACAGGGACGCCCAGACCCTGGTTCACTGGATCGAGGCCGGCGCCGCCCGCGGCGACAGCGCCATCGACCCCCTCAAGGCAAACGCAAAACCCGCGCCCGAGTGGCCGCTGGGCAAGCCGGACATGATCATCACGCTTCCGGCGTACAAGGTTCCGGCGTCGGGCGTGGTCGACTACCAGTATCCGAAGGTCGACAATCCGATGACCGAAGGCCGCTGGCTGAAGGCGTCGACGGTGATCGCCGGCGACCGCCAGGCCGTTCACCACCTGCTCTCCAACGGCGTTGGCGGATATGCCGTCGGAGCTGAATCGACGAGCTTCAATGAGGGAACCGGCTCGTGGGTCGAGGCTGGCACGCCCTTCCAGTTCCAGATGCACTATACGCCCTATGGCAAGGAAACGACGGACGTGACCCGCGTCGGCCTCTACTTCTACCCGAAGGACAAGCCGCCGACGATCGTTCGCCGCTCAGCGGTCATCGCCAACATCAACATTGAGCTGCCGCCCGGCGAGGCGCACCACAAGGAAGTTGCGTACATCACCTTCCCGGAAAACGCGACGCTCTACTCCGTCTTCCCGCACGCCCACTATCGCGGCGAGAACGCTCACATCTACCTGCAGAAGCCGGGCGGAAAAGAGGAGATGATCCTCAGCCTGCCGCAATACGACTTCAACTGGCAGCGCGGCTATGACTTCGCCACGCCGCTCAAGGTGCCGGCAGGTTCGAAGATCATCACGCGCTACGAATACGACAACTCGGCCAACAACGTGGCCAACCCCGATCCGGCCAAGACGGTGACATGGGGGGAACAGTCGTTCCAGGAGATGCAGTACACGGCCATCGGCTTCCGCTGGGACGACGAAACCGTCGCCAACCAGAAACCGGAATACATGACCGAGCTCAACGCCTCGCGTTCGCTGGGCATTCTGGACACCAACATCGACGGCAAGGTCGAGAAGTCCGAGTTGAAGGGCCGGATGGGCACGATGATCTCGGCCAACTTCGACAAGCTGGACACCAACAAGGACGGCTATCTTGAGCCCGACGAGTTGAAGGTGGTCTCCCAGATGATGGGCAAACGGGTGCAGAAAGCCGCCGAAGAGCAAAGCATCCAGTAGGTCCGGAGACTTCGTCCCGGAACAGGACACAGGCAGGCGGACCGGTTTCCGGTCCGCCTGTTTTCTTTCAGGCGCTCGGTTGCAGCTGACGCCGAACCGCGCTTGAAGGGGGGCTTAGCCGAACCTTGGGGCCAGCTTGACCAGCGATCCGACCCTCGCCCTGCGCGTCCGCGACCTTGCCAAGACGTATGGCGACAAGCGCGCTGTTGATGGGCTCTCCTTCGATGTGCGGCGCGGAGAACTCTACGCTCTCCTCGGCCCGAATGGCGCAGGCAAGACGACGACCCTGCGGATCGTATCGGGCCTGCTCGATGCGGACGGCGGCGCAATCGACGTATTCGACGTGGATGCGCTTACTGATCCGATCGCCGCCAAGCGGATGATCGCCTGGCTGCCCGACGAGCCGATGATCTACGACAAGCTGACCGTGTGGGAATATCTCGAATTCGTCGCTGGACTGTGGGGGATCGACGCCAAGACGGCCGCGACACGAGCCGAAGATCTGCTGAAACTTCTTGGGCTTTGGGACAATCGCAACGACCGCTGCGAGAGTTTCTCCCGGGGCATGAAGCAGAAAGCCGTGCTGGCGGGCGCGATGATCCACGAACCGAAGCTTCTGATGCTGGACGAGCCCTTGACCGGTCTCGACGCCGCCGCCTCGCGCTTCGTAAAAGATCTTCTTCGCAGGAAAGTTGACGAGGGCGCGGCGGTCATCCTCACCACCCACATTCTTGAGGTGGCCGAGCGCATGGCGGACCGCATTGGCATTATCAAGGACGGCCGCCTGCTGATCGAGGGCAGCCTTGCCGAACTTCAGGCGCGAGCCGGCGCGGCCGGCCAGTCGCTCGAGGACGTTTTCCTCTCGCTGATCGGCGATGACGGGGGCGCGGCGCCCGGAGACAACCCGGCGATTGAGGCGGCGAAGTGAGCACGCTGGCCGGCCGTCCCGGAAGTGCGCTCTGGCTGCTTGGAAACGAGCTTCGGCTCTACTGGCGGCGCGGCCGCATGGGGCCCAAGAGCGGTGTTATCATTCTCGGCGGCATTCTCGCGCTCTGGCTGGTGATGTCGTTCCTGATCTTCCGGGCGGTGGGGCCGAGAATTCCCCCGCCGCCATTGGGTCACGAATCCCTCGATGCCGCGGTTCTGGCGAGCGTGACCGTCGCTGCGGGGTTCATCGCCTCGGTGATGATAAGCCAGGCGATCCTCGGCGTGGTTGAAGCGATCTATACCCGCAATGATCTCGATCTCCTGCTGTCCTCGCCGCTGTCGCCCTGGACGGTGCTGATCGTACGATCCTCCGCCATCGCCGTGGGCGTATTGCCGCTCTATGCGGGCCTGCTTGGCCCTCCGGTGATATGGCTGTCTGTATTTTCTTCCCCGCTCTGGTTTTCGGCCCTGCCCGCCCTCGCCGCGCTTGCGTTCGCGGCCACCGGCCTCGGCCTTCTGATTGTTACGGCGCTGTTTCGGACGATCGGCCCGAAGCGCACGCGCATCTTCGCGCAGATCCTCAGCGCACTGACCGGCGCGGCGTTGTTCCTGTCCGTGCAGTATTTCAACATCACCAGCCACCAGACGAGTTCCGCGACCCGCGAGCAGGCGGTTCACTGGTTCGCACGGCTTCACATCGATCCGGGCGCCATCTGGCTGACGCCGGCCCGCGCCATGACAGGGGATGTTGCAGCCCTGCTGGTCTGGGTTGCGGCGTGCGGAGCCGTGTTTGTGGTTGGCGTATTCCTGTTCAGCCGCCGCTTTGTAAGCGACGCCGCAGCCGCGTCGACAATGGGCGTGCGCCGGCGCGCGGGCATCGATACGCGCGTGGCGCGCGTTCGCGCCGGCGTCACGCGATCGATCGTCCGAAAGGAACTCAGGTTGCTGTGGCGCGACCCGGTGTTGCTGTCGCAGATCGGATTGCAGCTGGTCTACTATGTTCCGCTCCTGCTTGTCGTTGTGCAGTTCAATCACGACGGGGCCACGCAGCCGATCGTCCGGGCGCTTGCGCCGGCCTTCACCCTGCTTGCGAGTGCGCTGGCCGGCAGCCTGATCTGGATCACGGTTTCGGCCGAGGACGCCCCCGACCTCGTCGCATCCGCGCCCATACCGCCGGAGAAGCTCGAGCGCGGAAAGATCCTCGCCGCACTCCTGCCGGTGGCCGCGCTGATGGTTGTGCCGCTGGTCGTCCTGCTGATTGAGGCGCCCGGCGTTGCTGCGTGGGCGATCGGCGGATGCATCGCTGCGGCGGCAAGTTCGGCCCTGATCGGGCTGTGGCGCCGCTCGCAGGGATCCCGGCGCGATTTCTTCCGGAGACGGCGCGCGGGGACGCTGGTTTCGCGTCTCGGACAAACGATCGTCACGCTGACGCTCTCCGCCACGGTCGGCTTCGGAGTCTATGGCTATCCCTGGCTCGCGATCATCCCCGGGATCATGGCCGCGGCCATCACCATCGCGCTCTACAAACCGCGGGCCGAGCGCGGCTGATGCTGGACCTTGGCCCGGCCGACCTCTAGACCGTTACGTCATGGCCCAGACCGTCACCGCCGCCGTCCTGCTGATCGGGGATGAACTCCTCTCCGGACGAACGCAGGATTCCAACCTCAAGACCATCGCGGAATTCCTGGCGCCCCTTGGCGTCGAGGTTCGCGAGGCTCGCGTGGTGCCCGACGTGAAAGAGACGATTGTCGAAACCGTCAACCATCTCCGGAAGGCATGGGACTATGTCTTCACGACGGGTGGTATCGGTCCGACCCATGACGACATCACCGCGGACGCCATTGCGGCCGCGTTCGGGCGATCCATCGACGTGCGCGCCGACGCCGTCGAGGTGCTGACGGCCCACTATGCAGCGCGTTTTGCGGGCGAAAAGGGCATGTCGGCAGAGCTGAACGAAAGTCGCCTGCGCATGGCGCGGATACCGGACGGCGCCGACCTGATCCTCAACCCGGTTTCGGGCGCGCCGGGATTCTGCCTCGAAAATGTGTTCGTGATGGCGGGCGTTCCATCGATCATGCGCGGCATGCTGCAGGATGTTGGTCACCGTGTCCGGGGCGGAGACCGTGTGCACGCCGCGACCGTACGCGGCAGAGGAATGCGGGAGGGCGACATCGCCGGTGCGCTGCGCAAGATCGCCGAGGCGACGCCCGACGTAAGTCTTGGCTCTTATCCCTTCATGAAGGTGCTGGCCGAGGGAACCGAGTTTGGCGTCAACCTCGTCGCGCGGGGTCGCGACCCCGCGCGGGTCGCCTCCGCTGTCGACGCTTTGGTGGAACTCCTCGTGCAGCAGGGCGCGACGCCAGAGATCAATCCGAAGGACTGAAACACGATGACCGACGCCGCCGAACCGCAGTTGCTGATCGCCGCGAAGGGCCTGTCGCCATCCTGATGCTGAACCGGCCGAAGCAGCTCAATGCGCTGTCGGTGTCCTTGCGGCGCGATATCGTGAAGGCGATTACCGAAATCTCGGCCGCGGACGACATCCGCGCCGTGGTACTGACAGGCGCCGGGCGCGCCTTCTCCGCTGGCGTCGATCTCAAGGAGGCCGGCCAGAGCGGCTTTTCACTCGGCACAGAGAAAAAAGCGGGCGGCGACGCGGGCTCGCTCGACATGGCGAAGGCGTTCGCCGCATGTCCCTGGCCGGTCATCGGGGCCATCAACGGTTTCGCCATCACCGGCGGGTTCGAACTGGCGCTGATGTGCGACGTGCTGCTGGCGTCGACCGAGGCGAAGTTCGCTGACACCCATGGCCGGGTCGGCCTGATGCCCGTCTGGGGACTGTCGCAGAAATTGCAGCGCCTGATCGGACCGGGGCGGGCGAAGGAACTGTCGCTGACCGGCAACTTCCTCGACGCAGCCACGGCGGAACGCTGGGGACTGGTCAACCGTGTCGTGGCGCCGGAGGAGTTGCTGCCCACCGCCAAGAAACTGGCCAGCGAAATGGCGCAGGTGGACGGCGCTCTCCTGAAGAAGCTGAAGGCCGTGATCGACGATGGCGGCGCCCTTCCCCTTCCCGAGGCGCTGAAGCTGGAAGTCGAACGCGGCAACGCCCACAATTCCGCTGTGACGCCGGCAGCCGCCGAAGAATCGCGCAAGAGCGTGATGGACCGCGGCCGCGAGCAGAAGGGCTGAGGCAATGGTCCGCTTGCTGGTTGCGGCGCTCGCCCTGCTTGCGGCCGGTTGCGCGTCTGCGCCGCCGCCCCTGACCGGAGGAGGATTTGTGCAGACGCGCGGCGGCGACATCTATGTGCGGGATTGGGGAGATGCGTCTGGCCCTCCGGTGCTTCTGATCCATGGCACGACCTCGCAGCTTGAAGACTGGGATGTCGCGCTCGGTACGGAGTTCACCAGCAAGTACCGGCTGATCGCCTATGACCGGCCCGGCATGGGGCGGTCGACCCATCGTCCTGCGGACGCGGCGAAGCTGGCGGTTCAGGGCGATACCGCAGCCGATGTGATCCGCGCGGAACATCCCGGCGGAAAGGTTGTGGTGGTCGGCCATTCCTATGGCGGCGCCGTGGCGTTGCGGTTGGCGCTGGATCATCCCGACCTTGTTGCCGGACTGGTGCTCTTGGCCCCGGCGAGCCATCCGTGGGGCGGCGGCGCGCCCTTCTTCTACAAGCTGGAATCGGCGCCGGTGATCGGCGAGATCGTGACCACTCTGGCCTGGCCGTTCAGCGGGCCGGCGGCGCGCGCCTCGCTGAAGAACCGCACCTTCGCGCCCCGACCGGTTCCGCCCGGCTATTTCGAGAAGGCGGATGTGAAACTGGCGTTGCGACCCGCAGCCTTGCGCGCGACGGCGGCGGACTTCGTGGCGCTGCCGAAAGAACTCGAGGCGCAGGCCAAACGCTATGGCGAACTGACGATGCCCATCGAGGTGATCCAGGGCGAGGCGGATCGTATCGTGCCGGTCCGGCTGGTGCGGCAGAAATCGGCCTTCTCTCACGGACGCGTGGTGTTCGTTCCGGGCGCCGGGCACATGGTGCAGCACGCGGCGCAACCACAGATCGACGAAGCGATTGGCTGGGTGCTTTCGGAGGCGGCGAAGCCGGACTGACGCCATGGCCTGGACGCGAACATACGACGGCGCCGAGCCGCAGCGGGTCAACAAATGGCTGGCGCAGTCGGGCGTGTGTTCGCGGCGCGAGGCAGAAGCGCTGATCGAAAGCGGGCTGGTGCGCATCGACGGCGAGCGGGTGAATGATGTCGGCCGCAAGATCGCGCCGGGCCAGACGCTGGTGCTGACGGACCGCGCCGAAGCGCAGCTCGGCGCGCAGGTAAGCGTTGTCATCCACAAACCTGTCGGCCTGGTCTCGGCGCAGCCAGAGGGTGATCAGGTTCCGGCCGTGCGGCTGGTGAAGGCGGACAATCTCTTTGGCGAGGCCGCTGTCATTCCGGATGCGCGCGCCAGCCTCGCGCCGCTTGGGCGGCTGGATCAGGACAGCCGCGGGTTGCTGATCCTTTCGGAAGATGGCGTGCTGGCGAAGGCGCTGATCGGACCCGAGAGTCAGGTGGACAAGGAGTATCTGGTCACGGTTTCCGGCAAGGTGACGCGCGAGAAGATCCTGAAGCTGCGTCACGGGCTGGAGCTGGACGGGCGCGCGCTGAAGCCTGCGAAGGTGAAGCAGGAAGATGTGCAGGTTCTTCGCTTCACGCTGGTCGAGGGCCGCAACCGGCAGATCCGGCGCATGTGCGAACTGGTCGGCCTTGAGGTGACGGACCTTGTGCGCCTGCGCATTGGACCGGTTGAGCTGGGCGACTTGCCGGAAGGCAAGTGGCGGCCGCTGACGGCCGGAGAACGCGCCGGGCTGATTGCGGCTTCGACGGCGGGCTGACCCCAAGAAATTCTTCCAAAAACCCGATTGACACTCCGTGTGCCTTCGTGTCACTACGCGTGACATGACGATACCGAGCGAGACATTGAGCCCGAAGGAAAGCCTTCGCGACGCCCACAAGGACCTGACGCGCGAGCGCATCCTCGAGGCGGCGATCGAGTGCCTCAACGATGAGGAGCTCGACCAGCTGACCATGGAGGGCGTCGCAGCCAAGGCGGGCGTGACCAAGCGCACCATCTACCGGCACTTCGCCACGCGCGAGGAGCTGCTGAAGGCGAGCTGGCCGGTGATGCAGAAGATGGTGGGCCTGCCCGGCACCGGCAATTTCGTCGACAGCGCCGAGGCGATGATCGCGCTGCCGCTGACGCTTTTCCCCTCCTTCGACGGACAGGCCGGCGCCATACGCGCCTCGACATATTCACGGGCGGGGCGGGAGCTTCGCATGGCGGTGAACGACCGTCGCAAGGGCTCCTTCCTGAAGGCCGTGAAGGGCGCCCGGCCAGACCTTGACGACGCTGAAGCCCTTCGCCTCGCCGCCACGGTGCAGCTGCTCTGCAGCGCCTTTGCCTGGTCGGTGATGCGGGATTTCTGGGGCCTTTCGGGCGAGCAGTCCGGACGGGCCGTATCGGACGCGCTTGAAATTCTACTCGGACCCGACCGGAAACCGGCGGGCCGAAAAACTGCCAGACGTGCCTCCCCAACCAAGAAAAACGCCAAACCCAGATAGAAACGACAGAAAGAAGCTGCACGCCCATGTTGATCGCACATTGCTCCATTCCCGCCGACAATCCCCAGTCGGCGGCGCAAGTTCTCGCCGAAATCATGCAGGGCGAGGCCGTCCGCTTCCCGCCTGCGGGCCCCCACGCCTGGATGGCGTGGTCAGGCGACGGCGAGGTCGAGTTCGAAGTCGTCCCGCGCGGCGCAACCCTCCACTACGATCCAGAGGAAGGCGCCTGGCGCGAGGATGAATCCGCCGGGCGGCGCAGCGAGGTGCACGTCGCCGTCTGCGTCAACCGGCCGGAAACCGAGATCATCGCCATCGCCAAACGCGCCGGCTGGCCGGCCCGTCACTGCGAACGCGGCGGTGGATATTTCAGCCTCGCGGAAGTGTGGGTCGATGGCGTGTTCATGATCGAGTTCCTCGATCCGGCGCAGACCGCTGTCTACAAGAAGCGGGTCACCGCCCGGAACTGGAAAGCAAAACTCGTCGAGATGGGCGTCGTCTGAAGAAACGCCCCCGACGAATTCACGGCCGCCCCGCTCCCCCGGGGCGGTCGTTTTGTGTTCGCGCGCCGCACGCATGCCGATTACCTTTCCCGCTACGCTCACGGCCAGTATCCGGGGCGTCGGCAGGTGGAGGATAACTTTTTTGTAGCTCTCGACGATTGCGGACGTTTTCGGAGTCGTGAGGGGGACAGGCCCATCAGGTCAGGATGTACCACGCAAGACCCAGCGTCGCGGCGGTGACAAGACCGAGCACAATGATGTCGCTCGCCGTCAGCTTCACCGGATGCGGGCCGGCGCCGACCTTGGCCAGCCGCATTTCGCGGGCGATCAGGAACAGCGGGAAGGTGACGCTGATCGCGATCAGAAACCCGAAGATGATGTAGAGCCAGACGAAGCGGACGCCCAGCCGCCGCGCCTCGGTCACCATCAATCCCGCGCCGGCCAGCAGGAAGAAGCCGATGTCGACCGTGAAGGAGCGCGAGGCCGGGCTAGCCTTGAGATCTTCCAGATAGGAAACGTGGGCGGGCTGGAGGTTCTGGCTCCAGGTGGCGAACAGCGCGGCGACGGCGATGAGGCCGTAAAAGACACACAGATTCCGGCTTGTGCTGCTCATTTGGCGCCCTCCCCTGCAAGCGGCCCGCACCCGGAGACCGCCGCCCCCAGTTTCGTCCCTTCGGCCACATTGCAGAATCGCGCGGGTCGCGTAAATGACGGCCATGACCGCTGCCGCCCCCGACGACCTGATCGCTCCCCTCCTCGCCCCGCAGGACGCTGCGGCAGGCAAGGCCCATGGCCTGAAGCCGGAAGAATATGACCTGATCGTCCAGCGCCTGAACCGGGCGCCCAACCTGGTCGAGCTGGGCGTCTTCTCGGTGATGTGGTCGGAGCACTGCTCGTACAAGTCGACGCGCCGCCATCTGGGCAAGTTTCCGACCAAGGGTCCGCGCGTGATCCAGGGCCCGGGCGAGAACGCAGGCGTGGTGGATATCGGCGATGGCCCGAATGGACCGATGGCCTGCATCTTCAAGATGGAGAGCCACAACCACCCCAGCTTCATCGAACCCTATCAGGGCGCGGCGACCGGCGTGGGCGGCATCCTGCGCGACGTGTTCACCATGGGCGCGCGGCCGGTGGCGCTGGTAAACGCCTTGCGCTTTGGCGATCCCTCTCACCCCAAGACGCGCTCGCTGGTCGCGGGCGTGGTGGGCGGCATCGGCGGCTATGGCAATTGCGTGGGCGTGCCGACGGTGGCGGGCGAGACGCAGTTCCACAAGGGCTACAATGGCAACATCCTGGTCAACGCTATGGCGGTTGGCCTCGCGGACCAGGACCGCATCTTCTATTCGCGCGGCGCCGAACCGGGGAACGCCATCTTCTATGTCGGCTCGAAGACCGGGCGGGACGGCATTCACGGCGCGACGATGGCGAGCGCGGAATTCTCCGAGGGCGATGAGGAAAAGCGCCCCACCGTGCAGGTGGGCGACCCCTTCACCGAGAAGCTGCTGATCGAGGCGTGCCTCGAACTGATGGCGACGGATGCGATCCAGTCGATCCAGGACATGGGCGCGGCGGGCCTCACCTCCTCTTCCGTCGAGATCGCGGACAAGGGCGGCGTCGGCGTCGAGATGGACCTCGACAAGGTGCCCCAGCGCGAAACCGGCATGACCGCCTACGAGATCATGCTGTCGGAAAGCCAGGAGCGGATGCTCATGGTGCTGAAGCCCGGCCAGGAGCATGTCGCCAAGGCGATCTTCGAGAAGTGGGACCTCGATGCGGAGGTGATCGGGCATACGACAGACACAGGCCGGCTGGTGCTGAAGCAGCATGGCGCGGTGGTTTGCGATATTCCCGTACCGCCGCTCTCCAACGACGCGCCGAACTATGACCGGCCATGGAACCCGCCGAAGCCGGCGCCGGCGCTCGACATCTCGAAATACCCGGAGCCGGAAGACTATGGCGAGGTGTTGCTGAAGCTGATGTCGTCGCCGGACATGGCGTCCAAGAGATGGATCTGGGAGCAGTATGACCGGCATGTGATGGGCGACACGATTGACTCCTCGCAGTCGGGCGGCGATGCGGCCATCGTGCGCATCCACGGGACCAACAAGGCGCTGGCGATCTGTTCGGACTGCAACCCGCACTATGTGGCGGCCGACCCTTATGAGGGCGGCAAGCAGGTGGTGGCGGAGGCGTATCGCAACCTCTCTGCCGTCGGTGCGACGCCAATCGCGATCACCGACAACCTCAACTTCGGCAACCCGGAAAAGCCCGACACGATGGGCGTGATCGTGAAGGCGATCGAGGGCATGGCGGAAGCCTGCCGTGTGCTCGACTTCCCGGTCGTGAGCGGCAACGTCTCGCTCTACAACGAAACGGACGGCCAGGGCATTCCGCCAACGCCGGTGGTCGGCGGCATCGGATTGATCGAGGACGTCTCGAAGATCGCGACGCTGATGGGCGCGCAGGCGGGGGATGCGCTGGTGCTGGTGGGCGAGACGAAGGGGCATCTTGGCGCCTCGCTCTATGCTCGTGTCATTCTTGGTCTCGACGGGCCCGCGGGGGGCGCCCCGCCCGCGGTTCATCTTGAAATTGAAAAGCAGAGGGCAGCTTTCATCCGGGATCTGATCCGTTCAGGACGCGCACACGCCGTCCACGATGTTAGCGATGGCGGAATCCTTTGCGCCGTGACCGAACTGGCATTGGCATCCGGCGTCGGCCTCGAACTCGGCTTCGACGACCAGTACGCAACGGGCGTGACCTATCCGGAAATATTGTTCTCCGAAACACAAGCCTGCTACGTCGTCGCGATGACGAACGTCAATTTTCAGGCATTGGCTTCAACAGGAATTCCGAGCCGACTGCTCGGCACGGTCATTGAGAACCCTGTCCTCGATTTCAACTGGATGGAGTTCTGGCCGGCCAATGCCGCCAAAGAAATCCCCCTCTCTGCCCTCCGCGCCGCCCATGAAGGCTGGCTGCCGCGGTATATGAAGGGCGAGGCGTAGGGCGTGCCGCGAGATGCGCAGGATGCTGGTCTGGCCGCGAAACTTGTCGGGTTGGTAGAGCGGGACGGCGCCGGATGTGTCGACCTGCCCGGCGCAGAGGCGCTGCCTGCGCCGGAGGGCGTATGTTCCCTGATGATCGTGAGCGGCCAGGGGGCCGAGGCGTTTGTTGCGCGGGTGGTTGCGGAGCGGCTGGCGGTTGCGGCGGCCCCGGTCCAAGAAGGCGGGTTTGCCCTTGCGGCAGTGCGAATGGCGCTGGCGCTGGACGGATGTCTCACCGCCGATGTGAGCCCGGTCCGCATTCGCGGCGAGGACAGCGACACAGCGTTGGAGGACGTGATGTTCGGAGAGGCGGCGGGCCGGTTGCTGGTCGCTGCGCCGGACGAGAACGAGTCCGCCATCGACCACATCGCCATCGAGCTTGGGGCGATGGGCGATTGCCTGATGATGGGCTCGGTCGAGACGGGCGGGAAAGAACCGCGTGTTCGATTCTGGCGCGCGCCGATGTCTGCGCCGGTGATCGATTTGCCGTTGTCGGCTTTCAAGTCGCGCTCTCATCCTTCGACACGCTCAGGACGAGGGCTCTTTCCACGGCGGGGACTCTTCTCATCCTGAGCCTGTCGAAGGATGGAAGCGGCAAGCACCGAAAGCTCCACGGCGCGTGTGCGCCTGGAGGGATGGGGTGGGCGCGTCACGAGATGAAGGGCGCGGGGCGCAGCTTCAGTCCGTGTGCCGGTCGAGTCGTCCGGCGAATGAATGGGCGGGCCAAAGCCACGCCCCGCACGGCGATTTCGCGAACGCGGGACCCGCAGCGTCCTGCAGCCTTGGCTGCATCGCCCGGGGCCAATACCTCTACCCCAGCCGCGCTTAGTGGAGCACTCCCGCATGACGCGGATGTCCCTTGGTCTGGACGCCGTCCTTGGCTTGCAGGTGCGTTGCCCCTGCGCGCCTTGAAACGCCCGCCGTATCGCGCCTCCGGCCTGGCCGGTCCGGACCGCCCTTCGTGAGGCGCGACCCCGAAAAGGTAGGCGCGCGGCAAGCCGGTCGGATTACTTTCTTCATGTCGCCGATGGCGGCGGGAGATTTCCGGGAGTGTGTGGAGGATAGAGCTTCTGGACCCCGGCCTTCGCCGGGGATGCGGGAGCCATTGCTGTCCTCCTGCCCTGCATCGTTTCGGAACACCGCCGCGTTGCGCACGTTCCTGTGAACGAGCTTGCGGGTCCGGGGACGCAACAGGAGACCAGCATGTCCAGAATGACGCTTATCGCCGCCGTAAGTGCGGCTGCATTGTTCGGTGTTGCAGGGTGCAACAAGCCGGCGACGACGGCCGCCAACGACAACGCGACGACAACGACGCCGATGACGTCGACGAACTCCAGTATGGCGTCGACGGCGAACGACAACGTGCAGGACAACATCAAGAAGGCGCAGGAGTTCGTCGACAACGCCGGACAGGCGGGCCTGGCCGAAATCCAGACCAGCAAGATCGCGCTCGAACGCTCGACCAATCCTGACGTGAAGGCGTTCGCGCAGCAGATGATCGACGATCACACCAAGGCCAACGAGGCGCTGAAGGCCGCCGCAAACGCCGCCGCCTTGGCGCCTCCGTCGGATGTGCTGGACGATTTCCACATGCGCCGCGTCAACGACCTGACTGAAGACAAGCCGGGCGACGCGAATTTCGACGCCGACTACATGCACCTGCAGGTCGATGCGCATAACGATGCCGTGAAGCTGTTCAAGGACTACGCCGACGACGGGAAGATCGCGCAGATCAAGTCGTTCGCAGCCGCAACGCTGCCGACCCTTGAAGCGCACCAGACCAAGGCGAAATCGGTCAACGACATGGTCAAGTCGTCCGAGAGCTAGCCTGAAAAAGCATCGCGAAACGCCGTCGCAGCGGATCCTCGCCGATCCGCTGCGACAGCCCATTGCCACAGACACTGTGGAGTTTACATAGACTCGCAAAGACATAAGGGGGACGGAAATGGCGATGGATCGCGGGACGCTGGAACAAGCCCTCAGGGAAGCCTTTCCGGACGCGCGTATAGAGTTGAAGGATCTTGCCGGGGATAATGACCACTGGAGCGCCGAAATCATTTCCGACCGGTTCAAGGGGAAAAGCCGGGTCGCCCAACACCAGCTGGTTTACGCCGCCCTCAAGGGAAAAATGGGCGGGGAACTTCACGCCCTCGCCCTCTCCACACGCGCGCCTGACTGAAGGCGTCGCCGCTGTGGGGGATAGGGTCAGCGACAATTCGATGGGCGTGCGCCGTCTGGGCTTCGGCGTCAGCGGGCCGCACGGTTCGTCGATCATCCCGGCCGCGACGACCGAGGAGATGGTGATCCGCGCCTTCGATCTTGGCGTGCGCCTGTTCGACACCGCGCCTTCCTACGGCAATGGCGAAGCCGAGCGGCGCCTGGGCGAAGCGCTGCGCCGGCGCCCGCGGTTTGAATGCATCGTCTCGACAAAGGTCGGCATCGTCTCTTCCGGCGGACGGAAGCGCCGGGACTTTTCGCCCGATGGCGTGCGCCGCTCGATCGACGCATCGCTGAAGCGCCTGCGCATCCAGCGCCTCGACTGGCTGTTCCTTCAGGGCCCGGCGCCGGCCGAGCTGACGGACGGATTGCTGAAGGTGATCGCGGACGAACGGTTTGCGGGCCGCGTGGGGATGCTGGGCGTGGCCGGGCGCGGACCCGAGATCGACGCGGCCCTCGCCACCGGGCAGTTCGGCGTGTTCATGGCGCCGGTGCATGCCGGTCTGCAGCCCTACCAGGTGGAGCGGCTCAACCGGCTGAAGGCGACGGGCGCGGAGCTGATCGCCTTCCAGACACTGACCCCGACCCTGCCGCGCGTGCCCATTCCGAGCAGCATGGGCGCGCTGTGGCGGCTGGGGCGCACGCTGGCCGGCCGGTCGACCGAAACCTCGCGCATCCGCAAGACGGCGGGCGAAAGCCTGTTGTGGGCCCTGACCGAGGGCGGCGCACACCGCGTGCTGACCACCACGTCGCGGATGGACCACCTGGAGGCCAATGTCGCCGCGGTGGAGGATGCGCCGCTGGCGGACTGAGCGCCGGGCGGGCCAGTCCCGAACGGCTCTCCTGCCCGAACGGCTCTCTTGATTGTCTGGCCGGGTGCGCCTAGCTGGAGGGGCATGTCTGCCAGGAAAGGGCTCCCATGAGCCAGGATGTAAACGCCCGGATCCAGGGCCTGATCGACGCCAATCCCGTGTTCGTGTTCATGAAGGGCACGCCGACCTTCCCGCAGTGCGGGTTTTCGGCGACGGTGGTGGCGATCCTCGACCATCTCGGCGTCGAATATGAATCGACCAACATCCTCGAGGATCCCGAACTCCGTCAGGGGATCAAGGATTTCTCCAACTGGCCGACCATTCCCCAGATCTATGTGAAGGGCGAATTCCTCGGCGGCTGCGACATCGCCAAGGAAATGTTCCAGTCGGGCGAGCTGAAACAGCTTCTGGAAGAAAAAGGCGTTCTGGAAGCCGCCTGAGGCGCCTTCCCGGGACGGCTGGCCTTTGCGCGCCTTCGGCGCTATAGGCCCGCGCCATGGCCACAACCCTCACCCAGCCGAAAGTCGGCATCGTTTCGCTTGGCTGCCCCAAGGCGCTGGTGGATTCCGAGCGGATCATCACGCGCCTGCGCGCCGAGGGCTACCAGATCGCGCCCGACTACACCGGCGCCGACCTGGTGCTGGTGAACACCTGCGGCTTTCTGGATTCCGCGCGCGAGGAAAGCCTCGACGCCATCGGCGAGGCGCTGAACGAGAACGGCAAGGTGATCGTCACCGGCTGCCTCGGCCACGAGAAGGACGTCATCACCGATCGTCATCCCAACGTGCTGGCCGTTACCGGACCGCACCAGTACGAGCAGGTGATGGAAGCGGTGCACGACCACCTGCCGGCGCCGGGCCATCCTTTTGTTTCGCTTGTGCCGGAAGCGGGCGTCCGCCTGACGCCGCGCCATTACGCCTATCTGAAGATTTCCGAAGGCTGCAACAACCGCTGCACCTTCTGCATCATCCCGTCGATGCGCGGCGACCTTGCCTCGCGCCGGATCGATGCGGTGCTGCGCGAGGGCGAACAACTGGTGAAAGCCGGCGTCAAGGAACTGCTGGTGATCAGCCAGGATACGTCGGCCTATGGGCTCGATGTGAAGTACGCGCCCTACACATGGAATGGCGTCGAGCGGCAGACGCGCTTCAAGGACCTGTGCGAAGGGCTGGGCGAGCTGGGCGTGTGGACGCGCCTCCACTACGTCTATCCCTACCCGCACGTCGACGACGTGATCCCGATGATGGCGGAGGGAAAGATCCTCCCCTATCTCGACATCCCGTTCCAGCACGCCTCGCCCAAAGTGCTGAAGGCGATGAAGCGACCTGGCAATAACGAGAAGACGCTGGAGCGCATCAAGCGCTGGCGCCGCGATGTGCCGGATTTCACGCTGCGCTCGACCTTCATCGTCGGCTTTCCCGGCGAGACGGAGGAAGACTTCCAGATCCTGCTCGACTGGATGGCCGAAGCGAAGATCGATCGCGCCGGCTGCTTCAAGTACGAGAACGTCACCGGCGCGGCGTCGGCCGCGCTGCCGGACCATGTGCCCGAAGAGGTGAAGGAAGAGCGCTGGCATCGCTTCATGGCGCTGCAGGCGGAGATTTCAGATGCGCGCTCGCAATCGATGATCGGCCGCACCATCGACGTGCTGATCGACGAGGTGGATGACGAGGGCGCGACCGGCCGGTCGAAAGCCGATGCGCCGGAAATCGACGGCTCGGTCTTCATCGAGGACGCCGAAGGCCTCAAGCCCGGCGACCTGATCGAGGCGCGCGTGACCGGCGCCGACGAATACGATCTCTGGGCCGACGCCATCGACTGATCTTCCAGACAGGAAAAGCACGCCGGCGCTTGCGCGGTGCATTCAACTAAGTTATTAGTTATCGCGATGCGCTGACTTGGCCAGAGGATGAAATCCGCCATGCGACATGCAATCGGCGCGGGCATGCTGATGCTCGCGATCGCCGCCCCTGTGTCCGCAGAAACCCGCAAATATGATCTCGCCGGTTTCCACAGGATCGAGGCGTCCAAGGCCTTCACGATCAGGTTCACCCAATCGCCGGACTGGTCGGTGACGGTCGATTCCCGCAACAACAATCTCGACCAGATCGTCGTCGAGAAAGAAGGCGACACGCTGCGCATCACACGGCCGGAAGGCTTCTGCATGATGATCCTGCGCGACGGCAGGACCACAGCGGCGGGAGATACATCGCGCAGCGATTGCCTCAATCACGATGTCGACGACGTTGTCACGGTTTCCGCTCCCGGTCTCGATGCGCTGGCGCTGGACGCCGCGATCAAGTTCACGGCGGACCGACTGAAGGCGGACTCCCTGGACATTCGCGCGCACGCGGCGGCGGTCGTCGAAATTGGAAAGCTCACCGCCGGTGCAGTCGATGCGCACGTGGATGCTGCAAGCCGGCTTACGCTGGCTGGCTCTTGCAAAACGCTTGACGTGGAACTCGGCGCGGCGAGCAAGGTCGAGGCCGCCAACCTCAAATGCACGGACGCATCGGTCGACGCGGGCGCTGCGTCGTCCGCGCAGGTCTATGCGTCACGCAAGGCGACGGCCAGGGCCGGCGTCGCAGCCAACGTACAGGTCAGCGGACATCCGAAGGATTTCCAGAAATCCGCCGACCGTTATGCATCCAACGCCAGCCTTGTGGAGTAGACCCATGCAGATCGCCGCCAGAACGTTGATGACGCCCGCCATTGCGACCCTGATCCTCGCCGCGCCTGCGCATGCGGAACAGAAAACCTATCCCCTTTCAGGCTTCGACTCGGTTCGGGTATCGGCCGCGATGAATGTGGTGCTGAAGCAGGGGCCCTATTCGGTGACGGTGGATGAGCCGGACGGCGATTTCAGCAAGGCGGTGATCGAGGTTCGCGGTTCGACGCTGGTGGTCACCCGCAAGTCGCAGAACGGCTTCACGGCGAAGTCGCTGGACTACACCGTGGTGGTGACCGCGCCGAACTATGCCGGGATTTCCGTGTCGTCCGCCTCGTCGGTCGAGGGCAAGGACCTCAAGCTCAAGGACGTGTCGGTCGATATCTCCAGTGGCGCGCGCGCGACGCTTCGGGGCGGCTGCAGCGCGCTGGAGCTGGACGTGTCGTCCGGCGGGCGGTTCGACGGCGACATGCTGGAATGCGCGACGGCGACGGTGGACGCCTCTTCCGGCGGCGGCGCCGACGCGTTCGCCAGCCGCAGCGCCAAGGGAGACGCCTCCTCCGGCGGGCACATCGTGTTCCACGGCAAGCCGGCGAATGTGGACAAGGATGTCTCCTCCGGCGGCGCCATCCGGGTGTTCTGATCCGGGGCGCCGGAAAACTTCCTTATTGATATTCGATATGAACGCGCGTAGAGTTCGGCACGGTCAAAGAACCACGCGACGCGGCGCCCGAGGCCAAAGGCCCAGATGCGCCGTGCATGCCCGGACAAGGATACGAGCCCGATGCGCCAACTCGCTCTCCCCACAGTAACGCTCGCCGCCCTCGCGGCTCTCTCCCTGCCCGCGCAGGCCGAGACGCGAAGCTTCGATCTCAAGAACTTCAACAAGGTCGCGGCCTCCGCCGGCGTGGACGTGATCCTCAAACAGGGACCCTTTGCGGTCAGCGTCGAGGAGCCGGACGGCAAGTTCGACCGGCTCGAGCTGAGAGTCCGCGACTCCACACTGGTGGCGAGCCGCAAGAGTGATTTCAGGCCGCTGATCGAGAGGCCGCATTACACGATCACCGTGTCGGCCCCCGACTATCGGGCGCTGAATGCATCGTCCGGCTCCCATGTCGAGGGCGACGCCCTGCGGCTGGCCAACTTTGCCGTGGAAGTCTCCAGCGGGGCGCATGTGGGCCTGTCGGGCGACTGCAAGGATATCGCGATCAGCGTCTCGTCGGGCTCGCATTTCTCCGGCGAGGACCTGAAATGCGAACGCGCCACGGTTTCCGCATCGTCCGGCGCGCACGCCGACGCGTTTGCGACCGCCACCGCAACCGGCGACGCATCGTCGGGCGCACACATCAATTTCCACGGCAAACCGGCCAACGTCACGAAGGATACGTCCAGCGGCGGCTCGGTGAGCGCGGACAGCTAGGGGGAACAGCACCATGTCCAGATCAGCTTTCGCCGTGCCGGCCGGCCTGCTCGCCTTCGCAGCGCTTGGCGCCGTCACGCTCGTCCGCCCGGCGCACGCCGAAACGCGGTCGTACGCCTACACGAATTTCGACGAGGTCGACGCCTCGGCCGGCGTCAATGTGGTGCTGAAGCAGGGGCCGTTCTCGATCAGCGTCGACGGCGACAAGCAGGAAGTCGCGCGCATCGTCGTCGAACAGCACGGATCGAAACTGACGGTGACGCACACCCACAGCGTCAGCTGGTTCGGCATCGGCCATCACTCCGTGGTGACAGTGACGGCGCCGACCTACAACGCGATCAGCGCCCATGGCGGCGCCGACATCGATACGGCGGACCTCAGCCTCGGCGATGTGAGTCTCGCGGCGTCCGGCGGAGCGGATATCCGGGCGCTGAACCTCAAGGTCCAGGCCCTGACGGTCGCCGCATCCGGCGGCGCCGACATCAAGGCGACGGGAAGCTGCACGGACCTGACCGCAACGGCTTCATCGGGCGCTGACTACAAGGGCTCGGACATGAAATGCCAGACCGCCGACGTCAGAGCCTCGGGCGGCGCCGATGCCGACGCCTGGGCCAGCGTTTCGGCGACCGGCAAGGCGTCGGGCGGCGCGGACGTCCGCATCCGCGGAAATCCGGCCAAGACCGACAAGACCGAATCCGGCGGCGGCGACGTGAAGATCCTCTAGGCGTCGCCTGGAGTCGGCATCACGCTTCGGCGCAAAGTGATCGTGCTCTAGCGCCCGATGCGGTTGCGGACGACGACCTGGGATCCCGCCGGGATGCCCAGTTCGGAGAACGTCCACGTCATCCGCTTGCCCTCGGCCATCAGCGCCTTGCAACGATCCTCGACCGTGCGGCGGAAGCCGACCGAATAGCGGTTGTCGCCACGACGATCGACCAACGGCGCGAACTGCGATTTCTCGGTGCAGCCATTCGACGAGGCCGTGATGGTGACCTCCGGCGCGCGGGCGTCGACTTCGGCGCCGAGCAGGCGAACGAGATGGGCGTCGTCGTCCCAGTCTCCGTCATGCACATTGGCGCCCACGACAATGCAGCCGGACAGGCTTGCGGACATCGCAAGCGCGGCGGCGACAACAGACAGTCTCGACAGACTGGAATTTGAAAACCTGGACATGGCAGCCCTCCCACAAGGTTGTGTGGGTATATATCGATATTCGATATGAACAAGCCCTGAACGCCCGGTTCAGTCGATCTCGAATTGCTCGGGCCGGTAGCCCGGATCGGGGTATTGCGGGTTGAGATCCTCGAGGGCGCCGCGCACCAGGCGTGCGGCGATGGCGTCGCGCCGCGAGCGGCTGTCGGCCGGCACGATGTGCCAGGGCGCCCACGTGGTCGAGCAACGCTCCAGCATGGTGGCGTAGGCCGCCTCGTACTGGTCCCACAGCTCGCGATCCTCGAGATCGGACGGATTGAACTTCCAGCGCTTCTGCGGGACTTCGAGACGCTCGCGCAGGCGCACGCCCTGCTCTTTCCTGGACACATGAAGCATCAGCTTGAGAATGCGCGTGCCGTTTTCGTGGAGGTGCTTCTCGAACTGGTTGATCTGTTCGTATCGCTGCTCGATCGCCTGCGGCGGCGCCAGCTTGCGCACCTTGACCACAAGCACGTCCTCGTAGTGCGAGCGGTTGAAGACGCCGATATGACCCTTGCGGGGCATCGCGGCGTGCGCCCGCCAGAGATAGTCGTGAGCCAGTTCAAGGTCGGTCGGTCGCCCGAAGGGATGCACACGCACGCCGAGCGGGCTGGTGAATTTGAAGACCGACTTCAAGGTCCCATCCTTGCCGGCCGTATCAATGCCCTGCAGGACGACGAGAAGCGCGTGTTTCTGTTCGGCGTAAAGCGCGTCCTGAAGCGTATCGATGACGGTTGCGTCGTCATCGAGGCTGGCCTTCGCCGTCTTCTTGTCCTCAAAAAGACTGTGGCCATTGGTCGGAAGCTCGCCCAGTTTGAGCTTCGTCCGGCCCTTGAGCTTCACCGCCGTTGCGGCGCGGACGTCATCGATCTTGGGCGGACTGGACATGGGCGCTCCTTTTGTTCGCCAAGGCTAGATCGGCCCGCTTCAAAACGAAATCGTTTTGAAGCGGACAAGCCGATCGATTCAAAAGAACTGGAGCAACTTATCCGCGTCCGTTCGGACGCGGGTTGCTCCAGCGGCTGCAGGGGCGCGTGTCGCCTCGCGTTCGCCCAAAAGCAGAAGGCGGCCCCGAGGAGCCGCCTTCGAAGACAGTTACGCGATGATCGACCGGATCAGGACGAGTAGTACTCGACCACCAGGTTCGGCTCCATGCGCGCCGCATAGGGGATCTCGGCGAGGCCCGGCATGCGGATGTATTTCGACGTCATCGCCTTGGGATCGACCTCGATATAGTCCGGCAGGTCGCGTTCGCCGGAGCCCATCGCCTCGATCACCAGCGCCATGTTGCGCGACTTCTCGCGAACCTGGACAACGTCGCCCGGCTTCAGCGTCATCGACGCGATGTTGGCCTTGACGCCGTTCACGGTGACATGGCCGTGGTTGACGAACTGGCGCGCCGCAAAGATCGTCGGCACGAATTTCGACCGGTAGACGATCGCATCGAGACGCGATTCCAGGAGGCCGACCAGAAGCTCGGCGGTGTTGCCGCGGCGGCGGGACGCCTCGTCATAGGTCTTGCGGAACTGCTTTTCGGTGATCTCGCCGTAGAAGCCCTTGAGCTTCTGTTTCGCCATCAGCTGGATGCCGAAGTCGGACGGTTTGTTGGAGCGGCGGGCGCCGTGCTGGCCCGGGCGGCTCTGGCGCGAGTTGATCGGGCTTTTGGGGCGGCCCCAGACGTTTTCACCGACGCGGCGGTCAATCTTGTACTTCGCGTTCAGACGCTTCGACATTCAATCCTCAATTTCGGCGCGCTCCGGCCGGGCCTTCATGGACCGGCGATCTCAACGGCGGCGGCGCGCCACCCGTCATGTTTCCCGATGGGAAGTGGGGGACAAACAGGATCGGGGCCGGAAAGTCAAGAACAGGCCGGAAACAGGCTATTCGGGCGCCCCGGCGGTCTAGTCGGCCTCGTCCTCGTCGCCCTCCTGGCGGTCCCACCCCTCGAACTCGGGCAACAGGGCGAAAAGGCCGATGAGCCCGACGATCAGCATGAGGCCCGGCAGGACCCGGCTAGCCGGAGACAGCACAATCTCGTCGGCCCCCAGCGGCTTCGCGCCGGGATCGCCGCAGGCGATGGAAACGCCGTTCTTGAGGCTGCACATGGGATTGGCCAGGGGATCGGCCAGGGCGGCGGGGGACCCCAGCGCGATCGCGGTCAGGCACGCAATGATCGTCAGGCGCATCGCGTTTCTCCTGACGCCCATCGTCGATCTCCCGTTCCGGATGGTCAATCAAGGACCTACGCATGAAGCGGCGGCGGGTTCACCGCCAATCTCCGTCGAAATGGCTCCGGGATGCGGATTTGACCCGCCTGCGCCACCGCATCCCCTTGAAAATACGTCTCAAGTCGAGAATGTCAGGGGCTCGCCGGCCTGCCTCGGCGATGCGGAGCGCCTCGCCTCATGGAAATACTGACCCTTGAGGGACTGCAGGCTTTCCTGACCGTGGTGTTGATCGACCTGGTGCTCGCCGGGGACAACGCCGTGGTCATCGGGATGGCTGCGGCGGGTCTCGACAAGGTCCATCGCGGACGCGCCATCCTGATCGGCGTTCTCATCGCAACGCTTTTGCGGATCGTCTTTGCGCTGATCGCCACGCGCCTCCTGAGCGTGATCGGCCTGCTCTTTGCCGGCGGCATCCTGCTGTTGTGGGTGTGCTGGAAGATGTGGCGCGAGTTGCGCAGCGAGGACCTGCACCAGCAGGCGCACGAGGCGGCGACCGAGGCGGGCGAACCGCCGCCGGAGAAGCGCGTGAAATCGCTGCACCAGGCGGTGATCCAGATCGTCCTAGCCGATGTCTCGATGTCGCTCGACAACGTGCTGGCGGTCGCCGGCGCCGCGCACAAGCATCCGCTGATCATGGTGTTCGGCCTGATGCTCTCCGTGCTGTTGATGGGCGCGGCGGCGAGCCTGATCGCGCGGCTGCTGCACAGGCACCGCTGGATCGCCTACGCCGGCCTGCTGATCATCGTCTATGTGGCGGGCCACATGATGTGGGACGGCGGGCGGCAGATCTACGAGTGCAATCCGAGCTGGCATGGCGAGCAGGAGTTCGGGCCGAACTGTCCGCTGGCGCCCGGTCACGGAACGCCCGACCCCTCTGCTGGCTGAATCTGGCGCCGCCTGAAGCTGACGTCGCCTGACGCCGACAGCCCGCTCTCAGTTTGCGGGCGTGGGGTCCGCGATGGCGCCGTGCGCGCGCAGATAGGCGGCGACATCGCCATAGCCATGCGATTGCGCGATGCCGAGGGCTGAGCGCGTGCGGCCATAGACGCGATAGGCGAGATTGACCTTCGCGCCGTGCTCGACCAGCAGCTTCACCGCCCCAAGCTCGCCCCAGCGCGCCGCGCTGATGAGCGGCGTCTCGTCGCCCGGGACATAGCTGTCGACGTCGGCGCCGCGCTGCACGAGCAACCGCGCCACATCGACCTCGCCGGCGGAGACGGCTGCGATCAGCGCATTGCCGTCGCCGCGCACGCTCTTGTCCGCATCGGCGCCGGCGTCGAGCAGCGCGCGCACGACATCGATGCGTCCGTGCCGGGCGGCGACGATGAGCGCCGATCCGTCGCCGGCAAAGCCGCGGTTCACATCGGCGCCGGACTTGATCAGCTCGCGGACGCGGGAGAGATCGCCCGCCTCGGCGGCTTCCATGAGCTGGCGCTCGGGTGAATCCGAAGCCAAGCCAATGTCGACGCGGTAGCCATGCGGACGGCCGTCGAGCCCGTCCTTGAAGTCGAACTTGAAATCAAAATCGCCGCGCGCGCGGGCGTCGCGGATTTCTGCGGCCGCTTTCGCCATCGCCGCCTGCGCGGTGAGCATGGCCTGGCGGCGCGCCTCGCTGGCGTCGGCCTGGAAGTGGCCGCGGTCTTTCTCGCGTTCGACTTCCTGGCGGGCGCGTTCGATATCGCGGCGCGCGCGTTCCATATCGCGTTGCAGTTTGGCGCGGAACTCGGGGCCGAATTCCCGCTTCATCCGCTCGCGCAGCCGTTCCATGTCGGCGCGCAGGCGCTCGCGGTCGGCGTCGCTCAGATTGTTCAGCTCGTCGAGATCGTCGATGTCGATGCCCTGCTCTTTCAGCTGGGCGCGGACGTCCGCGAGGATGGCCGGCATGTCGGTGGCGACCTGCTGGCTGACGGCGGCGCCGATCTCGACGCCGAGCGCGGCGAGCTGCACGCCGAGCGCGGCTGCATCCTTTTCCATGCCCGGCTGGGCGTCGTCGAGCGACCGCTGAACCTGGTCCGAGACCTGATCGAGCAGGTCCGAGAGGCTATCGCCGAGATCATCGATGTTGTCGGCGTTGTCGTCCGCATCGTCAGCGCGGCGGCCGTCGAGCCGGTCGGCGTGCTCGATGCTGTCGGGTGTCGCGGGCGCAGGTTTTCCGTCCGGCAACAGCGGCAACGGTTTGCCCTTGAGGGTGGAATCGAGCGGCGGAGCCGATTTGGGGACGTCGGCCTCGGCCAGCTTGGGCGTCAGGAACGCAGCGAGCGCAATCGCCAGCGCCAGACCCGTGAAAGCAAGCCTGCCAGAGTAATGAGCCGGCACGCCGCCCGATTTCGCCATATCGACCAGCCGCCGGATGCGCCGGCCGAACTGGGAGCGCCGCCCGATCGCGCCGACCACCAGACGCGGCGTGCTCGCCCAGAGCTGGGATTCAGCCTGGCTGGTCAGCGTCCGCGCGAAGGCGCGCGCATCGCCGGTGCGCTCGACCGCCGTTTCATCGCAGGCGGACTCGCGCTCTTCGTCGATGCGACGGCTGATCCAGTACATCGCGGGGCTCCACCACAGCAGCGCCACGGCGATGCGCTGCGCCAGTGCGGCCAGGACATCGCGGCGTTCGATGTGTGCAAGTTCGTGCTCAAGCAGAGCCGCCATGCCGGATGATCCGATGCGCTCCACGGCGCTTTCGGGAAGGATCACGGTGGGCCGGAACAATCCCGCGGCCATCGGTCCGTTCGCGTCTGCGCTGATCGCCAGCCGCACGCGTCCAAGACGGCGGGCCAGGTCCAGCGGCAGGGGAATGGTTCTCGCCCGGGCGACCAGACGTTCGGCGGCCGCCACATCGCAACCGACCCGGACGAGCAGGGTCAGCGTGCCGGCGAGCCAGACGATCAGGAAGGGCGCCGTCAGGTCCGGCAGTTTCGGAAAATCGAAATGGAAGGCCGGTTTCGCGGGACGCGCGTCAGCTTGGCTGACGACAGGCTTGCCCCACCGCCGCGCGGCCGCAGGATCGGCAGGCGCGTCGCCGGATGCTCCGGAGCGGGCGGCGTCGAGCGCGAATTGCGCGAAGCCCAGACCCAGCCTGGCTTCGGGCGAGGACGTGGCGTCTTTCGCATGATCGACCTGATTGCGCGCCACATCAACCGCGGCCTGGGCAACGCCCAGTCCGAAGTCCGGTGTGGACGCCGGCTCGGGCGAGACGCTGGCCTCGGCCTTGGGCTTTGCGGGAGCGACCGTCACAGGCGCCTTCAGCATGTCGAGCAGCACGGCGCGGGCGCCGGCGCCCGGCGCGAACATCGCAAGCGGCAGCAGGATCGAAGCCGCCATCGCCGCGCAGGCAAGACCGTAGCGCGCCGAACCCGACAGGCGGCGGCCAAGAACCAGGATGACTGCGAGCACCGCCGCCACCGCGACACTTTGCCAGAGATGCGAGAGCGCCAGCGCGACGATGGTTGCGCCGGAGGTTGCTATGTCAGTCATGATCGTCCTCCCCTGCGCCGCCGCGCTCGATCTCGTCCTTCAGCTCCCGCAGTTCCTCCTCGCTGATGGTCTCGGTCTTGAGAAGGTGTTGGGCCAGCGCGGTGGGAGAGCCTTCGAAGAACGTGCCCATCAGTTTCTTCAGCGCCCGCGTCCGCGCTTCCGAGCGAGAGACCAGCGGACGGTAGATGAAGGCGCGGCCATCCTGGCGGGGCGTCACGTATTTCTTGTCGGTGAGGATACGGAGCAGCGTCAGCACGGTGTTGTAGGCGACGGGGTAGCTGTTCTCGAGGTCCTCGGTGACCTCGCGGACGCTCGCCTCTCCCCTGGCCCACAGGACGCGCATCACGCGTTGTTCGGCCTCGGTGAGCACGTCGGATCTGGCTTTGGGCATGGGAACTAGTTCCTTAGTTTCCAGCACACTCGACGCGACGGCGCAGCAAGTCAACTATGTTTCTAGTTTCAGAGACAGGTTTTTCTCGATAAACGATATGTGATCGCGGGCCGCCAGCCAAGACCCGCCGACCGGATCACGACCCATGCTGGCCTAGAAACTGTTGGAAATCGACAGGCCCATTTCGGGGCCCGAATGGCGGACGCGGTCCTCGACATAGGAGATCGGGCCGTCGCGCCGGTCGACATAGACGATACGCTGATAGTGATCGCCGGTGTCCAGCACGTTGCGGAAGGTCACCTGCGCCGTCATGCCGAACAGGTCCTTGTCGATGAAGTAGATCTTCGCGCCCCCTGGCCGCTCAAACGATGACGTGCGTTCGTCGAGTCGATAGCGATCGGCATGGTGCGACTGGCCGTAGTTGAAGCCCCAGGCCCAATCCGTCTCCGGCACATCATGGCGGAAGCCCACCCAGAACCCGCTGAGTTCACGCCCGTTGGTTTGCCGGTCCTCGCCGGTCAGCGGATCCTGCATCGAGCTGTCGGCAAGATGGGTGGACCAGTCGACCTTGGCGCCGGCAAGGCCGAGTGCGTCGAGATTGAGCGTGCCGGAAAGCTGGAGTCCGTAGATTGTCGTCGGCGTGGACAGGTTGCCTGGCCCCTCGCTGTCGGGGCCGAGAGGCACCTGGCTGGTCTGGTCCTCGATACGGTCGGCGAAGACGCGGAGATTGACGGCGCCGTAGTCTCCAAGATCGCGATTGGCCTTGAATTCGCCGGTCCATCTTTGCGGCGGCACGATTTCCGGATTTCCGGATTCGCTGTTGCCGTCGATCAGGCTGACCGAGTCGATGAAGTCGCCGAAATCAAGCTGGTCGACCCTGCGCTCCACACGCAGCGACAGATCGAGCGAATCCGGATCGCTCCACGAAAGCGCGACGAACCCCTTCGGCCGCACGTATTCGCGCGACTGCCCGGCGGGACCGCTCTGGGTGAGTTCGGAATACTCGACGCCCGCCGACGCCTGCAGGCTCAGCGCCCCGATCAGCGGGCGGCCGTTGGTGATGTTGGCTTCGGCTCGGCGCTCCTCGACGCGCGAAGAGCCGATCGCCAACGGGTCGACCACGAAAGCGCCTGTGGAATCGAGGCTTTCCAGAAGTGACGCGACTTCGAGATAGTTGAATGCGCCTTCGAGCGCGACCTGCCAGTCCTGGTCGCCGCCGCCGAGCCAGGAATATTCGCCGCGAAGAATGCTTTCGCCCGATCCGCGGTTGGCGTTGTAGCGGCTGCCGGTCGGATCGCTTCCGTCGGAGACATGAAGCACGCTTTCGCTGCCCCGGTCGTTGCGATCGATGCGATCGAGGCCAATAAGTTTGAGCCGGCCTGGACCCATCTTGAACTCGTAGTCGGCGCCCAGCTCCGCGTTCCAACCGTCGCCGCCGTCGCGATAAACGTTCAGCTCGTCCGGCTCGCCCGGACCTGAGCGGAATGAAATCTCGCGTCCGCCGAAGTGCCTGCGGCCGCCAGTGAGGTTGATGTTCAGGATGTTTCCGGTGTCGCCCTCGTGCGCCAGCGTCAGAGTCGCGCGGGGTTCCTGGCGCAGGGACTGGCGATCTTCCTGACGGGTTTCCAGCAGGGCGCCGCTGGCGTCGGTCACGGTCTCGGGTCCGCTTTCGCCATTGGTCGATTCATAGCTGCCAAGCGCGAGCGTGTAGTCCACGCCGGACTGCGTGCCTGAGGCAGATGCGTTGCCGTTGAGCAGTGACGGTTCGCGATCGGTACGGAATGTGGGCGACCAGTTCCACCGGCCGCTCACGCCGCCGGTGCGCGTCACCACATTGGCGACCTGCCCGGTGAGCCCGGGTATACCCAGCGTCGCGCCATCCAGGATTTCGAGACGCACGACCTGCTGGACGCTGATCCGGGAGAGCGCATCCGACAGGCTGGTCGATTTCGACGACAGGCGCCGCCCGTTGATCAGGACATTGCCGCCGGCCTGGCCGAGACCGCGCCGGGATTCGCCTTCATTGATGGAGAAGCCGGGCGTCTGCTGCAGCATCTGCAGGGCGGTCTGGGGCGCGAAGCGGGCGAAGTCGCCGGGCTCGAAACTGCGCAGGGCGGTTGACGTTGCGTTAGCCTCGGCGCGGGCCGTTTGCGCGCCAGCGATCGCCAGCGGCGCAAGGAGCGACACGGCGGCAAGGCGAATCGTTGCGGACGTCAGCCGCATACGGGGCTTCTCCTGATAGTTGATCTTTCGGCTGTTGGTTATCGCAATAGATTCATGACGAAGTCGTAACAATTCACAATCGGGTGCGCTGTGAATAACCCTGCGACAGATCGCGCATGTCCCGGCAGGCGCTGCGGCAATCACGTGCCCCCGCCCATGCGGGTCCGGCTTCAATAAACCTGCGATGCTTCAGTGCGTTACAAGCAGGACAGACGTGAACCTTCGATGGTTGCGGACGTTGTCTTCCCGGAAACCCGGGGGACGGTTCAGCAACATGGAGGAGTTAATGTTCCGGGCAGGATTGATTGCAGGCGTCGCTTTGGCGGCGGTCATGGCGTTGCCGGCGCAGGCGCAGGTTCTGGGCGGCGGTGGTGGGCTCGGCGGGTCGCTGGGCGGCGCCGCAGGCGGCGTAACGGGCGGCATTGGCGGTGCGGGGAGCATCGGAGGCGCGGGCAGCATCGACAGCAGCTCCACCCTCAACCAGGTCGACCACACCACGCAACGCGCAGAAGACCGGGCGGCCAGGGCGCAGGCCCGGGCTGACGCCGCAGCGCGCAAGGCGGCGAAGAAAACCGCCCAGACCCAGCCTCAGGTGGGTGTCGGCGGGAACGCGGCCGGAACCGGTTCGGCCGCCCTTCCCGGCGTGAACGGGTCCGGCGCCGCCAACCTTGGCGGATCAGCGAACGCCAATGCGTCGGGCGCAACGAGCGCCGCGGCGGGAGCGATCCAGGGATCGGCCAATGCAGCCAGCGCCGCAGCTGACAAGACGGCGGCGGCGGCCAACCGCGCGAAAGCGAAAGCCGAGAACTCGGCGCCGACGGTGAACGCCAGCGGCGGCGCCTCGGCCTCGGGCGGCGGGTCTGCCAGCACGTCTGGCGCGTCCGCCAGTGCGGCTGGATCGGCCAACGGATCCGCCAGCGTCAACCACTGAAGGCGGCGAAGATGATGAGACGGCCGGAGCTTGCTCCGGCCGTTTTCATGTCTAGCTGGCGGCCGGAAAGCTGAAGACATTCTTCGGCGCAAGGCCGAATGACTTCTTCGGCGTGTTGTAGTCCCCGAGGAGCACTTCGTAGTGAAGGTGCACAGGCACGGCGTAACCGGCCGTGTTGCCCATCAGTCCGACCTGCTCGCCCTGCATCACGCGGACCCCTTCGGAGAGACCGGGACTGAACGAGGCCAGGTGGGCGTAACGCGTGTAGACGCCATTGCCGTGATCGACGACGATCATGTTGCCGTAGTCGTCGCGGTATTTCATTTCGACAATCACGCCATCGCCCGCAGCGAGGATCGGCCCGCCGCTTTCATTGTGGTAGTCGACGCCCTTGTGCAGTTCTGTGCCGCGCTCTCCGAAGCCGGAGGAGAGACACGCGCCGGGCGCCGGGTCGCTGGCCAGCCTGACGCCATCGACGTTCACCAGTTGATGGAAGTTCTCCACCTGAAGATCGGCCTCGGTGGGCGGTGCATTGGTGACCTGCATGCGCGGACACAGCGAGACCGCGGCGGGAATGGCGGTGGCGGCAGGCGCAGGCGTTGCGACCGCGGGGGCTGTCGGTGCAGGCGCGGGAGTGGGCGCCGCGCTTGCGGGTTTCGGCGTCGAGGGAACGGTCGTCGTCAGGCTGACAGGGATTGGCGCCGGAGCATTGCTCTCCATGGCGGCCATCTTCTGCAATTCCTCCGGCGTGCTGGTTCCCCGGTCCGCCATGATGATGTCGCCCGCCGCAGCGGACGCAGAATTCAGCTCGCTCTCGAGCTGTTTGAACTTCTCCGCCGAAACCAGGGACCGGAAGCCTTCAAGATCCACCTTCTCGAGTTTCAGCCTTGCCCGGATGTCTCCGGCTTCGTTGCTTATGGCGTTTGTGATGGCGGGCGGCGCGGGATAGATGCTGCCGCCCAGATAGCCCGCCACCCCCGTCACCGCAGCGAACGCCACGGTCAGCACCGTCCGGATCATGCCCGACCCTCCCTGCCTGCCCCACGCCAGCAGCGGACAGTCTAGGCCGCAAATTACGGAGAGTCTGCGCCCGCGCCCGAAAGAGGCTAGTCCCGGGCGACGCGCGCCTTTCCGCGGCCCACCGCCAGTGCCTTGATCGCGCCCCTGAACGTGCGCACTTCCTGCGCCGTCCAGCCGGCGCGCGTGAAGGCGTTGCGCAGGTTCTGAACCATCACGCCGCGTTTCACCTCGGGCAGGAAGAAGCCGGCGCGATCGAGTTCGGCCTCGAAATGCTCCATCATGCCAAGGAGGTCCTCGCGTGTGGCAGGCTCATCGACCGGCGCATCGAAGGCAGGCGGCAGCGAACGACCTTCCGCCCATCCATGCGCCGCGACAGCGACCGCCTGCGCAAGGTTGAGTGAAGCGAAGCCGGTATGGACCGGATAGGACAGGATCGCGTCAGCCAGCGTCACGGCCTCGTTCGGCAGACCGGCGCGCTCGCCTCCGAAGAGGATGGCGGCTCGCCCGGGCGTCGCCAGTATCCGGGCGCGCGCGCCGGCCATGTCGACCACCGGCTTTTCCATCCCGCGCGACCGGGCGGTTGTCGCCAGCACCAGGCCGCAATCGGCGATGGCCGTCTCGACTGTCTCGAACACGCGCACCGCAACACCGGCCTCGAAGGCGCCCGCGCTCATCGTTTCAGCGGCGGGGTTGGGCCAGCCGTCGCGGGGCGCAACAAGGCGAAGATCGAACAGCCCGAAATTGGCCATCACGCGCGCAGCGGCGCCGATGTTCTCGCCCATCTGCGGGGCGACAAGGATGATGGCGGGGGCGTTGGCGATCTGCGTCATGCCCGAGGCTATACTATCGCAAACGGACGTCGCGAAGCCTGCCCGGAAGTCTAGCGCTTCTTCCTGGCCGGAGTCCCCATGGCCAGTCCAAGAGCGATCCCGATCGAAACGCCGACGCCAATACCCATCGCGAGGTTATGAGCCGCGAGACCAATGCCGGCGCCCACCGCGATGCCGATTGCAATACCAACCGCCATCGCGTTCTGCGCGGCGGACTCCCGTTTGCTTTTGTCGTGTTCGTTCTCGTCGTCGTTTTCGGTCGCCATTTGGCCCCTTCCATCCGGCTGGGTCCCTCCAGTGCCGAACTAACGTTCCCTGTCGGTCTTCAGTTCAATCTGGTTGCCCCACGGATCGCGGATGTACCAGGACCAGCCCTCGCCCTTGGCGCCCGAGCGCCAGCCCCGCTCGACAATCTCGACATCGTGAGCCGCGAGATGCGCCTCCATCTCCGCTTTCGTTACGGGTCCGATCTCGATGCAGAGATGATCCATGTTGCGGCCGCCCGCGACCGCAGGCCGGGCCCAGGCGCCCTTCTCTGATCCGGCGTCCGCAAGATCGATCATCGAGGCGCCGCAGCGAAGCTGCAACATGCCGACATGCAGGAGATCGCCTTCAACCTTCGCGCCGATGACATCTTCATACCACCTGACCGCCCGGTCCATTCCATCAACGATCAGCACGACATGGTCGATGGCCTGCAGATCGAAGGGCGGTTTGCTCATTCGTCGCTGTCCGAACCGCAGGCGGCCTTGCGCTGATCGAGGCTGTGATAGAGCTGGGCGACCAGCTTGGCCTTGACGGCGGCGACGGCCGCGTCACTCAGCGTCGCAGCAGCGTCGCGGGGCGGCAGCGTGGTGATGGTGCGGGTGGCGATCCGTTGCTGCTGGAGCGCCTTGAAGGCCAGCTTGCACGCGGGCGTATCCGTTCCGGGAGCCGTCTGCGCGGCGATGGCTTCATCGGCCGCCTTCTGTTTTTCATCGGCGGTCTGGCCATACCGTTTCGCCGCGGCGACTGCGTCGTCGAACGGGCTGGTTGCGTGCCTGGGCGTCATGATGAGCATCACCGCCCCGACGGCGACGACAAGACCTACGATAGCCCAGATGATGTTCTTCATTACGTCCCACAAGCAACATTACGCATACGCTCGGCGCGCTTCATCGAAGCCAGCTCGCCGAGCACCTTCTCCACCAGGGCCTGGGGCACTGTCGAGTCCGCCGGTCGCGCCGGCATCGCCGCAAACATCTCCGCCGCCCTGCCTTCGCGTGCGACGGCCTCGGTAAGGATTCTGCAAGCGGCAGGGTCCGCACGCGATTCATTCACCGACAGCGCCTGTTCCCCGCCCCACGCGGCGCCAGAGCCACGGTACCATTCGGCGCTGGCCGCCATGAACGACTCTTCAAAACTTGTGGGCGCAGCGGGTGTCTGGGCGTGCGCGCCGAGACATGTGAGAGCGCAGACGATTCCAATGGCCAGCTGCTTCATTCTTGCCTCCAGAGCCGCCAAAAAGCCTATCAGATGACCTCCGCCCCACCAAGTTCGGGCGGCCGCGCCTGCCGCGACACCCCGGTCACGACCGGACACGCAGTTATGCTTTGTATGGCGCGGGGCCTTTGCTATAGCCCCGGATCAGTTCGAAACTTTCAGCCGCCGCGCAGGAGCCGATCCCATGGCCGTCATCAAGGTCGCCAATCCCGTTGTCGAAATGGACGGGGACGAAATGACCCGGATCATCTGGGCGCTCATCAAGGAGCGGCTGATCCTGCCCTATCTGGATATCGACCTGAAATACTTCGACCTGTCGGTCGAGAACCGCGACGCCACCAACGACCAGGTGACCATCGATTCGGCCGAGGCGACCAAGAAGTACAACGTCGCCGTGAAGTGCGCGACGATCACGCCGGACGAGGCGCGCGTCGAGGAATTCAAGCTGAAGAAGATGTGGAAGTCGCCCAACGGCACGATCCGCAACATCCTAGGCGGCGTCGTGTTCCGCGAACCGATCGTGATGAAGAACGTGCCGCGACTGGTGCCGGGCTGGACCCAGCCGGTGGTGATCGGCCGTCATGCTTTTGGCGACCAGTACCGCGCGACCGACTTCAAGGTGCCCGGCAAGGGCAAGCTGACCATGACGTTCACGCCGTCCGACGGCGGCGCGCCGACAACCTACGACGTCTTCGACTTCCCGGACGCCGGCATCGCCATGGGGATGTACAACCTCGACCAGTCGATCCGCGATTTTGCCCGCGCCAGTTTCAACTTCGGCCTGGCGCGCAAGTGGCCGGTTTATCTCTCGACCAAGAACACCATCCTCAAGGCCTATGACGGCCGCTTCAAGGATCTCTTCCAGGAAGTGTTCGACGCGGAGTTCGCCGACAAGTTCAAGGAATTCGGCGGCACCTACGAACACCGCCTGATCGACGACATGGTTGCGGCCTGCCTCAAATGGTCGGGCGGTTATGTCTGGGCGTGCAAGAACTACGATGGCGACGTGCAGTCCGACACCGTTGCGCAGGGCTATGGCTCGCTCGGCCTGATGACCTCGGTGCTGATGACGCCGGACGGCAAGACGGTGGAAGCCGAAGCCGCGCACGGCACGGTGACGCGTCACTTCCGCGCCCACCAGAAGGGCGAAGCGACATCGACCAACTCGGTCGCCTCGATCTTCGCCTGGACGCGCGGCCTGCAGCACCGCGGCAAGCTCGACAACAACAAGGAGCTGATGCACTTCGCCGAGACGCTGGAGAAGACCGTTATCGCGACGGTCGAAGCGGGCTTCATGACCAAGGACCTGTCGCTGCTGGTTGGCGACAAACAGGCCTGGCTCACCACCGAAGGCTTCATCGAGAAAGTCGCCGCCAACTTCCAGGAAGCGATGTCGAAGTCGTAAGCTGTCGCGGGCAGTTCTCCGAAAGGGGGACTGCCCTTGATCGCCCTCCCCGCGTCACATGACGGCGGACGGCTAGTGCTGGCTTTCCGGCGTGGTGACGGTCAGGCCGTCGAGATCGTCGCTTATCTTGATCTGGCAGGACAGGCGCGAGTTCGGTTTCACGTTTTCAGCGAAGTCGAGCATCGACTGCTCCATCGCGGAAGGCGAGCCGACCTTGCCGAGAAAATCCTCGCGGACATAAACGTGGCAGGTGGCGCAGGCGCAGGCGCCGCCGCAATCGGCGTCGATGCCCGGCACGTTGTGCTTGATCGCCGTTTCCATGACGGTCATGCCATTCTTGCCTTCGACGGTGCGGGCTTCGCCGGAATTGTCGATGTACGTGATCTTCGGCATGGGCTTACGCCACTCCCTGGTCCAGACCTAAGACAGCGCGCGGGCGCTGATGTCCTTCATTGATATGGATTTATCGGCTAGTTCCGCCGGCGCAACTGACGCTTTCGCCGCAACCAGCTTTTTGCCGACAATGTATTCCGGCGCGGCGTTGACCGCATCAACTGCAAGCACCCTGCCTTCCGCAAGGTAAAATATCGCAAAACTGCGGCTTGCAGGGTCGCCGCGGGTCACACGGAGGTCGGCGCCGGTGGACAATCCGGCCGTCTGCAACTTGAGATCGTACTGGTCCGACCAGAACCAGGGCACGTCCTCGGCCGGCGCCGGAGCGCCCAGCAGGGCCGCGGCGGCGATCTTTCCGCCCTCGATGGCGTTGTGGACGGATTCCAGTCGTCCCTCGCGTCCATAATGAACCAGAGGCCGGAAGGCGCAGTCGCCAATTGCGAAGACATCGGGATGACTGGTGCGGTGGTCGCGGCCGACGACGATCCCGTCTCCCACATCAAGGCCGGCGTCGCGGGCGAGTTCGATGTTTGGATGGACGCCGATCCCCACCAGCGCCAGATCGCAGGCGATCTGCTCGCCGGACGAGAGCCTTGCTGCGGTGATCTTCGTCTGGCCCTCAAACCCTTCGAGCCGGGCGCCAAGCCGGACATCAACGCCCGCAGCGCGATGGACCCCGGCGTAAAAATTGGAAATCTCAGGTCCTGCGACGCGGGCGAGCACGCGCGGCATCGCTTCGAGCACCGTAACGTGAAGGCCGAGCTGGCTGCCAACCGCGGCCGCTTCGAGACCGATATAGCCAGCGCCGACGACAACCATGCGCGCGCCGGACGTCATGCGCGGCCTCAGCCTGTCGACATCTGCCAGGGTGCGCAGCTCCATCGCGCCATCAAGCTGGGCGCCGGGAACCGGCAAGCGGCGCGGGCGCGCGCCTGTGGCGATCACCAGCGCATCCCATGCGAGACGGTTTCCGGACGCCAGCTCAACCGTCTTCGCCGCAAGGTCGAGCCGTTCGACGCGGCTGTCCGTCATCAGCTCGACATTGTGTTCGGCGTAATAGTCGATCGGCTTCAGGTAGAGGCGGTCTTCTTCCAGTTCGCCCTTGAGGTAGGCTTTCGACAGCGGCGGCCGCTGGTAAGGCGGCGCGGGCTCCTCGCCCAGGAGGACGATCCTTCCCTCGTAGCCGGCCTGACGCAGTGAATAGGCCGTCTGCCCGCCCGCCTGGCCTGCGCCGACAATTGCAATTGTTCTGGGGCCTGAGCCCATGGGAGACGTCCCCGACTGTGATCCGGCGCGTATAGCACGACAGGGCTGTGGCGACAGGGTGGCGGGTCAGGAACCTTTCTCGCCAAGGCTGACGCGAAACCGCCCGCCGGAAATCCGCACCTTCAGGCCCTGATGCCTGACCAGGTAGCGCAGACCGACAAGAGCCGAGCAGAACCCCGCCGCGGCGCCGACACAGAGCGCCCAGCGCGGCCCGAATGTGTCGGCGATGGATCCGACGATCGGTGCGCCGATGGGGATGCCGCCAAGCGTGATGGCCAGGAGGATCGCCAGGACACGGCCGCGCATGGCCGGCTCTGTGGAGAGCTGCACAAGGCTGTTGGCTGTCGTGGTAAAAGTCTGCGCCGATATTCCGATCACCACCAGAGCGAGACCGAACAGCCAGTAGTTCGGCATGATGGCGGCGAGCGCAAAACCGAGCCCCAACGTTGCGGCGCCGACAAGCAGGAAGCCGATGCGCGGACGCGCTCGGCCCGCCGCAAGCAGTGCGCCCGAAACCGAACCCACCGCCATGATCGAGGTGAGCAATCCGAACTGGTGCGCCCCGACATGGAAGACCGAGACAGCCATGGTCGAGATGAAGATCGCATAGTTGAAGCCGAACGCGCCGATCAGGAACAGCATCAGCAGCACTGAGCGAAGATCGGGCCGGCGCCAGACATAGCGGAAGCCTTCGACGAAACTTCCGCGCTTGCGCACCGCGCGAATGCTGGGGTGCAGGTCCTTTCCGCGCAGGAATGTCAGCGAGGCGATAACCCCGCCGAACGATGCGGCGTTGATCAGGAACACCCAGCCTGATCCGACCACGGAGATCAGCACGCCTGCGACGGCCGGCCCGATCAGGCGCGCGGCGTTGAACGAGGCGGAGTTGAGCGCGACGGCGTTGGACAAATCCGCCTCGCCAACGAGGTCGCCGACGAATGTCTGCCGCGCCGGCGCATCGAAGGCCGTGACGCATCCAAGCAGGAAGGCGAAAACATAGACCTGCCAGAGCTGCACGAGGCCGGTGACCGCAAGCAGGCCAAGACCCAGCGCCAGCAGGCCCATGGTGGCCTGGGTCGCCATCAGCAGTTTGCGGCGATCGACATGATCGGCGACGAACCCTGTCACGGGCAGCAGCAGCACCTGCGGCGCGAACTGCAGCGCCATGACGATGCCGACGGCGGTGCCGTTGTTGTGGGTCAGTTCTGTAAGAACGATCCAGTCCTGCGCCGTGCGCTGCATCCACGTGCCGATGTTGGACACGGCGGCGCCAGCAGCCCAGAGCCGGTAGTTGTAGGTTTTCAGCGAGCGGAAGGCTGCAATCACGCTTTGGGCGCCGCCCCGCCGTTGAACCGGCCGAAGCGCCCCGCCATCCAGTAGCCGAACAGCAGGGCGCCCAGACCCGCGACGGCGGTCTCGTCAACGAACCCGATCTCGAACTTTCCCACCGGGACCAGCAGAACATAGCCGATAACGATGTTGAGGAAGCCCCAGAGCACATTCACTTTGGACGAGGAATAGCCTTCGCCCGGCGGCTTGGCGAACGGGCTCTGAAACGGCTTTCCCATCACCCCGCAAACGAAGTGCGGAATGGCGTTGGTGAGAAAGGCGCCTCCGAAAAAATACGCGGCATAAAACGCCGGCGCGGCATGCATCCAGGCCATGGCTCAGACGCTCCTCTGGTCCAGCAATGTGATGAAATCTGCGACGACACCCGTCTCGCCGAGCCGCGGGAATATCCGCTCCACGCTGTTGGCGTGGGCTTCGGCGCTGAGGTCTGTCATCGCGTCCAGCGCAAGGCTGACATTGAAGCCGAGCGCATAGGCTTCGCGCGCTGTCGACTCGACGCCGATGCTGGTGGCGACGCCACAGAGCACGATTTGGGTGACGCCGGCTTGCCGGAGTTGCGCCTCCAGGTCCGTGCCGGGGAACGCGCCCCAGGTTTTCTTGGTGACGGTCAGGTCCGACGGCTGCTGGTCGAGTTCCGGAAGCAGGTCCGCCCAGCCCTGAGGAAGTTCGCCAAGCCGTCGCTGTTGTTCCGTCCGGCCCGGCGCGCCGCCCGTCACATTGACCAGGACAACCGGCAGGCCATGACGGCGAAAGACCGCGGCAAGGGCGCCAGCCTTCTTCGCGATGTCGGCGATGGGATGCACGCCCGGCAGCGCGGCGATGCCGGTTTGCAGGTCGATAACGACAAGGGCGGTTTTGGGATCCAGCGTGGTCAGGGGCATTATCGATTTCCTGGTCAGGAGGTCACGTCTCGAGCAGTCGCTCGAGCAGGCGGATGCCGCCGGCGAGCGTTTCCTGCTCGCGCGGCGAAAGCTTTTTCCGGATGGTGCGAAACAGCCAGTCTTCGCGAGCGGCGCGGCCATCCTTGATGAGTTTTCGGCAGGCCGGCGTCAGCGACAGGATGGTCTGGCGACCATCGTCCGGGTCTGGCGACCCGCTGACGAGGCCCAACACATCAAGGGCGGCGATGGTTGCGCCCATCGATTGCGGACGAACGCCTTCGGCGCGGGCGAGCGTCGTCACCGTGGCGGGGCCGGATTCCCACAACTGGCGCAGGGCCGAGACCTGGGAGGGCGTCAGGTCGCCGACGCTCGCCTCTTCCTGCAGGCGCCGCTTCAGCCGGCCGACCAGCACGCGCAGCTCGCCGGCCATCGCCAACTGCCTGGCAGTCTCCGCATCGGCCTTGCTGTCTGTCATGCCGGCTTGCATACCAGATATGAAGGTAAACTACCAAGGTTACCTTCCTATATTTTGAGTAATGCGGCAGGACGGCCGAACGCCTTGCCGAGGGCCGCCGGTTCCTGCCAAACAGCGCCTATGGCGTCCCGATCCCTCCAGTTAGACCTTCCGGACGAGGCGGCCACAGCGGCCTTGGGCGCCCGGCTGGCAAAGGCGTGCCGCGCCGGCGACGTGATCGCGCTGCACGGCGACCTCGCAGCGGGCAAGACGACGCTGGCCCGGTCGCTGGTGCGGTTTTTTGCGGGGTCGGACACAGACGTTCCCAGCCCGACCTTCACACTGGTCCAGACCTACGAAACGCCAACTCTGGAAATCTGGCATTTCGACCTTTACCGCCTTGAAATGCCTGAGGAGGCAGGAGAACTGGGGCTGTCGGAAGCTGTGGATGGACTGGCGCTGATCGAATGGCCGCAGCGGCTGGGCGCACTTCTGCCGCAGACGCGGCTGGATGTTCGGCTAGACTTCTCTGGCGAAGGCCGAATCGCCTGCCTTACGGATCATCACGACTGGAGCGCGCGTATCGATGGCGACTGGCGGCAATCTGCGTGAAAGCGAAATTGCCGAGTTCCTGGCCCGAAACGGCTGGAGCACGGCGCAGCGCACGCCCCTGAACGCCGACGCCTCGACGCGCCGGTATGAGCGGCTGCGGCGCAAGGCCAACGAAACGGCCATGCTGATGGACGCGCCGCCGCTGGAGAGCCCGCCTTGCCCGCCCGGGGCCGACGATGAAGAGCGCCTTTCCTTGGGCTGGAACGCCTCTTCCCGCCTCGCCGCCTCGCGCGTCGAAGCCTTCATCGCCATTGCTGGCCACCTGACCCGCCACGGATTTTCGGCGCCGCAGGTTCGCGCCGACGACATTCCGCGCGGCCTCGCCATCATCGAGGATCTTGGCGACGACCTGTTCGCGCGCGTGCTCGAGCGGGGCGCCAATGAGGTGGAGCTCTATGCCGCGGCCGGCGACGTGCTTGCTGCCGTGCACCGCGAGCCGGCGCCGTTCGCCCTTGGCTATCCCGGCGGCGAATGGCCGATCCTGTCGTTCGATACGCTGGCGATCAGCGTCAACCTCGAACTCTTCATCGAGTGGATGCCAAAGCGCGATCTCGACATGCGGATTTCCGACTCCACGCGGCTGCGCTGGGAGCGGATTCGCGAAGACCTGATCGCGCGGTCGGACGACTATCCGCGCGCCCTGATGCTGCGCGACACGCACGCGGAAAACCTCATCTGGCTGCCGCGCCGCGAAGGCGTGGCGCGCGTTGGCCTGCTCGACTTCCAGGACGCCGTGCTCGGCTGGGGGGAATGGGACATGTCGATGCTGCTGGACGATGCGCGGCGCGATGTCGGGCCGGAGGCGCGCGAAGCGGCCATCCGCGCCTATCTCGAAGGCACGGGCGGCGCGCGCGAAACATTCGACGAGCGGCTGGCCGTTCTGGGCGCAATGAACATCATGCGGATCATGGGGATTTTCGCGCGCCTTGTCGTGCGGGACGGCAAGCCCCGGTACGATCTCTTCCAGCCGCGTTTGCGCGGACTGCTCAACACCGCCCTGCTACACCCGGCGCTGGGCGAGCTGCGGTCGTTTGTGGAAGCCTCCGCCCCGCACCTGCTGGTCGCCGCATGAAGATCACCACGGCCATGCTGCTCTCCGCCGGTCTCGGCACGCGCATGAGGCCGCTTACGGACACCATGCCGAAACCGCTTGTGACCGTGGCGGGGCGCACGCTGCTCGATCGCGTGCTCGACAAGCTGGTTGCGCAAGGCGTTACCCGAGCGGTCGTCAACGTGCACCATTTCGCGGACCAGGTGGAGGCTCATCTCAGGCCGCGCACCGACATCGAGATCGTCATTTCCGATGAGCGGGCCCAACTCATGGAGACCGGAGGCGGCGTGCTTCAGGCGCTGCCGCTCTTGGGGACGGCCCCCTTCTTCGTGGTCAACACCGACGTGACCTGGGCGACGCGCGGGGACAAGACATTTGCCCACATGGCGGACGCCTATGATCCGGAGCGCATGGATGCGTTGCTCCTGCTTGCGGACATCGACCAGACGCTTGGTTTCAGGGGGCCGGGTGATTTCTTCCTTGGGCCCGATGGACAACTCGAGCGACGCGGAGCGGCGACGCGCGCGCCTTACGTTTTCGCCGGAACGCACATAACGAGCGCCGATCGCCTGCGGGGCTTCAAACCGGAACCGATGTCGGCCAACGTGTACTGGAATGCGTTCGCCGCCGCAGGCCGGCTTTATGGCGCCGTGATGGAACCGTTCTGGATGCATGTTGGGGATCCAGCTGGCCGCGACGAAGCCGAAGCGCGCCTGCTGGCGATGGGGACAGGAAACTGACGGGGACACCCAAAGTCTTCTCGATGCCCGCTTCGGCGAGCTTTCTGGACGGCCTCGCGGCGGGGCTGATCGAGATCACCGGGGCTCGCGACAATCCCGAAAATCTCGCGGAAGCCCTGGTATTCACGCCCAACCGAAGGGCGGCGCGCGAGCTCGCGGCGGCGCTTTACAACGCCATTAAGGAGACGTTGCTGGTTCCCCGCATCCAGGCGCTGGGCGACATCGACGAGGGCGACGTCGCCGCAGCTTTCGCCAGCGACGAACTTGCCCTGCCCCCCGCGCTTCCCGCCGCGAGGCGCCGTGGCGCGCTCGCCAGGCTGATCCAGCACTGGCGCGAGGTGAGCGGCGAGCCGGACCTGCCCCCCGCGAGCGCGCTGGCGGCAGCTGACGAACTCGCAAGCCTGCTGGATCAGGCGAGCATTGGCGACGCCGCGGACTGGAGCGCGCTCGAGGATCTGTCTCTCAGCGACAGTCTCGCGGCGCACTGGCGGCTGTCGCAGCAATTCCTCGACATCGCCGTGAAGGCCTGGCCGGACTATCTGCGCGAACAATCCAGCGTTGATGAGCTCCAGCGCGAGCGCATCGCCGCGGAGGCGACGGCCGAACGCTGGTCCGGGCCGAAAGCGCCCCGCCATCCGGTGATCATCGCGGGGTCCACAGGCGCCACGGCGGCGACGCGGATCCTGATGAAGGCGGCGCTCGCCCTGCCGCGCGGCATGGTGGTCTTGCCGGGGCTCGATCCCGATCTCGACGCGGCGGGCTGGCAGGCCATCGCCGAAGCGCCCAGCCATCCGCAGTACGCGCTGTTCCAGACGCTCCGCTATCTTGAGATCAGCCCGCAGGATGTGCGGACCTGGCCGCAGGCCATCGAGAAAGACAACGCGCAGGCGCGGCGGCGGCTCGTCAATGAGGCGCTGGCCCCCGCCAGTGCGACCAAGGGATGGAACGCCCGCCTGCAGCGTCTCGCGCAGCCCGGCGATGCAGCAGACCTGGTCACGCATGGGCTTGCCGGACTGCATCTGATCGAAGCAGACGATGAAGCCGAGGAGGCTCTCACCGCCGCCGTGTTGTTACGGGAGGTTCTGGAGACGCCGGGCAAGACCGCTGCGCTGGTGACGCCCGAAGCCGCCATCGGGCGCCGCGTCTCGGCCCTGCTGAAACGCTGGGGCGTCGAGGCAGGCGCCTCGGCGGGCGAACCGTTCAGCCGCACGCGGTCCGGAAGTTTCCTGCTGCTGGTGATGCGCTGGGTGCTCGATCCTGCGGATCCGGTGATGCTGCTCGCCGTGCTGAAGCACGAACTCTGCGCCGTTGGCCGCGAGGGCCGCGATCTGCTCGACCGTGTCAGCCGGCTCGAACGCAACGCATTGCGCGGGCCGCGGCTCGACTCAACGCTGGCGCAGTTGGCGGACCGCATCACAAAGGGACGGCGCCGGAAAGAGAACCACCCGCCTTCCGGCAATCCGGACCAAGCAGGCGAGGACGCTGGCTGGATCGCGCGACCCGATCCGGAGGGCGCACGCCTGATCGCGGATCTGGATCGCCTTGTCGCGCCATCCGCTGCTGCGTTGTCGGCCGACCCGCTTGACGGCGCAAACGCGGCCATGGTCTGCGCCGAGCTTGCGCAGTCCATTGCGGCGGGGCCCAAGTCTGCTGGTGGTGATCGCGTTTGGGCCGGGAAATCCGGCGCCATGGCGAAGCAGTTTGTCGAGCAGCTTCACGAACTGTGCCGCGAGATGGGCCCCGTCGCCCGGTCGCTTTGGCCGGATTTCGCCGAAAGCGTTGCTGCATCGATGGCGGCTGCACCCGAAACGCCCGAGCATCCCCGCCTCGCAATCTGGGGACCGCTGGAAGCGCGATTGCAGCGCCGGGACCGCATGATCCTCGCCGGCCTCAACGAAGGCGCGTGGCCAAAGGCTACACCGGCCGACGCGTTCCTAAACCGCAGTCTGCGCAAGCGGATCGGCCTGCCCGATCCCGACGAGCGCATCGGGCTTTCGGCGCACGATTTTGCGCAAATGGCCAATGCACCGGAGGTCTTCCTCCTGCGCGCGCGGCGGGTCGACGACAAGCCGTCTGTCGCCTCCCGCTGGCTCTGGCGCCTGCGCACGCTGGCGGCGGGCGGACTTGGCGACAGGAGCAAGGCCGAAGCCGCGCTGAAACCCGGCCACGATCTCGACGCCCTGAGCTGGGCGCGGATGCTGCGGCGCGTCGAGGCGCGCGTCGACGCAAAACCGCCGGCGCCCAGGCCAGCGGTGAACCAGCGCGATCTGTCGCGGATGTCGCCCAGTCGAGCTGTCGACCTGATCCGCGATCCCTATGCGGACTTCGGCAAGCGAATCCTGAAGCTGGAGCGGTTGAGAGCGGTCGGCGAAGAGATTGACGCGCGCGAACGCGGCACGGCCGTGCACAAGGCCGTTGAAATCTACGCGACGGATCGTTCGCGCCCGCTGGACCAGTTGATCATCGATCAGCTGAAGGCGTCCGGCGCCTCGCCGGAACTGATCCAGCTTGAGAGCCCATTGTGGCTGAGAGCGGCGAACGCCTGGCTTCGCTGGGCGGACGCGCGCGCTGCAAAAGTGGCGGGCATCGCGCTGGAAGAGACGAGCACGATCACATTCACGGTGTCGGGCATCGAGGTTGCGCTGAGCGCGACGGCCGACCGGGTTGAATTGCTGAAGGATGGCACGCTCGCGATCATCGACTTCAAGACGGGACAACCGAAAAGCGCAAAGCAGGTGTTGCTTGGCCTGGAGCCGCAGCTTGCGCTTGAAGCCGCGATCGGAGAGCGGGTCGGATTTGGGTCGCTGGGCGCCAGACCCGCTTCCGAACTTATCTATTTCCAGATGTCGACGAGCGCCGCCACGGACGGCGAAAAGAACGGATTGCCGCTCGACTTCAAGGATGCGGACAAGAACCCGATACCCACGACCGAGGTGGCGGGGCAAGCGCTTGAGGGCCTTGTCCGCCTGGTCGGAAAATTCGCCAGCGCGGATCAGCCCTATCTTTCGAAACCGCGCGTCTTCTCGGTGAAGATATTCTCCGACTACGACCGGCTGGCGCGGCGCGGCGAATGGACCGTCGAGGAGGGCGAGGAATGAGCGCACCTCCATCCACGCCGGAACTCGAGGAAGCGACCCGCGGCCAGGCGCTCGCCGCAACGCCGGACGCCAACGCCTGGGTCGCCGCCAACGCAGGCTCCGGCAAGACAAAGGTGCTGATCGACCGCGTGGCGCGCCTGCTCCTGGCTGGCGCGGCGCCCGATTCCATCCTCTGCGTCACCTATACCAAGGCGGCGGCAAGCGAGATGCAGGCGCGTCTCTTCGAGGTGCTCGGCGGCTGGTGCGTCATGGAAACCGGCAAGCTTCGCGAGGAACTCGAAAAGCTGGAAGGCTCGCCAAGGGAGGATGTGGGTCAGGCGCGTGAGCTGTTCGCGCGGGCGCTGGAGACGCCGGGCGGCCTGCGCATCGAGACCATCCACGCGTTCTGCGGCCGGGTGCTGCGCCGCTTTCCGCTCGAAGCCGGCATTGCGCCGGGCTTTCAGGAACTGGACGACCAAGCCTCTGACGAACTTTGGGACGATGCGTTCCGGGCGCTTGGCGCACACCTTGTGCGCGGCGCGCCGGAGCTGACGGACGCGGCCCGCGTCGTCGCCGAAGCGGGCGGATCGGGTTTCGGCGTTCTGCGCGACCTGCACGACAAACGCGCCGAGGTTCTCGCCTTCATCGAAACGGCAGGCGGCATCGAGCCCGCCATCGCCGTCTTGCGGCGTGAGATTGGCGCTGGCGAACACACCGTCGAGCACCTTCTCGAGCAGGCGATGGGCGCGGACCTGCCGCGTGATGCGCTGGCGCGGGCGGCGGCGGCCTATCGCAGCGGGGGCAAGACCGACAATGTTCAGGCGGATTGCATCGACTACGCGCTGGGCGATGCGCCGGCTGCCGACAGGTTCGATGTCTATTGCGGCGTGGTGCTGACGAAGGCGGGAGACCCTCGCAAGAGCACCGCAACCGCCGGCGTGCGCGCCGCCCATCCGGTTGTAGTTGACCTATTTTCGACTGACTTGCCGGAAGGATCGGAAACGCTGCGCATCCGCGCCGTTCTCGGAGCGATCGCGGCGCGGCGGATTTTCGAGCGGTCATCGGCGCTGTTGCGCCTTGCAGAGAGCGTGTTCCGCGACTTCGCGCGGCGCAAGGACGCCCGCGCCGGACTGGACTTCGACGATCTGATCCACGGTGTAGGCCGCCTGCTGACGCGGGCCGACGCCGCCGAATGGGTGCTGTGGAAACTGGACGGGGGCGTTGAGCATATTCTGCTCGACGAGGCGCAGGACACCAGCCCGCACCAGTGGACAATCCTGCGCAAGCTGACCGAGGATATCTTCGCCGGGGCGGGCGCGGTGCGCGAGCGGGCGCGCACGCTGTTTGTGGTCGGCGACCAGAAGCAGTCGATCTACTCCTTCCAGGGCGCGGACCCCGAGCACTTCCTGCAACAATATCAAGAGATGCGCGGGCTCGCCGACGCCGCACAGGTGGCGCTGAATGCGCCGACCATGGCGATGTCGTTCCGCTCCGTCGGCCAGGTGCTGGATTATGTCGACGAGGTCTTCAACGCCGATCATTTCGCGGGTGAATCGCCGTTTTCCCTGCTGCCGCCGGAGGAGGCGAACTACGCCGCCCACAAGCCGTTCCGGCTGGCGCAGCATGGTTCAGTCGAGCTCTGGCCGCTGAAACCCCACGACAAGGCTGGTGATCCTGATCCGTGGGATGCGCCCGTCGATCAGGTTCTGGAAACTTCGCCCCGGGTACAGCTGGCCCGCGATGTCGCCGCCCATATCCGCCGCGAGATCGACAGGGGCGCGACCGTCTGGGAGAAAAACGGGGAGCGGGCCGTGCGGCCTGGCGATTTCCTCATTCTCGTGAAGCGCCGCACGGGCGGCCTGTTTGATGCGCTGCTGCAGGCCCTGAAGCTGCAGCGCCTGCCGGTCGCCGGGGCCGACCGCATCCAGCTGCTCGACAGTCTCGCCGTGCAGGATTTGCTGAATCTCGTGCGCTTTGCCTTGTGTCCGGAAGACGACCTGACGCTGGCGGAGATTCTCAAAGGCCCGTTCGGCGGGCTCGACGATGACCAGCTTCTGGAGTTGGCGTGGGATCGCGGGTCGCAAAGTCTCTGGAGCCGGCTGTACGAGGTGAAGTCTGCGGAAGCAAAGCCGGTGCGGGACTTTCTCGCGGACCTGCTGCAGCATCGCCGTGAAGCGCCATTCGAGTTCCTGACGCGCGCGCTGGAGCGGCCGGCCGGACTTCCCGATCCTGGCTGGGAGCGAATACTGGCGCGGTTTGGCGATCCCGCGCGGGAGCCGGTCACGGCCCTGCTCGATCGCGCGGCGGCGTTCGATGCGCGCGGCGCGCCCAGCCTGCAGCTCTTCCTCGACGGGATCGAGCGCCATGGCGGCGAGGTGAAGCGCGAACTATCGGGACCGCAGGACGAAGTGAGGGTGATGACCGTGCACGGCGCCAAGGGCCTGCAGGCGCCGGTTGTGATCCTGCCGGACACAACGTCGGCGCCCAAGCTCGACAAGGGCGGACTTTATGTGACGCCGACGGGCGCGCCGGTATGGGTCGGCAAGAAAAACTTCGACACCAGGGAAACGGCGCTCATGCGGCTGGACGCCGATGCGCGCGCCCTGCGCGAACATCGCCGCCTGCTCTACGTTGCGCTCACCCGTGCGCAGGACCGGTTGGTGGTGTGCGGCGCGTGGCACGGGTCGGGCGGCGGCGCCGGGGCGGACAAGGCGTCGTGGTATGCGCTGGCGAGCCAGGCCATGGAGCGGCTCGCCGACGCGGGCGTCGCCGAACAGACAGACGCCGGCTATCGCATCGGGCCGATGACCAAGCTTGCATCGGAACGAGACACGACGTCCGCCGTGCAGGCGCCCGCCCTGCCCGCGTGGCTGAGGCGGGATGCGCCGCCCGAGCCGCCGGCAACACGCATCGTCTCGCCCTCCAGCCTTGGCGGGGACGAACCGCCCGCCAACCCGCCCTTCGGCCCGGGTCGCGCGGCAAGGCTCAGGCGCGGAACACTGATCCACCGCCTGCTCGAAGGACTGCCCGAAATCGCGCCACGCAGCCGCCGCAAGGCCGGCCGGGACTTCCTGAGCCGCCAGCCCGATCTTGCCCTCGACGAGCGCAAGGAAATGCTGGAAGCGGCCATGGGCATGCTGGAAGATGAACAGTTTTCCATGCTGTTCGCGCCTGGCGGCCGCGCGGAAGCGCCGGTTATCGGGCCGCTGGGCGACAGGATCGTAAATGGGCGTGTGGACCGCCTGGTGGTGACGGACAGCGAGATCCTCATTGCGGATTACAAGACGGATCGTCCCGCTCCGGCGACGCCCTCGAACGTCGGGGAAGCCTATCTGGCCCAGATGGCGGCCTACCGGCGCATCCTGTTGGGACGCTGGCCTGAAAAGGCCGTCCGCTGCTTTCTTGCCTACACGGACGGCCCGAAACTCATGGAAATTCCGGGGGAAGACCTCGACCGCGCGCTGCAACGTGTGCTGGGTTGATCGGACCGTTTAGCCGCGCTGGGTTGGCGCTGCTTAGGGTTGTGCTTACTTCAGAGTACGAAATTTGAAGCCGCCGGACTGAGTCGGCCGGCTTCGCGTTCTGAATTCAAGGATTTCCATCATGGGCGTAACTGCTGTTACCGACGACACTTTCGACGATGAAGTGCTGCGCGCTTCCGGTCCGGTGATCGTGGATTTCTGGGCGGAGTGGTGCGGGCCGTGCAAGCAGGTCTCGGCCCACTTCGAGGCGCTCTCCCAGGAGATGGGCGAAGCCATCAAGGTCGTGAAGATGAACATCGACGACAACCTGATGACCGCCGGTCGCTTTGGCGTTCGCGGACTGCCGACCTTCATGATCTTTCAGGACGGCAAGGTCTCGGCCACCCACCTCGGCGCGATGAGCAAGACGCGCATGGTCGAATGGCTGAAGGAAAGTGCGCCGAGCCTCGCATAGGCGCGTCCACGGGTATTCCGAGTGCGGAACGGCATGATGGCGCCGCCTCAGCAGGCGGCGCCAAAAATGTCGCCTAGAGGTCGTTGTCGGTATCGCGCAGCCGGCGGGCGGTTGCGCCCGTAATGTGCCCCACCGCCAGCTCATCCTTGTCGAGACCGCCATCCTTGTTGAGATCGAGGTCTGCGAAGCGGGAGCGCAGCGAGACCATCGTGCCGGTCAGCTCGTTGATCTGCACCTTGCCGTCGGCATTGTCGTCGAGCGATCCGATGGTGCGTGAGTCCATCAGCTTCGCCTGCAGATCGTTGCGGATGTGCGAGCTCGTTTCGTCTGACCAGCGGTAGTTGACCCGGAAGTACATCATTTCTTCCCAGGTCTGCTCGCCCCAGGCGATGTCCTTCCTGGGATCCGGATTGCTCGGGTTGTGTGCGGAGTTGTCGTAGATCCACGTCACGATGAGCTTGGTGCCCGCCTTGATGTTCAGCGGTTCGGCCAGGTCATAGTCGAGCTGCCAGTTGAAATCGTACTGGGGCACCGACAGAAGCGGCGTCTCCTTGCCGTCCGGCGTCTTTTCCTTCAGCTCGACCGAGAAGCCGCGATAGTGGGCATGCGGGTGCACGCTGTAGAGCACAGCGTCCGCCGGGAATTCGATGTAGGCGACTTCCTTGTGACGCGCCTCGCCGGCGGGAATCAGCATGCTGGGATCGGAGATGACCGCGGCGCGCCGGATGATTTCGGGCGGCTTCTTCAGCAGGTAATAGCCGATCCGGGTGGAATCGGACATCGCCCTGCCGGTCGTCGTGTAGTGCATCGAGTAGCGAAGCTTGCCGCCCGCCGGCACTGGCGCACCGGTGCCTTCGTTGTAGGTCTGGATGCCCGCGCCCGGAACGAAGGAGCCCACCGAACTGCCGGGAATGCCCGATGACGGAGCCGAACGGTCAGGCGAATAGCTCGAGGTGATGTGGTGCAGCACGGGGCGCGCGCCCGGCTGGAACGCAACAGCGCGAAGCCATGCATCGCCCTTGAACGGGTTGTCGATCATCACGCTCTGGTACTCGATCACGCCGGTGGCCGGCACGTCGAAGGCCGGCAACTGGACGACCACATCCGGCTTGCCCAGCGCCGTCGGCCATTCCGGAGCTTCTCCAGCCTCGGTTTTCAGTATGTCCTCGCCCTCGCCGCGCGGCGCGCCGGCTTCAAGCCAGTGGACCAGAGTCCTGCTCTGATCAGGCGTCAGTGCGGTGTCGTTCGAGAACTTGCCGACATGCGGATCGGCGAACCATGGCGGCATGCGCTTGGCCATCACGGTTTCAAGCATCATCGGGGCGAACCCCTTCACCACCTCGTAGCTGTTCATGGCGAACGGAGCGATGCCGCCCTTCTGGTGGCAGGTCACGCACTTCTGCTGAAGGATGGGAGCGACGGTTTCCGTATAGGAGATTTTGGCGAACTCGGTCGACTTCGCTCTCTCCGGGAAAGAAATCGTCTTGCCGACCTTGACGTCGATGCGTGGAGTGGCGACTGGCCGGCCCGCCAGAACGGAATCAATCGCGGATGCAGCGTAGGCGTTTCTGGGCGCGTTCGCGGCGACCGGGTTGGCGCTGGTGAAGCGATCATCCAGAGGTCCATGATAGGCGACCCTGAAACCGGCCTTCGGATCGATCACATAGACTTCGCCTTCGCGCTGGACGTTCAGCTGTTCGCCAACGAGTTGCAGGTCGTCCATGAGGAGCGGCACAGCGAACTTGTTCGCCGCCGCTTCGGCCGCAGCTTGATCGCGCGTATCGGAAAGATTGGAATTGATCATGTAGAAGAGGACGCCCTTGTCCTTGTAGGCGGCCTGAAGCTTTGCAAGTTCGCCCGCCGCTGTGCGCGACATCCGGGACCCGTTGGTCTGGGACATGAGCACGATCGCCGGTGCGTACTTGAAGTAGGAGAGCCGGTGGCCCAGGCGCGTCGTGTCGGTCAGCTGGAAATCACCAACCCGTTCCGGCACGCTTGCCGACGTCTGCACATTTGGCGCGGCCCTGACCGACGCCACACCAGCAACCGCAGCCACGACGGCGACCGCCGCGCCCGACATCCAGACTTTCTTCATTTTCCGAATCTCTCCCCCGAGGTTGAGCCTGTCTGTAACGTCCGTCTTGCGACAGCGACGCAGGCCTGAATGGCCGAAATTGTACCACCGTCGTCAGGCGAACGCATAACCAGAATTTATGCGGGTGGACGGACGATGGCCGGCTAAGTGATTGAAGTCGCGACGCAAACGCGACGCCCGCGTCAACTTTTGCGCCCGGTGCGCGCCAATTTCGAGGGATGCTGTCCCTACTCCACTCGCTCGCCATTCGCGCTGAGCAGGGCGCCGCACAAGTACAGCGAGCCGCAGACATAGATCCTGGCGGCGCCACTGGCCTGGGCGAGCTTCAGCGCATCGAGATAATCTTGAGCTTCAAGCGCGTGGGCGCCGAGCGTGCGGGCGATGGCGGCAAGATGCGCTGGCGCAGCGCCGGGGCCGCCTTCCTGCCCGCCGCTGTCTGGCAGCTCACAGGCAATGATGTCGTCCGCGACGCCTTTATCGGGGCTGGCAAGTTCGGCCAGCATGCCTTCTGCGTCCTTTGCACCTTGCATGGCGATAATGACAGCCACCCGGTCGCCCGGACGGCGGGCGACGCGAATGGCCGCCGCCAACGCCGCGGCGCCTGCCGGGTTGTGCGCGGCATCTATGAAGATCTCACTGGTCTGATTTCGGGTGAGCGGCCCATCGGACAGTTTCTGGAGCCGCGCAGGCCAATGCGCCTCGCGCAGGCCCGCAGCCATCGTCTCCGGCGTGAAGCGGGGATCCTGCAGCATCTCCACTGCGGCGCAGGCAGCGCCCGCATTTTCAGATTGGTGTGCGCCAGGCAATGCAAGCCAGGGCGCGCGGACCTGAACATGCTTGCCGCCGAAGACGAACGCGCCGTCGCGCCAGGCGGCCTTCCAGTGCTGATGCGCAGAGTGAAGGGGCGCTCCGATTGCGCTTGCCTCTTCGCGCAGCGCATCGAGCGCGGAGGGCGGTTGTTCGGCCAGTACGGCTGGGACGCGGCGGCGGAATATTCCCGCCTTTAGCCGCGCGATCGCCGCAACGCCGGAGACGCCGAACATGATCTCGTGGTCGCGGGATATCGGCGTAATCACTGTCGCCGCGGGCCGGGACATCACATTGGTGGCGTCGGTAGCGCCGCCGGCGCCGACTTCAATAATCGAGATGTCGGCCGGATAACGCGCGAACAACACAAACGCCGCTGCCGTCAGCGCCTCGAAATAGGTGAGCCCTTCGGTGTTCTCAGCGATGTGAATGAGCGTCGCCGCCAGTTCATCGTCGCTGGCCAGCCGCCCGGCGATCCGGATGCGTTCGTTGGCGGCGACGAGATGTGGCGAGGTGAAGACGTGCGCTGAAAGCCCGGACGCCTCGGCCATCGCGCGGATGAACGCGCCGGTCGAGCCTTTGCCGTTTGTGCCCGTGATGTGAATCGCAGTCGGCGCGCTGTCCTGCGGATCGCCCAGCCGGGCAAGCGCCCGCCGGATATGATCCAGCCCAAAAGCCGGAGCAGCGCGGCTCGCTGGATTGCGGAATCGCTCGAGGGCGGCTGCAACCGCCGGCGCGTCACTCAAACAGGCCTCCGTGAGTTGGCGGTGGTCATAGCGCAGGGCGGCAGAGAGGGCGAGCCGGCCAGCATACAGCCGCCGCCAAAGCCCGATAAACCGACGCTTAACGACAAACCCCTATAATGCGCTGGATTCCCCGCATTCCAGATATGCCGGGAGCATGGGAGCCACACCATGGCCTCGATCGTCAGCACGAACACGCGGTCTCGCCAGCACGACCATTTTGAGCCGGAAGCGGCGATGGATCCGCAGGAACAGCGGAAGCTGCGCGGTCACCTCGAACAGATCGATTTCGCCGCCTTTGCAGCGAACCGGGAAGTGATTGGCAAAACGCTTGGCCAGGCAGACCTCGCCCGCTTTCAGCGCCTGGCGGTGGCCGCCGCGCAGGCGCGGGCGCACTGGGTGAAGGCGGCCATCGAAACGAGCCCGGCGCAGGCGCTGGGCGCGGAAGAGATCGAAAACCTGACCCGGCTGCGCCGGTCTTACGAAGAACTTGCAGACGCGTACGAGGCCCTGCGCCGAATGGTTGAGCGCGGCTATCTGAGCTTCCAGACGAAAGACTGAGGCGTTCGCCTGATTGGCGCCTATTTCGCGGAGACGAGGTCTTCCGCAGGGATCGCTCGCGGGCGGCGGCCGCGTGTGGCTGGCATCAACATTCCCAGAAGAGACCCCAGCGTGGAAGCGATCTGGCGACGGTCGACGACGATGTCGACCATTCCGCGCTCGTGCAGGAACTCCGATCGCTGAAAGCCTTCGGGAAGCTTCTCGCGGATCGTCTGCTCGATGACGCGCGGGCCTGTGAAGGCCAGCTGCGCGCCCGGCTCGGCGAGATGGACGTCGCCCAGCATCGCATAAGAGGCGAGAACCCCTCCCGAGGTGGGGTGGGTCAGGATGACGATGTACGGCAGCCTGGCCTGCTTGACGTCCTGGATAGCGAGAACGGTGCGGGGCATCTGCATCAGGGCGAAGGACGATTCCTGCATCCGTGCGCCGCCGGACGCCGTAACCACAATCAGCGCCGCCTTCTTGGCGACGGCCGTTTCAGCCGCCTTGATGAAGGCTTCGCCGGCAGCCATTCCGAGCGAGCCGCCCATGAAGGCAAAGTTCTGAACCAGCACGACCGCCCGACGGCCGCCGATTTCACCGTGCGCGGCGACCATGCAGTCGTCCCGACCAGTCTTGGTCTTCGCCGCCTTCAGGCGATCGACATACCGTTTGTCGTCCTTGAATTTCAGCGGGTCCTTGATGGCCGCGGGCAGTTCGATCTCGGTCCAGAGACCGCCGTCGAACATGTATTTGAAGCGCTGTTCCGGCGTGATCGCCATGTGGGCGCCGGACGGCGTCACCCACATCGTGGCCTCAAGGTCTTCGCGATAGACGAGTTCGCCCGTCTTGGGGCATTTCACCCAGAGCGGATCCCCGTCATTGCCGTCTTCCTTCCGGGCGAAGATGGACTTCAGGCCGGGCGGGAGGTTGGTAAGCCAGTTCAATGAACGCTCCGTAATGTACGCGCCGAAGATATGGCGTTTGACAGTGCTTCGGCAACCACACTTATTCTATTGACAGAGGATTCCGGCTGGCCGGATTCCACCGCAGCGCGGACCTCTTCGACCAGCGCAGAGCCCACAACCACGCCATCGGCAATACGCGCGAAGACGGCGGCTTGATCCGGCGTGCGGACGCCAAATCCAACGGCGACAGGCAGATTGGATGCCTTGCGGGCCCGGTTGACGCCCGCGGCAATGTCAGCCTCTGCGCCGACCCCGGCGCCCGTCACCCCGGCGACAGACACGTAATAGACAAAGCCCGCCGCGCCATCGGCGACACGGGCCATCCGGCCTTCCGTCGTCGTGGGCGTCGCCAGCCGGATCACGGCAAGGCCGTTGCGGGCTAGTTCGGTGCGCAGGGGAGCATCCTCCTCGGGCGGCAGATCGACGGTGATAACGCCATCTACTCCGGCTTCGGCCGCACGTCTGGCGAACTCGCTGAAGCCCATACGGTGGATCGGGTTGGCATAACCCATCACGATCAAAGGCGTCGAAGTGTTAACGATTCGGAAACGACGGGCGATCTCTAGCGTACCTGAAAGACTGCCGCCTGCGGCAAGAGCACGCTGGGCCGCTTTCTGGATCGCAACGCCGTCGGCCATCGGGTCCGTAAAGGGCGCCCCAAGCTCGATGACGTCGGCGCCTGCCGCAGCGAGCGCCTGGATATTTCCAAGGGAAATGTCCGGCGTCGGATCATCGGCCATGAGATAGCCGACAAACGCGGCGCGACCTTCTTTCGCACATGCGGCAAAGGCCTGGGCAATGCGGTCGGCGCCCATCTAGAGGCTTGCTCCATCGACCTGTTTCACGGGGAACCGGCTGATATCGACGTCCTTCAGGCAGCGGACGTTCAGCGCCACGGTGTCAACGCCGGTGACAGGATGTTTCGCGTGGGCGAACGCCTCGACCCCACAGGTGGGGCAGAATTTGTGGGCGATGTGCATCTTGTTGAACCGGTATTCTGACAAAGGCGCATCCGGCGTTTCGAGCGTGAAATCGCTCGCCGGGATGAAGGCCAGCAGGAACCCCTTCTTCGAACAGTGCGAGCAGTTGCACTCCATCACGCCCTGGATGTCAGCCTCGGCGGAATAGCGCACGGCGCCACAATGGCAGGAGCCGGTGTAGTGGGTCATATCTCCATCCCGAGATGCTTCGCGACCGAGAAGATGTCCTTGTCGCCCCGGCCGCTGAGATTGACGACGATGAGACCGTCAGGGCCCAATTCCTTTGCAATCTCTCCCGTGCGAGCGAGCGCGTGGGCAGACTCCAGTGCGGGAATGATGCCTTCAAGACGCGAGCAGAGCTGGAAGGCCTCAAGCGCCTCGGCGTCGGTGCAGGTGCGGTACTCCGCCCTGCCCGTCTCGTGCAGGAAGGAATGCTCTGGCCCGATGCCGGGATAGTCGAGGCCGGCCGAGATCGAATGGGCGTCGGTGATCTGGCCGTTCTCGTCCTGAAGCAGATAGGTGCGGTTGCCGTGCAGGATGCCCGGCTGTCCGCCGCTCAGGCTGGCGGCGTGCTTGCCGGTTTCGACGCCAAAACCCGACGCCTCGACGCCGATCATCCTGACGCCTTCATCCTCAAGGAAAGGATGGAAGAGGCCGATGGCGTTTGATCCGCCGCCGATACAGGCGACCAGCGCATCCGGCAGCCTGCCTTCGGCTTCAAGGATCTGCTGCTTCGCCTCACGTCCGATGACGGACTGAAAATCGCGGACAAGCATCGGATAGGGATGAGGGCCCGCGACTGTTCCAATGACGTAGAACGTGTTGGCGACGTTGGTGACCCAGTCGCGCAGCGCTTCGTTCATGGCGTCCTTGAGCGTGCCCGTGCCCGACGATACCGGCATCACCTCGGCGCCGAGCAACCGCATGCGGAAGACGTTCGGCTTCTGACGCTCAACGTCCGTCTCGCCCATGAAGACGACGCACGGCAGGCCAAAGCGCGCGCACACCGTGGCGGTCGCGACACCATGCTGGCCGGCGCCGGTTTCCGCGATGATGCGCGTCTTGCCCATGCGGCGGGCGAGCAAAACCTGGCCGACGCAGTTGTTGATCTTGTGTGCGCCGGTGTGGTTCAGCTCCTCGCGCTTGAAGTAGATTTTCGCGCCGCCGAAATGCTCGGTCAGGCGCTCGGCGAAATACATCGGCGACGGACGGCCGACATAGTTCTTGAGCAAATCCTGGAATTCGGCGTCGAAGGCCGGGTCCGCTTTGGCGCGCGCGTACTCGGCCTCGAGATCGAGCACCAACGGCATCAGGGTTTCAGCGACGTACCGGCCGCCAAACTCGCCGAAACGGCCATTGGCGTCGGGCCATTGGGACCAGGTATTGGGGCGGGGCGCAGCTGTCATGGTGCCTCCGATAGACCGGCTTTGGCGAAGCTCCAAGAGCCACGCTGGCCTTCGCGCCCATGCAGTCCTATCTTTCCGCCGACGCCAGACTTGGGGGGAGCCGATTGCGACGCCTGGCCACGCTTTTGCTGCTGCCCGTTGCGGCTTGCGCCAGCCTCGATCGACCGGCGCTTGAGGGCTATGAAGCCATCCGGACGGCCATCAGCGTAACGCGTCCGGGACCGTCCGCGCGTCTTCGGAGCCTGCCGCGAGGATCGAATACAAGGCAGCGGACAACGGATACGCCAGCATGGACCAAAGCGGACTAGCGGCCGGCGCCGTCAACCCGCAACGCGCCATGAAGACCGTTTTCTTCATTGCGGAACGTTCGCCGGGGAAGCAGGCGTCGGTCTTTATCGTCCGGCGCCAGCGCTTTCCGATCACCGAGACCCAGCTCCAGGACCAGCCCTGGACCATTACAAACCCCAACCAGCACGGAGAGGTCGGGGACGCGTGGCAGGCGGTTCCCCGGGAACTCACGGATTACCGCAGCGAGTGTTCCGGCTCGAAGCTTCATTGCACACGATATCAAACCGACCGGCTCAGCCTGTCGCCGGCGATCGTTCGTCTACTGCTGGCGCGGGACAAGAAGAAGATCCGGGTTTCCTTCGACAAGTTGGGCGGAAGCGTCTGGCTGCTGGACGCAAATGAATTGCGGGCGGTGCTGGATGGCGTCGGTTCTTCCCTGCCCGAAGCGACCGGCTAGCCCGCCGCTTTCGCCGCTTTAATGAAAGCCTTCACCTTCGCCGTGTCCTTCACGCCGGGGCCGCTCTCCACGCCAGAGGAGACATCCACCTGGGCTGCGCCGGAGACCCGGATCGCCTCGGCGACATTTTCAGGGGTGAGGCCGCCAGACAGCGTCCAGTCCTCGTGATCGTGCACCCGGAAGCCCTTGAGGATCGACCAGTCGAATGCCTTGCCGAAGCCGCCCCCCCGCGCCGCTCCAGCCGGCGGGCGGGCGTCGAACAGGAAGGCGTCTGCGGCCTCGTACTTTTCAGCGCGGGCAAGGTCGGCCCGCGTCGACACGCCAAACGCCTTCACGACAGGCACGAGCGTGTGGCGCTTTACGAAGGCCGCCACGTCCGCCGGGGTCTCCTTGCCGTGCAGCTGGACGGCGGCGATTTCGGGGGTCTCGTCGACCAGCTGGTCGAGCCAGGGAACGTGAGGACCGCCCGCGATGCTGTAGGCCGCCACCACCCAGGGTTCGGCCCCCAACGCTTCGGCGTGACGAATGAGGGCCTGCGCCCGCTGGAAAGGAACAAAGCGAGGACTGGAATCGACCAGTACGAACCCGACACGATCCGCGCCGGATTCGATCGCGGATTCGACAACTGATTCGCTGGAAAGACCGCAGATCTTGACGGTGATCATGGGAGCAAGGCTCGACCCGAAGACCCGGATTTCAAAGTGTTTTTCCTGGGCCCAGAAAACAGAAAGGGCGGCACTGAGGCCGCCCCGTCCGTACGCAACTGAACTCTACTTAGGGCCACCGGATATCTCACGCGCGTTTGGCAAGCAAGTCCCGGATCTCGGCGAGAAGCTTTTCCTGTGGAGGAGTTTCGGGCGTTGGTTCGGGCGCCGCTTCTTCCTTGCGTTTCAGCGAGTTCATGCCCTTCACGACCAGGAACATTGCGAAGGCTACGATCAGGAACGTGAGAAGGTAATTGATGAACTTGCCGTAGTTGATGGTGACCGCGGCGATCTCCTTGCCGTCCGCAACGGTGGCCGGCTTCAGGGTGTAGACGAGGTCCGAAAAGTCCATGCCGCCCGTGGCGAGGCCAACAATCGGCATGATGATGTCGTTCACCAGCGAGGTGACGATGGCGCCGAAAGCCGCGCCGATGATGACGCCCACGGCAAGGTCGACGACATTGCCGCGCATGGCGAATTCGCGGAATTCCTTGAACAAGTTCAATCCCCTCTTCGACCCCGCGTAAGGGCGCGGAACCCGTGACATAATGGCAACAACCGTGCCGGCGTCAAACGAATGATGAAACGATATGCCCCTGCGCCGACCCCGCATCGGCATGTGGTCGAGCCTGCGGGCAGGTCGTGGATTTTCGGTGAATGGCTTCGCCCGCCAAAGGCAGGGGCGCGGCTTAACGGTCTTCGGGATCGTGACCGTTGTTGAGGCGCGACCGCAATTCCTTGCCGGCCTTGAAGAACGGCACGTGCTTGGCCCCGACATCGACAGGTGCGCCCGTACGCGGGTTGCGACCTGTGCGCGCCTCACGCTTGCGGACCGAGAAGGCGCCGAACCCGCGCAACTCAACCCGGTCGCCCCGTTCCAATGCGGCAGCGATCTCGTCGAAAATGACATCGACGATCTTTTCGATCTCCCGCGCCTTGAGGGCGGGGTTCTCTTCAGCGAGCCTGGCGATCAATTCGGAGCGCAGCATGAGCGCAAACTCTCGCTTAGCGGCAGTAAAGACAAGTGTTTTTTGTCGATTTCGGGCCCAGATTCTTCGCCTGCGAGACGAAAGGCCGGAAATTCGAGCAGGCCCCGCAATTGCAGCAGGTCAATCAGGAATGCGGAAACCATGGCCGGCAGCCCGGACAACAAAACGCCCCCGCTTTCGCGGGGGCGCTCGTTTGACCCTTATGAGACGAGGCGTTCAGTCGTCTTTTTTCTGCGCCAGGGCCGCGCCCAGAATGTCGCCCAGCGAGGCGCCTGAGTCGGCCGAGCCATACTGCTCGACGGCGGCTTTTTCCTCGCGCACTTCCAGCGCCTTGATCGACAGCGAAACCTTGCGGCTCGACTTGTCAAACGCGGTGACCAGCGCATCCACCTTGTCGCCGACGGCGAAACGCTCCGGACGCTGTTCGGACCGATCGCGCGACAGGTCGCCCTTGCGGATGAACGCCTTCATCGCGCCATCGCCTATGCTGACCTCGATGCCACCCGAGGTGATCTCGGTGACGGTCGTGGTGACAACAGCGTTCTTGCGCAGGTCGACCGACTCGGCCGGATCCTGGCTGAGTTGCTTGATGCCCAGCGAGATGCGCTCTTTCTCAACGTCGATATCGAGCACGCGCGCCTTGACTGTATCGCCCTTGTTGTAAGCCTTGATGGCTTCTTCGCCCGGCGTGTTCCAGTCGATGTCGTTGATGTGGACCATGCCGTCGAGGTCGGGCCCAAGGCCGACAAACATGCCGAACTCGGTGATACCGCGGACTTCGCCTTCGACATCGGTGCCAACCGGATGCTCGGCGGTGAACGCTTCCCAAGGGTTGTTCATCACCTGCTTGAGGCCGAGCGAGATTCGGCGCTTGTCGCTGTCCACATCGAGCACCATCACATCCACTTCCTGCGAGGTGGCGATGATCTTGCCGGGGTGAACGTTCTTCTTTGTCCAGCTCATTTCCGAGACGTGGATCAGGCCTTCGACGCCGTCTTCCAGCTCAACAAACGCGCCGTAGTCCGTGATGTTGGTGACCCGGCCCTTGAGCTTGGCGCCGATCGGGTATTTCGCGGCGACGCCATCCCACGGATCGGTCATCAGCTGCTTCATGCCGAGCGAGATGCGCTGGGTTTCGGGGTTGATCTTGATGATCTGGACTTCGACTTCCTGGCCGACTTCCACGACCTGGCTGGGGTGCGAGACGCGCTTCCAGCTCATGTCAGTGACGTGCAGCAGGCCATCGATGCCGCCCAGGTCCACGAAGGCGCCGTAATCGGTGATGTTCTTGACGACGCCGCGGCGACGTTCGCCCTCGGCCATGTTGCCAACGATTTCCGCACGTTGCTCGGCGCGGCTCTCTTCGAGCACGGCGCGACGCGAGACGACGATGTTGCCGCGCGGGCGATCCATCTTCAGCACGGCGAACGGCTGGGCCTGGCCCATCAGCGGACCGATGTCGCGGATCGGGCGGATGTCGACCTGGGATCCAGGAAGGAAAGCGTTGACGCCGCCAAGGTCGACCGTGAAGCCGCCTTTCACACGGCCGACGATCTGGCCCTTCACCGTCTCTTTCTTCTCCGCGAGACGCTCAAGGCGCGTCCAGGCCTCTTCGCGGCGGGCCTTGTCTCTGGAGAGGACAGCGTCGCCGAGCGCGTTCTCGATGCGCTCAAGGTAGATGTCGACGACATCGCCGACGGCCGGCTGTTTTTCGTCCTGGGAGAATTCCTTGGCCGAAATCCGGCCTTCGGTCTTGAGACCAACATCGACGGTGACGAAGTCGCCTGCCACTGCTGTGACGGTGGCGGGGACGACCCGGCCTTCCATCATCTGGTTGTCTGAAAAGCTCTCGGCGAAAAGGGCGGCGAAATCCTCGGTAGTCGGGTTCATGTCGACGGCGGTCATCAAAGCTCCAAAAGGGTTCGTCGTTACGGGCCAACCGGTTCATCCGGCGGACTGGCCGCACAGCGCGGCGTAGATCGATTGGTCCGTCTGACTGGATGGGCGACACGAAATGGCGATACGCCCAGCCTCCAACCGGCTGGACCGGACTGGCGGCAAGGTTCTCCACAGACGGGAGGCGGTGTTTTGGTCGCCCTCCCCCGCAAAGTCAAGCTGGGCCGGGGCCGGTATACCGCCCATTGCAGTTGGACATTTCCAGCTTCCGTTTCAATGTTGGACAGCCGATCGCCTCTGAAGGACGCGCAATCATGGCCACACAAGCCATCTCGCCCCGTATCGACGCCGCCGTGACCGCCGCCCTTGCGGAAAAACGCGTTGTCGGCGCGGTCTCCGTAATTCTGAGCGATGGCGAGGTCGCCCATCGCAAGGCCTATGGGTTGGCCGACCGCGAGGCGGCTTCGCCCATGACGCCAGAAACGCTGTTTCGCTATTCCTCGCTGACCAAGCCGATCGTGACCGCTGCAGCGATGCGGATGATCGAGACAGGCGATCTGACGCTCGACGCGCCGGTGACGGACTGGCTGCCGGAATTCACGCCGAAACTTCCCGATGGGTCGTCGCCGGAGATTTCGATACGCCACCTGCTCACCCACACGTCGGGCCTCGCCTACGACTTCATGCAGCCGCCCGGCGGACCCTATCAGCGGAATCGCGTCTCGGCCGGCGCCGACCAGCCCGGGCTTTCCATGGACGAGGAAATGCGCCGGCTTGTGGCGGCCGGGCTGACGTTTCCGCCTGGAGCGGCCTGGTACTATTCCAACGCCATTGATGTGCTTGGCGCCGCGATGGAGAAGGCCGGCAAGGCAAGCCTGCAAGACATCGTTGCGAAGCTGGTGACCGGGCCGCTTGGCATGGCGGACACGGCCTTCCATGTCGTCGACCGTAACCGGCTCGCTGTCCCCTATTCCAATTCGACGCCCGAACCGCTTCGCATCCCTGAAACGTTCCAGCAGCCCTTCCTGCCGGAACTGGCGCCCATCTCGTTCGACCTGCGCCGGGCCTTCGACGATACGTCCTTTCCGTCTGGCGGCGCCGGAATGACTGGCAGCGCCGACGACATGGCGCGGTTCCTGGAAACCATCCGCACGGGCGGCGGCGACATTCTCTCGCCCGCAACGGCGGCGGCCATGATGGCCAACCAGATCGGCGACAAACGCGTGATCTTCGATCCGACCGGTTCGACCGGTTTCGGCTTCGGTGGCGCAGTCATGCTGAACCCGGCGGCCAGCGGCTCACCGGTTTCGCCGGGCACCTGGTATTGGGGCGGGGTCTGGGGCCATCACTGGTATGTCGAGCCCGTGCGCAAACTCGTCATCGTAACGCTGACCAACACGACGCTGGAGGGCATGTCCGGGCAACTGCCGCGGGACATTGTTGCGGCGGCGGTCGCCTAGCCGATCGTCACCGTTCTCCGGCTGCGTTCAGCGCCGCCGCGAAGACCTCATCCGGCGTCATGGCGGTCGTGTCGATGCGGCAGGCGTCAGCCGCAGCCTTCATCGGCGCGTCCGCACGGGTGGAATCGCGCTGGTCGCGCTCCCTGAGCTGCGAGAGAACCTGCGCTTCCGTCACCGGCTCACCCATGCCGGCAAGTTCGCGGTAGCGGCGGCCGGCGCGCACCACGACATCGGCGTCGACCCAGAATTTCAGGTCGGCTTGCGGGGCGATCACCGTTCCGATGTCCCGTCCATCAAGCACAGCCCCCTGTGGCTGTTGCGCAAAGGCCTGTTGCATGTCGAACAGGGCGCGGCGGACCTGTCCGTGCGAGGCGACGACGGAGGCAGCAGCGCCAATCGACGAGCTGCGCAGTTCGCGCTCATCGAAATCTGTCAGGTCGAGATCGAGCGCGAGACGCCCACAGGTTTCCGCATCCGCCACGTCCGCGCCCTCCCGCAGCGCCTTTGCGGCCACGGCGCGGTAGAGCAGGCCGGTATCCAGATGCGGCAATCCGAAATGACCGGCGAGCCGCTTGGCTAGCGTGCCTTTGCCTGAGGATGTGGTGCCGTCGATTGCGATGATCATGGCGGTCCCGGCTCCCCTGCCCGGGTCATGTCGGCGCCCAGGTCCGCCATATGGCCGAAAAAGCCCGGATAGGACGTGGCGATCATGGTCACATTGTCGACGGCGACCGGTTCGCGCGCCGCGCTGCCCATGACCAGAGCCGACATGGCGATACGGTGGTCGTGGCGCGCTTCCACCAGGCCGTCTCCCGGCACACCTCGCGGGCCCATGCCATGGACGATGAAACCGTCGGGCAGTTCCTCGACCCCGACGCCGTTGACCGAGAGCATGGCGCAGATGGCCTTGATGCGATCGCTTTCCTTGACTCGAAGTTCTGCCGCGCCAGTGACGTATGTGTCGCCCTCGGCGAAGGCCGCGAGCACGGCAAAGATTGGCAGCTCGTCAATCATCGACGGCACAAGGGCCGGATCGAGACGGACGCCCTTCATGCGCGAAGCGTGGACGGTCACCCGAGCCGTATCCTCTCCTGTGGCCTGTCCGTCCGGTTCGCGCCGGATATCGCCGCCCATTTCCGCAATGGCGTCGAAGAGCCCCGTCCGGGTCGCATTGTCGAGAATTCCCGAAACGGCGACCTCCCCTTCGCCAGCGATCAGTCCGGCCGCGATGGCGAAAGCGGCGGATGAAGGATCCCCGGCGACCGCGGCCTCCATGCCGACAAGTTCCTGGCCGCCCCGGAGGGAGACGATTGGACCGGCGTCCGCCCGTTGCTCCACACCGACCGTCACGCCGAAGGCCCGCAGCATGCGCTCCGTGTGATCGCGGGTCGCTTCGCGCTCCTCCACCACGGTGACGCCGCTGGCGCGCAATCCCGCGAGCAGGATGGCCGATTTGACCTGGGCGGAGGCTTCCGGCGGGGCATACCGGATGGCCTTGAGGTTGCCGCCGGTCAGCCGAACAGGAAGGGTCCCGCCCGGCGCCGTGTCCGCCCGCACGCCCATCTCCCGCAGAGGCTTCAGCACGCGCTCCATCGGGCGGGCGGACAGCGAGGCGTCGCCGACGCAGCGCACGGAAACGTCGTGTCCGCCGATGAGGCCCATCATCAACCGGACGCCGGTTCCGGAATTGCCAAAATCGAGATCGCCCCGGGGGGACCGAAATCCAGCCGGCCCCACGCCACCGACCCGCCATTCGCCGTGCCCGATCCGCTCCACATCTGCGCCCAGCGCCCCGATGGCGCGGGCCGTATCGAGCACGTCCTCACCCTCAAGAAGCCCCGTAATCCGCGAGGTTCCCTCTGCCACTCCGGCCATCATCAGGGCCCTGTGGGAGCATGATTTGTCGCCCGGCGCGCGGATGGCGCCGCCGAGCCTGCCGACGGGTCTTGAACTGGCGCGCATTGGGCTACATCTGGGCTCCGTCGGATCGCCGGCCGGGCCTGGCCGGACGGTCCGAAACAAGAGCGCTTTACAGCCGTCCGCGAACATGGCAAGCGCCCGACCCGAGTTATGGGGAATGACCTTGGCGAACACCGATCTCGGCGAAAAGCGCACATGCCCCGAATGCGGGGCCAAATTCTACGACCTGGGCAAGCGGCCAGCCGCATGTCCCAAGTGCGGGACGACGTTCGATCCGGTCGTGGTCGAAGCGGCCAAGCCCAAGCGGGCGAAGGAAAAGCCCAAGCCGGCCGCCCCTGTCAAAACCAAGAAGGCCGAAGTCGAGGACGAGGAAGACGACGATATCGAGGACGACGAAGATATCGACGACGATGAAGAAGACGAAGATGTCGATGACGACGAAGAGGAAGAAGACGAGGACGCTGAAGAGCCCGTCGACCTCGCCGACGAGGAAGAAGTCGCCGATGCAGAGGAAGAGGGGGACGACTCGACCGCCAAGAAGACGAAGCGGCCGGCGCGCGGCTTCAGCGCTGACGAGGAAGACGATGACGACGTCGAAGTCGAGGACGACGAGGACGACGGCCTGACGGTTATCGACGAAGACGAGGATTTCGAGGACGACGACATCGACCTCGAAGACGACGATCCGGACGAATAGAAACGGCTCGTGAAGAGCCGGACTTGATCCCATGGAGGGCGCGGTATAAGCAACGCGCTCCCAAAACTCGACCACTGATCCGGGCCCGATGTCCGGAGATGCGGAACGGGGCCATAGCTCAGCTGGGAGAGCGCTTGCATGGCATGCAAGAGGTCGGCGGTTCGATCCCGCCTGGCTCCACCAGCTTCCACAAATCAGGCGTTTCGATCCGACGGACAAACCCGGCCGGCGCTCGCAGCCGGCTCATCGCCGGCGCGGCGGTAGCTAGGCAGCGTCAGTGAACTTGTCAGGGCAGAGTATTTCGAGAACCGCTTCGGTGGTCTGCGCCCTGCGGAGTCCCTCTCGCAGGCTCTCGTGACGAAAGTTTCGCGACACCCTTGCCAGCGCACGCAGGTGATCTGCGCCCGCGTCGGCCGGAGCGAGAAGCATGAAAATCAGGTCGGCCCGGCGCTCGTCCAGGGCCTCAAAATCGGCGGGTTCAACAAGTCGGGCGAAGCCACCCACAACGCGCGTCAGACCCGGCAGCCGGGCATGGGGAATTGCAACACCTTCCCCAACGCCTGTCGCGCCCAATCGCTCGCGCTCGTGCACGCCCTCAAGAACGGCGCGGGGATCAAGGCCCGTGGCCTTGGCCATCGCCTCGGACATCTCGGCCAGAACCTGTTTGCGGCCCTGCCATTTTGCACGAGGAAATATGACGTCGGGAAGGAGAAGATCGCCCAAGCCGGACATCAACGCGTCCCCCCGGCGGTCTGCGGCATTGCATTGGTCTTCGCTTGCATAACTCTACCGTTTCGCCCCCTGTGAACCCCGACGTAGGTCGCGTCGCACGCCCTTCTAGCGGGGTCATGCGACAAAACGGTGGCCGGGTCGACCGGCGTTGCACATTCTTTTGAAGGCGCCTGCAAGAAATCAGCCGTCGCTCGAAGGATCCACCCATCCGACGTTACCGTCGGCGCGACGAAAGACCATGTTGAGGCCCCCATGCGCCGCGTTGCGGAACATGAGTGCCGGACTTTCCGCCAGTTCGAGCTGCATGACCGCCATTGAAACGGTCATCGTGCGGATCGAGGTGTCCGATTCCGCGACAATTGCCGGCGCGTCGCCGACGCCCGAATCGTCTTCATCATCCTCACCCGTCGGTGAGACCAATATGATTCGCTCGGTTCCGATCTCGGCCGGCAGCGGATCCTTCGCGCGATGGTTGCGCAAACGGCTCTTGTATCGCCGGACGCGCTTTTCAATCTTGTCCAGCAGCTGTTCAAGAGCGGCATAAGGGTCCTCGCCCTCACCGTGCGCCTGCAGCGTGACGCCGGACGGCAGGTGGATCGAGCAATCGACACAGAAGGCCCAGCCCGGCTTCGAGACGGTTACAAACGCCTCGCCCGTACGGTCGAAATACTTCGATACCCGTTCCTCCAGGCCGAGCGATATTCGCTCCTGCATGGCGGCGCCAATTTCAATTTTTTTTCCGGCGATCTGGACGTCCAAGAGCAGGCTCCTGTTCTGCGCCCGGCGCAATGGCGCTCTCGGGCTGGCCCGACTTCCTACCTGACTTTGGGATTGCTCGACCGCAAGGTCAACGGCTTGAATTCACTGGCCGTCAGCCTAGCGTCAGGAACCTGCTGCGAAGATGCGTCTGCGTTCTACAGACGAAGGAATACGCAGCGACTCCCGGTATTTGGCGACCGTGCGGCGGGCGATGTCGATGCCGAATGCGCGCAGGCGCTCAACGATCTGGTCGTCCGAAAGCACGCTCTCGCTGTCTTCCTGGTCGACCATGTCCTTGATCCGGTGACGCACCGCCTCTGCGGAATGCGCCTCACCGCCCTGGACGGACGGAATTGACGCCGAAAAGAAGTATTTCAGCTCGAACACGCCGCGCGGCGTCGCCATGTATTTGTTGGACGTGACGCGGCTGACGGTGGACTCGTGCATTTCGACAGCGTCGGCCACGGTCTTGAGATTGAGCGGCCTCAGAGCGCGCACGCCAGACACGAAAAAGCCGTCCTGCTGGCGAATGATCTCACTGGCGACCTTGAGGATCGTCCGGGCGCGCTGGTCCAGTGACTTGATCAGCCAGTTTGCCGATGCATGACATTCGGTGATGAAGGCCTTGTCCGTCTCGCTGCGCACCAGGCCCGAAACCTCGGCGTAGTAGCTCCGGTCGATCAGCACCCGCGGCAGTGTGTCGGCGTTGAGTTCGACCGAATAGGAACCGTTCGGCATTTCGCGTACGAAAACGTCCGGGGTTACTGTCGGCGCAGCCTCGCCGGCGAATGCCGCGCCGGGCCGTGGGGTTAGCGCGCGCAGTTCGCTCAGCATGTCGATCACGTCGGCCTGATCAACCTTGCAGACTTCGGAGAGCCGCTTCATGTCACGGCGTTGCGCCAGCTCGAGATTTTCGAGCAGGCACTGCATGGCCGGATCCAGCCGGTCGCGCTCTTTCAGTTGCAGCGCCAGACATTCCTGAAGATTGCGCGCCATCACGCCGGTGGGCTCGAAGCCCTGACAAACGCCCAGGACCGCTTCGACATCCTCGATGTCCGTGCCGAGTGCGTCTGCAATTTCCTGCAGGTCGCCGCGCATGAAGCCGGACTCATCCGTCTCCTCGATCAGCCGGGACGCGATCAATTGATCGGCCGGGGTAAGGCCCGCCATTGTGAGCTGGTCGGCAAGGTGATCGCGGAGGGTCTTTTCGTCGGCCGTTATGGATTCAAGATCGAAATCTTCGGAGAGCTGTTTGCCGGAAGCGGTGCGGGACCAGTCGAGTTGGGCCGACGGGCCGCCTTGCATGCCCTCCGACGGGCTGTCGGCTTCATAGACGTCGTCGTTTCGGGCATCGAGATCGTCGCGGGCGGCGGCCTGACCGGCATCATCCATCCGCATTTCCTCGCGCTTGTCGGAAACCTTCTCGGCTTCGGGCGCTTCGGGACCGTCCTGCTTCTCGCCGCGCTGGAGGAGCGGATTCCGCTCGATCTCCGCTTCGACATACTCCTCAAGCTCGATGTTGGAGAGTTGCAGCAGCTTGATCGCCTGCTGCAACTGCGGCGTCATTACGAGGGATTGCCCCTGCCGCAGCTGAAGACGATGCGCTAGCGCCACACGAACCTCCAAGGGCGCTGATTCGTTTCCGGAACTGCCCGGTCACCCTGCCCACACCCTTTCAGACGCGACATTAACCCGCCGTCCTTAAAATTATCTAATCAGCAACGTGTCCACTTCGCCAGCGAGGGGCGCCGTTTCGTTCGTCTTTTGCGGCTGGCGCACTTCGCAAGCTTTGATTTTGCTGCAAATGTGGACCAAGACTTGCGTAGAAAATTGTCTCTCGACGGTGACAAGGCGGAGGGCCATGGCGGCCTGAGACAGGAAATCGATGGTCCTGGATATCCTTAACACCAAGCTCTGGGCGCTGGGCCGGACCGACGTGACGGTCGCTTCGGTGCTGATCGCCATAGCTGTGTTTCTCGGCGCCCTGACGCTTTCCTGGCTGTTCCGGAAGTTCGTTGACCGACTGCGCGAGCGGTCGCCGCAGGTCAGCGCGCCTGCCTTCTATGTGGTCGGACAGGTTGGCCGGTACATCATCGTGTTCATCGGCGTACTGGTCGCCGCCTCGACCATGGGTCTCGATTTTTCGAGCCTGTCGCTGTTCGCCGGGGCGATCGGCATCGGTGTCGGTCTCGGTGTTCAGGATGTTTTCCGGGACTTCGTCGCCGGGCTGATCCTGCTCTTTGACCGCAGCATCGAAGTGGGCGACTTCATCGAGATAGAAACTGGCGTCACCGGCGAGGTCAAGACGGTCGGCGCCCGCGCCACGACCATCCTCACCAACGACAATGTTGACGTGCTGGTGCCCAACTCGCTGCTCCTTACGGGCAAGCTGACGAACTGGACGCGCAACCGCGCAACCCGGCGCATTCACGTGCCGTTTTCGGTCGCCTACGGGAGCGATAAGGAGCAGGTGCGCGCCGCCGCTATCGAGGCGGCGCAATCCGTGCCGTTCACCCTTCCCGACACCGAGACCCGTCGGGCGCAGGTTTGGCTGACCAAATTCGGCGATTCCTCACTCGATTTCGAACTCGTCGTCTGGCCGACGCTGGAAGCCGTGAAGCGCCCGGGCAGCATGATGGCGGCGTATTCATGGGCCCTGGATGATGCGCTTCGGAAACACGGCATCGAGATACCCTTCCCGCAGCAGGACCTGCGTATCCGCAGTTTCTTCGGCGCCGAGGAAAAAGCCGGCCTGAGCGCATGGCGCGGAGAACGTATAGAACCGGAACGCAAGACGCCCGAACCGGCCGTCGCGGCGCACAGCATAAACGACGCCGCGCGCGAGATTGCTGAAAAGCAGGAAGAGAAAGCCCAGAAGGCCGCCGCCGAAGGGCTGAAGGAAACCGCGGCCGTTATGGACGAGGCGCGCAAGGCCGATATCGAGGATCGCGCTGGAGACTGATCGGCGATCAGGCGTTGAACCGGTCGCCGAGATAGACCCGACGCACATCCTCGTTGGACAGCACCGCGTCTGGCCGCCCCTCGAACAGCACCTTGCCATCATAGATGATCGACGCGCGGTCGACGATCTGCAGGGTTTCGCGCACCTGGTGGTCGGTGATCAAAACGCCCAGACCGCGCCCCTTCAGATAGCGAACCAGATCCGAAATGTCGGAGACAGCCAACGGATCGATGCCTGTGAAGGGCTCGTCCAGCAACATGAAGCTCGGGCGGCACGCCAGCGCTCGCGCGATTTCCACGCGGCGCCGTTCTCCGCCGGACAATGAATTGGCGTTCTGCTGCGCGAGGTGAGCGATCTGCAATTCCTCGAGGAGGCTGTTGGTGAGCTGCCGCCGCTTGGGACCCGTGTTTTCGGTAAGCTCGGCGACCGCCATGACGTTTTCATAAACGGTCATCCCGCGAAAAATCGAGCTTTCCTGCGGCAGGTATCCGACGCCGAGGCGCGCGCGCTGATACATCGGCAGGCCGGTCACATCCTCGTTGTCGATCGTCACGCGACCAGCATCGGCGTGGATCAGGCCCATCACCATGTAAAAGCAGGTCGTCTTCCCGGCGCCGTTGGGGCCCAGAAGGCCTGCGATTTCCCCGCGGCGCAATTGCAGGCTCACGTCCTTGACGACCTGACGACCCTTGAACGACTTGGCGAGATTGCTCGCACGCAGCCCGTCGCCGGAGCTGGCCGCAGCGAGCGGATCAGCGCTGGCGTCCGATACCGCCCTGTCGTCTGGTTGTGACTGCGTCTGTGCGTCCATTGTGCCTGGCATGCCCTCGCTAACTCGCCAGCGGGTTGCGCCGGCGGCAGCGTTTACTGGTTCGGCGCCGCGCCCGGGGTCGCCGGGGTATCGGGCTGCTTCTCGGTGTTGAAGATACTGGTCACGCGCGCCCCTTCGTTGGTGATGGTCGCATGACCCGTCTGGAAGTCATAGACAACCTTCTTGCCCTTGATCACACCCTGATCTCCGCGCGACAGGATGACAGGATTCCCGGTGATGGTGAGGACCTGGTTGGCATAGTCGTATTCCGCCTTGTCGCCGCGAATCTTTTCGTCGGGCGTGATGTAGTAGACGTTCGAATCGGCCACCAGCGACTTGATCGGGCAGCTGCTCGCCCCCGACCTGGCGCCCGTCGACCGCTGGGCGACGTCGCACAGGACGGTCAGCCTGTCCGCCTTGAGACGCGCATCACCCTGCACGGCTTCGACGTTGTTGATATAGATCGCCTGTCCATTGCTGTTCTGCGCATCGAGCTTGTCGCTCGATATCTGGATCGGATCCTTGCTTGATCCGATCTGCGCCCGCGCCGCGCCTCCGAAACCAAACAGAAGCGCGACCGTGGCGGCCCCGCACAGCGCGCCCCGAACCGTTGCCGCCATAATCCTTATCTCGCGTCGGCCGCCCATCACTTCCCAGCCTCTCCTTTACCGGCGCCCTGATCGTCTGCGCTCCGGGGAATTATCTTGCTCCAGACGTGGCCTGTCAGAACGATCCTGTCGCCATCATCTGCTACCTCGTACGAGTCGGCCGTCACCTCGCCCAGGGGGCCGAAGCCGTGCAGAGGGGTTTTTCCCTCGACCCGGTTCTCCCGGATGTACATGCGGGTCTTGTCTGCGGTGAACGTGTAGCCAGCCACATCCGTCATCACCACGTCGCCTACAAGATCCAGCACCTGTGCGTCGCGGTCGTAGACGCCTTCGCGCGCCTTGACGTTGGTCGAGGCTTCGTCCTGCATCTGCGGATTGACGAGGTCGATCATCGAAACGTTTTCGCGTCGCCGGCGGGCCGTGTCGGCTGTGATGACGAATGGCCGGCCATTGGCGTCGGCGCCCTCGAAGCGCGGATTGAGCATGGTGACGTTCAGCGTAGGGCCAGTGATGGGCCGGGAACCGGGCGCAAACGCCTTCTCGATCACGGGCCCCAGCAGAAACCCGGCCGACACAACCGCAGCGCAGGTGAACAGCAGCCGGATGATGTGGACCAGCGCGGTGCGCCGACGGGCCTCCTTCAGGGAGGTCGCTCTACGCGGACCCCAAAGGTCCATCGAGTGATGCGCGGCGTGGATCATTGCAATGGTCGTCTTGGACCTGACTCGCGAACAATTTTGTGGCGAAAACACGCCCCCGCTGAAGTTAGGACCACGAACCCGCCAAATGAAGCCCTTTCAACCGCCTGAAGCCGCCCAACCCTCTGAATTCTCAGGAGTGTGCGAAAATGTCCTCTCCCGCCCACCCCGTCAGGTCCAGCGCAGCCCGCACCGGGAGGAAGTCGAAACAGGCCTGGGCCAGTTCCGTGCGCCCTTCGCGCGCCAGCATGGCGTCAAGCCGGGCCTTGATCTCGTGCAGATGCAGGACATCCGAAGCCGCATAGGCAAGCTGGGCGTCGGTTAGCTTGTCGGCGCCCCAGTCGGAGCTTTGCTGAGCCTTCGACATGTCTACCCCCACCAGTTCCCGGGCGAGGTCCTTGAGGCCGTGACGGTCGGTGTAGGTACGCGCCAGTCGCGAGGCGATTTTGGTGCAGTAGACCGGGAATGTCGGCACACCCAGCCAGTGCTGCATCATGCCGATGTCGAACCGGGCGAAATGGAAAATCTTGAGCACCCGAGGGTTGGACAGGAGGCCCTTGAGGTGCGGGCAATTATATTCCGGCCGCTTCAGTTGCACGACATGCGCATCGCCCTTGCCATCGGAAAGCTGCACCACGCATAGCGGGTCGCGGAACGGGTTGAGGCCCATTGTCTCCGTATCGATGGCGACTGAAGCGCCGAACGAGACGTTTGCCGGCAGATCGCCCTCATGATGATGGGTGGCCATGTCGCTCCTCGAATTCTGGAAATTCATCTGCACCCGCAGGGCGATGACCGCAAGCGGAAGCAGAAAACGGCGTCTCAGGACGCTTGCCGACGTCCTTACCGCCGTTGAACCCGTTTCGCAGCGCCCCGATTGCCGTTGCGCAACCCGTCAACAAAGACATCGACAAGGAGCAATGTCCTCGCCTGCTCCCTGAAAACGTCCTGGGAGTAGAAGATGCCCACGAGCGCCCGCATCAGGTCCTCTGGTGAGATGTCAGAGCGAATGCCCCCCGCAGCGGTGGCGCGATCCAGAAGCAACCCCATCGCAGTGGTCAGCCGCTCGAATGAATACGCCTTGAGATCAGAGGAGCCGTAAGCCCCGAGCTGCAACGCTTCGATCATGCCTTTCTTGGTGGCGACCAGGCGGACATTTGCGTGCAGCCACTTCCGCATGGCTTCGACCGGATCCTCATCCTTGAGGCGCTTCTGCGCCAGATCGAACAGGTGATCGACCTCATGGCGATAAACGGCTTCGAACAGCGCCTCACGCGTCGGAAAATGCCGGTAAAGGGTTCCGATCCCTACGCCAGCGCGCCGCGCAACCGCTTCGAGACTTGCCTGCGGAGCGCCGCTTGCAAATATTTTCGTGGCCGCATCAAGCAGGCGCTCCCGATTGCGGATCGAATCCGCGCGAGGCTTGCGGCTTGTTTTTTCTCCTTCAGGTTTCATGTCTCTCAAGCGGAAATGCTTCTATTGACAAACGGAGGCACCCTCCGTATAAGTTGCCGTACTCCGGACAAGCTTTCAACGCCCGACACCGCTCGACCGAGCAGCAGATCCTTCGCGCGTTGGCTGTCACGACCGTCACGGCGCGCGTCGCCTTGATTCATACAATACAAAACTGATTGGAGCATCAAATGTCCTTCTCCATCAGCCTCACGATAAACGGGGAGAAGCGCGCGATCGCGCTCGACGACCCGAGGGTGACGCTGCTTGACCTGCTACGCGAGCGACTTCACCTGACCGGCGCCAAGAAAGGCTGCGATCGCGGCCAGTGCGGCGCCTGCACCGTTCTTGTCGACGGGCGGCGCATAAATTCGTGTCTCACGCTCGCCGCAAGCCTCGATGGCGCGGATATCACCACGGTCGAAGGTCTGGCCAACGGCGACGACCTGCATCCGGTGCAGGCTGCATTCATCGCCCATGACGGGCTTCAGTGCGGCTATTGCACGCCCGGACAGATCATGAGCGCCGTCGGCCTGATCGCAGAAGGACACGCCGGGGATGATCCGGAACGGGTTCGCGAGTTGATGAGCGGAAATATCTGCCGTTGCGGCGCCTACAAGGGGATTACGGAGGCTGTGCTGGATGCGCAGAAAACCCTGAAGGACGGAAAGCGGAGGGACGCCGCATGAACCGGTTCGAATATGTCCGCCCCGCATCTGTACAAGAGGCAGTGACAGCCGCCTCGCAGCCCGGCTCTGTCTATCTCGCTGCGGGCACCAATTTGCTGGACCTGATGAAACTTGGAGCCGCAAGGCCCGAGCGTGTCATCGACATCACGCGATTGCCCGGCCTCGGCGAGATTGATTGGCGACCGGACGGCAGCGTGCGCATCGGCGCGATGGTGCGCAATTCGGACCTGGCTTATGATGAACGTTTCGCGCGAACCTTCCCGGTTGTCGCCGAAGCGCTGCTTTCGGGCGCCTCCGCACAATTGCGCAACGCCGCAACCGTCGGCGGAAACCTCATGCAACAGACCCGCTGCGCCTATTTCCAGGATGTCGCCAGCGCGTGCAACAGGCGCGCGCCCGGCTCGGGATGCGACGCGCGCGAGGGAGAAAACCGCCTTCACGCCGTGCTGGGCTGGAGCGAGAGCTGCATCGCCACTCATCCTTCCGACTTCTGCGTGCCGCTTGTGGCGCTTGATGCGGTGACCGAGGTAGCAGGCCCGAATGGCATGCGTGACGTGGCGATCGACGCCCTGCACGCCCTGCCCGGCGAGACGCCGGAGAGAGAGACGGCTCTGCAGCCCGGCGAATTGATCACCGCCCTGAAACTGCCTTCCGATGCAGCAGCCTTTGCCGATCATGCCCGCTATCTCAAAGTGCGCGAGCGAACATCTTTTGCGTTCGCCGTTGTGTCGGCGGCGGCTGCACTGCGGATCGACGGCGGGAAAATCCAGTCGGCCCGTCTTGCTCTTGGCGGGGTCGCCGCCAAGCCGTGGCGCGCTCGCGATGCGGAAGCTGTGCTGGAAAATGCTCCTCCCACGCAGGAGGCATTCGCGAAGGCCGCCGAACTGGCGCTTTCCGAAGCGCGTCCATCCGGGAAGAATGCTTTCAAGATCGAACTGGCGCGCCGCCTGATTGTACGCGCCCTCTCACTCTCCACGGAAGGAACGCCAGAGGCCATGCCCGCCCTGCCGGCGTCGCCTTTCGCCACAGTACCGAGCGCAAATCATGCCCGTTGAAATCTTCCCATCATCTCCCGAACATCGTCGGCATGGCTCCAACGCCGGCCAACCGCTGACGCGACGCGACGGCCTGCTCAAAGTGACCGGCAAAGCGACATACGCCGCCGACAATCATCGCGAGGGCATGCTTTATGCCGTCGCCGCCGTCAGCAGCATCGCGCGGGGCCGGGTTAAATCGCTCGATGTCCAGGCGGCGAAGTCGCATCCGGGCGTCGTTGAGGTGATAACGCCTGCAAACCGGCCGCCCCTCGCGCACAACCCCAACCAGAAGATGCCGCCCTTCGGCTTTCGGATCGAGGTGCTGCAGGACGACACTGTTCGCTATGCCAATCAGCCCATCGCCATGGTGGTGGCCGAAACACTTGAAGCGGCAACCGAAGGCGCGGCTCTTCTCAATCCGCAATACGAGACGGACACGGCCCGAACGCGTCGCGAAAATGGAGAGCGGTTCAAGCCGGAAGCCGTCGGCGTCGGCGGACCGTCGCGGGTGGCACATGGCGACATCGAAGCGGGTTTTGCTTCGGCGGCGCGCGTCACTGAAGCCGAGTTCGTTACGCCGGCGCAATACCACAACGCGATGGAGCCTCATGCTGTTGTCGCCGAATGGGATGGCGACCGGCTGACGCTGGACATGCCCAACCAGGCTCTCGTGCTCAGTTGCGCCGGCTACGCAACCTATTTCGGCATCCCGCCGGAAAACGTGCTGATCCGGTCGCCGTTCATTGGCGGAGGATTTGGCTCCAAGGCGATCCTGAACGGGCCGCAAATTCTTGCGATCCTCGCAGCGCGCATGTTGAAGCGTCCAGTGAAGCTGGCGCTACCACGGGCCCAGATGTACGGACCCGTCGGACACAGGGGCGCCACCTGGCAAAAGTTGCGCGTCGGGACGGATGCGGGCGGGCGCCTTACAGCCCTGCACCACCACACCCTCTCCGCCACGTCCAGTTTTGATGACTTTCTCGAACCTGCCGCAAATGCGTCGCTGCCGCTGTATGCAAGCCCCGCAATCCTGGCCGAGCATGAAGGCCTGCGTCTGGATACCGGCACGCCCGGGCCCATGCGGGCGCCGGGCGAGGCATCGGGCTCCGCGGCGCTGGAAGTCGCGATCGACGAAGCTGCAGAGGCCTGCGGCATGGACCCGCTTGAGTTCAGGCTCGCCAACTACGCCGAAACGGAACCGGGCACCGGGCGACCGTTCTCGTCCAAGGCGCTGCGCGAATGCTACGCAGAAGGCGCCAAGCGGTTCGGCTGGTCAGGCCGCCCGCTCGCAGCGCGTCAGATGCGCGATGAGAACGGATGTCTGGTTGGCTGGGGCATGGGAACGGCGGTCTTCCACTGTCCGCATTTCCCGGCCGAAGCCCGCGCTACCCTACGCGCTGACGGAACGGGATTGCTCGAGACCGCTGGCGTCGACATGGGGCAAGGCGCCTGGACAGCGCTGGCCCAGATCGGCGCCGAAGCGCTCGGCCTTGACCCCGAAATGGTCGAACTGCGGTCGGGCGTGTCCAGCTTGCCGGACGGGGGCATTGCGGGCGGCTCCGGCCACACCGCAAGCGCTGGACTGGCGCTCCACAATGCAGGCCGGAACGCAATCGACCAGCTGGTGGACCTTGCCACAGCCGATCCCGAGTCACCACTTTTTGGCGCAGGCAATGTGGGAGTCGTGGCTCGGGCGGGCCGCCTGCATCGCCGCGACGATGAAGGCCGCAGCGAGAGCTATAGCGACATCCTTGCGAGAGCCAGGCGAACCGAATTGGTGGGCGACGCCAAGGCGGCGCGCGAACCAGCGGCTGCGGAAGCCCATGCGATGTTCTCGCACGGCGCCGTCTTCGCGGAGGTCAAGGTTGATCCAGACCTTGGTCAGGTGCGCGCGACGCGATTGGTCGGCGCCTTTGCCGCCGGACGGATCATCAATCCGCGCCTGGTTCGCAGCCAGTATTACGGCGGCATGATCTGGGGCGCCTCTTTCGCGCTGCTGGAGGAAGCCGTCACGGATCATCGTACAGGCCGGATCATGAACAGCGATCTTGCAGAGTATCATGTGCCAGTGAACGCGGACCTGCCCTCACTCGACGCCATCTTGATCCCCGAAGACGATCCCTACGTGAACCCGCTTGGCGTAAAGGGTGTCGGCGAGATCGGGATCACCGGTACGGTGGGCGCGATCGCCAACGCGGTCTGGCACGCAACGGGCGTGCGGGCGAGACGTTTTCCGATCCGGATCGAGGATTTGCTTAGCGACTGGTGACGGCCAGGCCGACCGGCGTCAGTCGTCGCCTCTCCGATCCGGTTCAAGCCGCCGGGTCAAGGGAGCGAATGTCAGGCCCTGTACGACGACGGCAAAGAGCACCACGGCAAATGTCATCGACAGGATGGGCCCTTTGGCGGGCCCTGCCGGGATGGCCAGCGCCAATGCAACTGATATGGCGCCGTGCAGGCCCCCCCAGGCCAGGATCCATCCCGCTGTTGGCCTTCCGCGCCACACCCGGAAAAACAGCGCCCAGGGCCCGACAACCAGGAATCTCGCCGCCAGCACCAGAGCGACGGCGCCGACCCAAAGTCCGGACAGGCCCCAGTCGAACGTCACAACCGCCATTTCGAGACCGAGAAGCAGAAACAGCAGCGCATTGAGAATTTCGTCCACGAGCTTCCAGAAGCTGCGGAGGTAGGTCTCGGTCGTATCGCTCATCGAGCGTCGCGCCTGGCGGCTGCCAACCATCAATCCCGCAACCACGACCGCGATCGGGGCGCTCAGATGAAGCGCCTGTGCAACCGCATAGACGCCTGTGGCGGCGGCCAGCGACAGCGAGACTTCCACCGCGAAATCGTCGATCGAACGGATGGCGCCGATCACAATCGCCCCGGCTACCGCGCCAAGCACAGCGCCGCCTCCGGCCTCCCAGATCGCCGCAGCGATCTCTTTCGGTATGTTGGCCTCTCCTCCCGACGACGCCACACCGAGCGACGCCGTGAAAACAACGATAGCCACCCCGTCATTGAACAGGGCCTCGCCTTGCAGGATGGCTCTCAGGCCTTGTGGAAGTCGACCGCGTCGAATGGCGGTGAGAACGGCGACCGGATCCGTGGGGCTGATCAACGAGCCGAAGACGAACGACCACGTGAGTGGCAATTCAACGTGGAAAAGTTGCGCCAGTCCCCAGAGGCCAAAGCCGACAATGACCGTTGAGGCAACGACGCCCACAGTCGCCAGCGACAGGATCGGCGCCCAGCGCTTGCGCAACTCGTTGAAATCAACCTGCATCGCGCCGGCGAACAACAGAAAGGCGAGCAGATAGCGAAAAATTGCCGTCGGGAAATCGACGCTCGAAATGATTGTAAGCAACGCGTCAGCGATCTTGAGGCCCGGCGCCATCGCACGGAGTCCGAGAATGCACGCAGCCCCAGCCCCGCCTGCGAGCACCATCGCCACGGAACTTGGAAGTCGCAACCAGCGCGCATTCGCCCATCCGGCGACACCAACCAGCGCAAGAAAAAGGGCCGTCATCGCGAACGGATTCATCTACGTCCCGAGTTCATGCCCGTGCACACCAGGCGTTCCTGCCGACATCGGATACATCTAGGTCTGGGGGATGAACTTTCCCGGCAAGCGATCGTTCGGCGCATGGAGGCGGGGGACCACGTCACATCTAACGCAATATTGGTATGTAAGCGGGATCGAATTTTCGATTTAGTTCTGCTCTGGCCCTCTGGAGCAATCGAAATAGGTTGCGTTTTACGGCACTGTGACGGGGTAAAGGGACATGGTCAGCGATCTTCTGACGGTTGGAGACGCTCACAAGCTGGCGGCTGAAGATACCGGGCTCGCCAAACTTCTGGCGTGGGTTGAATCTTTTCCGATGAATCCCCACCCCGACCTTGGGCGGAGCGGCGCCGTTTGTCCCTTCGCCCGCACGGCCAGCAAATACGATATGTTGAGGTTGCGGGTTTCGGAGTGCGGGCCTGACGACGAAGCGCACGCATTCAGGTTGATGTGCGGCAGCTACGCCGACCTGGAAAGCATTCCGGCGAACGCTGATACCGAAAAGTACCGCGCCGTGATCGTCGGCTTTCCCAATTGTGTGAGCGAAGATGGCGTCGCGATGCTTCAACGCGTACAAAAGCGCCACAAATACCGGGCTGTCCTGAAGCGACGCATGCTGGGCTACATGTATCCTGGCGCGCAGGCTCCCGGTCTCTGGAACAAGGAGTTCCGCCCGCTCGCAGCGCCAATGCCAGTGATCGTCGTTCGCAATTTTGTTGAGCAGGACTCCTTATTCGTAGCCGGGCAAAAACTTCAATGGCCCCCTTATCTTCTATTGTTCGGGATTGGAGGCGCACAACGGTTGCTCTCGCGTCGCCGCGCAAGCTGACCGTTGCAGCACAAAGCCGGAAAATGACTACCCGAGTGACGTCGGAAGACTAATTGTCTGTCTTGTCGGTAATGTGAGTATACGGGAGCCGCGGCCGGACGGCGTAGGTGGGGTAGGTTTTGGGACCGGGAAAAGCCAGCAACGCGCCATTGCTTGAACCCGGGATCGCCATCCCGCCAAGTGGCGCATGCTCGCCTGTTGGGGGAGTTGTTCCGATATCTCAGACCTCGTCTCGGTCAATTTTCGATGAGGACTGGTGGCTGGACGCTGCGGCGCCTGGCGAATGGGAGCGTATCGAAGCGAACGGCGATAACTCGTCGCACGGCGAAATGGCGTTTCACATCAAGCGGCGCTGGGGACTGACATACATCAAGATGCCGCACCTCACGCGGACAATGAGCCCGCGGTTCTTTTCCCTGTCGTCCAAGCCGGCAGTGCAGCGGATCGAGCGTCAGGGAATTGTCGTCGAGTTGATGCGAAAACTTCCGCGCCATGACCGGTTCGAGCGGTCGCTGGAGCCGGATTGCCCCAGCACACAGGGCTTTGTGCACGCCAATCTTGCGGTAGCGCACATGTATACGTTCCGGTCGGCGCCAGGAGAGGGCGCAGACGTCATGCTGCAACGGGCGCATCCCGAAACGCGCAGGATCATGGGCAAGGCCCAGCGTGAATGCGAAGTGGAAAGAAGCCTCGACCTTGACCGCTTCGTGCGACTTCACAAGCAGACGTACGGTGAATCCAGTCTCGTGGACTACGACGTCTTACAGCGGCTGTTTGAAGCCGCGACGGCGCGCGGCCGGACGGAAATCCTGTTTGTGCGGCTGAATGGCGAGGCCGATACAGCGGCAATGATCCTGCTCTCGGATTCCAGCACCTATGCCTGGCTCGTGGCGCGAAATTCAGCGCAGAACTATCGCGGCGCAAGCAGTCTGCTCGTTCTCGAGGCCATGCGTTCGGCTGAGAAGGCTGGCCGGATCCTTGATCTCGACGGCTATGTTCGCCCGGCGGTCGGCGCGTTCATGATGAAATTTGGACTGCCCCCGATCGTGCGCCCGTATGTGAACGGCAGCAGCCGCCGCTGGCAATTTCTCCGCGCGGCGACCACGCTCTGGCACCCCAACAGGACGGATCGGCACTTTCGCGTGCCTTGATGGTTCGCCGCGGGAAGCCTGGGCGTCTCGATCACTCGGGAGGTGGGCGCCCGCCTTTCGCGCGCTAACTCCATCCTTCTGAGCTGAGACAAGGGGATAAGATGGCTTGGCGGCCCAGGCTCACAGCCGCGTTGGGAGCCGTTGCTGTGGTGGCTCTCACAGCGGCCATCGCAGCGGCCCAGGAGCGCCATCCGGCGCAAACGGACGTGTCGGCCCTGTCCAGCCAGCCGCTGACGCCTTTTGAGCGGAGCCTGCTGGATCACATCCGGACGACGGGGCTGGTCAGTCAGGGGCAATCGCCGCCGTCCGCCGGGCACAACGCGCGCGGTCTGATCCTCAAAAGCGGATCCGCCGCTGTTCTGGATCTCACCGTCACGGGGCGGAAATACGGGATTTCTCTCGACGCGACAGGGCCCGTGCTGATCCGCAATTACCGCTTCTCGCATCGCAGGTCTGACGATCCATATGGCAGTGGTCTGATCCTCGGATCGAAGTCCCCGACGACGGGACCAACCTATCTGAGCAACGCACGGATCGATCTCAAGGAGGCCGGCCCCAATCCAGACTACCGTGTGGCGAACAACGAGGCGATCACGGTCGAACGGGGCAACAAGCTACTGAATGTGCGCGAAGCAACCCTCCTCGGCGCTCAGGAATCCGGCCTCGATAACAAGGGCGATGTCGTCATGGACGCGGTCTTCATAGCGTCCGGTCATCGTTCGGTGCGCATCTGGAGCGGCGCGAGCCTTGTTCTGGTGAACAGCACCGTTCTCGCCTTTCCCGGTTATCATGGCTTCTGGTTCGGGAGCGGAGACGGGGTTGCCCACCTCGAATACTACAACTGCCGCTTCGGCGCGGTCGGCGATCCGCCGGGCGCGCTCACAGATCAACTCCCGGACTGGATGATCGATCGGGAGGAAGGCGCGAATGTCCAAATTACCCAACTCGACCATGATCCGCTTGACCGGAGCGCCGACAGCTTCTGGATTCCGGTAAGAACACCCACCCCCGCCGGCTATCTAGCGGAAACTCGATGACACTGTCCTCCCTGCCCGCTGCTGCCGCCGGGCGACGCAACACGATTGTCTTCGTGATCAATTCGCTGGGGCCAGGCGGGGCCGAGCGCGTGCTTGAAAATCTGCTGCACGCCGCGCCCCATCAGCACTGGACCTGCCACCTCGTGCTGCTGGATCAGGAAACGGAATGGCGCAGCCCACCGGACTTCGTACAGGTTCATCGTCTCGATTGCAGGATGGGCCTGCGCGCAAGCCTCAGCGGATTGACAGAAGTGCTGGAAAGGATCCGGCCGGACCTCGTCGTCAGCTTTCTTGTACGCGCCAACGTCGCAGCGATCATAGCCTCGGGCCGGGTGGGCGCGCCGTGCATCATTTCGGAACGCGCGCATCTCTCGACACACCTCAAGGGCAAGTATGCGGGACCGCGCCGCTGGGTCGCCTTCGCAGCGCCGCGTCTGATCTACCCGCGCGCCGACCAGGTAATCGCCGTTTCCGAAGGCGTGCGGAGTGATCTGATCCGGAATTTTGCCATCTCTCCGAAACGGGTGACCAGCATCGCCAATCCATTCGACCTGGAACGGATCGCCCAGCTGGCGATGGCCGAGCCGGAGATCGCGTTGCCGCAGGAGTTCATGGTCAGCACAGGCCGGCTTGTCGGCAGCAAGGGTTTTGAAGACCTGCTCGAAGCCTATTGGCAGGCCAATCCAGCCATCCCCCTTTGCATTTTGGGTGAAGGACCCGACCGGGATCGGTTAGAGCAGCGGATTGCTGACCTCAATCTGAAGGGCAGGGTCATACTTGCCGGCTATGTGAAAAACCCGTTCGCGGTGGTCGGGCGGGCCAGCCTGTTCGTGTCGGCATCGCACTGCGAAGGCTTTCCGAACGCGATGGCCGAAGCAATGGCGCTTGGACGTCCGGTGATTGCGACCGACTGCCCGTCTGGACCTGCCGAAATACTTGAAGGCGTCGAAAGCACTGGGACTGACGACGTGTATGAAGCGCGGTACGGCCTGCTGACGCCGGTGGGACGCCCCGACGCCCTGGCGAAGGCCATGTCCATGATGAACGACCCGGATGTTCGCCAGCGCTATTCGACACTGGCGCGACAACGAATGGAGGATTTCCATATCGACCGGATCGCCGATCGCTACTGGCAGACCTTTGCCAACGGCCTCAGCCTCCGAGGCCGCCGGTCCGATGGACGGCAGGCGCGTCCTTCCGAACCGGCCCACGCTGAACCTGGCGCACCATGATGGCATGGTGACGCCGGGCGATATCGCCCCAGTCATTCTCGCGCAGGATGTCGGCGCGCCGCACGCACCGAAGCCGGTCGTATCCGCCCTGCGAGAGCCTGGCGGCCAGCTGCTCGACATTTCCCGCCTTGAAATAGGAGTCAGACCCCAGATCGACTTCCTGATGGGGGTCGATATCCGACACCAGCATGGGCGCATCGCTCGCGAGCGCTTCCATCAGGACCAGCGGAAATCCTTCCATGTAGGATGGATGCACGAAGAGCGCCGCCTTGTCATAAAGGGCGCGCACCTGTTCTGCCGGTTGCCGCCCGACAAACACAACACTGTCCGACGCGGATTGCTGAAGCCTGGTTGCGTAAGGATCATTCACCGGAACCGCGCCCGCGATCACAAGCTTCAGGCCGGCCGGACGCGCAAGTTCGAATGCCCGCACCAGATCATGGAAACCCTTTGTCGGATCCAGCCGTCCGACGGCCAGAATATAACCTCGCGGTGTCAGCCCAAATTGCCGGAGGGGATCCGCGCTTGCCGCAGCCGCGACGGGCTTCGCCGGCGCACCGTTCCGGATCGTCACCAACCGGCCCCGGGTTGTCGGGAAGCGATTCGACAGGCTGGTTTCGATGGTCCGGCTTACACAAATCACCTCGTTCGAGAAATTCGCCAGCATCCACTCGCCTGATTGGAGGAACAGCCGGCCCAGGCCTTTCCACTTTGGCCGCTCGTAATCGATGGCGTGATGCGTTCCGACGACGCGGAATCCCAGCAGCCGCGCCAGCGGCGCGAAAAAGCCAGGCCCGATTCCGTGCAGGTGGACGATTTTGGGATGAAGAAAGATGCGCGCATAAAGTATGGCGAGAGGCGTATGGACCAGTGTCTCCAACACCTTGTGACGAGGCGCCCAGACGGTCTTGACCCTTACATTGCCGAATGCGTTATCGCTGACATAGCCGCTGCGTCCGATGACGACGATGTCCAGCTTGTCATCGAGACCGGCGAGCCGCGGATAAAGCTGCTCGCAATGGGTCTCGATACCGCCCATGACATCCGGGATGCCGCGAAGACCTATCGCGCAGATACGCATTGACCACCTTGTTCGCCGATGGTGGGAAGCTAGATCGACTGCAGGCGAAGAAAATGCCTCCGGGACGGAATCCGGTCGATGTCGGGACAGCTTCGCAATCAATGATCAAGCGTGTGGTATTTCCGTTCCGAGGCGCCGAAATTGGCGGCACACATGTCGCCACGTTCGCACTGGCCCCCGCGCTCATGCAGGAACACGATTTAACCTGTGATGTGCTCTGCCCTGCCAATACCCTCATCGCCAGCGAAGCGCAGCGGTTCGGCCTTGGGGTGTTGCCGTCGGATGAAGCCCCAACTGGCCGGAACAACGCGTTCTCCGACTACGCGCATGTGCAGCGCCGGCTGAATCTCCTGAAACGTGAGCGCCTGAACGGGGACTGCGTCCTCCACTGCAACGACATCAACAGCTTGCGGGCGTGGGGCCTGCCCGCGCGGCTCGCCGGGTTGACCGTCGTGTATCACCACCACGCCCTCAACAAGCTGTGGTGGCCTCCGCACCTGGCCTCTCTGCCATGGGCGAACGGCGTGATCGCGGTTTCAGACAGCACGCTTTCCGCAATCCGGAGTTTCAGACCGGACGCCGTAAAGGAGCTCAACCCGTTCGAACTCGATCCTGATTATGACAGGCAGTCCGCAAGGCGGGCCTTGCTTGACGAATTCGGATGGCCCGACGACGCCCGCGTCGTGGGATGGATCGGAAATTTCTGGGCTCGCAAACGCCCCGCCTATTTTCTTGAGGCCGCGGCCGCCCTGGCGAGACGGGATGCCCGCTGCCGGTTCGTCATGTTCGGGCGCGACGGGGACGATACGATTGCTCAAATCCGCGAAAAAGTGACTTCGCTTGGTCTCGATAAAGTGGCCGCAATTCCTGGCTTCCGTCAGCCCGCCGAAGCAAATCTGGCGAGCCTTGATCTCCTGCTGGCGCCGGCGCCGCGCGAACCCTTTGGCCGCGCATTGGTCGAGGCGATTGTGCTTGGCGTTCCCGTGGTCGCGACGGCTGGCGCGGGACACAGCGAGATCATCAACACATGGGGTGGTGGTCGCCTCACCGCGGTGGACTTGCCCGCAAGCGGGGCGGCCAGTCTGTGTCTTTCCGTGTTGGACCAGGCCGATCAGGTCAGCCTGCCTCGCGACAAACGCAAACAACTGTCCGTCCAGCTTGCTCCGAAGTCTCATGCATCGCGCATGCGCGCCATCTACGAACGGGCACAAGACCGTCGGGACCAGCGCCCGGCTCCCGCGTTCGCCAGCTTATGATGGACGCAATTTAAGTCGTTTGAGGGCGCCCTGCGCGAAAGCGCCAACCAGCCGTCGCTTCTCTCCAAAGAAGCACAACGTAATGGCGTACGCGACATACGAGATGATCACTGCGTAGCCGAGGCGTATCAGTCCCTCGAAGCTCCAGAAACGCGATAGCGCCAGAAGGAGCGCGGCGCTGGCAATCATGGCGATCGCGTGCGGCAGAAAATTCGCGATGAGCGAGCCAAGATCGACGGGGCCCTTGCGACCAGCGAACCACCAGGCGACCGGGGCCCGAATACAGAAGTCTCCGATCGCGTAAGCCATGGCGACGCCGACGGGACCAAACGGAAGACCTATGACGAAAGACGTGACAGCGATCGCGGCGCCAATTCCGCCAAGAAGGGCGAACTCGGCCGCCCTGCCCTGACTGACGAAAAGCCAGGGCAGCGTCAGGGAGTAGATCTGGTGCAGCGCCGTGAGGCCCAGCCAGAAGAAGATCGGTCCCGAAGCTTCCCACCCCGGACCCAAGACCGCGAGCACGGTTGCATTCGAGAAAACCACGGCGGCCAGGACGCCCGGCTGTACGGCAGCCATCAGAAAGGCCGTCGCCTCGAAATAGCGCTCGCGATAGCGCGGGGGATCCTCCTGAAGGCGAGCCAGAACCGGCGTCAGGACGCGGCCAAAAGGCGTCACCGATTGCCAAAGCGGGAACAGCATCAGCTTGTATGCACGGTCGTAAAATCCAAGCGCGGTCGGCCCATGAAAGCTGGCGATCAACAGGGCGTCCGCGTTCCGGGAAAGGAAGTTGAGCAAGTTGAAGGTCGTGAACCCGGCGCCAAGGCCGATCATGTTGCGCAACGCTTCGTCCATTTTCGCCGCACCGGGCCTCCAGGCGGCGAACAGGGCGCCTCCGCCCAGCTGAACAACCGCCGTTGCGACCTGAGTTGCGACAAGCGCCCAGTAACTGTGTGTCATGACGGCGATGGCGATGCCGGCGATGAACCCTACAATCGAGCCGGTTATGTCAATGAGCGCGAGCTGTTTGAACTGCAGCCGCCGGTTCATCAGCCCGATCGGCGTACTGGCCGCAGCGGTGATCAGCGCCGTCACAGCCATGACACGAATTATGCCGATCAAGCGCGGCTCATGAAACGCCGCTGCAAACAGTGGGGCCGCCAGCAGCAGCAACCCCGCGAGGGCGGCGCCAACTCCGACCATGAGATAGAACAGCGCGTTGATGTGATGCTTTTCGAGATTGGGCCGCTGCACAAGCGCTTCATTGAGTCCAAGATTTTGAAGCATCGCCGTAAACGCCAGGATCGGCGCAGCGGTTGCGATCAATCCGAAGTCAACTGGCAGCAACAGCCTCGCCAGAATGGCGGCGGACAGCAGGGTTACAACGATGCGCACACCCTGAGCGATACCGGTCACCAGCACCCAGCCGGCCGTATCGCGACGCGAGAGCGACGGTTTGGGCGGCTTGGTCATCCACCCGTCCTCCGCGATGTCTCAAGCTGTTCGGGCGGCTCCGGCCTCATTCTGCGAGCTGCGCGGAGATACGTCGCCAGGAGCGGCGCCTGTTTTGGTTTCCGGCGCGCTTCGTTCGGCACAGTCGAGATGCAAATCGTGTATCCACAGAGAAGGCCATAAAGGATCAAGCCTTCCATCTGCCAGAACGGCATGGTCGCCATGTTGAGCAGGATAAAACCGATGTGGATACAGACGAGCTGACCACGCAAGGTCCAGTCGCGGATTCGCATGGCGCGCGCCAGCATTCCGATCCAGACCATGACAATCAGCAAGGCGCCCACCATGCCGAATTCGTAGAGATACGAAACGATGGTGTTGTGAGCGTACACGCCGAACGTATCGACCCATGAATCGGGCCCGAAACCAAGCAGCAGCTGTTCGTCGGAGCCGGTGCTGTACGCGTCGAGATATCGGTTCCAGATGTAGAGCCGGCCTGAAAGCAGCTTCTGTTCCGCCACTGTGAATTCTTCGGGCGCCCGCACGAGCTGTGGCGTATCGGCGGCGACCCGGTTGATGTCGTTCATCCGCTGCGAAAGTGCGATGTTGGCGGCCAGCAATCCGCAGACAGTCATGACCAACCCGATCATGCTGATAATGACGCGTCGGGTTCGACTCGCGCCTCGCGCGATTCCGAAGACAAAATAGCCGAATGCGACGGGAGCAACCGCGATCAGGGACGTACGGTAGTTCGCTGCAAAGATGCCGGCCAGGCTCGCCACCAGCAGGAACAGGCGGAACGTAAGGTTGATCCGCGGCGCCAGGCTGGCGACGACAAAGCATGTCACCAGAACGACCGAGAAAGCCGCCTCGTGATAGTAGCCGCCGATATAGCTTACGGACCCGTCACTCTCCGTCGCCTTGGCGACACCCAGCACGAGAGAGAGGGCCTGATAAATCAACGGCGGCGCGAATGCCCAAAGCAACAGGCCCAAAATGCGCGCATCGCCATCGCGCAGGATGCAGTCGCGCACCGCGAGCAGGACAACGAAGAAATAGCCCCATTTCAGAAGCGTTTCGATCGTCGGTCCGATCACTCCATTTATCAGGCCGCTTGTGACGATCACGGCCATTAGCGTGAGAATGACGGGGAAACGGATCAGCTGGCCGACATGGCTTCGCAACACCAGGACGCCGGCGCAGACCACCGCCAGCGTTCCCATGGCGTTGATGCTGACGCCGCCGAAAGATGTGTAAGTAACTTCGTGATACGCCTGCATGACGTAGCGCAGCCAGACGGCCATCAGCACGAGACGGCCGGACGCGTGGGGTGTTTTCAGACACGCACGCACCAGCAAGGCGAAGAGCAGCACGGTTGTCGGGTGCAGGGCGAATGGCGGAAGGGAGCGGGATGCTTCCTCAAGCATAGATCAACACGCCTGTCTTCTAACCAGCCAACCCCGGTGGACCGCGCGCACACGCGCCATGCGCCGGGGAAATCACGGCGCACGTCCGGTCATTCGTGGAACCTGATATTGACCGGGTTGCGCCTGCTTCAATGCTGAACCGGCAATATTGCGCCTGTCCACGTACTAGCCGGTCGCCGTGATGCAAAAACGATCCGCGTGTTGAACAAATGAGCTATTGACGGTCACCTTCTGCAATATCGACGTCAGGACTGCAGAGAACCTTCACAGTTCATTGCCGCCGATCGACACAATTCTACATCACCACCGGGTCTCGGAGTGGCGGCCAAGGGGGCGATCCCGGGAAGATGGATAGGTGTGTCGATGAACGAGGCGAATCTCAATCTCGCTGTTCGGAGGGAAACAGGCCGCGCTGTCCCGGCAACCCTGCTGGCTCCGGTCAACGGGCAGGACGAGCGCGAGCAGTCCTCTAGCGCGAACATTTTCGAAATCCTGCTGCGACGGAAGTGGCTGATGCTGGGGATATTCCTCGCGGTCGCGGCCTGCGGTGCGGCTTATACCCTGCTTCAGCCGCGCATCTACTCGGCTACGGCCCTTGTGATGATCAATCCCAACCCCGACCAGGTTGTGCCAGAAAAGCAGGCTCTATCTGGTGCGCGCGCTGATGCCGCCATGGTGGATTCGCAAATCGAGGTCCTGAAATCCCCCGCCATGGCCGCCAGGCTGGCGTCAAATCTCAATCTGGCCGCCGATCCGGAGTGGAATCCCGATCTTCCGAAAAAGAGCGGGTGGTTCTCAGGGGTCACAGGAGGCCAAAATCCGGCCCCGGCCGCTCATCAGTCTCAGGCAGCGCCGATAAATCCGAGCATGACGCCCGGACAGAAGGCCACCGCCGAAGCATTGGCGGTGCCTGACGCGGTCGTCGATACGGTCGATCAGGCCATCAACATCCGCCGCCGCGGCCTGAGCTGGGTCATCGAAGTTTCCGCGAACGCAGGAAGCGGCGCCGAAGCCAGCCAGATGGCCAACGGCCTCGCAAGCGCCTACCTGAAATCGCTGGCCGAAGCGCGCTATGACGACGCCGACAAGGCGAACCAGTGGCTCAAGGATCGTCTGGCGGAACTCCGCGCGGAGGTTGAACAGAAGCAGGCCGCAGTCCAGACCTATCGCGCCAAGAGCAACATGCTGACGACCCAGGGCTCCAGTCTGGTTGAGCAACAGGTCGCTCAGGTCCAGAGCGCCCTTCTCGCAACGCGTGCGGAATATGCTCAGAAACAGGCCGAACATACCGAGCTGCTGAACATCGGCGAAAAGGGTCTGACGGTGGCTTCGAACAATGGCCAGACAGACGCCCTGCGCGACCTGCGAGCCAAGCAGGCCGAGATGGCCCAGCGGCTTGCCGACCTGCAAACCCGTTACGGCGCCAACCACCCCACCCTGCAACAGGCGAAGGAGGAAAAGGCCGCCATCGATAAACAGGTTCAGCAGGAAATGCAGCGCGTGATCAGCCGCTCCAAGGCCGACGCCGACGCCGTAGGAGCCCGCCTGCGCACCCAGGAAGCCCAGCTTGCGTCGCTCCATGAAGATCTGGTCGGAAACAATTTCAGCCAGGTGCGGCTGAACGCGCTCGAGACCGACGCCGAAGCAGCGCGTTCAGTGTATGAGAGTTTCCTGCAGCGCTACCACGAAGTCGCACGCCAGGGGAATCTGGCGGCGGTGGAAGCGCGCTTCCTGTCGCCTGCTCGAATTCCCCCCGTACCGAGCTCGCCGCATTTCCTGTTGAACGGCGCGCTCACCGTGGCGGCTGCAGGCGTTCTTGCTGTACTTTTCGCGCTTCTTGCAGAGCAGTTCCGCAAGACAATCGAGTCGACCGAGGAAGTCGAGCAACGCGTCGGCGCGCGCGCGCTGGTTGCGGTTCCGGCGCTGCGCCGGCGTGACATGCGCCGCCTGCCCAGCCGCAATCGTAACCCAGCCAGCTATCTCCTGACCAAGCGGATGTCGCCGTTTACGGAAGCCTTTCGCGTGCTTCACGCGTCCATCGTCCTCTCGAACCGGCCGCAATCGAAGGTCGTGGCGGTAACTTCGGCGATGCCAGGTGAGGGCAAGACCACGCTTTCGCTCGGCCTGGCCAGGGTGGCTGCGATCGGCGGCCAGAAGGTCATCATCGTCGACTGCGACATCCGGATGCGCTCACTTAACAAGGTGCTGGATATCGACCCTCAGGAAGGGATTCAGCAGGTCCTGAACGGTGAGTTGAGCTGGAAGGATGCGGTGGGTTGCGACGCTGGTTCTGGCGCGCACGTTTTGCCCGCCGCGGGCCAGAGCCCGTCCAAGGACGTGTTTGGCTCGGGCGCCATGGAAAGTCTCATCGCCGAACTGGCTGAGGAATACGATCTCGTGGTGCTCGACTGCGCGCCGATCTTTGCGGTGGCTGAAACCCGGCTGATTGCCTCTCTCGCCGACACCGTGGTGGTCGCGGCGCGCGCCCATCATACGTCTTCGCGGGCGCTTGCGGGCGCTCTGGCGCAGCTTGAACTGGCTGGCGCTCGCGTTCTCGGAGTCGCGCTCAACCGGGTCGATGCGAAGAACGGCCGACGGTCGTTCTATGACGGGCTTTACTACTCGAAGGCGTTCTCGGGCTACTACGCTCGCGAAGCCTGAGACCACCTGAAAGATAGCAATGCGCTGCGTGCGAGGCCGTGTCATCCGGCCTCGCGTTGCACCGCCCAGCATTGCGTTGCACGGAGCTATTCGGCCCGCGCTATCCAGCCGTCCAAGTCAGGAAAATTGAACGTTTAGAAGGCGTCGCGATCGCGAAAAACGACCAATACCGTGCGCGCGATGATGCCGAGGTCGAGCAACCACGACCAGCGCGCTACATAGTCGATGTCGTAATTCGTGCGCTCGAAGATCTTTTCCTCGGTATCAGTCAGGCCACGGGCCCCCGATACTTGCGCCAGACCGGTGATCCCGGGCCGGGCGCGATGACGTTCGCGATACCGCCGGTCGAGGGTTGAAAACTGACGGTCGTGCGCCAGCGCGTGGGGCCGGGGACCGACGATCGACATGTCTCCCAGCAGCACGTTGATCAGCTGCGGCAGTTCATCAATGCTGTTCTTCCGGAGGAAACGACCGAGCGGGGTGACGCGATTATCCCCTTCGCGCGCCTGGGCGACGCTCCTGTTTTCTTCGGTGGTCATCGTCCGGAATTTGTAGATGTAGAATGGCCGCCCACACCGCCCGCCTCTCCGCTGCCGGAAGAGCCCCGGGCCGCGACTGTCCAGACGAACGGCCATCCAGACCGCGCCAAGTATTGGTGCAAGCGCCACTAGCGCGCTGGCTGAGACAACGATGTCAAAGGCGCGCTTGCCGGCGCCGCCAACGGGCCGGTCGCTCCATGTGCGACGCGCCCCTGCGCCGTGCCGTTGCTGAATTGGAGGAGGTGAAAACCGGTCCGCGGCCAGATCGGCGGCCGAGCCGCTTTGCGCGCTCGTGCTCTGAAACCCGTCCATACATACACTCTCGGCCACACACCAACCCGCAGAATAACGCAAAGTCCGCGGTATGGTTCCCGACTCGTTAACACAGCCCGTGGAATCTTGCTGACCGCCTGCTTCCCGATCACAAGGGCGGCCGGACCGCCCGCGGCGATAACCGCGCACGCCAACGCTTCACGGTCGGAGATGTCACGGCATAGCTGAACGCGCCACGTGAACTGGCGAGCGCCGCGCCAATTGCTCTAAGATGATCGCCCCGTCGCCAGAGCTCCCGCGCCTGGCTACCATCCGCGATGTCCTGCATCCAGCGCCGGTACTGGAGAATTGCCTGGCGGTCCTGGGGAGACATGCAGGCGCCAAATTTCTCCATCAGGTCGTCTGCGATCCAGATCCTGTCGGACAGCCTGGCGTTGGTGCGCGTGCCCAGTGATCTGGCGCCGTTCGCCGGACTTTCGGGCAGCGTATAGAGGTAACCCGGCTCGCTGAGCAGCACGCCCTGCCCGCCCGCCAGCAACACCTGCATGAAGAAGTGGAAATCTTCGGCATAGATGCCAACGGGATAGCGGATACCATGCTTTTCGAGGAAATCCCTGCGGACAACCGGTTTCAACAAGCCAAACCGGACGCGCCCCAGCGGACGTTCGCTTTGTATGAACCGCAGCGCCGTGATGGCGCTTTCCGGTCGCGAATCGTGGAAGGCCACGCCCACTTCGCGGCCGGTTGCATCGTCGACCTGAACATAGTTGTCCGCCGCGATGACGCAGTTGCGGGCCGTAGCCGCAGACAGCAACCGTTCGAGACGCCACGGTTTCCAGGTGTCGTCCGCATCAAGAACGGCCACCCATTCGCCGCGCGCGGCCGCGATTGCGCGATTTCGGGCGGCGCCGGCGCCGGCATTGGCGCTTGTGCGCAAGAGACGAACCGAGGCGTCGCGGAGCGCCAGCTCTTCAACCATGCGGCACGTGCCGTCCGACGACCCATCGTCCGCCACGAGAATTTCGTGGGACGCCATGCTCTGCGCCCTCACGCTGGCGATAGCGCGGCCAATGTAGGATTCAACGTTGTACGCGGCGATAACGACCGACACGCGGGGCGTCGACACATCGGCTTCGCTCATCTGGTCCTGATCTCCGCCGCCTGCGGTCGTCCGCCACGCCTTAGGGAAATACGGCGATGCGGCAAAATTCCAAATCCCGACTGCAGGGACATGCCATAATGCCGAAATGCGGTCTGCGCCAATTTCACGGACCTGCCCTTTACCGGACGCGATCGACGTCTAGTTCACAGCTGGGAACGAGGATTAATTGATGAGTTCAGTTCGACATTTTTCCAGATTAATAGCCCTCGCCTGCGTTCTGATGGGAGTCGCAGGTTGCGCATCGGAACCGCTGCCGTCGGGCGGACCGGAAATGGCGGTCATCCGCACGCAGGAATACCTGCTCGGACCAGGGGACAAAATCCGGATCACCGTTTTTGGGGAAGATGCCCTGTCAGGCGAGTACCTCGTATCCAACAACGGGCTCATTTCTCTTCCTTTGGCCGGGGACATTGTTGCGGGCGGGCTTACGCCGTCGGCCCTTCAGTTGAAAATCAAGGATACGCTTGAGCAGAACTCACTCGTTCAGAACGCGAAAGTGAGCGCCGACGTGGTGGCCTACCGGCCGTTCTATATTCTGGGCGAGGTCGCGCGCCCCGGACAGTATCCGTTTGTCGCTGGCATGACGCTGACCAAGGCGGTCGCCTCGGCGGGCGGGTTCACTTACCGCGCCAACGACCGGACCGTTTATGTTACGCGCGAGGGCGGCACCCGGGAAATGCCCGTCGCCTTGACCGCAGCCAGTGCGGTAGGTCCCGGCGACACCATTCGGGTCGCGGAGCGTCACTTCTGATCCTGAGGTGGGCCATGGCCATCCCCCAGCAGGTGTCTGACTTTCAACTGAAGGCGCGTCGGATTCCGGCAGTCAGCGATTGCCGGGAGTTGTGGTAACCCGCCCAGGGATCGTTTTTGCGATCAACGAGGCGCGAGCCAATGTTGGCGAAGGTGAACGCTGCGGCCGTCTCGACGGTTTCGAGTTCATCCCAGGAGACGGGCGTCGCTACACTGGCGCCTTCGCGCGCCCGCAAGCTGTAAGGCGCCACAGCTGTGGCCCCCCGCTCATTGCGCAGCCAGTCGATGAAAATCCTGCCGGTCCGTTTGGCTTTCGCCGCCCGGGCGACGTAGCGGTCCGGAGACGCCTTCGCCATCGCCTCGGCAAATCCTCGCGCGAAGGCCTTCACCTCCGGCCATTCGGTGCGGCGAATGATCGGAACGACGACATGTATGCCCTTGCCGCCCGTGAGTAGCGGGTAGCTCTCCAGATTTGCCGAAGCGAGGACGTCGCGAACTTCGACCGCGGCGGCGCGGACATCGCTGAATGTCAGGCCTTCATCCGGATCGAGGTCGAAGACGATGCGCTCAGGCTTTTCCAGCTGGTCGGTGCGAGCGCCCCACACGTGAAGCTCCATCCCGCTGACTTGCGCAGCCGCAATCAGCCCTTTGGCCGAGCGAACCACCAGATAGGCGGCGCGACCGCCGTCCTTCTCTTCTATCTCGACCGTTTCGAGCTCGGAGGGCGTTGAGGGGTTGTGATGCTTCTGGAAGAAGCACTCGCCGGTTCGCCCGTCCGGACAGCGCACGAGACTGAGCGGGCGGTCCTTGAGGAAGGGCAACATGTGATCGGCCGCCTGGGCATAATACTCGGCCAGCATAAGCTTGGTTACGCCCGCCTCCGGCCAGAGAACCTTGCCAGGCGAGGAAATCCGAACCCCATGCACCTCAGCGTCCCCCCTGGCGTGGACTGTCGAGGACTTGCCTGAAGAGGCGGAGGTAGACGACCGGGCAGACGGCGATTTCATGACGGCAGCCCTTTCTTGCTTGCCTTCTCCAACATCGCTCGCAGGCTTGTCCTCCCGCAAGCCAAGAAAGCTTGGATGGCGCAGCAGGCCGTCGGGCGTCCGTTCGAAATAAGCGACCTGGGCGACGAGGTCAGGCTTGAGCCAGACCGCGTCGCGAGCTTCACGCGGCACGGCGTCGAACGGGCTGGTCTTGCGCTTCCGCTGTCTGAATTTCGCGGCAAGCCGCTCCATGTCCGCCTGGTCAAACCCGGTGCCCACCCGTCCGCGATAAACCAGTTTACCTCCCTCATGCTCCCCCAGAAGGAGGGAGGCGAAAGGGCGACCCGCCTTGTCCGACTTGCTGAACCCGCCAATGACGAACTCGTCGTTACCGATGCATTTGCTTTTCAGCCACGAACCGACGCGGCCCGACCGGTATGGCGCCGCCGCCTCCTTGGAGACAATGCCCTCCATCTTGAGACCGCAGGCGCTGGCGATCACCTTGTCGCCGTCGCCAACAATATGCTCGCTGTATTTCAGGCCGTCCGGAGCGTTCTGGAGCAGCAAGGCCAGCTGCGCCTTGCGCTCGATGAGCGGGCGATCGGAAAGATCTTCGCCGTCAAGATTGAGAAGGTCGAACAGATAGTAGGTCAGCGGTATGTCCGCGTCCTGCCCTGCCGCCTGCATCAGGGAGAAATCCGCTTTGCCGGTTTCGTCCGTCGCCACCAGTTCACCGTCGAGCACGCCGTCCTTCAGCCCCAGCGCCTCAAGCCAGGTTGCGACACGACGATAACGTTCGGTCCAGTCCTTCTGGTTGCGTGTGAACAGTCGCGCGCGACCGCCGCAGATGACGGCGATAATCCTGTAGCCGTCGAACTTCACCTCATGCAGCCAGCCGGTCCCACTGGGTGGCGACTTCACCAGCGTCGCCAGCTGCGGAGGAATAAATCTGGGCGTCCTGCGCGTCATGCTGGACTTTACGGTGCGCTGCGGGCGAATTCTTTCCGCCTGTGCGCGCGGCCTTTTTCCTTTTTTCGCGCCAGCTTTTTTCCGGCGGTTTGGCGCGCCCGTCGCCGTATGCGCCGCCTTGGTCGACGCCTTTGCAGATTTGGCTGCCTTCCTCGTTTTCCGGGCCGATGGTTGTGGCGTGGTTTTGCCGGCGACCCGATAGGTTTTGCCGCGCTTGTACGCGTCCCCTTCGCGGGAAATCCCGTCGAGGCCGCGCGCTGTCTTGACGCTCTTGGTCCACTTGTCTGTGGCGACAATCTTGTCGTTGGCCCAGTCGTCGTGTTCCTTGATCAGGAGCCAGTTTTCCCGGCTAGCCTTTTCTCCCGGTCGCGGCTTCATCCGGACAAGCGCGAAGCCGCCCTTCAGCCGCTCGCCATTGAGGACGATCTTCAGCGAGCCTTTTTTCAGGCCCTCGTGCGGATCTTCCTGCGGCGCCCAGCTGCCCCGGTCCCACAGCATCACTGTTCCCGCGCCATATCCCGAACGAATAACGCCTTCGAAGCCGCCATAAGCGACAGGATGGTCTTCCACCCTGACAGCAAGCCGCTTGTCGGCTGGGTTGAGACTGGGCCCGCGCGTGACGGCCCAGCTCAGCAACACGCCGTCCAGCTCCAGCCGGAAATCATAGTGCAACCGCGTTGCGTCGTGTTTCTGCACAACGAACAGGCGGCCCTTGGTGCGCTTGACCCGCCCTTTTGGCTCCGGGGTCGCCCGGAAATCGCGTTTGGCGCGGTAGGTTGAAAGTGCATCCGCCACGGATCAGCCCGCCTTCTTGCGCCTGCCCGACGCCTTCTTCGAGCGCGACCCCGCCGATGTCCGGCGCGCGGTCTTTCTCGCTGGCGCACGACGGGCTGGCGTCTTGCCCTTGGCGCCCCCCTTCACACTCTTGCGGAGGGCTTCCATCAAGTCGACGACATTACTCTGGCCACTCTCCAGCTCTTCATCGCTTGCAGCCGATATCTTGCCCTTCTTGCGCTTCTCGTCGATCAGCTCGCGCAGGGCCGCTGCGTAATGCGAGTGGAACTTCTCGGGCTTGAAAGGAGCAGTCTTGCGCTTGATCAGCTCTGAGGCGAGGCCCAGCATTTCCTTGTCGATGCGCACATCGTCGATGTGCGAGAATATCCTGTCGCTGTCGCGCACTTCCTTTTCATAGCGCAGCGTCTCCAGCAGGATGCCGTCGCCACAGGCTTTCACCGCACAGATCTGGTCCTTGCCGCGGGTCGCCATCTGGCCAAGTCCGACCTTCTTGGCGCTGCGCAAGGCTTCACGGATTACGGCGAAGCCCTCGGCGGCGACATCGTCGTTTGTCGGCGTCACATAATAGGGTTTTTCGAAATACCGGGGATCGATCTCGCAATGGTCGACGAACTGTACGAGATCGATTGTGCGTTTGCTCTCGAGCTTGATCTCGTCGAGCTCTTTGGGCGTGAGCGTCACGTACTCGCCCCTGCTTACCTCAAAGCCCTTGACGATGTCGGACATCTTCACCGGCCCGACGCCTGGCGCGACTTTCTCATACCGGATGCGTTTGCCGGAGGGTTTGTGAATCTGGTGGAGCGCCAGCGCGCTTGAACTTGCGACCGCCGGATAGAGTTCGATCCCGATGGTTACAAGCGACAGCCGCAGATGTCCTTTCCAGTACGCGCGCGCCGGCACGTTCGCCTCCCATTCAATGTCGCCGATCTTTTTCTACGCTGGCTGAGGGCGTTTGTTCCGGGAGGGTCGGACACCACGCTCAGGCGATTGAGGGCGAAAGCCGCCGTGACGGCGGCGAGGTCGCCTGCTCCAACCTTGCCTTGTCATCGTGACAGGCCGGGAGTGTGAGGCGCGATACGCGCCCAGCCGGCGCCTGCCGCCCTGCATCGCCTGAAATCGGGCCGCCTTCCGCTCCGTCAGCTGCGACCTTTGTGCTCGCGGACATGCGCGCATTTCCACTGCAGCATCGGCATTTCGGCGATGCGTTTCTGGAGACCTGAGCCAACATCAAGTAGTTCGGTGCGGATATGGCCCTTGGCGTTGACTTCGTCGAGGAAGAGCCGCTCCTCATCGCTGAAAGCCAGGAGCGGGGTCATGCGCTCCTTCACATGCGCCAGCGTCTCAGCGACCCAGGCCTCGCTGCTGCCCTTTGCCGCGAAGGTTGAGCGCGGCAGGCAGATGGCGAGCTTCGCGCGCAGCTCCTTGAGGTCGGCACCGATCTTGTCTGCCGAAGCCTTGCGGAAGTCGTTGCGGGACGTGGCCCCGATGGCCAGCATGGCGGCGAGGATCTTCCGCCAGTCGAGGTCGTTGATCGCGAATATACGATTGGCGTCGAACAGGTCGCGGGCGGCGCGACGATCCAGAAGCGCGACGAGCTTGCCCGCCACGATCTCATGCAGGTCGATGACCAGTACGTCTTTTGCCTGTCGACCGCCGAGTGTGATGGAGTTGAGGCGCGATGCGCCGAACAGGGGCTGGCGGAACATGTAGTTGAGGTCGATTTCGATATTGCCCTGCCCGCCAAGGGCGGAGGCGTGGCGCGCAATCCATTTGCCGCCAGCATGGCCTTCGGGGATCAGGCGCACCTGATAGCCCTGCTGTTTGAGGATGCGCTGCAGGGCTTCCTCGATCCTGGGCCGCTCCTCCATCATGGTCTCGCGGTCGAGCGCACCGACATAGTTGAGATCGATATCGACCGACAGCCGGTCCAGCTGGAGGTGGAAGACGTTGAGGGCGGTGCCGCCCTTGAGCGCGAGTTTATCGCCGAGCAGCGGATCGTCGGCGATGTCCTGCAGGAGATCGAGCAGGCGCAGCACCTTCTCCAGCGTGCCGGGCTGGTGGCCGGTCTCCGCCGCGATCTGCTCCAGCGTTTCCTTGGACGGCGCCGCCATTATGCCCCCTCAAACCCGCCGGTGAGCAGGCTCGACGGCAGAAGGATGTTCCAGGAGGCGACTGACTTGGCGTCGCCCGGCTTTGCGCCCAGGACGTAGTGGGAGTGTTTGGGCTTCAAGACTTTGAGGGCGGAGAGCGTTTTATCCGGCACGCCGAGGCGGGCCCGTTCGCGCTCCAGCCACCAGCCCAGCGCGCCGGCCGCCGATGCGTTCCTGAGGCCGCGTGCCTGGCGGACCAGCTCGTCCGTCTTGAGGCGTTCGACAAGCGCCAGCGAGTTCATCAGCTCTTCCGCCCCGCCGGCGAGATCGTGACGGTCGAAGCAGTCAGCCACTGTGCGCTCCAGCGTGGTCATGTCCACCGGCAGGCCCTGCCGGTCCAGCTGGACGATGTCGCGCGCGGCGACAAAGCCTTTGGGCCGTTTGAAGAAGCGGCAGGCGAAGTCCTGCGTCTCGAATGTGGTGGGCTCGCCCGCCGACAAGGCCTGCACGTCGGGCGCATCGGTATAAGCGCAACCATGCAGCTCCAGCGCCGAATGGTAGGCGATCACCGCATCGGCCTTGAGACGCGAGGCGGCGAGGAAGCGATCGACCACCAGATCCGAAGCGTGGCGGTGCGCAGGCGCGGCGGCGAAGACGCCGCGCGCGACGCGGCGGATGTTTCCCGCCTTGAGGTGCTGGGCCAGCATCGTCGTCACCACCTTGTCGGTGGAGCGGCGCTGCATGGCGGCCGCGTACTCTTCCCGCCGAAAGACGGGATGAGCGCTGAAGAAGGCGCGTGATTTTGGACGGGGCTGGGCGGTCGTCATTGAGTTCAATCCGGGTAAAGCGATAGGAAGAATATGGCTTATTGCCTGAATAACTCAATAATGATTGACGACGGCTGAGCGGGAGCGGGGCCAGGCAATAGGAAATATATGGCTTATTGCGGTTTTGTTTCAGTTTTGAAGCGGCGCCGATACGCACGTCGGGAAGCCTGGATTTCTAGATGACGTCCCGTCCAGCCTCCTGGGCATCGGCGAAGTGGATCAGCAATCCAGGAGTGAGGAGAGGCTGAAACAGCTGTCTGTTCAGATAGTTGGACCGCATTTCTCAACGGCGGGGTTTGGGCCTGATGCGCCCCGCTGCGCGGCCGGGAGCTCCAGGCTGCGCCCCGAGCCCTGATCCGGGTCTCGGCCCTTAGGGTGACGATCCCTCACGCGCCAGAAGCCTGGGAGCGCCTGACGCCGCAATCGGGAATCCCGACTTTCAGGCACGCGACTCGTCGCCTCGCTGTCCAGCGGGACTCAAGGCGGGACCGGTTTCCCGTATCCCGTTGAATTTATTGTATGTTTTCTGAAAATTGGTGCCCAGAAGAGGACTCGAACCTCCACGTCCTTGCGAACGCCAGCACCTGAAGCTGGTGCGTCTACCAATTCCGCCATCTGGGCAGATAGCAACCGGAAGAGCGGGGGTCTTACAGGCCGTCGCCGCCGAGGGCAAGGGGCCGAAACGCGATCACGGCCGGCATTCCGGCCGGGACTGCGCCTAGCGCGCCCCTAGTTGAATTTCCAGACCGCGCGGACCCCGAGTTCATCCAGGCCCTGGTTGCGGCCGTGCCCCAGAATCTGGCCGTGGCTGAGGTGTTCATAGAGCGCCTGGACGCCCCAGCGTTCGGTGACATCCCACGTCAGCGACAGGTTGGTGCGGAAAAGGTCGCGCGAGCCGAGGAGCACATGGTCCTCGAAATAAGCGGCGGCCTCGGGCGTGCCGTTGGCATACTTGTTGTTGAGCTTGCCGTCGTGGAGCGCGTAGCCGAAGCCCGGCTCGAAATGCCACCCGCGCGCGAACTGCCAGTCATATTCAAGGCCGACCGCCACGAACGAGGTGTCTCCCCCGGTGTTGACCGAGGCCATGGCGTAGGGGTGCGGCGACCAGATGACCTTGAGCCAGTCCGGGGAAGCGAAGCGCACTTCCCCGTCAATGTTCACCGGGCTTTCCTTGTTGGCGTTCTTGCAATCCGTGACGCAGATGTTGTGCGCCATGACGCCGAGGCGGACGCTGTCGACCTGGGCCACGGCCGCAGGCGCAGCAAATGCCGCCGCCATGGCGGCGGCGAAAAGAGCGAACTTCATGAAGACTTCCTCCCAGTCACCCCAGCCTAGCGTTGGCCGGGTGCAAGGCAATCGGCATTCAGCAGGCGCAGGGCCGCAGCCTAGACGGTGAGTTTCTGGGGCTCGAGATCGGCGAACTTGCGGCCGTCCCCGGCCATGTCGCGCAGGAGTTTCGAGACCTTGATGTCCGGAACGTCCTTCGACACGCGTTCGACCACGTCGAGAACCCGCTTCAGACCCACATGGTCGCCGAGGAACATCGGGCCGCCCTTGTCCGCCGGCCAGCCATAGCCGTTGAGCCAGGTCACATCGATGTCGGATGCGCGCTGGGCCATGCCCTCCTCCAGGATCGCGGCGCCCTCATTGATCATCGGGAAGACGCACTCTTCCAGGATTTCCTCCTGGCTCACCTTGCGCTGCGCGACGCCGGACTGCTCAGCGAATTCCTTGACGATGGCGGCGACTTCCGGCGAGGGCTTGCCGACGCGCTTCTCGTCATAGTCGTAGTAACCCGCGCCGGTCTTCTGGCCGCGGCGGGGCGTGCGCTCGAGGATCATGTCGCGCAGCGGGTTGGCGGTCTTGGCGCCGGGCTTCCAGCCGATGTCCAGACCGGCGAGATCCGACATCTGATAGGGACCCATCTTGAAACCGAACGCGTTGAACGCCGCGTCGATGTCCCACGGCATGGCGCCCGCCTTGAGAAGATGGGCTGCTGGCTGTCCGCGCCGGTAGAGGATGCGGTTGCCGATAAAGCCTGGGCAGACGCCGGCGAGAACCGCGACCTTGTTGATCTTCTTCGCCAGTTCCATCGAGGTGGCGACAACGTCGTCCGCGGTCTTTTTCGCGCGCACGATCTCAAGCAGCTTCATGACGTTGGCGGGCGAGAAGAAGTGCAGGCCGATGACGTCCTGCGGACGTTTCACGACCGAGGCGATCTCGTTGATGTCCAGCGCCGAGGTGTTGGATGCGAGGATCGCGCCGGGTTTGCAGATCCTGTCGAGGTCCGCGAAGATTTCCTTCTTCACGCCCATGTCCTCGAACACGGCCTCGATGACGAGATCGCAATCGGCCAGGTCCTTGCGGTCGAGCGAGCCGGTGATGCGGCCCATGCGTTCGCCCACTTCCTCTTGCGGGAAGCGGCCCTTGTCGGCGGAGTTCTGGTAGTTCTTGCGGATGACGCCGAGGCCGCGATCCAGCGCCGCCTGCTGGACTTCCACGATTTTCACCGGGACGCCCACGGTGGCGAAGTTCATCGAAATGCCGCCGCCCATCGTGCCGGCGCCGATGATCCCCACCGACTTGATCTCCCGAGTCTTTACGCCCGCGGGCAGGCCAATCACGTCCCAGGCCTTCTTGGTCGCATCGGCGATGTAGGCCGAGATTTCGGCGGCGGGTGCGGCGGGGGCGGTCAGCGACTGGCTCATGGAGATTTCCTCGTGCGGCTGCGCGGCCGGCGCCGCGTCTGGAACAATCTTGCGCGGACTCCGTGCCGCGATGAGCGCGCTACGTCAACTCGCGGTGACCTTCCCCAGCGGCCAAAACCCCCGCAGGTGCGGCATTTCCGACCGCCTGCCTAAGGAGGATTGACGTCCGTGGACCCAACTTGCTTGTTTGCCAACAAGTTTGTTGACGCACGAAAATGGCCGCATCGAAAGTCTCCCGCCTCCGACCCGCCGAGCCCGCGCCGCGCCCCGCCGCGACGACGGAGCCGACGCGCATTTCGCAGACCGAACGACGCGAAATCGCCGAACGCGCCATTCTGCAGGCGGCCAAGACAATCGTCGCCGAACGGGGCCTGGACGAGCTGACGCTGAATGCGGCCGGAGAAGCGGCGGGCTACAGCCGGGCCTTGCCCGCACACTATTTCAAAACCAAGGCGGCGCTGGTGTCAGCGCTGGTCGACAGCATCATCGCCGATTACGCACCCCGCGTGCGGCAGTCGCTGACGCCCGGCGACGGCATCGAACGCCTGATCGAGCGCGTTGGCTTCTACATCGACGATGCGTGCCGCGATCCGGTCACGCTCAGGGCCTTCCAGGCGATCCTCGCGGCGGGGCTGACCCATCCGGAGCTGCGGCCGCTGGTGGACCGTCTCAACAGCGAGAGCATCGACGGCATCGCAATTCTTATCCGGCGCGCCCGCGACAAGGGCGACATCAGGGCGGACGCCCGGCCGCGGGCCGAAGCGTCTCTTATATTGGCTGCCATGCGTGGAGTGATGTTTCAGTGGTTGATCAATCCCGAGCAGGTAAGGATTTCCACGATCAAGGACGCCCTGATCACCCATGTCCGGCTGTCGCTCGCGCCATGAAAGCACCGGTTGCACGCAGTCTGGAATACTGGGCGCAGGTGCGCGGCAAGGACGCCGCGCTGCTGGAAGATGGCCGCAGCCTGAGCTGGGCGGACTGGAACGACTACGCCAACGGTTTCGCCCAGTCGCTGATCGGGCGCGGCATCGCCGCCGGAGATGTCGTCGCTCTGCGGATGCGCTCGCGTATCGAGTGGGCGGTCGCCGCATGGGCGATCGGCAAGATCGACGCCTGCCTCCTCTCGCTGGACGCGGATCTCGGCGCTGAAGAGGCGCGGCGCATCCTGATCGACGCGGGCGCCTCGGCGCTGATCTGCGATGGTGACGATCTTTCCGACATCTCGTCTGCGGTATCCAACCTGCCGATGAAACTGCGCAGCACGGTCGATGCCGCGGCGCCCGGATTCTTCAATTTCTGGGATCTGTTTCCCGCCGTCGCCCCGCCGCGTTTCGCCCGGGCGCATCCTGAAGAGATCGCATACACCTCGACCGGCGGCGGCCCTCTGCGGGCCGTGCGGATCCCGCGTCCGCGCATCGCCCTCGCCTCGCAATCGAGACCGCCGGCGCCCGACAACGGCGCATCGCTCATCACCCTGACACTCAGCCACAGCTGGGCGATCCTTCAGCTATGGTCCGCCGTCTCGGCTGGTCGCCGCATCGTGCTGACGCCGCGCTATGAACCCGTGTCCGCCCTGCGCGCGATCGAACGGCATGGCGTGACCGAGTGGATGGACCGGGCCGGCACGTTCGAGCGGCTCGCCAAGGTGCCTACACGGATCATTCGCCGCTTCAACCTCGCCTCGCTGAAATCAATCAGCGTCGGGGCGGGCGGCGCGCCAGCCGACCTGAAAACGTGGCTGATCGCGACCTTCGGACCGATCCTGACGGAATCCTATGGCATGCCCGAAACCGGGCTGATCACGATGCTGCCTCCGGCGATGCAACCGGCCCGGCCCGGCACCTGCGGCAGACCCGGTCGCGGCGTGATGGTGGAGATCCGCGACCCGACCGGACAGCGCCTGCCGCCCAACGCCATCGGCGAAGTCTGGGCCCGCACGCCCGGCACGATCGAGCGGCGGCTCATCGGTCCCGCCGAGCTTCGCGACAAGAACGACTTCGTCCGCACGGGCGCCAGCGGGCGGGTGGATGAAGACGGCTACCTTTATCTCAGCCCGGCAGGCGAAAGCGGACGATCGCCTGCCGACGCGTCACGTCTGGCGGGACGTACGTTGCGCGGCTAGGGTTCGGCGAACCGAAACCGGACATCCGGGCCAGTTGGGACGGGATGGCGCCTTGCGCCGCCGCCCCATCGCGAGCCCGGCGCCAAGCCCAGGAAACGCCGCATGAGACTGGCCAAGCCCCGCATCGCTCCGTTGCAGGATTCCGAACTGTCGCCTGAACAAGTCGAGCGGCTCGCCAAGTCGCGCACCAAGGATGGCGGGGTGCTCAACATCTTCCGCACGCTTGTGCGGGCGCCGGATGCCTTTCGCGCCTTCTCGTGGTGGGGCGGCTACGTGCTCTCGCGCAACGATCTCAGCCCGCGCGACCGCGAGATCGTGATCCTGCGCACGGGCTGGCTGTGCAAGTCGGGCTATGAATGGACGCAGCATCATCGCATCGGGCTGGCGTCCGGGCTCAGCGCGGACGAGATCGAGCGGATCAAGGCGGGCGCCGGCGCCGAGGGCTGGACGGCGGCGGAGCGGGCGCTGATCGCCGCGACGGACGATCTCAACCGTGACCAGTTTGTCTCCAACGCGTCGTGGGCGGGGCTGAAGGCGCATTACACCGAAAAGCAGATGATGGATCTCGTCTTCACCGCCGGGCAGTACACGCAGGTGTCGATGATCCTCAATTCCTTCGGCGTGCAGCTCGACGAAGGCCAGACGCTCGATCCCGACCTGAAGGCGTTCTGACGTGGCGGGCGCGAGGGGACGGCTTGAGGGCAAGACGGCGATCATTGTCGGCGCGGGCCAGACGCCCAATGGCGAGGGCGATGAAACGATCGGCAACGGGCGGGCGATGGCCATCCTGTTCGCGCGCGAGGGCGCCGAGGTGATGTGCGTCGACCGGCGGCTGGACAGCGCCGAGGAAACCGTCGCGATGATCACGGGCGAAGGCGGCAAAGCCTTTGCGTTTGAGGCGGACGTGTCGCGCTGGAAGGAGTGCGCCGCCATCGCCGCCGAGGGCAAGGCGCGGATGAGCCGCATCGACATCCTCGTCAACAATGTCGGCACAGGCCGGGGCGATGCCCCGCCGCACGGCATCGAGGAGGACGCCTGGGACCGGATCATGGACATCAACCTGAAGTCCATGACGGCCACGATCCGTCATGTGCTGCCGGTGATGCGGGAGCAGAAGTCGGGCGCGATCCTCAACATCTCGTCGCTGGCGGCGATCGCGGGGTCGCACATGGTGACTTACGAAGTCTCGAAGATGGCGGTGAACCGGCTGACCACCGTGGTTGCGGTTGGCAACGCCAAGCATGGCGTGCGCTGCAACGTCATCATGCCGGGACTGATGGATACGCCGATGGCGATTGGCGGCATCTCGGCGGCGCGCGGCGTCGACCCGGAAAAGCTGCGAGCCGATCGCGCGGCGCGCGTGCCGATGGGACACATGGGAACAGGCTGGGACACCGCTTTCGCGGCGCTGTTCCTCTGTTCCGACGAGGCGAAGTTCATCACCGGGGTCGCCCTGCCCGTCGACGGCGGCATGGCGGTGAATATCGGTTAGGACGGCTCAGGCGCCGGGGATCGGCAGCTGCTCCATGATCTCGACCGAATCTCCGGGGAAGATCGAGAAGTGGGGATGGCCCTCGAACATCTTCGCAGCGGCTTCGTGCGAGTCGGCTTTCACGACGACATAACCGACGACGGCATTGCGCATGTCCGAAACGCCGGCGGCGGACGTCTTCTTGGTGCTGCCAAGCGGACCGCCCATGCCGACAATGTTGGCCTGATGATCGACCATCCATTTCTGCCAGGCCGCCATGCCTGCATTTCGGGTCTTTTCATCGAGGCTGGCGGCGCCGCTGCCCGGCGCTGCGTTTGGACGCCCCATGTAGAGAGCCAGAAACTGCTTCACATTCGCCTCCTCGAATTTTTGACATTGGATCGCGCGCAGGTGGCGTGCGGACGCCACATGATGGCACGCGGCGAACGCCGCCGACAGGCCTTTTCGGCTGAAGGCGCGGGTCCGCGTTGAGCGCGGCCGTGGCCCGCTCCGGGGATGCTGGCTGAAGTCCACTCCTAGCGGGTGCGCGCTGTCACCGCGCCAGGGCGCGCAGCAGGTGCTGCGGGCCCGAATCCGGCCGCCTTCGGCTCGACCGGATGTGCCAGGAGGGAAATTGTCGGTGCGCCGCTGGAAAGCGGCTGCGATGTTCGTGTTGGCGGCTCGCCCCCTTGTCTCCCTGAGATGGTGCATGGTGGGAGCGGGCGAGATCCCGTTGTCCCCCAGGGTCTTTGCAGACCGTACGGAGCGTGGGGCTCGCCCGCTCTAGCCCACCTGAACAGTTGCCTGGGAGCCGTTGGCGCGGCTGAACCCGCAGACATGCGGCGGTGAGACAAAGCAGGATGAGCGACACGATCAACATGGCCCCAAGACTAAGGGCGCTCCGAACGTGTCGGATAACTTCGCCCGACTTTTTCTTCGGCCCTGATTCCAGATGAAGGATTTTTGATCGCCTGCCGGACAACGGGCAGGCCCCGCGGGATGACAGCAACACAGGGAATGCTAGAAAACAGTCACGGGCGACTGCAGATTGCCCCAACAACAGGGAGAGAGATCATGGCCAGACAGCAAACGCGGCATCTCACGCGGCGCGGCGCGCTTTTGCTGGGCGGAGCGTTCGGCCTTGTCGGGTCTGCCGGCGCGATCACCGAGGCGGACATCTTTCCGGTGGTTGAAACCACGGAGGGAAAATATCGCGGCACGGCGGTGGGCGGCGTCAATCACTTCAAGGGCGTCCGCTATGGCGCCGACACGTCGGGCAAGAACCGTTTCATGCCGCCCCAGGCGCCGCCGAAGTTCAGGGGCGTGCGGGATGCAACCGACTACGGCCAGTTCGCGCCCCAGATGCCTGCGGCGCGGACGGCGGATTACACCGGCCTGATCTTCTTCGACGTGCAGCCCGGCGGCATGGGCGAGGACTGCCTGGTGCTGAACATCTGGACGCCAACGCTGGACCGCAATGCCAAGCGCCCGGTGATGCTGCACATCCATGGCGGCGGCTATTATGGCGGATCGGGCAACTCGATCGGCTATGATGGAGAGGAACTGGCGCGGTATGGAAACGCCGTCGTCATCACCGTGAACCACCGGCTTGGCGCGTTCGGCTATCTCAACCTGATGGACGAAGGCGCGAAGTTCGCCGGATCCGGCGTCGCCGGACAACTCGATCTTGTCGCTGCGCTGAAATGGATCAAGGCGAATGCCGAAAACTTCGGCGGCGATCCCGGCCGCGTGCTGGTGTTCGGCCAGTCAGGCGGCGGCGCCAAGACCAGCGTGCTGCTGGCGATGCCGTCGGCCAAGGGGCTGTTCCACCGCGCCGGCGTGATGAGCGGATCGACGCTGAAACTTGCAACGCGCGAGGACACCGCGCCGACGACCGCCGCTCTGCTGAAGGCCGTGGGGCTGACAAAGGGCGAAACCGGAAAACTGCAGGCCCTGCCCTTCCAGACCATCCTGGCCGCGCAGGCGACGATGGAAGCCGACATGCGGGCGAAGGGCGAGGCGCCGCGCACCTTCTCGCCGATCGTCGACGGCGTGGAGATTCCGCGTAACCCGTTCGACCCGGATGCGCCGCCGATATCCGCCGACATTCCGATGATCATTTCGACGGTGATGGACGAGCGCGCCTATCGCCTCTCCAACTTCCAGCTCGACGAGGCGGGCTTCGTCGCGTTCGCGAAATCGCGCGCCGGGGCCAAGGGCGCCGACCTGGCGGCCATGTACCGGCGGGACGATCCGGTGGCGACGCCGTTCGTGCTGCAGGCGCGGCTGGATACCGACAGCACCTTCCGCAAGAGCGCCATCATCCAGTCCGAGCGCAAGGCGGCGCAGGCGGCGGCCGGCGGCGCGCCGCTCTGGACCTATCTCTACGCGCTGCCCAGCCCGGCCTTTGGCGGACGGTATGGAACGCCGCACGGGTCCGATGTCGGGCCCGCCCTGCACGACGTGCGCGGCGGCCTCAACGATGCGAGCCTTGATTCGGTGCGGGTGGCCGACCAGTTGGCCTCGGCGTGGGTGGCGTTCGCCGCCACGGGCAACCCCAACAATCCCAACACGCCGGACTGGGCGACCTATACCGTGCCCAAACGGACGACGATGGTGTTCGACCGTTACAGCCATGTGCAGGATGACCCGCGCAAGGCGTTCCGGGAGTTCTGGGCGAGCCAGGGCTGACTGCGATCTTGTGTCCCAGCGGCGGTGACGCCGGGATTCCGCCCGGAATCGGGGCGAAGGCGGCTGCATGCCCGAGAGTGCGGGCGCGCTTAATTGCTTCAAGTAATTCCTTAAGGTTTACAGAGCCTCTATCTTACACGACTGCCCTGTTTCGCGCGCGCATGTTCAAGAAGACTGGCTCATCCAAATCCAGCGATCCGCTGGCGAACAGGCTGCGTCAAATCGCGGCCCGCCCGGCGCTGGAAGAAGACGAATACCAGCAGACCCGCAAAAAGGACGCGCGCTCTCCGCGCCAGCTGACCTTCAAGCAGGCGACCATCACGCTGACCGGCGGCGAGCGCATGGATGTCGTGGTCAAGAATGTCAGCGATACCGGGCTCAGGATCGAGTTCTTCAAGAAGGTTACGCTGACGGAACAGGTGCTGGTCGCCGAGCCGACCCTTCGTATTCGCCGCTGGGCGCGCGTGATGTGGCAGACCGAGGGCGCCGCAGGATTGCAGTTTTACGACGAATAGCTGCGACCTAAGGCGCGCTGGACGGCGAAGGGACGCCACCCCAGATTGGCCGCATGACCCAGACCGCCATCCCCGCGAAACGCGATATCTGGCTCGCCGTCCGGCGCGGCCTGGCGCTGCGCTGTCCGCAATGCGGCAAGGGGCGCATTCTCGCCGGCTATCTGAAACAGGCCGAGGCGTGTTCCTGCTGCGGGCTGCGCACGGGCGACATCCGGGCCGACGACGGGCCGGCATGGGCGACGATCCTGGTCACCGGACACCTGGTTTCGCCGGCCTTCATCATCTTCGCCCACCGCGACGCAAACTTCCCGCTCCTGCCCTTCCTGATCGTGGCGGGGCTGGTGGTGGCGATCGGCGGCGTGCTGCTGCCGCGGATGAAGGGTCTCTTCATCAGCGTCATCTGGGCGATGCGCGCGGGCGAAGCGATGGCGGACGAACCGCTCTAGCAGCCTTCGCCGCTACACCAGCCTTCGGGAATACTGCGAACGGACGCGCTAGACGTGTCCGCTCTTCAGCAGCTCCTCGTCTTCCGCAGTGCGCGGCGTCGCCAGCTTCGCGGCGCGCGGGTTGAACCAGCGCTCGAAGCCGTCGACGAAGGAGTAGATCACCGGCACCAGCACAAGCGACAGGACGGTCGAGGAAATCAGGCCGCCTATCACGGCCACCGCCATCGGCTGGCGGAAGCCCGCGCCTTCGCCGATGCCCAGCGCCGTCGGCAACATGCCGGCCGTCATCGCCACCGTGGTCATCACGATCGGGCGGGCCCGTTCGCGACAGGCCTCGAACAGGGCGTCGTAGACGTTCTTGCCGCGCTGTTCGGCCTCGATGGTGAACTCGACGAGCAGGATCGCGTTCTTCGCCGCAACGCCCAGCAGCAGCACGCAGCCGATCATCACCGGCATGGAGATTTCCATGTGCGTGATCAGCAGCGCCACGAAGGCGCCCGAGAAGGCCAGCGGCAGCGACATCAGGATCGCGATCGGCTTGAACAGCGACCGGAACAGCAGGACCATCACGCTGTAGATCAGCGCAACGCCGGCGAAGAGCGCAACGACGATGCCCTGGAACATCTGCTGCTGCGCCTGTTCGTTGCCGATGGTGGCGCGTTTGACGCTCGGCGGCAGGTTCTTGATCGTCTGCGAGTTGTCGACCTCCTGGGTCGCCTGGCCGGACGCGACGCCGGGCGCGAAGTCGGCCTGGACGTCGGCGCGGCGCTGGCGCTCATAGCGCTCGATCTTGCTCGGCCCCTGCTCAAAGGAGATGTCGGCGACGGCGCCCAGCGTGGTGGAGCCGCCGTCGCGCGTCGGCACGCGCAGGCCGGACAGGGAGGCGACATCGCGCTTGACCGATTCCGGGAAGCGGACGCGGATCGGCAGGCGCCGCTTGCCTTCGGAGAATTTCGGCGTGTTGGCCTCAATATCCCCGGTCGTGGCGATACGGGCCACGGCGGCGATCTCGTCGGTCGAGACATTGAGGCGCGAGGCCTCCGCCGCGCGCGGCCGGATAATCAGCTGCGGACCCGGAGGCGCCGGGAAGAGACGCGGGTTCCGGATCGCCGGCATTTTCCGCATTTCCTGCAGCAGCGACATCTGCGCCTTGTCGAGCGCCTCGCCATCTTCGCTGGCGAGGATGATGTCGACGTCGGCGCCCGACGGCCCGCCGCCGGAGAGGAGCGCGGTGACGCGGATGTCCGGGATGTTCCTGAGGAGCGGACGGATGCGTTGTTTGAGGTCTTCGGTCGATATCTTGTGGTCGGGCGTCATCACCAACGTGGCGGAGCCCGAGGTGAGATCGCCGTTCGCGCCGGTGGAGCCGACCGAGATGAAAACGTCCTGCACGTCCGGCTGCGACCGCAACAGCTTGTCCAGCTCTTCGGCCGAGCGGCTCATCGCTTCATAGGTCGTGCCCGTGGGAGCATCGATCTGGAACTGGATGTAGCCCGGGTCCTCCGTGGGGATGAAGCCTTTCGGCAGGGCGACAACCGCGATGAACAGCGCAGCCACCAGCGTGAGGAAGCCGAGGAAGGCGGCGATGAAACGGTGATGCAGCGCCCACTTCAGCGCGTTCTCGTAGAAGGCCGGCAGCTTGCGGACGTCATGCATTTCCTTGGCCGGCTTCAGGAAGTAGGCCGCCATCAGGGGGCTGACGAAGCGCGCCACAGCCAGCGAGAAGATGACCGCCACGGCGACCGTGACGCCAAATTCCTTGAAGAACTGGCCTGGGATGCCGTGCATGAACGAGGTCGGCAGGAAAACCACGGCGATCGAGGCCGTCGTCGCCAGCACGGCGAGGCCGATGGCGTCAGCGCCCTCCATCGCCGCGCGGAACGGAGAATATCCCGCAAGCGTCCGCTTCTGGATGTTCTCGATCTCCACGATCGCGTCGTCGACGAGAATACCGATGACCAGCGTGAAGGCGAGCAGCGTCACCACGTTGAGGCTGAAGCCGAGCGCGCCGACGACGGCGAAGGTCGGGATCAGCGATAGCGGCATGGCTGTCGCGGCGATAACCGTCGCGCGCCAGTCGCGCAGGAAGAGGAAGACCACTAGCGCCGCCAGCGCCATACCTTCGAGCAGAACGGACTGGGTCGCTTCGAAGTTCTTGCGGGTGTCGTCGGTGATCGAGAAGATCTTGGTGATCTTGAGGCCCGGATGGACCTCGAGCAGGTGCTTGATTTCGGCGTTGACGCCGTTTTCGACGTCGACCTCGCTCGCCGTGTCCACCTTGACGACGTTGAAGCCTGCGACGGGGCGCCCATTGAGGCGCGCAAAGCCCCGCTGCTCGCCGGAGCCGTCGCCCACTTCAGCGAGGTCGGAGAGTTTCGCATAGCCGCCGGTCAGCAACGGAATGGTGAGGTTGCGCAGCTTGTCGACGGAGTCGGCTTCGCCAAGAACGCGCACGGTGGTTTCCGAACCGCCCACCTGGGCGCGGCCGCCGCCGTAGTTGCGGTAGTAACCGAGCAGCGCCTGGTTTACCTGCGCGGCCGTGACGCCGAGCGCCGCCATGCGGGCGGGATCGACCGTGACGTTGATTTCGCGATCGACGCCGCCGACCCGCGTGACCTGACCGACGCCTTTGACCCCCTGGAGGTCGCGCGCGATCGTATCGTCGATGAACCACGAAAGTTCGGTCGAGGACATGTCGGGCGCGCTGACGGCGTAGGTCATCAAGACGCCGCCTGTGAAGTCCAGCGCATTGACCAGCGGCGGCTGGATGCTCGCCGGCAGGTCCTGCCGGATCTGGTCGACCTTGGAGCGAACGTCGTCCTTCACCTTCTGGAGGTTGGTGCCGATCTCGAACTGGATCACCGTCGTCGAGACGCCGAGCGTCACGGTCGACGCGAGCTGCTCGATATTCGGAAGCGTGGCGACCGAATTCTCGACCAGGCGGGTGATCTGGCTTTCCACCTCGGTCGGCGCGGCGCCGTCCTCGATGACGGTGACCACGACGGCCGGGAACGAGATGTTGGGAAACTGCTTGATGGGCAGCTGCGAATAGGCGAACAGGCCAGCAATGCTGACCAGCGCGAAGGCGACCACAACCGGGATCGGGTTGCGGATCGCCCAGCTTGAAACGCGCAGGTTCATTGTGGTTTCGACCCCGCGGCGCCCGCAGCCGAAGCTTCTTCCTCGATCGGCCGGATGACGTCGCCGTCGAGCGTGAAGGCCGAACCTGTTTCAAGGACCATCGTGCCCGCAGGCGGGCCGTCGACCAGTTCGACATAATCGCCGATACGCGAGCCGAGCTTGACCGGGGTCTGTTTCACCTGGTTGCCCTTGCCCACGACCATCAGCGCCGGGCCGCCGGATTCATACCGCACGGCGCTGGCGAGAACGGTGAGGCCGCCCTTGTCCTTGCCGTCGAACTTCGCGGTCGCGAAGCCGCCAGCGCGCAGGGCGGGATCGTAGGGCAGCTCGATCCGCGCCTTGCCGAGACTGGTGGACGCATCAACGCGTGGGGAAATGAACCGCACCTTGCCGGGGAGAACCTGCCCGGACGACAGGGTCACGTGCACCGGATCGCCTTCCTTGATCTGCGAGAGGTTGGCGTCGGTCAGTTCGGCGTCGAGCTCGATGAGTCCATCGCGCGCGATGCGGAAATAGGGCGTGGCCGTCGCCGGGCTGGAAATGTCGCCCGGACGGATGGCGCGCTGCAGGATGCGGCCCGTCACCGGCGCCCGAAGCACCATGCGCTCGTCGCGGGTCTTCATCTCGTTGAGCGACGCCTGGGCCGCAAGCAGCGCCGCATCGGACGAGGCCGCCTGCATGCGCGCCTGATCCAGCGCCTGCTGCGAGGACGCGCCGGCGGCCGCCAGGTTTTCGGTGCGCTTGAGGTTGGCGTCGTTGAAGTCAGCGCTCGCCTTCTGCTGGGCCAGCGCCGCTTCGGCCTGCGCGATCTGCGCCTTGAGCAGCGTATCGTCCATTTTCGCCAGGGGCTGACCGGCTTTCACCCAGTCGCCCTCGTCGACATAAACCTTCTCGACGCGATAGCCGCTGAGCTCGGTTCCGACCGCGGCTTCCTCGCGCACGACCAGCCGGCCCGTGCCGCTGATCACGTCGTTGAGATCGCGCTGTGCAATGCGCGTCACCCGCATGGCCTGCGGAGCGCCCGCCTCGCTGGACTGGGCGGCCGCATCGGCTTCCGCAGCGGGAATCGTCTCCGCCGGGGCGGGTTTCTGTCCACAGGAGTTGAGCGCAAGGGCCGCAAAGCCGACGCCCACCATCATTGCTGTGCGCATTTTCATTTTTTTCTGTCCTGGCGCGTTCGGGGAGTATGTGTCGCTCACGCGATCTTGTTCCAAGGCCGGCGCGCCATTTTCGGCGTCGGTCCGGCCTGCGGTTTCGTACAGGATGCGAGACAGGATTGCACGCTCGGTCCCGGAGCGGATGTCCGGCAGACCAGCGTCAATTTCAGCCTCGGATCGGATCGTCTTGGGGAGGATCATGTCCAATCTCGGAAACTCTGGCGTTTCCATACAGCATTATTGTATAGTCTGCAAAGGTGGCGATGATGTTAAACGGAGCAATATTTTGAGTGCGGACAAAGCGGAAATGCAGGTAGCGGGCGGCCAGACACCGGCAGTGGCGGCCTCTCCGCGCGAACGCATTCTCGCCGCCGCCCGAAAGGTCTTCCTCGACGGACAGCCCGAACACGCAACGATGGACGCCGTGGCCCAGGAAGCGGGCATGTCCAAGAAGACCATCTACCGCGAATTCAAGAGCCAGCTCGAGCTTCTGGGCGCCCTGCTCGCGGAAAACGTCGCCGTGATGGGCCATTTCCCGCCGCCGACCGCCCGGGACGATATCGAACTCGAACTTTACGGCGTGGTGATGCGGCTCGTCTCGCACATGTCCTCGCCGCGCTCGATGGCGCTCTTCCGGCTGATCGTCAGCGAGGTTCGCCGCTATCCCGAACTGATGAAGCAGCAACAGGCGCGGCCGAAGGGATTCCCGCGTCAGGTGATCGCCGACTGGCTCTCTTCGCCTGTCGTGCGCGCCCGATACCAGATCGAGGATCCGGACGAAGCCGCCGCCATGCTGCTCGGCATGGTGATGCAGGATTCGGCGCTGAAGCTTATGCTGAGCGCCAGCAGCCTGACGCCGTTGCCGCCGCATGTGCTGGAGCAGCGCACCCGGCGGGCCGTGTCGATCTTCCTGCGCGGCGTGCAGAAGGCGCCCTGAGGCGCCGCTGGACCATCAGGCCAGCTTGTCTTCGATCACCTTCGCAACCGAGCGCGCCACGGTTTCGAGAATCTGCGGCGTGGTGGCGTCAGCCTTGTCGATCGGCGTGTGGAACAGCGCATGGCCGCCCCAGAAACCGGCGAAGGACTTGTAGCCCTCCTCGATCACCGCCGTGAGCTCGCCCGCTGAGGTGGCGACATCCGCGGCGGCGGGCGTTCCGATGCCGGGCTGGCCGGCGAAGGCCGCCTGGGCGCTGGCCATCAGGTCGTCGCTGACCATCAGCACGCAGTTGGGATTGGCCGTGTCGAGCGGCTTGAGGCCGTCCGGCGTCTGCTCGTAGGCCCGTGCAGCATAGCTGGCGCCCAGGTGGAACCACATGGCGGTGTCGGCGGGTTCGGGCGCGCCCGACTTCTGGAACTGTCGTCCACCGAAATAGATCCACTCGTGGCCGGAGTTGGAAACGAAGCAGAGCCGGCAGGGCAGCTTTTTCTGCACGGCCCATTCGGCCAGCGCGAGCGACATGGCGACGCCCGGCCCGCGCTCGCCGCCGCAGGTGAACCAGCCGCTCTGGGGCGTTGAGACGATGAGCCAGGGGCCCGTATCCCCGTGGCGAGCGATGGTGTTGCTGGCGGGGCGCATGCCGCCAGGGCCCTCGAGCCGCAGCACGGCGTCGCCGCCTTTGGCCATCGCTGCATCCAGCCGCGGCTTCTCGCGCTCGCCGATCAGCAACACCGGCACGGTGGGCTTGAGATCGACCGGCGTGTTGATGGCGACGATCTCTCCCGAGGGGCCTGAGATGACGCCGAGCACGGCGGCCGCGCCCGCATCCGCCGCCTTGGCGAACGCCGCGCGGTAGGCGGCCGACGGCGAAAATCCGCTGGACGGCGCGGGGACGTAGACAACGGCGATGCGCTTCGCGACGTTTTCCGGATGGGCTTCATCCCACATCGCCAACGGGGCCGGGAGACCTTCGCCTGAAGTAAACACCAGCGGCGGCTGGCCGAAGCCGTCGAACGTTTCGCCCGCAACCGAGAGGGTGGCCGCGGTCGTATCCGCATTCGGAATTTCGTAGTGCTGCTGCTCGATCTCGTAACCCAGCGCCGCCCATCGCTTTGCGAACCAGTCCGTCGTGGCGAGATCGCCTGCCCCGCCGCTGCGATGGATGCCGAAGCCGACATAGGTCTCGACGTCGCGCATGAGCGAGGTCCCGCTCAGCGGATCAGCGGCGACAGGCGGCGCGCTGCTTCCCTTGCAGGCCGCAAGAGCGCCGACAGCTGTCAGTCCGCTTGCGGCCCGGAGAATATCGCGGCGGTTCATGGCGGGCTCCCTCTGCGCCTGGGTATTGATCCCCGTCCTGAACCATCCCGCAACCCTTATTGCAATCGGGGGCGGCTAGACGATGACCTGTTCGCCCATCTCGATGACGCGACCGGCGGGCAGGCGGAAGAAGTCCGCCGGGCTGCCGGCGTTCCGCATCAGGAAGATGAAGATGTAGTCCTGCCAGAGCGGCATGCCGAAAGTCGGCGAGGCGATCAGCGTCTTGCGGCTGAAGAAGAACGACGTCGACATTATGTCGAACTTCAGACCTTCCCGCTTGCAGGCGGCCAGCGCGGCCGGAAGGTTCGGCGTCTCCATGAAGCCGTAGTGGATGGTGACGCGCTTGAAGTCTGCGGTGATGTCCTCGATGTCGATGCGTTCGTTTTCCGGAATGCGCGGCTGGTCGGCGGTCTTCACTGTCAGCAGGATGTTCTGCGCATGAAGCACGCGGTTGTGCTTGAGGTTGTGAAGCAGCGCTACCGGCGCAACCGATGGATCAGCGGTGAGGAAGATCGCCGTGCCCTCGGTGCGGTGAGGCATCTTGACGGACAAGCTGGCGATAAGATCCTCGAAGGAGATGGCTTCGCGGCGGTACTTCTCGGTGAGCAGGCGCGTACCGCGCGACCAGGTCCACATCACCACGATCAGCGAACCGCCGAGCGCCAGCGGCACCCAGGCGCCTTGCGGAATCTTGAGGAGGTTCGAGCCGAGGAAGACCAGATCGAGCGAGCCGAACACGACGACTGCGAGGACCGCCTGCCAGAGCGGCCGCTTCCAGAGATGCCGGATGATGACGAAAAACAGCAGCGTGTCGACGAACATCGCTCCGGTCACCGCGATGCCGTAGGCGGCGGTGAGGTTGGAGGACGTGCGCAGGAACAGGAGCAACGCGACGACGCCGACGAGGAGCAGCGTGTTGACCTGCGGCACGAAGATCTGGCCGGCTTGCGTTTCTGATGTTCTCAGGATTCGGAAGCGCGGCAGCAGGCCGAGCTGGACCGCCTGCTGTGTCAGCGAGAAGGCGCCGGAAATCACGGCCTGGCTTGCGATGACCGCTGCGGCCGTCGCCAGCAGCAGGACGGGCCAGTAGACCGGCTCCGGGATCATGCGGAAGAACGGATTGGCCGCCGCCGTGGGATCCGACAGCACCAGCGCGCCCTGACCCATGTAGTTCAGCACGAGGCACGGCAGGACGAGAAAGAGCCATGAGGCGCGGATCGGCGACTTCCCGAAATGGCCCATGTCGGCATAGAGCGCCTCCGCGCCCGTGACGGCGAGGAAGACGCTGCCGAGGATAACGAAACTCATCACGCCATTGCTGGCCAGGAACATGATGCCGTAGTGCGGCGACAGCGCGCGAAGGATCGTCCAGTCATCGAAGATGTGGAACGTGCCCAGCGCTGCGAGCGCCAGGAACCAGACAACCGTGATGGGCCCGAAGAACCTGCCAACGCTGGCGGTGCCGTGCGACTGCACCATGAACAGGCCGACGAGAATGCCCAGCGCGATCGGGAGCACGAATGGTTCGAGAATATGTCCCATGCCCGGCGCTTCGCCGAGGCCTTCGATTGCGCCCATCACGGAGACGGCCGGCGTGATGATGCCGTCGCCGTAGAACAGCGCGGCGCCGCATACGCCAAGTGAGAAGACAATGGCCGACGGACGGCCAAGCGCGCGTTGGGCGAGCGCCATCAGCGCCAGCGTGCCGCCCTCGCCCTTGTTGTCCGCCTTCATCAGGAAGAAGACGTACTTCACGGTGACGACGAGGATCAGCGCCCAGAAGACGAGAGAGATGACGCCGAGCACGGCGAGTTCGGCGGCGCCGTGGCTGCGCGAATGGCGCAGCGCTTCGCGCATCGCGTAAAGCGGGCTGGTTCCGATGTCGCCGAAGACGATGCCGATTGATCCGACGGCAAGTCCCCAGAAGCCCGGTTGGCGTGCGACCGACGTCGGCGCTGTCTCTTGCGCCGGGCCGGCCTCGGAGCTGTTCATCGTCGACATTGATCCTGAGCCAACCTGGGTCCGGTGAAACACGAGAGGCTCACATCGACAATGGCCATGGCGCAGTTTCTCCAAGAAGGTAAACAAAATGGTCGCCCGGCCGGGTTCCATGGAAATCGGCCGGGCGCCTGACAAAGTCCTCGATTGCGTCTGCGCGGGGCTCTGGCATCTTCAGGCGCGACGTTCAAGCGGGGGAATTGCTGCGTGGAATCTGCACACCTGCCCAGTGTATTCGACGTTGCGGCAATCCTGATCACGCTGGCGGCCGCGCTGAGCTGGATCAATCACAAGTTCCTCCGCCTGCCTTCCACCGTGGGGCTGGCCCTTATGGGCGTTGTCGCCTCGCTGGCGGTTCTGGCGCTGGATTGGGCGACGCCGGATTTCCGCATTGGCGATGCGGTGCGCGGATTTCTCGCAGGCATCGATTTCGAAAAAACCCTGATGCAGGGAATGTTGTCCTTCCTGCTGTTCGCCGGCGCCCTTCATGTTGATCTCGGCGACCTGCGCCGGCACTGGTCGCAGGTGGGCGTTCTGAGCACGCTGGGCGTCATCGCATCGACCGTCATTGTCGGCTATGGCCTCTATATGGTGACACAGCTTGCCGGCGTCGAGCTTCCGCTGGCCTGGTGCTTTGTCTTTGGCGCGCTGATCAGCCCGACGGACCCGGTTGCCGTGATGGGCGCCATGAAGAGCGCCAGCACGCCGCGCGGGCTTCAGGCGACCATTTCCGGCGAGAGCCTGTTCAATGACGGCGTCGGCGTCGTCGTCTTCAGCATCATTCTTGCGGTCGCTGCGGGCGGCGGAGAGTTCTCCGCGCCGCACGCCACCCTGCTCTTCTTCGAGGAAGCCGCCGGCGGCGCGTTGCTGGGTCTGGCGTTCGGCTGGGTCGGCTATCTCGCGATGAAGGCGATCGACGATTATCCGGTCGAGCTTCTGATCACGCTCGCCCTCGTGATGGGCGGCTATTCCCTTGCCCAGAACCTGCACATCAGCGGCCCCGTCGCCATGGCCGTCGCAGGGCTGCTGATCGGCAATCGCGGCGTGGCGCGGGCCATGAGCGATACGACACGCGATCACATCATCAAGTTCTGGGGACTCGTGGATGAAGTGCTGAACGCCGTTCTCTTTCTCCTGATCGGTCTTGAGGGGATCGCGCTGATCGGCAATTCCCGGCTTGTGACCGTTGGTCTCGCGGCGATCCCGCTGGTGCTGGTTGCGCGTACGTTGTCAGTTGGCGCACCGCTTCTCTTCTGGCGCAATTCCCTGCCATTTCGCTCGACCATGCCCGTGATGGTGTGGGGCGGCCTGCGCGGCGGCATATCGATCGCTCTGGCCCTGTCGCTGCCGATGGGCGAGCAAAAGGACTTGCTGGTGACAGCAACCTATATCGTCGTCCTGTTCTCGGTGCTGGCGCAGGGCGGAACCATCGCCCGTGTCATCCGCGGACCCGCCAAACCGGCGCCAACGGAATGAAATCTGACGATTTTTCGTCATCCCTAGCAGGTTGTCGGAGCGTCATCTTTCATCCATGTTGACGCTCAATCAACAAGGACCCGATGCCGCCAGACAGTCGCCAGACCCTCCCGGAGCCTTCGCCCCGCCTGCTTCAAGGCGCCTCGCTGTTTCTGGATTTCGACGGCACGCTCGTCGACATCGTCGCGCGTCCGGATGCGGTCGAGGTCAGCGAAACGCTGCGCGCGCTGATGAGCCGGCTGTGGGAGAGCCTTGATGGACGGCTGGCGATCGTCAGCGGCCGGCCGGCGCACCAGGTGCGGCAATTGTTCGGCGATCCGGAGTTCGCCATCGGCGGCAGTCATGGCCTTGAGATGCACTGGCCCGGCGGACGGATACGCTCTCCGGCGCGGCCCGAAGGGCTAGACGAAGCGCTGGCCGAACTGCACCGGCTGAAAGAACGTCATCCCGCGCTGCTGGTCGAGGAAAAGCCCTTTGGCGCGGCGCTGCATTATCGGCTGGCGCCCGAGGCCGAAGACGATTGCCGAACGCTCGCCGTGCGCATCTCGCAAAGCACGGGACTTCCGCTGCAGCCCGGCAAGATGGTGTTTGAGCTGACCGCCGCGGGCGCCGACAAGGGGTCCGCTGTGAGGGCCTTCATGACCGAACCCGAGATGAACAGCGGGAGACCGGTCTTCGTCGGCGATGACGTGACCGATGAAGCAGGCTTTGCCGCGGCTGCCGCCCTTGGAGGCGCCGGCGTGCTGGTCGGTCCGATGCGTGAGACCGCCGCCGCCTATCGGCTGCATGACGTTGGCGCGACCCTGCTCTGGCTTGAGGCCGCCTGCGAGGTAATGACGTGAGCGCTTCGCTTGATCTCTGGCCGATCGGCAACTGCCAGGTCAGCGCACTGGTTGACCGGTGTGGACGGTTTGTCTGGGCCTGCGTGCCGCGCGTCGACGGCGATGCTCTCTTTTCCTCGCTCATCTCGGGCCAGGATCCGGCCGACGCCGGCGCCGCCGGACTGTGGGCGATCGACCTGGAAGGCTGCGTGTCGAGCGAACAGGAATACCAGCGCAATACGCCGATCCTGGTCAGCCGCCATACCGACGACGCCGGCAATGCCATCGAAGTGATCGACTTCTGTCCGCGCGCCCAGCGGCTGGATCGCGTCTACCGGCCAGTTGCGTTTGCCCGCATCGTGCGGCCGGTGGCAGGCAGTCCGCGCATCCGCGTGCGCCTCAGACCGACGCGGGACTGGGGCAAGTCGGATGTTTCCCGGACCCGCGGCTCGAACCACATACGCTATCTGCTGCGGGAGCTTACGCTCCGGCTCACCACCAACGCTCCTGTTGGCATGATCGAGGAGGAACGGCCGTTTCGCGTCGAGCGACCGCTGCATTTCTTTCTCGGACCGGACGAAAGCTTCTCCGGCGAGGTGGCGTCGATCATCAACCGGATGCTGACTGACACGGCGAACGAGTGGCAGGCCTGGGTGCGCGGGCTGGCGACGCCGTTTGAATGGCAGGATGTGGTGATCCGCGCGGCCATCGGGCTGAAGCTCTGCCAGCACGAGGAAACCGGCGCGATTGTCGCGGCGCTGACAACATCCATTCCCGAGCACTCGGGGTCCGAGCGCAACTGGGATTACCGCTATTGCTGGATACGCGACGCCTACTACACGGTTCAGGCGCTGAACCGGCTTGGCGCGCTCGACGTGCTGGAAGGCTATCTCGGCTATCTGCGCAACATCGTCGACAATGAGCGGGGCGGCCGCATCCAGCCGCTTTACGGCGTGCTCGGCGAAACCCGGTTGACCGAACGGATCGCTCCAGACCTTGCGGGCTATCGCGGCACGCCGCCAGTGCGCGTCGGCAACCAGGCCTTCGAACAGATCCAGCATGACGCCTACGGCCAGATCGTGCTGTCGAACGTGCAGGCGTTTTTCGACCAGCGTCTGTTTCGTCAGGCGAGCAAGGAAGATTTCGACTCGCTCGAGCGCGTCGGCGAGCGAGCGTGGCAGGTTTATGACAAGCCGGACGCCGGATTGTGGGAACTGCGCACGCGCCAGAGCGTACATACCTATTCGGCCGCGATGTGCTGGGCCGCGTGTGACCGGTTGGGGAACGCCGCGCGCGCCCTTGGTCTCGAAGAGAAGTGCGCCTTTTGGGGCGAACGCGCCCGCAAGATACGTGAGCGGATCGAGAGCGCCGCGTGGCGGGAGGACACCCAGCGCCTGTCGGCGACATTTTCCGGCGATGATCTCGACGCCAGCCTGATCCAGCTGCTCGACCTGCGCTTCCTGGCGCCGGACGATCCGCGCTTCCGCAGCACGCTGAGCGCGGTGGAAGAAGGATTGCGGCGCGGTCCCTACATGCTGCGATATGCGACGGAAGACGATTTCGGCCTGCCGTCCACGGCGTTCAACGTTTGTACATTCTGGCTGATCGAGGCGCTCTACGTCACTGGGCGTCACGATGACGCAAGAGCGCTGTTCGAGGAAATGCTGGCCCGGCGAACAGCCGCTGGCCTCCTGTCGGAGGATATTGACCCAAATTCAGGCGAACTTTGGGGAAATTACCCGCAGACCTATTCTCTTGTTGGCCTGATCAACTGCGCGGTGCTGCTCAGCAAACCGTGGAGCGCCATTAGATGAGTCGCCTGATCATCATCTCGAACCGGGTCACTCCGCCCGCAGGCCCGGATTCGGCCGCCCAGGGCGGCCTGTCGGTCGCGCTGTCGGCCGCGCTGAGGGAATACAGCGGCATCTGGTTCGGCTGGTCGGGCGAGCGGACCGATCATTTCAACGGCCACATCCACTTCCAGCGCAGCGAAGGCGTCACCACCGCCACGATCGACCTCGAGGATCAGGATATCGAGGAGTACTACAACGGCTTCGCCAATCGCACCCTCTGGCCGCTGTTCCACTACCGGATCGACCTTGCCGAATACGAACGGGAATTCGCCGGCGGATACCAGCGCGTGAACGCGCGATTTGCTGAAACCGTGCGGCCCCTGATCGAGGCCGAGGATGTCGTCTGGGTGCAGGACTATCACATGATCCCGCTCGGCGCCGAGTTGCGCAGGCTCGGCTGCAAGAACCGGATGGGCTTCTTCCTGCACATTCCCTGGCCGCCGCGGCGCCTGTTCGCCATCCTTCCGCTGGCGACCGAACTGGCGCGCAGCCTTTTCGATTACGATGTCGTCGGCTTCCACACGGAGGAATGGCTCGACGCCTATCGCGAGTTCGCAGTTGAGGATCTTGGCGCAACCTGGCGCGAGTCGGATGGCGTGCTGACACTGGGCGGCAAGTCGGTGCAGCTGCTCAACTGTCCGATCGGCATCGATGCAGCTGAGTTCGCAGAGATGTCGCGCGGGCCGACGGCCCAGCACGCCTTCCGCCAGATGCAGGAAAGCGCCAACGGTCGCGTCATGATGATCGGCGTCGACCGGCTGGATTATTCCAAGGGGCTGGAGGATCGATTTCTCGGGTATGAGCGGTTTCTTCGCGAGCACACGGAAGTGCGCAAGGAAGTGTTCCTTCTGCAGATCGCCCCGCCCTCACGCGAAGCGGTCGAAACCTATCAGGAAATCCGCACCACCCTGGAGGGCCTCTCCGGCCGCATAAACGGCGCCTATGCCGATGTCGACTGGGTGCCCATCCGGTATGTCAACCAGGGCTATCCGCGCGACTATCTCGCCGGCATCTACCGCGCGGCGCGCATCGGTCTCGTAACGCCGCTGCGCGACGGCATGAACCTCGTGGCCAAGGAATATGTCGCCGCGCAGGATCCGGAAGACCCGGGCGTGCTGATCCTCTCGCGTTTCGCTGGCGCGGCGATCCAGTTGCGCGACGCCGTTCTGGTCAACCCTTACAGCGCCGAAGAAATGTCGGACGCGATCGTGACGGCGCTCAAGATGGATCGCTCCGAGCGCATCCGCCGCTGGCGATCGATGATGAACAGTGTGGAGCGGGAAGACGTGATCTGGTGGCGCCAGAAATTCACCGACGCCCTTATGGGCTCGGAGATGAGGGCCGCCAGTTAGGGCGACCCCGCCGATGGCTGCCTTGGGCCAGAATTTTTTCCAGCAAGACGGATAGATGGCCGGAGAATTCGCGAGTTTGCCGGTCGATATTCAGCGTCGGGCCAATTCTCTCGCAAGAATCGCGGTCTGGAGATTGCCTCCGCCCAACTACGGGTCTCATGATCCAATCATCGTCCGTAATGTAAAATAGAATAGCGACGGGACCACAAGACAGCCGACACCGGTATAGAATGTGGACGTCAAGGCGCCATAAGGAACGAGGGCGGGGTCCGTCGCCGCCAATCCAGCCGTTACGCCGCTTGTCGTACCCATCATGCCGCCAAACACCATTGCCGAACGCGGATTATCTAGACCGATCAGCCTCGCGACCAGCGGTGTTGCAATCATTACGAGCACGGACTTGAGTACGCCTGTGCCAATCGAAAGGGCCATGACGTCCGAACTTGCACCGAGCGCCGCTCCCGTCACGGGCCCGACAATGTAGGTGACTGCGCCCGCGCCAATGGTGGTCATGGATACGGCGTCAGAATACCCGAACGCGTAAGCAGTGGCGGCCCCGACAATGAACGGCAGCAGAATTCCGACGAGAATCGAGGCGGCGCCAACCAGCCCTGCCTTCCGCGCTTCTGCAACGTCGACCTCGAAGGCGGTTGCGACAATGGCAAAATCGCGAAGCATCGCACCGCCCATCAACCCGATGCCGGAAAAGAGCGTGACGTCGGCAAGTCCCTTCGAACCGCCGGTTGCCTCGCCGCCGACCCATGCCAGCGCTAATCCGATCACGATCGCGATCGCCGAGCCGTGTATGCGCCCGGCCGTAAGGCGATGTGCCATGAAATTCGAAACCAGCATCACCAGGCCGACAACGGCGAAGGCGATGAGGAGCCCCTGCCCGGCGATCACTTTTTCTGCGATGCCGGTCATGGGCGTTCGCTCTCGTTCTGATCGCGCATCGGATTGGGTTCGGGGGGTGGGGTTTTGGCGCGGCCGAGTATGGCTACGCCGAAGAAGCTCACCACGACACTCAGAGTGCCCGCGAGGAAGACAACCGGGCCGCCCTTAACCGCCGCGACAACGTTTTGCTGGGCAGCCATGGCGACGACGATCGGAATGTACATCATCGACCAGAAAATAACGCCGAGCCTGACGTCCGATGGCAAGTCTCCGCGGCGCGTCATCAGAAGACGCGCGGAAACCAACAGCACCATAGCGATGCCGACACCCCCGACATTCGCTTTCACGCCAAGGGCCGCGCCCAGCAGGTCCCCGAAATAGGCGCCCAACAGAGTACAAACCGCCAGCAAGGCCACGCCGTATATCGTCATCAACTCCCCCCATGAACGTCGTTGGCTCCTGCCGCGCCTGTAAGCGCCGTCCCGGCAACAATCATTCGGTCATGACAAACGGAGCCCACTCGCGAATTGTCGTCAACACGTTATCCGCTCGCCTCTTCGCCGTGCGGTTGAGAACGTCCGATTGTCTATCCTGTCAGTATTCGGGCAGTCCGTTCGATGGACCAGAAGCCGGCGAACCTTCGCTTGCGCCGGGAATTTGCTATCGTGTCAGACCACACGAGCCAGGCTGTATATGAGAATGCGGCGGGGGATCGCATTCAATATTGGTCTGCCCAGCCGAAGTGATCCGGAGACTTGCACTATCAGCAGCATCCCCAGGACACCGACATTTATAGGCGTATTGCGTGGTCACCGAGATACGGTTGTTCTTAGCGTAGGCCGACTGCGTCGTCTGACCGAGAGCATCTGTCCGCGATTTCAGACGGCCGACTCCAAACGAGCAAAGTGCGAAAGGTGCAGGCCGTTTCATCGAAATGATGAAACCTCCCCGCCTCAAACCTTGGTCAGAGTTTCACGAAGCTCGCGGATCCCACCTTCCATCAGCTCGTGCGCGTGGTCCTGCCAGTCGAATGGACCCTGGATCTTGAGGCCAAGTTCGATCTTCGCGATGGCGCCGGACTTCGCACCACTTCTTATACAGTTCCACGCGACGCTCCCTTGCCTGCCTTGTTCGGCAGCGCCTTTCCATCCCAGAGGCTCGACAACGGCGCCGCCGCCAACTTGTCGCCGAACGGCACGACATCCGCGCTGTCGTAGAGGACGACGCCGAAGGCAAAGCGGTCACCGCACGCCTCGGCCAAGGCCCTGAGACCACCGAAATCACCGGCTTTGACCGTCGCGCTCGCCTTCACCTCAATGCCTGCGATCATCCCGTCATCGCGTTCCAGCACGATGTCCACCTCGCGCCCGTCCCGATCCCGAAAATGGTGAGGCGTCAGCCGCAGGTCCGAGGCTGTCATCAGCTTCAGAACCTCCGCGAACACGAAGCTTTCCAGCAGCGCCCCGAACGTTCCGCGATCTGCTTTGACCCTGTCGAAGGAAAGACCCCGCACAGTCGCCAGCAGGCCGGAATCGAGGAAGTGCAGCTTCGGTGTCTTGACGATGCGCTTCAGGGCATTGGTGAACCATGGTTGCACCGTCGCGATCAGGAAGACCTGCTCAAGCAGCCCGACATAGCGCTGCCCCGTCTTGTGGCTGACGTTGATGCCTGCGCCGAATTGCGAATAGTTGACCAACTGGCCGGAATGCTCGGCCAACAGCCTTACGAATTTCGGAAGTTCCGTCAGCTTCTCCACGTCCGCGATATCCCGCAGATCGCGCGTCAGCACCGATGTGAGATAGGATCTCGACCAGTCCTGCCGCCGGCGCTCGCTGTCGCGACTGATCGCTTCGGGGAAACCGCCGAGCAAGACAAGCCGGGTAAGATCGTCGCCAAGGATTGCCCCCCTCTGGATCCGGAGCTTTCCTGCGAAGAGATGCGCCAGAAAGGTCGGCGTCCGGCCTTCTACCTCCGCCCTTGCGAGCGGCAGCATGTGGATGGTCTCCATCCGGCCGGCTAGGCTGTCGGCGACTCGCGGCAACGTCAGGACGTTCGCCGAGCCGGTCAGCAGGAAGCGACCCGGCCGATAGTCCTCGTCGACCGTCTTCTTGATGGCCAGTAGCAGGTCAGGGGCGCGCTGGATTTCGTCGATGGTAGCCCGGTCGAGGCCGCGGATGAAGCCGGCGGGGTCGGATTGGGCGGCCTCAAGAACCGTCTGATCGTCGAGCGTGGTATAGGTTCGACCGGCTTCCCTCATTTTTCGGACGAGTGTGGTCTTGCCGGCGCGGCGCGGGCCTACGATCAGGACCACCGGCGTATCAGAAAGGGCTTCCTCTGCCCGTCGCTCCACAAACCGTTCGAACATGCCGTCTCCGAATCCGGAAGATTGGAACTATCGACTTCGGCTGATTGGGAGTCAATGATCCGCTAATTGGAAGTACGTGGACCGCGATCTGGAAGGCCTGGAGGAGAAAGCCTTCCCCCTGGTGGGCGCCGCGGTCGCCGACGCACCCCCTTCTGCGGGGAGACCCCCGCAACGCCCCCCGAAGAGTGAGAGGACGGCCCGGCTTCGCCGTGACGGGTTGAAGGTTGGAGGAGAGGCCTCCGGCGCCCGTCGTGGAGACTAGCCATGACCCATGTGGAGATTCTGGATGCCGCTCGCGACCGCGCTGGCGGCTACAAGGTGAATGTGACCCGCGGCGAGCGGATCGGCCGCGTGTCCTCCGAATGGTTTTCGAGGCCCGCCGACGAGCGCTACCTTTCACTGTCCGACCTCCATGCCGCCGTCCATGGACGGACTGAGTGGAGCCGCACCCGAACCGTCGAGAGCGCGGCGATCCGGGTCGAGGCGAGCCGCGACGATGCCGAGTGTCAATCGGCATTGGAACGGGACCACCTGGAGATTGGCCCGAGAGTTCCAGCAAGAAACACAAGCTGGCCGTTTTTCTGGGGCCAGGCCGCATTCGAGAAATCTGCAAAGCGCGCAATCTGACTGCCGAACAGGTCATGCACGTTCGCCGCAGGATCTGGCCAATCTATGTCGGCGGACATGGCGTGAAGCTCACGCGCATCGTCAACGACGCCGTCGTGCCGAACTATCCTGTGCTTGATGCACTCGGGCCCGACTTGGCGTCGTTTAACCCAGTCGTTGTGCTGATTAATCCAATCGTGTCGTTCGGCGTTGGCGAAAGCCGTGTGAATGACGCCGAACAAGGCTTGATCGACGCCGCGCGCTATATCGTCGGCAACCTCAACTGCCTTGTGCTGTTCATCCATCACACCGGCAAGGTCAACGCACGCGCCAAGACGACCGATCAGTATTCAGCGCGCAACGGCTCAGCGCTCGCAGACGGCGCGCGTATGGTGCATGTGCTTAACCCGCTCACAGACACTGAGTACAAGGCGCTGACCAAGCGCGACCTTGAACACGGCGCAACGGCGTTGCTGCTGTCGCGTCCGAATATGTCGTACACGCCGCCGCAAGCAGGCGTCGTGCTGACGCGCGTTGGCTATCGCTTCAACCATGTATAGACCGACAAACAGCACCCGTCGCAACAAATGCGGGACAACTGCGAAGCCGTCTTGCAGCACGTCCGAACACAGGTGGCGTTCAACCTGTTCCCGACGCAGCGCTCGTTGCAGATGAAGCGCGACACCCTCGGCATGACCGATAAGCAGATTGCTGACGCCGTGGCGGCGCTGCTTGCGCAGGGACGGATTGAGCGTGCGCCCCTGCAATCGACGGGAAAAGGCGGCAAGCGCGACTATCTGAGGCCGATTGATTCTTCGGCGGCGACGCCCCCGGCCAAATCACCAAACGCGGACGGCCTATTTCGACAGCCGGATTGATGGCCTCATTGCTTTGGTGCTTCGCCTATAGGGAAAGAGGGCACGAAGCGGCAATATGCTTCAACCCATCCCTTCTTTCTATTGCTGCTTTGAAACGCCTTGCAGCACCAAAGATCACCTAAAGCAGCAATACGGCGGAGCGTCAGACGACGGATGCAAACAGGCTCCGAAACCGCGCTTTTTCGTCTTTCTGCCGATCTTAAAAACGAACGACAGCGAACGCGTAGCTGCGAACAATTCACAGCGAACTTTATCGCCCGAACACCATGATTTTCTGCCGAGAGTGGCACCTATGTGGAGCCTGCTGCGCCGACCGCAGCACGCCAAATCCGCTAAGTTGTTGAAGAAGTTGGCGCGCCCGAAGAGATTCGAACTCCTGACCCCCAGATTCGTAGTCTGGTGCTCTATCCAGCTGAGCTACGGGCGCTTTCCAAGAGCGCGGGTTGTAACGTTGCGGGGCGGGGGGCGCAAGCGGGCGTTGGGGACAGGGCTTCGAGCCCGCCGCTACGGCGTTTCTGCGCCTTGGCCGGCGGCATGGACCCCTCTTGCGATAGCCCGCGCGAGGCAGGCGGCGCCCAGTTCGCCCAGCCGCGCCAGCAGAATCGGACGGGGCTCGTCCCGCCCGATCGCCGCTGTCGACAGGCAGAAGACTACATCGCCATCAAACGGGGCGAACACCGGCCGGATCGCGCGCGAGAAACCCGAGGCCGCCATTCGTGCGACGCGTTGCGCCTCGGGACGCGAGAGCGCGACGTTGACGGCAACACAGGCGATCGTGGTGTTGGCGCGTCCAGCGGCGGCCGGATTGACCTTGGCTGCGCCCCAGTCGTCGAGATCGAGGCGATAGTCCGCCGGCGGGCGAGCCCCGCCGAATTCGTTGTCCTGCTCGTAGGGCCAGGCCCAGTAAGCCTCTGTGCCTGGCATCCGGACAGCGCCGAATGCATTGACGGCAACGAGCGCGCCGACGATCAGGCCGTCGGGCGTAACGATGCTGGCTGACCCCAGTCCGCCCCGGTCCTGGCCGGCGCGCGCGCCGAAGCCAGCGCCTGCGCGGCCGATCTCGAAGGTATTGGCGCAGGCGGCGAGCGCCTGCGCGCCCAGGTCGCGATAGGGCGGCTTGTCCCCCCATGTCTTGTCGCCGCCATTGGCGAGGTCATAGAGCACGGCGGCGGGAACGACCGGCGAGAGCGGCACGCCCGGCAGGTTGCGCATCGCATATCCTTGTCCGGCCGCGCCCAGAGCCGCCGTGACTGCATCCGCCGCCGCCAGGCCATAGACCGAGCCGCCCGAGAGGACGATCGCATCGACCGCGTCCACGAGGCCGTCGGCGCGGAGCGCGTCGGTCTCGCGCGTGCCCGGCCCGCCGCCGGCGACGAACCCGGCCGCCACCGCGCGGGCGCCCGGACGGATGACGGTGACGCCGGTGAACGCTGCGGAATCGTGCGCGTTGCCCACCATCACGCCGCCGACGTCGGTAATCAGGTTTGCAGGGCCGGGACGGGCTGGCATTTGACAAGCCTCTGTGTCTGTTCTGTGTGCTGTATGGCCGCCTGCCGGTTCGCACAAGAATTGGCCCCCGGCAAATCAAGGAGCCCTCCCCTCATGCGTCCTGCCCTGCTGACCGCCGTGTCTGTTCTCGTCCTTGCGTCCTGCGCGGCGCCGCCATCGACGCCAGACGGAGCCGGGACCGCAGCGGCCTCCGGAAGCTGGCGTCTCGAAGGTCACGCCATGGCGGCGGCGGCGGACAAGCGAGCCGTCGAGGCGGCGCTCAATGTAATGAAAGAGGGCGGGACCGCGGTCGATGCGGCCATCGCGGCCCACACGGTCCTCGGGCTGGTCGAACCGCAGAGTTCGGGTCTGGGCGGCGGCGGATACATGGTGGTTTATGACCGCAAATCGAACACGGTCACCACGTTCGATGCGCGCGAGAAAGCGCCGGCCACGGCCGACGCCAATTACTTCAACTGGCAAGGCAAGCTGCTGCCGTTCTTCACCGCCGTCATGTCCGGAAAGTCCGTGGGCACGCCTGGCACCGTAGCGCTTTACAAGGCGGCGCACGACAAGTTCGGCAAGCTGTCCATGGACCAGGACTTCGCAGCGGCGATCAAGCTTGCCGATGAGGGCTTTATCGTCTCGCCGCGGCTCGCCAACTCCCTGCCGCGCTTCAAGAACCTGCAACTTGCCAAGGATCCGCAGGCAGGTCCGTATTTCTTTCCGAACGGCAAGGCGCTGGCTGTGGGCGACCGCCGCACCAACAAGGATTACGCCGACACGCTGCGCACGATCCTGAAGGACGGCCCCGCCGCCTTCTACACGGGAGACATTGCCCGCAACATCGTCGCAGCGGTTCACGCCGGCGACATTCCGGGCGAGATGACGCTCAAGGATCTAGCCGACTACAAGGTCCGGGTCGTGCCCGCGCTCTGCAGCAAGGACTATGAAGGCTACAAGATCTGCTCGGCGCCGCCCTCTTCCTCAGGGGGCGTCGCGATGAACGAGATCATGGGCCTTTATGGGGCGCTGGAGAAGAAACATCCCAGCGCAACCGAAGACGAGAAACTGCGCAATTTCGTCATCGCCAACCAGCTCGGCTACGCTGACCGGGACCACTATGTGGCCGACGCAGAGGCCGTCTCCGTTCCGACCAAGGACCTGATCGATCCGAAATACATCGAGGCCCGCGCCTCGACCGATTTCAAACCGGGCGACACCCCGCAGCCGGGCGATCCCGGCGCCGTGCTGCACGGAAAACCGATCATCGACATGTGGGGGCGCGATACGACGACGCCGAACCCCGGCACGTCGCACATGTCGTTCGTGGATTTCGACGGCAATGCGGTTTCCTTCACCGACACCGTCGAGGGGCCGTTCGGCTCCTCGCGCTGGACCAACGGCTTCATCCTGAACAACCAGCTGACCGACTTCGCGCGCCCATCAACACTGGGCGGCAAGCCGGTGGCCAATGCTCCCGGGCCGGGCAAGCGACCGCGCTCGTCCATGTCCCCGACCATCGTGTTCGACAGGAACGGCCAGCTTTTGATGGTGACCGGATCGCCGGGCGGAAACTCCATCGTGGGTTATGTCGCCAAGACGCTGGTGGCTGTGCTCGACTGGGGCAAGACCGCCCAGGAAGCGGCGGCGCTGCCAAACGTGGTCGCACGCGGGCAGACGGTGCGCGTTGAAACGTCGGACACGACTGCGGGACCCAATCCCACCGGCAAGGCCTGGTTTAAGACGCTGACCGACATGGGCTTCAAGACCCAGGAAGTCAGCGGCGAGGTTTCGGGCATCAACATCATCGTCGCGCGCGGCGACCATCTTGATGGCGGATCGGATCCGCGCCGCGAGGGCGTTGCGATCGAGGCGGTGAAGTAGCCGAACTAGGCCGCCGGCATCTTGAGGGTGAAGGCTGCGCCGGTGTCATCCGAGCTGGAGAGCTCCAGCTCGCCTTTCATGCCGCGCGCCAGCTCGCGGGCGATGGCGAGGCCAAGGCCTGCGCCGTCGCGCGAGCCGGAGCCGGCGAAGGGCTGGAACAACCGGCCCATCACGGCATGAGGGATGCCGGGGCCGTTGTCCGAGATTTCGACGATCACCGAGCCGTCCTGCCGGAAGGCGCGCGCGTTGATGCGCGCCTGCATGTTCCGGCCCTTCTGGTTGTTCATGGCGCGGGCTGCGTTCCGTACAAGGTTGGCGACGATGCGGTGAACGTGGTCGGGATCGGCCATCGCCTTGAGGCTCTCGGGCGCCTCCAGTTTCCACTCTATGTTCTTCACGCCAGCCAGCGCTTCGGCGGCCGCTTCCTCGATTGAGGGCACGACGTTGATCGCGGAGACCCTCGGCTGCGGCTGGTCGGCCCTGCCGTATCGCAGCGTGGCCTCGGCAAGACCGATGGCGCGCTCCAGTGCGCGCTCAAGGCGAGGGGCGGCCCGCATCACGCGCGGATCCTCCGACTCGGACAACCCTTCGGAGACAATCTGGGCTGCGGACAGTGAGTTGCGCAGGTCGTGGTTGATCTTGGCCACCGCCTCGCCCAGCTCCGCCAGCCGCCTGCGCTGCCGGAAGGAGGCGGACACCTGCTTCTGCATGTCCTGCAGCGCGACCTGGGCGCGGCGCATCTCGTCGCTCCGCGCCGGCCTGAAATCGATCTCGGCGCCTTCCGGCGCATCGGAAAACTGGATCACGGCGTCTGTCAGCGCCTGCATGGGGCGAACGATCAGGCGATAGATGGCGAGATAGACCATGGCGCCAACCACCGCCGAGATGATCAGCGATACGATCAGGATGGTGCGCGAGAGGCCAATGATCGCCGCCTTCAGGGCGGCTTCCGGCACGATGATTTCCATCTCCCGGTCATTGGTCATCGACGGCGTGACAATGATCTGCAGGAAGCGCCCAGCGGGCGCAAACAGGGTGTCGAACACCCCCGTGATCGACGGCGGCGGGTCGCCCCTGAGATCCACCCGGATCAACGGCCCCTTGATGTCGATCGAAGGCGCCAGGACCAGCTCGCGGAAATCGTCGGCCTGCACGGCGACGGAAACGACCTGGGCCTGGGAAAGCAGCTCGCGCGAGAGGCCTTCGCTCACGCGCCCATCAGGGGCCGCCTCGACCGCCAGGGCGGCAATCTGGGCGGCCTGGGCCCTGCCCTGCAGCCAGCCAATGCGCGTGTTGGCCGCCAGGAGGGGAAAAATCAGCAGTTCGGCGATCAGGATGAATCCGACGGTCAGCAGCAGCAGGCGGCCGCGGAGCCCGGTAAAAAACGACAGCATCTTGCGCGCCGAAGGATTAATTCCGGCGGCGACCCCCAAATCGACATTCGCTGACTTGTTCAGTCTTCGCCCCCTGGCGGCTCCCAGTTCTGGTCCTGACGCGTGGATCGCGCCCAGATATCATGAGGGTTCAACTGCCCTCGACCGGAATTCCGTTTGCCCCGGCCCGCCCGGTCACACCTATTGTCTGAATCCGGGCCGTAGAACAGGGGTTTCCGGCCACACAATTCAGGCTCCTCAACGGCCTGACGGCGTCCCGCCGGGCCCGATTACTCAATATAGTAACATAATGGCCAAGGCCATTTACCGCTGGACCGGCCGGTTGGGACCCGATTTCCCCCTGGTTCAGGCTTCGCGCTTGACTTGGTATGGGTCGCGGGTTAGTCCCCGCCCCTTCGCGAAGGAACGAGGGGCGTGAGCCGTGGCCACCAAGCGGACTTTTCAGCCGAGCAACCTGAAGCGCAAGCGGCGCCACGGGTTCCGTGCGCGCATGGCGACCAAGAACGGCCAGAAAATCCTGGCGCGCCGCCGCGCCAAGGGCCGCAAGCGCCTGAGCGCCTGAGCGGCGGTCCGCTGACTGGTCCGGCGTCTCTTCCTCAAACCGACATCAATGACCATGATGTGCTCGTAACGCGGCTGACGGCGCGCCGAGAATTCCTGTTTGTCGCAGGCGGCGCCTCCGAACGCCGGCGGTTTCTGGTGGTTCAGGGGCGCTTGAGGCCCGTTTCTCGCCCCGCCGCCGGAGCGGGTTTCACCGCTACGCGCAAGGTCGGGGGCTCGGTTGTCCGGAACCGCGCCCGGCGACGGCTGCGCGAAGCCGTCCGGATCCATCTGCCGCGGTTGGGGCTTGCCGGCGTTGATTATGTTTTCATTGCGCGGCAGGAGACCGCAGACTGCTCCTGGAGCCGTTTGCTTGACGATATGGAAAGCGCGTTGTTAAGCCTCCGCCGCCGCATCCCGGTTGGGGACAGCCGGCCACCTTCGCGCACCGCGCCACGGCCACCGACAAAGGGCTGACCAGATGGAATCCAACGACCAGCGAAACTTCATGCTGGCGATCGGCATCATGGTCGTGATGATGCTGGCCTACTCCACCTTCGTCCTGGAGCCGCAGAACCGCGCTCACAAGGCCCAGATGGCGGCGCAGGCGGCCCAGACCCAGACAACGCAGAGCGTTCCGGCAGCTGTTCCCACGCGCGACCAGATCGTCGTGGAAGAGACATCGGCCTCTGAACGCGTTCCCCTGGACGCTCCCGGCGTCAACGGATCGATCTCGCTCAAGGGCGCTCGCATCGATGATGTCTCCCTGAAAGGCTTCTACAACACCGTAAAGGACAAGCGGGCCAGGAACCCGAAGGGTGAAATCCAGCTGCTCTCACCGGCTGGCACCGAGCGGGCGTTCTACGCCGTGGTGAAATGGGTGGGGGCCAGCGGCCTTCCGGACGAGAACTCGGTATGGACGCAGACCAGTTCCGGCCCGCTCACGCCTGAAAATCCCCTTCAACTCTCCTGGGTCGGCGACGGCGTACGGATCGACCGGAAAATCTCGATCGACAGCGACTACATGTTCAAGGTCGAGGACAAGGTCGCCAACACCGGCGCGGCGCCGATCGCCATCCACTCGGTTGCTGCGATCCGCCAGCACCGCCTGCCGGACCTGCTGAAGGCGTCACGGGCCGAGGCCCAGGCGCTGCGCGGCGCCATCGGCGCGTTCGACGACAAGACCAACCAGACCAAGTCCTACGCCAATCTCAACAAGGGCAAGACCCTGCTTGCCCAGGTCACCAGGGGATGGATCGGGCTCACCACGAAATACTGGATGGCGGCAGCCGTGCCGCAGCAGGGCGAGCCGGTCACCATGCGCGCCTCGCTGGACGCCCCCTCTCAGACCTTCCTCGCCGGCTTCGAGGGATCCGACCGCACGGTGGCGCCCGGCCAGACGACGACCAGCACGACCGAAGTCTTCGCCGGCGCCAAGCGCGTTTCGGTGCTGAGCCGATACCAGAAGCAGGACCACATTCCGGGCTTCGTCGATTCCGTGGACTGGAGCTGGCTCTGGTTCATCACCAAGCCGTTCTTCTTCCTGCTGCAGACATTCCAGGGTTGGTTCGGCTCGTTCGGCCTCGCCATCCTCGCCCTGACGGCCGTGGTCAAGATCGTCTTCTTCCCGGTGCAGTTCAACATGTACAAGACGACCGCCCGGATGCGGAAAGTGCAGCCGGAGCTGGACAGCCTGCAAAAGCGTTTCGCCGCCGATCCGCAGCGCCTGCAGCAGGAAAAGCTCAAGGTGATGCAGCGTGAAAAGGTGAACCCTGTCGCAGGTTGCCTCCCCATGCTGCCGCAGGTTTTTGTTTTCTATTCTCTGTTCCACACACTGTCGGTGACGCTCGAGATGCGCCACACGCCGTTCTACGGCTGGATCAACGACATGTCGGCGCCCGACCCGACGAACCTGTTCAACCTGTTCGGACTGATCCCGTGGGATCCGACGACCCTGCCTCTGATCGGCGGCTTCCTGGCCATCGGCGCCTGGCCTGCGATCTACGGCGTGACCATGTTCATCCTGCAGCTCACGACAACGCCGCCGACCGACCCGACGCAAAAGATGATCATGCGCTGGATGCCGGTCATCTACCTCTTCCTGTTCAGCCAGATCGCCTCCGGTCTCGCGATCTACTACGTGGCGTCGAACATCATCTCCATCGGCATCCAGTATTATAGCCTCCGCCACCACGGCGTGGACACCGACATCGACAACTTCTTCCGCAAGCTGCACAGGCGGTTGACGGGCGACAAAACCGGCAAGGACGACAAAGGCGACAAGGCCAAGAGCGCCGAGACGCCCTGACGCCCCGCCTTTCGGGCGCTACGCTGGGCGCCGTTCCGGATCACGAGCCATGGCCGCCGAGCCCGCCTTTACCGACGAACAGATCGAAGCCGCGAGAAAGCTGTTCGCAGGCGAGGTGACGTTCGTGAAAGGCGTTGTGCGGCTCGACGGCCTGCCCGACGGCGACCGGCCGGAAATTGCCTTCGCGGGCCGGTCGAATGTCGGCAAATCAAGCCTGATCAACGCCCTGACCAACCGCAAGCATCTCGCCCGCGCTTCGAACACGCCAGGGCGTACGCAGGAGATCAACTTCTTCGATCTCGGCGCCGGCCGGTTCTACCTCGTCGATCTGCCCGGCTATGGATTCGCCGAAGCTCCGAAGAAGTCGGTAGAGGCCTGGAGCCGCTTCACGCTGGACTATCTGCGCGGCCGCGCGAGCCTCAAACGGGTCTTCCTTCTGGTCGATGCGCGACGCGGCGTCGGTGAAGTCGATCTCGGGGTGATGGCGCGGCTCGACAGCGCGGCGGTCGGCTATCAGATCGTCCTCACCAAGGCGGACAAGGTAAAGCCGGTAGAGATCGCGGAGACCATCGCCGCCACACAGGCGAAGCTCAAGACGCACGCAGCCGCCCACCCCCACGTGCTCGCCACGTCCAGCGAAAAAGGCGATGGCCTGCCTGAGCTCAGAGCGACGATCACCGCCCTCGCATGAGAAAATTCTCCCCCAGGACAGGGCGTCATGAGGATTCTTCGCCCCGCGGGCACTGGACATCCCCCGGTTAACCCCCCAAATCGCACCGACTGACGCCCGGAGGACAGTTCGATGCCGCCCGTCCTCTCGATTCGCAATCTGAACAAGGTTTACAAGGGCGGCCTCGCGGCGCTGACCAATATCGATCTTGAAATCGAAAAGGGCGAAATATTCGCGCTGCTCGGCCCCAACGGCGCGGGCAAGACGACGCTGATCAACGCTGTTTGCGGGATTGTGACGCCCTCAACAGGCGAGATCACCGCTGCGGGCCGCAACATCCAGCGGGATTATCGCGCGGCCCGATCCATGATCGGCCTTGTCCCCCAGGAGCTGACGACAGACGCCTTCGAGACTGTGTGGGACACCGTCACCTTCAGCCGCGGCCTGTTCGGTCGCGCGCCCAACCCGGCCTTTATCGAACAGATCCTCAAGGACCTGTCGCTCCACGACAAGCGCAAGTCCAGGATCATGGAACTGTCGGGCGGCATGAAACGGCGGGTGATGATCGCCAAGGCGCTGAGCCACGAACCTGAGATCCTGTTTCTCGACGAGCCGACCGCGGGCGTCGATGTCGAACTCAGGCGCGACATGTGGAAGATGGTGCGCGGTCTCCGCGAGCGCGGCGTCACGATCATCCTCACCACCCACTATATCGAGGAGGCGGAGGAGATGGCCGACCGCGTCGGCGTCATTCGCAAGGGCAAGCTTATTCTCGTCGAGGAGAAGACCGAGCTGATGAAGAAGCTCGGCAAGAAGAAGCTGACGCTGCATCTGGCGGAGCCCATGTCCGCCCTGCCCGCCGGCCTTGAAGACTGGGACCTCGCGCTTGGCAAGAACGGCGGCGAGCTCGAATACGTCTTCGACACCCAGTCCGGCAGGACAGGCGTCTCGGCGTTGTTGCGTCGCCTCACGGAGTTGGGCGTCCAGTTCAGGGATCTCGACACGCACTCGTCCTCCCTCGAGGACATCTTTGTCGATCTTGTGCATGAAAACGCCTGAGGACGGCATTTATGGCTGACACCACATCGACAACGACGACCGGCCCGACGGAAAGCGTCACACACATCGCGCACGCGCAGGTTGGCGCTTTCAATGCCTACGGCGTCTGGGCGATCTACCGTTTCCAGATGGCCCGCTGGTTCCGCACGCTGGGCGAAAGCCTCGCCACACCGGTCATCACCACCGCGCTTTATTTTGTCGTGTTCGGTTCGGCGCTCGGCAGCCGGATCAACGAGGTTGGCGGCGTTCCGTTCGGCTCATTCATCGTGCCTGGCCTTATCATGCTGTCGCTGTTCACCAACTCGATCTTCAACGCGTCGTTTGGCATCTACTTCCCGAAATTCACGGGCACCATCTACGAGGTCCTGTCCGCGCCCATTTCTTCCCTCGAAATCGTCATCGGCTATGTCGGGGCGGCGGCCACCAAGTCTGTCATGCTGGGCCTTGTGATCCTCGGCACCGCCTACTTCTTCGTACCGGTGCAGGTGCTCCATCCCGTCGCCATGGTCGCCATCCTGTTCCTGGTGTCCTTCACCTTCAGCCTGTTCGGGTTCGCCATCGGCATCTGGGCGCAAAGCTTCGAACAGCTCAACTTCATCCCCATGCTGATCGTGACGCCGCTCACCTTTCTGGGCGGCGCCTTCTACACGATCGACATGCTGCCGCCGGGCTGGCGCGACATCGCCCTGTTCAACCCTGTCGTCTATCTGATCTCCGGCTTCCGCTGGACCTTCTTCGCGCTCCAGGACGTCAGCCTCGCCGCGAGCCTGGGCGCCACGTTCGGCTTCCTGCTGGTCTGCCTCGGCGTAGTGGCCTGGATGTTCAAAACGGGGTACCGGCTGAAGAACTGAAATTACGGCCCGGGAGGAAGACGGATGACGCGCTGGAGATCGATCGGCCTCGCTGCTGCGTTGAGCCTTGCGCTGGCCGGAACCACGTCTGGTCAGACCCCGCCCAAGGTCACGCAGATGACGCCGGACATGAACCCCACCTGGAATCCGGTCCGACCGCAGGCCGACTACATCCGGCGCACCGAAATGATCCCTATGCGCGATGGCGTGAAACTGTTCACCGTTATCGTGATGAAGAAGGGCACGCATAACGCGCCGATCCTGCTGGACCGCACGCCCTATAATGCGGACCGCTCCACCTCCCGGATGCCGAGCCAGAAAATTGTCGATATCCTGCCCGTCATGGACGCGGAGTTCGTGAACGACGGCTATATCCGCGTTTACCAGGATATACGCGGCCGAAACAAATCGGAGGGTGAGTTCGTGACGAACCGGCCGATCCGTGGGCCGCTCAATTCCACCAAGGTCGATGAATCGACCGACGCCTACGACACCATCGACTGGCTTGTGAAGAACGTACCGGAAAGCAACGGCAAGGTAGGCATCACTGGATCGAGCTATCTCGGTTTCACGACATTGATGGCCACGATCAATCCCCATCCCGCCCTCAAGGCGGCGGTTCCGCAGAGCCCGATGGTGGACGGCTGGATTGGCGACGACTGGTTCCACAACGGAGCCTTCCGCCAGCCCAACCTGGATTACTTCACCGAGATGACCCTGAACTCCGGCGACAACGACCCGGTGCCGAACGGAAGCGGCGATGACTATCTCAAATACCTTTCTGCCGGTTCGGCAGGCGACTACGCGCGCAAGTACGGACTCGAGACATTCCCCTTCATTCAGAAGCTGATGCAGAACCCGGCCTATACCGATTTCTGGTCGCTGCAGGCGGTGGACAAATGGCTCGCTGCGCGGCCGCTAAGCGTTCCAACCATGCTGGTGGTCGGCCAGTGGGACCAGGAAGATTCCTATGGCGCCCCGGCGGTTTACAAGGCCGTCGAACCCAAGGACACGGGCAACGACAAGCTCTACCTGGTGATCGGCCCCTGGCGCCATTCCGGCGTCAACTATGATGGCTCGAGCCTGGGCCCGCTGATCTTCCCGGGCGATACGGCGCTGGATTACCGCGTCCGCTACATGAAACCGTTCCTGGATCATTATCTCAAGGATGCGCCTGATCCGAAAACGCCGCCTGTGCTGACCTATGCGACCGGCGTCAATCGCTGGGACGAATCGCCGAGATGGCCGATGGGCCGGCTCACGCCGCTTTACCTTCAGGCTGGCTTTGGCCTCGGGTTCGACAAACCAACGACCAACCCGTCTGGCCGCAAGACGGATCATGACGACTATGTTTCCGATCCCGCCAAGCCGGTCCCGTTCGTGCCACGGCCCGTGCATGTCCGTGACGGCGATGTCTGGAAGCCCTGGCTGGTGCATGACCAGCGCTTCGTCTCAGACCGCACGGACGTTCTTGTCTACCAGACGGAGCCGCTGAAGGAGGACGTCCACATCATGGGCGCGCCGCAAGTCGATCTCCATGCCGCCACCAGCGGCACGGACAGCGACTTCGTCGTCAAGCTGGTCGATGTTTATCCCGACGGCGACACCTACCACCCCGAAACCGCGGGCCTGGAGCTCCCGATCGGCATCGAGATCTTCCGCGGCCGCTATGTCCACGGGTTCGACAAGCCCGAGGCTCTGAAGCCTGGCAAAATCGAGGATTTCAGGTTTGGCCTGCCGAACGTCGATCATGTTTTTCTCAAGGGTCACCGCATCCAGGTGCAGGTGCAGTCGACACTTTTCCCGCTCTACGACCGCAACCCGCAAACGTTCGTGCCCAATATCTTCAATGCGAAGCCGGCGGACTACCAGAAGGCGACGGAGAGCATTTACCGCAGCCCGACAGCCCCAAGCGCGGTCCTGTTGCCGATTGTCGGGCATTAAGGGGCCACGGGTTTTCCGCCCCTTCATCTGGGCGGCGAAACCGGCTAGACCCCGCCCATGACGAAGAAGCCGCCAGCCGATCCAGCCGCACTCCCGGCCGATGCCTTCCAGACCGCACGGACCCTGTCCGAGGCGCTGCCGTATATCCAGCGCTACGACCGCGAAACGATCGTCATCAAGTACGGCGGCCACGCGATGGAGAACGAGGAGCTCGCCCTGCTCTTCGCCAAGGATGTCGTGCTGCTGAAGCTGCTGGGCATTAATCCGGTCGTCGTCCATGGCGGGGGGCCGCAGATCGGACGCATGCTGGAGAAACTCGGCATCGTCTCGACATTCGAAGACGGCCTCAGGGTCACCGACGCAGCCTCGATGGAGATCGTCGAGATGGTGCTCGCCGGGGGCATCAACAAGACGATTGTGCGCGCCATCAACGCCGCCGGCGGCAAGGCCGTCGGCCTTTCCGGCACGGACGCCAACCTCATTACGGCGGTCAAGGCGACACGGACCCGGCGTGATCCGGATTCCAATATTGAGCGCGTCGTGGATCTTGGCTTTGTCGGCGAACCCGACCGGGTTGATCCCTCGGTGCTGCGCGCTCTCGCCGCACAGGCCGATGACGATTTCATTCCCGTTGTGGCGCCCGTCGGCGTCGGCAAGGATGGAAAAAGCTTCAACATCAATGCTGACACGGCCGCCGGCGCCGTAGCGGCGGCCCTGAAGGCCAAGCGGTTGTTGCTGCTGACCGATGTGGTGGGCGTGCTCGACAAGTCGGGCAATCTCATAAAACAGCTTTCCTGCAGCCAGGCCGCCGCGCTGATCGCCGACGGCACCGCGCAGGGCGGCATGATCCCCAAGCTTGAAACCGCGATGCAAGCAGTGGAAAAGGGTGTCGAGGCGTCGGTCATCATCGATGGACGCAAGCCACACGCCCTTCTCATGGAGTTGTTCACAGAGCATGGCGCGGGAACGCTTGTTCGTTAGGAATCTGGTCCTGCGCCTCCTGCCTGTGCTGGTGCTGGCGTTGTGGATCACTCCGGCGCAGGCCGAGCCAAACGGCTGGCAACTCTGCAACCAGACCAGCTTCATTCTCGAGGCGGCGACAGGCCGGCCCGAAGGACGGGGCGTCATCGTCGAAGGGTGGACGCGACTGCGGCCGGGCGAATGCAAGGTTGCGATGCCGGCGCCGCTCAAACCGGGTGTGGACTTTGTCTTCGCGCGTTCATCCAGCGCACATCGCGGCGGGCAACGGGTGTGGAACGGCAATGTGCCGCTCTGCGTCGACGCAAACGGATCGTTCTCTGTGGAAAGCCCAACGTCGTGCAGCGCGATGGGACTAACGAAACGCGGCTTCCAGGCGGTGAAGATCGACAAGCGGACCAGCTGGACGACGATCTTTCACGAAACCGACTACTACAACAAACCGGGACAGTCGGCGCAGGCAGCCGGCGTGCAGCGACTTCTGGAAGACGCGGGCGCCGATTCAGATCTCATCGACGGATTCATGTCGCGCAAGACGCGTGCGGCCATCGCAACGTTTCTTGCCGAACACAAGTTGCCGGCGAACATGTCCGATGTGGATCTCATCGACGTTCTTGAAGACGTTGCGCGCAACCGGTCGCTCGAAGTCGGCATGATGCTGTGCAACCGCACCGACAATCGCATATGGGCGGCCATCGCACGTCGACGACCGGACGGATGGGAATCGCGCGGATGGTGGTCGCTTGACGCAAGCGCTTGCGTACGAACGGTTGATGAGAGCCTTATCGCGACGCCGCACTACGTCTATGCGGAAATGGATTCGACAAAGGGACCGCGCCACCTGATTGGCGCCAATACGTCCTTCTGCACGGCGCGATCGAAGTTCGCCATCATCGGACGTGAAGATTGCGACCAACGGAAATACCAACAGGCGGACTTCGCGGAAACGCCAATTCCGGAAGACGGCAAACTCGTCTACGAATTTTTCGATCGCAATTTCGGACCGCCGGAACGGAAGGGTCCATGAACTTCGCGACAACGTCGACGAACTTCGTCAATCTACTTCACGTCGATAACTGGGTGTTCGATCTCGACAACACGCTCTATCCGGCGACGTGCGACCTCTTCGCCGGCATCGATGCGCGCATCCAGGAATTCGTTGCGCGCACACTGCAACTTCCGCCGGATGAAGCGCGCCGGGTGCAGAAGGATTTCTACGCAAAGCACGGAACCACGCTCAACGGGCTGATGAAGGTTCACGGGCTTCAACCGGACGAATTCCTCGATTTCGTCCACGACATCGACCTCTCGCCGCTGGACCTTGCGCCGGATATCGCCGCCGAACTCGCCGCGCTTCCGGGGCGGCGGTACATTTTCACCAACGGCTCGCTGCGGCATGCCGAGCAGGTCACCCGCCGGATGAAGATCGATCACCTGTTCGACGGCATGATCGACATCGCCGCCTCGGGCTTCACGCCGAAGCACGAGCCGGCCGCCCACGACCGCTTCCTCGAATCGACCGGAATCGACCCCGCCAAATCGACGATGTTCGAGGACCTGGCCCGCAATCTCGTCCCCGCGCACGAGAAGGGGTTCACCACAATCCTCGTGCGCTCCACCAAGGACTGGAGCCGGGAACCCGACGGCGCGCGCCCCGCGGGCCCCGGCGACCACCCGCCGCACGTCCATCATGTCGCCGACGATCTGGCGCAATTTCTGGGGACTGCGCGCGTCAAGAGGGCCGACGCGGCGTAAAGTCGGGCCGCCGGCGAGCCGAAAGCGGTTGGCGCGCCCCGCCGGAAACGCTAAGCGCTTGGGCCCAGCAATGGAGAGACCCTCTCGTGACCGAGGCTTCCCTGACCGCCAGCATCAACGCAGCGTGGGAGGATCGCGCGGCGCTCAGCGCCGAAACGCGCGGCCCCGTGCGCAAGGCCGTCGAGGACGCGCTCGACCTTCTCGACAGCGGCAAGGCCCGCGTCTCCGAACCCGATGGAAAAGGCGGCTGGGCGGTCAATGAGTGGCTCAAGAAAGCCGTGCTGCTGTCCTTCCGCCTCAACCCCAACACGTTGATCCCCGGCGGCCCCGGACCGGGCTCGTGGTGGGACAAGGTGCCGTCCAAGTTCGACGGCTGGGGGCAGGAGGATTTCACCGCCGCGAAATTCCGCGCCGTGCCCGGCGCCATCGTACGCCGCGGCGCCTATGTGGCGCCCGACGCCGTGCTGATGCCGAGCTTCGTCAACATCGGCGCCCGCGTCGGCGAAGGCACGATGGTGGATACATGGACGACGGTTGGCTCGTGCGCCCAGATCGGCAAGCACTGCCACCTCTCCGGCGGCGTCGGCATCGGCGGCGTGCTGGAGCCGCTGCAGGCCAAGCCGGTGATCGTCGAGGACAACTGCTTCGTCGGCGCCCGCTCGGAAGTGGCCGAGGGCGTCATCGTCCGCGAAGGCTCGGTGATCGGCATGGGCGTCTATCTCGGCCAGTCGACGCCCATCGTGCACCGCGAAACCGGCGAGACGCTTTACGGCGAAGTGCCGCCCTACTCCGTGGTGGTCGCCGGCAATCGTCCGTCGACCAAGCCGATGCCGGGACAGAACTGGGCGCCTTCGCTCTATTGCGCGGTGATCGTGAAACAGGTCGACGCCGGCACGCGCGCCAAGACCAGCGTCAACGACCTGCTCAGGACCTGATCCCGGTGCCGAAGGACATCGACAAAGCCGAGGGCAATTCGGGCAAGCCGCTTCTCGCCAAGCTGGGCTGGAAGCCGGACATGGGCTCGGTCGCCATCAGGCCGCCGGAGAATTATGCCGAGCTTGTCGATGGCGCTGCGATCGCCGTCACAGGCGATGCGCCCACAGCGGGCCTTTACGCCTTCATCCATCTGTTCGTGCGCGACACCGCCGAACTGGAAGCGATGCTTCCCGGCCTTGAACCGCGCCTCTCGGAGAGCGGTATCATCTGGGTGTCCTGGCCGAAGAAGACATCGGCCATGTTCAAGGATCTCACCGAGGATGGCATCCGCGCCGTCGCCCTGCCGATGGGACTGGTGGATGTGAAGGTGGCGGCGGTGGATGAAGACTGGTCCGGCCTCAAACTGGTACGCCGAAAAGCAGGCTAGCCACCCTCCCTACCCGCTCATTCCGGAGGGAACCCTCGGCTGTCATCCCGGAAACGCGCAGCGTTATCCGGGAGCCATCAAACGGCGGAACTGGAAGAGGAATGGGTCCCGGCGCTCCGCTTCGCTGCGGCCGGGATGACAACAGGACGTTTCGCGAGAGCCGCTCAGCGCGCGCGGTCGCTGGGCGCGGACCCGCCGGATGCGGCGGCGCACTGAAGCGGCGCCGCCTCTTTCGGCGGCGCACAGGCACGGCTCGGCGTCGCGCCGTCGATTTCCGACTTGAGGCCGATGTCGACGCGGCGCTGGTTGGCGCAGTTCTGGCCGTCCTCAAGGCCCTGAAGTTCACCAACTCCCTTGATCTCGGAGACGTTGAAGCCCTGCGCCCGCAGGATCTTCGCCATCTGCGTCGCGCGGCTTTCGCCAAGCGCCGCGTTGAACTCGGATGAACCGCGCGTGTCGGCGTATCCCTGAACGACGACTTCGCCGCCCGCAACGCACGCGCGCCAGTCTGCGAGTTCCTTGTCGAGAGCGGCGCGGGACGCCGCCGTGAGTTCGCTGCGCGCCGTGCAGTAGTAGGCGTGGATCATCCGGCCCGGCGCACAGGTGGCGCCGGCGGGCGCAACCGTGGGTGTGGGCGGCGATGGCGCAGCCTGTGCGGTGACCGCCGAAAACGGCGCCACGGGCGGCGCGGCTTTCGCAGGCGCCGGTGCAGACGAGGCCGTGGAGCCGGGTTCCGACTCTGGCGGCGCATCGAGAAGCGCCTGCGGCGATGCGCCAGATGCGTCTTCCGGCGACGACGAAGGCGGAGGGGATTTCGGTTTCAGATCGACCGGACCGCCGGCAAAGGGATCTTTTTTCGGCGGCGGCGGCGCGGGCGGCGGTGCGGTCGCGGCGACCTGCGGCCGTGCGGCCCGCTCGCCGGCGCCGGGTTTGACGAACTGGTTGAAGAGCATCCAGCCGAGGAGAAGCAGGATCAGGAGAACCATCACCAGCCCGGCGATATCGTCCTGGCTGAAGCCCCTCTCTCGCATGACGTCGCCACGTCCGCCGCCGCCATTGCTTCCGCCCGATCCTCCCCCGGGACCTTCACCGGAACCGCCGCCGCCGGGTTTCTTCTCGACCCAGAAGGCGGATGAATCGAACTGGTCCGCTGCGGGACTGGCGGGCGCGGACGGGGCGGGAGATGGCGGCTTCTCAAGAACAGGCGTCTCCGCCGTCGCCGTCACCCGCTGCCGTACCGGCCACGGAATGATCGCCGCCGTCGGCCGCTCCTGCCCGAACAGGGGTTCGCGGACGGGCGGCGCAACGGGCGCCGGTTCGGGCGTTTCCGGCTCCAGCGCCGGCATGTCGGGCATGGCAGGCGCCGGTTCGGGCGCGGGCGCCGCCGCGGCCTTGCGCCGCGCCTCGCGCTCGGCCCGCTTCAGCGCCGCCCGTTCGGCTTTCTCGCGGAAGGCGTCGCGCTGCGGGACGTAAAACGCCGCCGCGGGATGCACGTAACCGTCGGGCTGCTCCGCTCGGGCGGGCGCCGTCACCAGTGTCGCGATCCTGCGCTGCGCAGCCATCCTCGACGTCCTGTCGTCAGCCTTGCCGGGCGCGGTGGCCGGTATGACCGAGTCATACCCGCAGGCCAGCCGGCTGCAAACCCGCACGGCGCCGTCGCATCCCCCCTGAAACCCTTGCTTTCCCTTCCCCGCCGCCCGGGCTAAACCCTCGCCCATGACAGACCTGCTGGACGATCCCGTGGCGCTGGCCCAGGCGCTGATCCGCTGCCCGACCGTGAATCCGTGCGAGGACAAGGCCCAGGATGTTCTGGCCGGGACGCTGGAATCCCTGGGCTTCTGGACGAGGCGCTATCCGATCGAGGGCGTCGACAATCTCTATGCGCGCCTTGGAAGCGAAGCGCCGAATTTCTGCTTCGCCGGCCATACCGACGTGGTGCCGGTGGGCGACGAGGCGGCGTGGACCGCAGACCCGTTCGCAGCCGAGATACGGAACGGCCAGCTCTTTGGCCGCGGCTCCTCGGACATGAAAAGCGCGATCGCCTGTTTCGTGGTCGCAACGGCCCGGTTCGTGCGCGACCATGGCGCGCCCAAGGGATCGATCTCCTTCCTGATCACCGGCGACGAGGAAGGCCCCAGCCTCTATGGCACGCGCCGCTTCCTGCCGGCGGTGGCGGCGGATGGCGAAAAGCTGGACCACTGCATTGTCGGCGAGCCGACATCGGAAGGCGTGGTCGCCGACATCGTGAAGAACGGACGGCGCGGCAGCCTCAACGGCATCGTTCGCGCCGTGGGGCGCCAGGGCCACGCCGCCTATCCGCACAAGGCCGCCAACCCCGTGCCCGCCCTGCTGGATGCGCTGGCCAAACTGCGCGCCATGCCGCTCGACGATGGCAGCCCGGGCTTCCAGCCGTCGAACCTGGAAATCACCACGGTCGATGTCGGCAATCCGGCGCACAACGTGATCCCGGCTTCGGCGATGGCGAAGTTCAACATCCGCTTCAATCCGGAGCACACGGGCGACGACCTGATGGCGCGCATCACGGCGCTACTCGGTACGACCGAGAACGGCGTGACGGTTTCCACCGAGCTTCGCGTGTCGGGCGAGCCGTTCTACACCGAGCCGGGCCTTCTTACCGACATGATCGTGACGTCAGTTGAAGCCGAAACGGGCCGCAAGCCGGCGCTGACGACCGGCGGCGGCACCTCGGATGCACGTTTCATAAAGGACTACTGTCCCGTCGCCGAACTGGGACTGCAGAACGACATGGCGCACAAGGTCGACGAGCATGTGCCGGTCGACGAAATCGAAACGCTTTGCCGGATATATTACCGCGTGCTGGCCAACTATTTCGCCGCGGCCTGAACTCCGGTTTCCCGCCGGTTTTCAGGCGGCTCCAGCGACCGACGATTGACCCGCTGCGTGACCCCGCCTCGCAACATGGTGAATCCGCAGTCGCGCATGGAACTCGCGGCGCACCGTTTGCTTTGCTTAAGGGACCGCGGAAAGGGCGCAGACGTGCGCCGGGAAGTTCGGGTGAATGGCCTTCTGGCTGACCTTGCAGCGCCGGCTTCGGCTTGGCCTGACAGCGATCGTGCTGTCAGGGCTGCCGCTGCTCGCCCAGGCGGCGAATGCGCAGGGCGAGCGTGTGCCGGTTTCGGGCATCCCCTCCTCGCTCAAGCCTGACCTCAGGCGGCTGCTGCGCGAGGAGCAACCGCCCGACAGCCTGTTCGAGGCGCGTCGTCAGGCCGATCGCGCGGCGGCCGTCGTGTCGAAGCTTCTCGAGTCCGAAGGGTATTACCGCGCAGAGGTCACGCCGTCCGCCGAAGGCGCCGAGACATTCACGCGCAAGGTGCAGGTGACGCTCGGGCCGCTGTTCGTCGTCGAGTCCGCGAAGATCGAGATCGAAGGCCAGGCCGAGATCGACGACAAGACGCGCGCGAAGCTCGATGATCTCCTGTCGCCGCTCGCGACCGGCGTGCCGGCGCGCGCGGCGCCCGTACTGCAGATCCAGGATGCGCTGGTGCTGGCGTTGCGCAACGCCGGCTATCCCGACGCTCGCGCCGATCCTGTCGATGCGCTTGCCGACGGCCGCGCACAAACGATGGAGTTCACCTTCAAGCTGGCGCCGGGCGCGCGCGCTTCGTTCGGCGATCTTCATGTCGCCGGACTTGAACGAACCAGGCCCGACTTCGTCGACGTGCTGAAACCGTGGAAGCCGGGACAGCGCTATTCGCCGCAAACGCTCGATGAGTTCCGCAACCGGCTGGCGGCAACCGGCATCTTCGACAGCACGACGGCCAGCCTCTCCGAAACGGGCGAGCCCGGACCCAATGGCCTCAGCGAACACGATGTCGATGTGCGCGTGACCGAGCGCAAGCGACACACGATCGCATTGGGCGCGTCGGCGTCGACCAGCGAAGGCGTCGGTCTCGAAGGTCAGTGGACATTGCGCAACGTGCTCGGACGGGGCGAGAGCCTGAGCGTGACCGCCAAGGCGGCGACGCTGGATTCGAGCCTGACGACCGCCTGGAAACGACCGGCGGTCGGTCATCACTACGGCCGCGACCTGACGTTGCAGGCCAAGATCGAGAACCAGGAAACCGACGCCTTCAACCAGCTCGGCGGCACGCTTTCGGCGACGATCGACGAACAACTCACGCACCGGCTGCGCGGATCTGTCGGCGTCACCGCCGGCTATGCCAGCATCGAGGACGACCAGACCCGACTGCTCGGCACGGGGCGGCGCGACGTCTACATCATCACCACGCCCACCACGGCGGAATACACCGGCGTGCGCGACATTCTCGATCCCCACAACGGCGTCCGCGCGCGGCTGGCCGTCGAACCGGGCGTGACATTCGGCGACACCAATATCGGCTTCACCAAGGTGACCGGCGAAGCCAGCGTCTATGCCGATCTCGGCAGCAGCAAGCTGGTCGGCGCCCTGCGCGGCAAGCTCGGCTCGATCCTCGGGCCATCGGGCGCGCCGCCAGATCGTCTCTTCTTCGCAGGCGGCGGCGGGTCGGTGCGCGGCTATGATTATCAATCCCTGTCGCCACGCGATTCCGCCAACAACGTGGTCGGCGGCCTGTCGCTCGTCGAGACCAGCGCCGAACTTCGCTGGCGCGCCACGCAGACGCTTGGCTGGGTCGCCTTTATCGACGCAGGCGCGGCCGGCACAAATCGCGATCCGCCAATTGGAGACATGCGTGCAGGCGCCGGTCTCGGCGTGCGCTATTACACCAGCTTCGGCCCGCTGCGCGCCGACATTGCGGCGCCGCTAGACAAGCGGACGGGCGATTCCAACTTCCAGATCTATATCTCCATCGGACAGGCATTCTGATGGCGGAAGGAAAACGCAGCATACCGCTCTGGGCCCGCATCACCGCAAGCGTGACGGCGGCGATTGTCGCGCTCGTCGCGGTGGGCGTCGGACTGCGTTACTGGATCACCAGCGACGGCGGCCGCGCCTTCATCGTTTCGCAAATCGACGGCCGCAAGCTGGGTCCGCTGGGCGTCATACGCGTCTCCGGCCTCAAGGGCGATCCGCTCAAGGCGGCGACGCTGGCCGATATCGCGCTTGTCGACGACAACGGCGTCTGGCTGCGCGCCAAGGACGCCGAGATCACCTGGACGCCGTTCAGGCTCTTCGGCGGCGATCTCGAAATCCAGTCGCTCAACGTGAAGTCGATCGAGGTCGAGCGCCAGCCGCATACAACCGTGACCTCGAAGAAGAAAGGCGGCGCACCGAATATCGGACTGGACCTCCAGGCGCTGAGCATCCACGAACTGAAGCTCGCCAGCGGCGTTCTGGGACCCGCCGCGAGCTTCACCGTCGGAGGCGCGCTCTCGCGCGCGGAATCCGGATCAGGCTCTGGACGTCTGGATGTGACGCCGCTGGACGGACCGGGCGACCGGATCAAGGCGGACGCGAGCTGGTCGCGCAAGGGCGCTCTCAATGGCGTCGCGACGGCCTCGGGTCCCGCAGGCGGCGCGCTGGCGACCATCCTGATGGCGCCGGATGGCCGAGCCGTGAATTTCGACGCGCGCCTCTCCGGCACGTACAAAGACTTTTCCAGCAACGCCCGCCTCGTCTTCGGAACGGACCCGGTCGTCACATTCAATCTCGTGCGCAACGCGGACGTTGCGACGCTGAAGGCGACGCTGGCGCCCAGCCACTGGGCGCTGCTCGGTCGTCTGGAGGATTATTCCGGCGGACCTGTGGTCGTGACGGCCGACGGCAAACTTGCCGATCCGAAACGCGCGGGCGTGACGGCCAGGATCACCGCGCCGGCAGGCGCCGTCAACGCAGACGCGACCGTCAATCTCGACCGGATGAAACTTGCGGGGCCGGTGACGCTGGGCGTCTCCGGCTATGACCTCGACCGCATCACCGGCGCCCTCAAGGGCCATGCGAACGCCGAGGGCGTGCTGAAGGTCAAGTCCGCGGACGACTGGTCGTGGACCGGCGACGCCGCCGTCGCCGGGCTCGCCTTCCCCGGAGGCGGCGCGGCCAAGGCCAGCGCACCCGTTACGGTCGCAATGTCACGCTCCGCCATTCGCTGGGAGACGGCCAAGGCGAGCCTGACCGGCGGACGCATCAACGCCCTGCCCATGCTGGCGCCGGCCAACTACACCCTCTCGACCCGCGGCGACTACAACCTCCGCACCCACACAGTCGATATCCAGCAGGCCGAGATCACCGGCCAGGCCGGATCGGCCTCCGGCCGCGGCTCATACGACGTCCGGTCTGATGCAATGCAATTCTCCGGCGCGGCGATGCTTGCGCGTCTGCAAGATGCTGCGCCGCTCACGGGATCGGCGCGAGGTGAATGGAGCGTATCGCGGACCTCGGGCGCGGCGCCCATTCGCATTGCCGCCAAGGCTTCCGGCCGCAATGTGGCCTCCGGGGTCGCGGCGCTCGCGCAGGCGCTTGGCCCGTCCCCGGAGATTTCGCTTTCGGCAGTGTCGGACAACGGCCAAGTCGCAATCGAGTCGGGGACGCTTGCAGGCGCCGGCGTACAGGCGAGACTGACCGGCCGCATCAGCGACGCCGGCGCCCTCACCGGCCAGGCGAATGGCGCGCTTCGCCGGCCGATCGATCTTGGCGGCGCCCGGCTCTCCTCGCTCACCTTCACAGCCGGGCTTTCGGGTACGACTGACGAGCCGAAGATCAATCTCAGGCTCACCAATGGCGGACTTTCAGCGGCCGGGATGACGCTGAGCGATCTTGCCGGAACAGCGCAGCTCGACCTTGGCAAGTCCGCCGCGGGGCAGTTTTCACTCGGCGGAGACGTCGACGGCCGGAAGCTCGTTGCGGCAGGCAAAGTCGCCGGAAACGACGGGGCCTACCGGCTCACGGACGTGTCGGCGCAGCTTGGCGATCTTGCGCTGACGGCGCCGCTGCTGGCCTACGATCACGGCGACTTCGACGCATCGTTCAAGGCGAGCGGGTCGCTGGCCGGTATCGACGGCATCAGCCGTGGCGATCTCGACGCCAGCGGCAAGGCCTCGCTGAAGGACAGCCGTCTCACGCTGTCTGCATCCGGACAGGCCAACAACGTGCGCCGGGCGCAAGCGCGCATCCAGAAGATCACGTTCGAGGCCAGCGCCGCCAACGATACGGCGAAACTGTCGGGCCATATCGCCGGAACGGCGGGCGTGGCGCTGGATCTCGGGTTTGGATTGACGGCGAACCATGCGGCGCAGGGCTGGACCGGCGAGGCGACGCTCGACGGCAAGGTCGACGACCGGCCCCTCTCGACCCGGCAACCCGCCAAATGGACTTACGGAACGGACGGCTGGTCGCTGAACGCTGCCCTTGCCGCATTCGACGGAGAGATGACCGCCAAGATCGTGTCGAACGCCGACACCGCATCGTCCGACATCGGCGTCACCAACATCGACCTTCTCGCCCTCACCCGGCTCGCCCGCGTCAACCCGGTGCAGGGCCGGATCACGGGAACGTCGAGCTTCGCCAACCGGAACGGCGTTCCGGTCGCCGATCTCGACATCAAGGTCACAGGCGCCAACCCGGCTGGCGTGACGGCCGATCCCGTCGCGGCGACCATCACCGGCCAGTTGCGCAATGGCCGCTTCGAGGCTGCGGCCGACGCCAGCGGACAAGGGTTCCGCCTCAACGCGGCGGCTATCGTGCCATTCGGCAACGGCAAGGGCTTCAACGTCGCGCCCAACCGCGAAAAGCCGCTGCAGGCCAACCTCTCGGTCGAAGGACACGCCGAGCAGCTCTGGGCCCTGTTCGGACCGGAAGACCAGTCGTTGCGCGGCGAGGTCAACGCCAACGTGAAAGTGGGCGGCACGCTCGCAAAACCGGATCTGCAGGGCGGGTTCGCGATCGCCAAGGGCGTTTATGACCATGGCGAAACCGGCCTGCATCTCACAGACATCGCGGCCGCAGGCTCCTTTGACCAGAACTCCGCCCGCATCACGAACCTCACCGCCAATGACGGCGCCGGAGGCACGCTGACAGGCCAGGGCGACATCGACTGGCGCAAGACGCTGGAAGGCGGCGTCAAGTTCACCGCAACCAATCTCAGGGCGCTGGGCCGCCAGGACCGCTCGGCCGTGGTGTCCGGCAATGGCGCCGTGACACTGAAGCCGGATGCGGTCGAGGTGTCGGGCGATCTCCAGGTTTCACAGGCGCGGATTTCGATCGAGCAACCGGCAGCGGCGGCCATTCCGACGCTTCCCAACGTTCGCCACGTCAACTTCAGGAACGTGCAGGACGAGACAGCGGAAGAGGCCGCGCCCGGGCCGAAGCGGCCCGTGCGGCTCGATCTCAAGGTATCGGCGCCGCGCCGCATCGTCGTCTTCGGCCGCGGGCTCGACACCGAATGGTCGACCAATCTTCACGTCACGGGTCCGGTCGCCAATCCGATGATCGATGGCGACGCGACGCTGGTGCGCGGCACGCTCGATCTGGCGGGACGGCGGTTCGCGTTCGATTCCGGATCGGTGCATTTCAATGGCCCCGTCAGCGCGGCCAGCGTTGATATTTCAGCCTCGCGCGACGCCACCGACGTCAATGCACAGGTCCACGTGACGGGCTCACCCCTGAAGCCGGTCTTCACGCTGGAATCGACGCCGTCGCTGCCTCAGGACGAAATCCTCGCGCGGGTGATCTTCGGCAAGTCGGCCTCACAGCTCAGCGGAATCGAACTGGCCCAGCTGGCGGCGGGCCTCGCGCAACTGGCGGGCGGACAGGCAGCGTTCGATCCTGCCGGCCTGCTGCGTCAGGCGACCGGCCTTGATCGCGTATCCATCGGGGCGGACGACACCGGGGCGACGGCCTCAGCCGGAAAATACATCACAGACGACGTCTATCTTCAGGTTGGCGCGGGCGGCACGGGCGGCTTCGGCGCGCAGGTGGAATGGGAGCCGTCGAAAAATCTCTCGGTCACGTCCGGCGCCCAGGCCAATGGCGACACGCGCATCGGCGTGCGCTGGAAGAAAGACTACTGATCGTAGCTGACGCTTTCGAGATAGAGTCCTTCGGCCGGCGCGACGGGACCGCATCGCGTGCGGTCTGCAGCCTTCAGGATCTCGGCAATCCAGCTTGTATCCTCGCGGCCGCGTCCAACCTCGACAAGCGAACCAACCATCGAGCGCACCTGGCGATGCAGGAACGACCGCGCCGAACAGTGAATGTCGATGGCTTCGCCACGCCTTGATACTGAAATCGCGTTCAATGTCTTGACCGGCGTATCGGCCTGGCACTGGCTGTCGCGGAACGTCGAAAAGTCGTGCCGGCCAACCAGGGCCTGGGCCGCTTCGTGCATCGCCTGGGCGTCGAGGCGCGTGGCGATGCGCCAGGCCCGGCCGCGATCGAGCGCAAGATCGGGCCGGCGGTTGAGGATGCGATAGACGTAGGACCGCCCGGTCGCCGAAAAGCGGGCGTGAAAGGCATCGTCGACCAGTTCGGCCTCCAGCACCGCGACGGGATGCGGGCGCAGATGCGCATTCAGCGCGTCGCGAACCTTGTCGGCGCGGAGTGGCTTTGAAAAATCGAGATGCGCCACCTGCCCGAGCGCATGTACGCCCGCATCGGTCCGCCCCGCTCCCGCCACCTCGACGGGCGCGCCTTCGATAGCCGCCGCCGCCGTCTCCAGCGCCTCCTGCACGGACGGATGATCGGCCTGGCGCTGCCATCCCGAGAACGGGGAGCCATCGTATTCCAGCGTCAGTTTGTACCTAGGCACTTCTTGGAATCCCGAAGGCGGCCGGAAAGATCAGCTTGCCTGCCATGGGCGGGCCCTGACGCAAGCGGACCGCCATGAAGTTCGGTCCCTTGATCGGCGTATCGAAGGGGTCGGTGGTCGACACCTTGAAACCGAACTTCGGATAGTAGTCGGCATGGCCAAGCACGAAGACGAGCGGCACGCCCCAGGCCTTGAGGTTGGCCAGACCATAATCCAGCAAACCGGCCCCGATACCCTCGCGCTGCACCCAGGGATCGACACACATCGGGCCAAGACCGCAGGCGCCCAGGCGCTGAAACACGCCGACAGAATAGAACAGCGCATGGCCGACCACCTGGTCGTCCATGGTGGCGACAAGCTCCATCAGGACGTCGCCATCCTTCCGCAGCCTCTCGACAATGCGGGCCTCGTCTTCACATCCGAACGCGCGCGTATTGAGGCCGCCGATGTCCGCCGCCTCCTCTGCACGGGCATCGCGAACCGTGAACTTGTCGATCATCGCAGCCTCCGTCCCGCCGGCGCTGGCGCTCCCCTCAGAAACGCATCCGCATTCATCGGTCCCTTTCCGGCGCGCTGCAAGCGTGTGAGGCGGACGGCGCCGGTCCCGCAGGCCACCAGAAGACGCTCGTCGAGCAATTCGCCGGGGGCGCCGGACCCTTCCTCGACGACAGCATTGAGCGCCTTGATGCGGACCTCGCCCTTCTCGCCCGGCCATTCGAACCAGGCGCCCGGCTGGGGAGAAAGCCCACGCAGGTGTGCGCTGACCTCGCGCGCGGGCCGCGACCAGTCGATCCGCGTCTCCTCCGGCAGGATCTTTGCGGCGTAGGTGACGCCCTCCTCCGGCTGGGGGACAAGCCGCGCCGATCCATCCTCAATCCGGGCGAGCGCCTCAACAATCAGCCCCGCGCCCAGACGAGAGAGCCGGTCATGTACGTCGCCCGTCGTGTCTGTCGGCGAAATCGGCGTGCGCGCCGTCAGCATGACGGGGCCGGTATCCAGACCGGCCTCCATCTTCATCACCTGGACGCCGGTTTCATCATCGCCCGCCATGACGGCGCGCTGGATGGGCGCCGCGCCGCGCCATCGCGGCAGCAGACTGCCATGCAGGTTGAAGCATCCCGCTTTCGGCGCATCGAGAATCGCGCGCGGCAACAGCAATCCGTAGGCCACGACCACAGCGGCGTCGAGCGACAGCGCCGCGAACCGCGCACGATCTTCTTCGCCCTTGAAATTGAGCGGCGTGCGAACCTCAAGGCCCCGCGCTTCGGCGGCGAGGTGAACGGCGGTCTTGCGGTCCGCCTTGCCGCGCCCCGCCGGACGCGGCGGCTGGGAATAGACGCACGCAATCTCGTGCCCCGCTTCCAGAATGGCGATCAGCGCCGGAACGGCGAATTCGGGAGAACCCATGAAGGCGAGGCGCAAGGTCATGCCGACCTTCTAGCAGCGGCGCCTCGCCGCCCGCCAGCCAAGACATTCGGGTTCAAGGTGTGTTAGGCAGGTATTTGAGGAGCCGACATGTATTTCAAGCCCATCGAGATCATCGCGCTGATCATCGCTTTCGCGGTTCCGATCATTGCGTTTGGCCTCCTGTTCATTCCAGGCGGCATGACGGCGGTGGTGAATTTCGCGCTTGGACGGCAGACCAGCCCTTACGTGTTTGGCGGGGCGGCGATCCTGGTGATGCTTGTGCTGGGCTTTCGCATGTACCGCCGCATCCGGCCCGCCCCGAAGAAGAAGCGCGATGCGGACGCCCCGCCATCCTTCGGCGATTTCTTTCGCCTGGATCTGTGGCGCGATCCCGGCAAGGACTGATCGTGGCGACATGCGAAAAAGCCCCGCGAAGGACAGCGGGGCTTTTCCATCTTCCTTCATCTAGCCTCAGTCGCTCGGCTCGGACTTCAGCTTCAGTCCGGTCACGCCCGCAGCGATGTTGAGACCGGTATTCCCTTCGACGCTGATCGGCTGAAGCGCGACCGACTTGTCGAACCCGCCGACCAGGACGTTGGCGCCCGCACCCACGACAACCGTCGCACTGGCGCTCACGCCGCCGTATTCGCCTTCAAGGGCGCCGTGCTTGAGGCTGCTGCTCGGCGCGATGACGTCCCAGATCAGGACGCCGCCCTTGGTGTAACCGACATCGACGCCCACCTTGGAAATCGATCCGACATAGTGTTCGGCAGGCCCGTTTTTCGGCACGTAGCTGCAGTGCACTTCCTTGGATGACCCGAGGATGTAACCCCAGCCGCCATCGACATTGCAGTTCAACACGCCGACTTTCACACCGGCGGCGTTGGCGGGCATCAGCCCGGCGCTGGCGGCAAGCAAGCCTACGCCTATGGCGGCGCCAAGAATCTTCGACATGATAATCTCCTTTGTTCCCCGCTCCCCTCGGGGACGGCGAAAACCTGCGCCGGATCATCGATCTTCACTGTCGATCTTCCGGCCGTGTGCATGAGGAAACGTGCGCTGGCGACGGTCGGTTCCGGACGAATCCAGTTCCGTCGCAAGGCAGATCGACATGGAGCGATTGTCATTTTTCCGGTCGCGCCGGACTTTCAATCAAACGCGCGGGCGGCTTGCGCGCTATCAGGGGCGCTCGCCCGAGGAGACCCGCGAATGTCGATTGCACAGAAAGCCGCCTGGATCATTGAACGGAACATGGACGAGCCGCTGACCCTGGCGCGGCTGGCCGAAGATTGCGGCGTCTCGCGCTCGCACCTTGCCCACGCATTCGCCACGGCCACGGGCAAGTCCGTGGTCGGATATCTGCGCGCGCGCAGACTCAGTCACGCGGCCGAAGCGCTGGCGAACGGCGCGCCGGATATCCTTCAGGTTGCGCTCAGCGCCGGCTACAGTTCGCACGAAGCCTTTACTCGCGCTTTCCGCGAGCAGTTCGGATCGACACCCGAGGCGGTGCGCGAACGCGGAACCACCGAGGGGCTGCCGCTCTCGCCGGCGCTCGATCTCGATCGTTTCCAGCCCCGCTCCATTCCGGCGGCGCGCATCGTCGATGAACCCCGCATCCTGATCGTCGGGATGCGCGGCCGATTTCCCGCGGGTCCCTCGACGCATGGCATCCCGGCGTTGTGGCAACGCTTTTCCCCTTTCATGGAGAGCATCCCTGCAATAAATCCGGGAATGCCGATCGGCGTGACCATGGATACCGACGACGAATGCGGCTTTGACTACATTGCCGCTCTTGAAGTCACCCGCTTTGGCGATGCGCCGGCCGAACTGACGCAGCTGGAGATCCCGGCGCGCACCTATGCTGTCTTCAGCCACGACCGTCACATCGCGAAGATACCCGAGACCTACCTGGCGATCTGGAACGAGGCGCTGTCCGATACAGGCCGCAAGGCGGCCGAGGCGCCGGTTCTGGAACGCCACAAGCCCGCCTTCAATCCGCGCACCGGCGAAGGCGGCGTAGAGATATGGATTCCTCTGGAATGAGGTATGATGGGTGCGTTGGAGACGCCATGGCGCGTCGCGATTTCGCCGGGCGCGACCCGGTTGATCAGGGGAATGACATGACATTCAGGATGATGATGGCGGCGACAGCGATGGCGGCGCTGGTCACAGGGCTGGCGCCCGCAGCGATGGCGCAGGCGCCGGCCGATGCCCTTACGGATCCGTCACTGAAGGGACCGGAAGTGATCGCCTTCATCGGCGTCAAGCCGGGCGACACGGTCGTCGATGTGGTGGCCGGACGCTTCGCGCGGGCCTTCAGCAAGGCGGTCGGGCCAACCGGCAAGGTCTACGCCTTCGAGCCCGACGAGGTGGTGAAGGTTCACCCGGACGTGCTGACGATGATGAAGTCCGTCGCCGCCAATCCGGACACCTCGAATGTTGTCGTCGCGACAGCGCCGATCAATTCACCCGGCCTGCCCTCCGGCGTGGACGAGGTGTTCATCCGGCAGAACTATCACGACCTGCACGACAAGTTCATGGGGCCTGCGGACGTCGCCGCCTTCAACAAGGCCGTCTTCGCGGCGCTGAAACCCGGAGGGGTCTTTATCGTGCTGGACCACGCCGCCCCCGCCGGTTCGGGCCTCAAGGACACCGACACGCTGCACCGGATCGACGAGGCGGCGGTGAAGGCCGAAGTGCAGGCTGCAGGATTTGTGCTTGATGGCGAGAGCGACATCCTCGCCAATCCGGCGGACGATCACTCCAGGAACGTGTTCGACCCGTCGATCCGCGGCAAGACGGATCAGTTTTTGCTGAAGTTCAAGAAACCGGGTTGATCTTGAAAGCAGCGGCTCAGTGCTTGCGCAGCGACATGATGTACGCGGCAAGATCGCTCACCGTCGGCTCGCCGAAGTAGTAGCTGGGCATCGTCGGATGCGATGATGTGAGCCACTGCTCGATGTGCGCCGCCGTCATGCCTTCCCGATTGGCGACGGCCGCAAATGCGGGCGCCGATGACTGGGTCAGCGGACCGGCCCCCACGACGCCGATATCGTGGCATTGCGGGCATCCAAGATGCGCAATACCCGCGCCGCGATAGACCGCCATATCCGTCGGTTGATTCGATGCGTCTTCGTGCGAATCCGTCTGTGAGGCCGGATCGGCGGCGGCGCCCGGAGCCTGAGGTTCACGGAATCGCGCCGGTGAACACGCGGACAAGACGAGAATTGTTGCGACGCCGAGCAGCATTGCCGGAATCGCGCTTCGCCGTCCGCCGTGTTTCAGCACCCGGTCTTGCCTGGACAGAAGCGTCATCCTGATCACCCTGGCGCCATTGTTCTGGCGTCGCCCGCCAGCACGCCCAATTACAGGCTGGCAGGTCCGGGAGCCGGTCGCTTGACGCGGGTCAAGACAGATCGAAGAAAAGCAAGAGACGGCTAGAAGGGTAGCTTGAAGCCCGGCATCATGCCGGACATGCCGCCGGTGGCCTGGCGCATGGCGTCGGCCATCGCGTCATCCAGCTTGCGGCGCGCATCGGCGTGCGCGGCCTTGAGAAGATCTTCGAGGATTTCGGCCTCGCCCGGCGCCAGCAGGCTGGGATCGATCTTCAGGCTATCGAGTTCGCCCTTGCCCTTGAGGCGTACGGTGACAAGGCCGCCGCCGGCGGCGCCGTCTGCGGTGAGCTTGTCCATGCGCTCCTGCGCCTCGGCCAGCCTGGCCTGCATTTCCTGCGCCTGGCGCATGATGTCGGAAAGGTCTTTCAATCGTCGTCCTCCTCGGGTTCCGGATGGACATAGTCGACAGGGTCCGGCGCAAGATCGCGCGGTGCGAAGTCCACGTGTATGACATTGGTCTCGCCGGCGGCTTCGTCCAGGTCGTCGTCGCCGGGTTCGTCCACGCGCAGGATGCGTGAACCGGGAAAGGCCTTCAGCGCCTCGGCGATGCGGGGATGGGCTTCGGCCGCCTCGAAGATCTCGCGTTTCCTGCGCGCGCGCTGCTCGGCCGCGCTTTCGGCGCCGGCATCGTCCGACTGGATAACCTCCCATTCGACATGCGTGGTCGCTTCCAGCCAGGAGCGCAGCTTCATCGAGAGATCGACCGGTGCGCCGGGCGCCGCCGAATAGTGGAAATGCCCGTAGTCGATCTCGGCGGGCCGGACGTAGGTCTCGATCTCGTAGCGCAGGTCGATCCGGCGCTGGGAATCCAGCTCGGCGATGATCTGGTTCAGCGAGGCGAGCCGCTTGCCGGGACCGTCCGTTGCGTGATGCAGGTCGTCGCCGACCGCCATCGCCACTGGCGGCGCCGTCTCGGCCCTGCGCGCGTCCTGCCGGTTTTCCCCCCGGGCGCCGACGCTCTCAGGCGCGGCGCCCGCCCGCTTTTCCGGGGTTGGCGCCTTGCCGGCGTTTTCCGGCGGCGGCAGCGCCGCAGCCGCGGCGAGGCGCAACACCACCATCTGAGCCGCTGCCGGCGGGTCCGGCGCGCGCGTGCAATCCTCGAATCCCTGCAGCAGGAGCTTCCACATGCGCGAGGCCTGCGCAGGCGACAGTTTCTGCGCCATGGCCTGCGTCCGCTGCGCCCAGTCCGCCGGACCGGCATAGGCGTAAGCCTCGCCCAGCGCCTTGGCGCGCGACACCTCGGTCATCGCATCCAGCAGGTCCTTGACCAGCACCGGTGCATCCGCCCCGGCGTCGAGCAGGGCCGTCGCCTCCTCAAGGGCCGCCTTGTGGTCGGCGGCGATGGCCTTGTCGAGAAGATCAAGCACGCGCGAGCGGTCCGCCAGGCCGAGCATTTCGCGCACCGCCTCGGCGCCGACATTGCTCTTGCCGCCCTGCACCAGCGCCTGATCGAGGATCGACAACGCATCGCGCGCCGACCCTTCCGCCGCACGGGCGATCAGCGCCAGCGCTTCGGGCGCGACCGTGGCCTTTTCCTTCCGGCAGATATTGGCGAGGTGTTCGGCCAGCGCCTCGGGCGTGAAGCGCTGCAGGTTGAACCGCTGGCAGCGCGACAGCACGGTCACGGGCACTTTGCGGATTTCCGTCGTCGCGAAGATGAACTTCACATGCGGAGGCGGTTCCTCGAGCGTCTTTAGCAGCGCGTTGAAGGACGCCGTCGAAAGCATGTGAACTTCGTCGATGATGTAGACCTTGTACCGCGCTGAAACCGGCGCATAGCGTGCACCGTCCAGGAGGTCCCGCATCTCCTCGACCTTGGTGTGCGAGGCGGCGTCGAGTTCCAGCACATCGATGTGCCGGCCCTCGATGATGGCCCGGCAATGGCGCCCTTCCACCTGCAACGCCTCGATCGAAGGCTGGTGGATTGTGTCACTCTCGTAGTTCAGTGCGCGGGCGAGCAGGCGGGCGGTGGTTGTCTTGCCAACGCCGCGTACGCCGGTGAGCATGAAGGCATGGGCGATGCGGCCGGTCTTGAAGGCGTTGGTCAGCGTGCGGACCATCGCCTCCTGCCCCACCAGATCCTCGAAGGAATGGGGGCGGTATTTGCGCGCAAGCACCTGATAGGCCGGCGGCCCGCCGGACTCGGCGAACAGCGCCGGCCCATCTTCAGGACCAGCCTCCTGCCCGTCTTCCGGCGGTTTCGGGGGTTTCTTCGCAGCCATGGCCCCTATATGGCCCAGCCCGGCGCGCGACGCCAACCGCTAAGCTGGGCGGGCGGATTGCGTCTGTGGATTGTTGGAATGGCGCAGACTGGCGACGACCCGAGCAAAACTCGTTACGGCTGCTTCCTTCCGGACCTGACCGGATTGGCGAGCGGCTCGTCCACCGCCAGCCTGCAGGGCTTCATATCATGGTTTTACAGGCCGATGGCAAGGCCGGGCGGCCGCGGCCCAACCTGCGGCAAACGCGGGGAATTCCCCGGCTATTGCCGCCGACGACCTATGCTTTAGCGTTAATCGCTGCGTGCGGCGGGCGTTGGGGTTGCACATGAAATTCGACTTTTTCGTCAGTTACCAGCGCAGCGACAGGGAACTGGTGGCGCAGGTCGTGCGCCGCCTCGAAGGCAGCGGCGTCACGGTCTGGTATGATGCAAACATCGATGGCGACGCGGACTGGCGTGAAACCGCACGCGAGGCGCTGACGGAATCGGCCACCCTCGTCGTCTTCTTTTCCGGAGCCAGCAACGGCTCGCATCAGCTCAAGAAGGAGCTGGCGGTCGCCGACGGCCTCGGCAAGCCCATCGTGCCGGTGCTGATCGAAGACACGCAGCCGCGCGGCGCCCGTCTCTACGACCTCGCCGACCGCAACTGGATCGAAGCATGGCCTGATCCCGCCTCGAAGGTGGACGACCTGGTCGACCATCTGATTGCGCTCACGTCCAAAGCCGCCGCGGCAGCGATACCGGAAAATGGCGCGCCGGTTGCGGCCAGCGCTGCGAACGACGAACTTCCAATCCAGCCCTCCGCGACGGCGGCGGTCTATATCGGCAAGATGACTGCTGGCGGGCGGCGCGTGCCAGCCCGCGACGTTCTGCCGTTCAAATGGATCGACCTGCTGGTCCTGGTTCCGGTCCTCGGGCTGACGGTCTTCCGCGCGCTCGGACCCGATGGCGCCGCTGGCGCGACCGCCGGACATCGGCTGGCGACCATCGGGCTCGCCTGCCTGATCATGGTCGCCCTCTATGGCGCAGTGGCGTTCCCGATCCGCTATTATCTGCGCAGGCGGGGAGTGGGCGCGGCGCTGGGCAAATACCTGATCTCCACCGGCATATTGGTCGGCCTGGTGGTGATCGCGACGGCGGCGGCCGCCGCCGCCGGCGCTGTGGCGCCGGAAAACGTCGCCGGCGCCGTTTCCGGACTGATTCTGATATGGGTCTTCTTCACGGTGATCGCATTCTCTATCTATGCCATGCTCGGCGGCTGGCGCGCTTTGCGCGCCTTTCGCTCCAACATCAGGAAGATCTGATCCCGTGCCATCTGACGACGCCCAGCGCGCCATCCCGCTTGTCGGCGCGGGCATCGATCGCGCCGCCCATCATCGCCGCGATCCGGCCTGGCTGGACAAGGCGTTCGCCTCGGACAACGTCCGCGTCCTGCTGATGCGAGACGGACTGCCGCTGGTGGAAGGAGCGGGCCCGCCGGCCACGCCACAGGCGATCGGCGCCGCCCTGCCCCCCGGTCGCCCCATCCTCTGGCTGGGACCGCAGGCCGGGATGCTGGCGCCAAAGGCCACGCGTCTCTTTCTGGGCGAGACCGAAAAAGGCTCGCCGGTCTTCGCGCTGAACCTGGCCGGGTCGTTCAACCTTGACGCCTCGCCGATTGCGGGGCTTGGCGTGTTCGAGGATTTCCGCATCGCCGCCGGCGGGATGGACGCCTTCGACAGCGGTGCAGCCGCCACGGCCCGGGCGATATTCGAATGGCACAGGCGGCACGGCTACTGCAGCGTCTGCGGCGAGCAGTCCCGCGTCGAGGAAGCCGGCTGGAAACGCGCCTGCCCCGAATGTGGAACCGAGCATTTTCCCCGCATCGATCCTGTCGCGATCATGCTGGTGGTCAGGGGCGACCGGGCGTTGCTGGGCCGTCAGGCCGCCTGGCGGCCCGGCTTCTGGTCGTGTCTCGCCGGATTTGTGGAGCCGGGCGAAACCATCGAACAGGCGGCGGCGCGCGAAGTGCTGGAAGAATCCGGCGTCCGCTGCACCGGCGCCGTCAAATACCTGTTCTGCCAGCCCTGGCCGTTCCCGTCCTCGCTGATGATCGGGCTGATCGTCGAGGCTGCGAGCGAAGACGTCACCGTCGACAAAACGGAAATCGAGGACGCCCGCTGGTTCAGCCGGCAGGAAATCGCCGACATGATGGCCGGCCGTCATCCCGAGGCGTTTGGCCCGATGCCGGTCGCCATCGCCCACCATGTCATCATGGCCTGGCTGGATCAGGGCTGACCCGTTACCGCGAATAAAAACGCCCCCGCCTTTCGGCAGGGGCGCTTTCATTTCACGTCCTGAAAATCCTAGAAGCGACGCACGTAGGCGAGCGAATAGGAATCGAGATCGTTGTAGTCGTGGCGCGTCCAGTCGGCGCGGATGCCGTCGTGGTCGGTGAAGAAGAAATCACCGCCGGCGCCGTAGGCGAAACCGGAATCATCACCGCCCGGCGAGAAGTCGGTGCGTGCGGCGCCCGCTCTCGCGAAGATGTCGAAGCGCTGACCGATCGGCAGCTTGGCGACGCCATAGGCGCCGATCTCGCTGTCGAGCTTCACGCCGCTATCCTTGTGGATGCCGACGGACCCTTCGCCTTCGACGGCGAAGTATTTGCCGAAGCCGACGCCGACGCGGCCGGTAAGCGCGCCCGGATCGGCGCCTTTGCCGTCGAACTGCGTGTAGCCGCCGTTCAGGTAGACGTTGGCTTCCTGGGCCTGAGCGGACATGAGCGCCGGGGCGCAGAGCATGGTCGCCGCCGCGAGGGCGAGTTTCAGTTTCATGGGGAGAACTCCAGTTTGACTGGAGCAGGTTCCGGCCGGAATGCGTGCTCCGACAGGTAACGGCCTGCTCAGGTTGCTACTCAGAACCGAGCGGCCTCGCCCCGAAAGGATTGGCCCGCGCGGCCCACACTACCCACCCAGCACGGGTCGATATGAGAGCTAAAATCGTCAGTAGACAAACCAGTTCCAGAGTTGCGCGGCATTAACAATTGGTAGGTGACCGCCAAGCAACACTAAGTAGAAGGGCCGCCTCTCTACTTTAGCAATTGTGGCCAATTCTTGTCAGCTTTAGCGATGAAACCGGGAATATCGGCTTCCCATTTTCGCTGAATGTCGCGGCTGTAGTTCAGGTACAATTTGCCATCGACGATCTTCCAGAATTCCGGATCGCCCTTGGCGGTCCTGCCCTGCGCCGCCGCCCATGCGCAGTAACCGCCATACTGGGGCGCGTAGACCGAAGGCTCGCGAACGAACGCATCAAGGTCAGCCTTTGTTGCAAACCGGAACTCGGCGCCGTTCCAAACCGTCGAGAAGGCCTTGTCGCCTTTGACCGGCTTGCCTTCCCTGAAATAGGCGACGGCGTCGTAGCCCTCGAGCGCCACGTTCGAGAATGCTGGCGTATAGACCGGCGGCTTTTCAGCAAACGCCGCCGGCGCAAGCGGTGCGACGAGCAACGCGGCAAAACCGGCGAGCACGAATGGACGGAAGAAACGGGTGGTCATGGCGGACATCGTGATCCCCTGATCATGTCGGACCGGGGGCGACCACGCCCGCCAGCTGCACAGGGACCATTCGGGCATGCGCCGCCCGAGGTTACATCAGGCTAGCCCGGCAGGCGCGCCGCCGCCTCGCCGCGGTAAGGGTTCGCTTCAAACACGCCGAGATGACGAACCTGGCTTGAGAAGAAGCCCAGTTCTTCCAGCGCCCGCTGCAGCGCCGGATCGTCCGGGTGCCCTTCGACCTCCGCATAGAACTGCGTCGCCGTGAACGCGCCGCCGATCTGGTAGCTCTCCAGCTTGGTCATGTTGACGCCGTTCGTCGCAAACCCGCCCATCGCTTTGTAGAGCGCTGACGGCACGTTGCGGACGCGGAATATGAACGCCGTGACCCAGGCCTTGCCGGAGGCGTGTTCCGGAATGCTGGCCTCGCGGCTCATGATCACGAAACGGGTCGTGTTGTGGGCCGCGTCCTCGATGTTCTCGGCCAGGATGTCGAGGCCGTAGACCTCGGCCGCCAGCCTGGGGGCGATCGCCGCCTGCGTCGGATCGCCGAGTTCGGCCACTTCGCGGGCGGCGCCGGCGGTGTCGGCGGCGACGCGGGCCGCGATCCCGTGTTGCCGCAGGAAGTTGCGGCACTGGCCCAGCCCCATGATGTGGCTGTGAGCGGCCTTGATGTCCGCCAGCCGGGACCCTTTGAGGCCCATCAGCTGGAACCGGATCGGCATGAAATGCTCGGCGATGATGTGCAGCGGCGAGGTCGGCAAGAGGTGGTGAATGTCCGCGACACGGCCGGCGATCGAGTTCTCCACAGGGATCATGGCCAGATCGGCCTCCCCTGCGGCGGTGGCCTGGAAGACATCCTCGAACGTGGCGCACGGCAGCGGCTCGAGCCCCGGATAGGTCTCCTGGCAGGCGATATGGGAGTTGGCGCCCAACTCCCCCTGAAATGCGATGCGTCCGCTCATTCAGCGTGTATGCCCCGGCGGTAGAGCCAAGAGCAACCGCTCCCTGAGGCGGGGGTGCGACGATGCGTCATTCCGCCCGTCGTCCATGTGTTGCGGGCCATCCGCTGGCGTGTCAGAAAGCGCCGCTATTGCGGCGGGTGCGAATCGCGCCCGGACGCCGGGACGGGCGCTCCCGCGGGGAAACCCTGCGGGACATACAGCAGGGTTCAAGCGATGGATCTGGGCTTCAACAAGGTGGCGTTCTGCGTCCTGGCGACGGGTCTGCTGGTGATCGGCCTTGGCCAGTTCTCCCGCGTCCCGTTCAAGGAAACCAAACACGACAAGGCGGGCTATTTCGTCGAGGTGAAGGAAGCAGCCTCCGAAACGCCTGGCTCCGAAGAGCCGGCAGGCCCGGTGGACTACGGCACGCTGCTGCGGAACGCCAGCGTCGACGCGGGCAAGCAGGTCGCCGTGAAATGCCAGCAGTGCCATTCCGAAGCGAATGACGGCAAGATCGTGCAGGGCCCGCCGCTCTGGGGCATCATCGATCGCGATGTCGCTTCCTATCCCGGGTTCAAATACACGGCCGCCCCCAAAGGCATGCAGGGCGTCGGCGGCAAGTGGACCTACGAAAAGCTCGACGTCTATCTCAAGCGTCCGAAGGCCATGGTGCCCGATACGGCGATGAACTTCGTCGGCCTCAAGAAGCAGGACGACCGGATCAACCTGATCGCCTATCTGCGCACGCTGACGAGCGGCGAGCCTGAGCCCCTGCCAGATCCGCTGCCGCCGGAAGCAACGGCCCCGGCCGACGCCGCGGCGCCTGCCGATGGCGCCGCTCCCGCGGCTCCTGCTGACGGCGCAGCTCCCGCCCCGGCCTCGCCCGATGCGCCGGCGACGCCCGCCGACGCCGGCAAGGAACCGGCCAAGGACAAGGCGCCCGAGCCGGCCGCGCCGAAGCCCTGATCGTTACAGGCTGACAGACTTCATCCGTCGGACCTCAACCGTCCGGGCTGGCTCCGCGTGGCAGGTCAGGACGCCGGGTTCCCATCGGAATCGAGGATGGTGAGATCGCCGAGGTTGAGCTCGCGCACGCCGGCCTCAATCTTGGACCGGTCGCCGACAATCACCCAGACATGGTTCTGGTTCGGGATCAGCTTCTTCGCCATCGCTTCCGCGTCCGCCGTCGTAACCTTGCGGTATCCGGCGGCGTAGGTGTCGAAATAGTCGGAAGGAAGGTCGAAGATCGCCATCTCCGCCAGCGAGTTGGCGACCGCCGCATTGCTTTCCCAACGGCTCGAAAGACCCAGTATCGCGTTGGTCTTGGCGGCTTCCACCTCATCGCCGGACGGCGGGCGGGCGCCGACCACGTCCTTCAGCTCCTTGCGCAACTCGATCAGCGCGCCCTTGGTGGCGTCGGTCTGCACCGGCGCCGTCACCACGAAGTCGCGCGGGCCCAGACCGCCGCTGATGCCGGTCCGCGCGCCGTATGACCAGTGCTTGTCCTCGCGCAGGTTCATGTTTATGCGGCTTGTGAAGTTCCCGCCGAACAGCGCGTTGAACGCCGACAGCTTCTGGTCCTCGGCAGGGTCGCGCGGCGCCTCAACACCGCCGACAAGAATGACCGACTGCACCGAGCCGGGGCGGTCGACAAGAAACACCTTGGACCTGGAAGGCCGCACACCCGGCGCGACATCGGCGCGCTTGCCCGGCGCCGGCGCCCAACCCTTGAACGCCGCTTCCAGCTTCGGCGTCATCTCCGTCAGTGTCGTATCGCCGACCACGACGATCACGGCGTTGTTGGGCCCGAACCAGCGCTTGTGGAACGCGATCACGTCCTCGCGGCTGATCTTCGCGATATCGTCCGGCGTCGCGACCCGACCATAGGGATGGTCGGCGCCCCACAACTCCTTCGCCATGACATAGGTCGCCATGTAGTTCGGGTTGCGCATCGCCTGGCGGATGGATTCTTCCTGCTGTTGCTGAACACGCCTGAAGTCCGCCTCGCCATAGGCCGGGTTGCGGATGACGTCGGCGAAGATGTCCAGCGCCTGGTCGAGCGTCGGCGTCAGCGCCGTGACCTGGACGTTTGAGGTTTCCCCTCCGCCACCGACGGACAATGTCGCGCCCAGCCGATCAAGCTGGTCGGCGATCTCCAGCGCGCTGCGGCTGGTCGTGCCCTCGTCCATCAGGCCTACCGACAGGTTGCCGGTCGCCTCGGGAATCGACGCCCAGTCCGCGGGCGTGCCCGTATCGACCGCCATGCGCACCGTAACCGTGGGCGCGTCATGACGTTCGGCCAGCATCACCTTCATGCCGTTGGACAGCGTGGCGGTCTGGTATTTCGGGAACGTCGTGTCGGCGATGTTGCCCGGCAGGGGCATTGTCTTGCGATCGACCCCGGTCCTGGTCGCGGCGAAGTTCTCGAAGGGCTGCACGGTCAACGTGTAGGATCCGTCGCTCAGCCATTTGCGGGCCGCCGCCGCGACCGTCGCCGGCTGGGCCGCCTCCGTCCGCTTGAGCGAGTCCTTCCAGGCGCCGGCGTTCCCCAGATAGGTCTCCCACGTCGCCAGCAGCCCGGCCTTGCTGGACGTGCGCTCCATCTCCTGGACGATGCCGGAAACGGTCTGCACTTTCATCTTGTCGAGTTCGTCCTGCGTCGGACCGGAAGCCATCAGCTTGTCCATCTCTTCCTGGACCACCGCTTCGATATGGCCGAGATCTGCGCCGGGCTTGGCTGTGACGACGACGCGGAACTGGCCTGCGATCTCGCTCTGGCTGTTGAAGGCCGAAACGTTGGTGGCGACCTGCTCGTCATGCACCAGCCGCTTGGTCAGCCGCGCGTTCTTGTCGCCCGCCAGCGCATAGGCGGCGACGTCAAGCAGTTCGCCGTCCGGATCGCCCAGCTCGGGCACGTTCCAGACCTTGTAGATCCGCGGCGCGGCGACGCGATCGTACATCGTCTCGCGCTGGGCGCCGGTACGCTTCGCCACCCACGCCTTGGGATGGGACGGCGGCGGACCGGGCGGTATCTCGCCAAAGTATTTCTCGACCGCCGCCTTGCCCTCCTCCGGCGTTATGTCGCCGGCCAGCACCAGCACGGCGTTGGCGGGGCCGTACCAGGTCTTGAACCAGTCGCGCACGTCATCGAGCTTGGCGGCGTTGAGGTCGTCCATGGAGCCGATCACCGTGTGCCCGTAGGGGTGATCGTCGGGATAGATCGCAGCGGTGATGTGGTTGTTGACGAGGCCGTAGGGCTGGTTCTCACCCTGCCGCTTCTCGTTCTGCACCACGCCGCGCTGCTCATCGAGCCGGTGCTGGTCGACGGCGCCGAGGAGGTATCCCATCCGGTCGGATTCGAGCCAGAGGATGGTGTCGAGCGCCTCCTTCGGCACGGTCTGGAAATAGTTGGTGCGGTCCGTCGTGGTCGAGCCGTTCTGGTTGGTTGCGCCGACCTTTTGCGTCGCCTTGAAGAAGTCGTCGTTGAAGTGCTCGGACCCGTTGAACATCAGGTGCTCGAACAAATGGGCGAAACCCGACCGGCCCTTCGGTTCGTCCTTCGAGCCAACGTGATACCAGATGTGGAAGGTCACGGTCGGCGTCTTGGTGTCCGGCGCGACGATCAGGGTCAGCCCGTTCTTCAGGACATACTTCGTGTAGGGAATGTCGAGCTTCATCGCCGCGAGTTCGGAGACGACCGGATCGGCCGCCGCCGCCTGCGCCGGGGGCGGAGAACCGGATGCGTCCGAAACGCCCGCCGGTAACGCCGCGGCGGCGCCGCCGGCCGTTGTCGAGCATGAAGCCAGCGCCAGAGAGGCTGCCGCGGCCAGGAGGCCAAGCGTTCGGGCGTGTGTCATCTCCGTTGATCCCCTTCAACCTGCACGGGTCACCTTAGGCAGCGGGGCAAGGGCGCGAAAGCGCAAATCGGACGGCGAATCAGTACCCTGCGCCCGACGATCCAAACCCGCGCGGCCATCACGCACTGTCATGTGACAGCCGCAAACGCCGCAACGAGCGGCTTCTGCGGCAAGTCACTGAAGGGCCGAAAGAAATTATTTACATGCCGGCCCTATGGCCCTATATCGCGCTTGCCGGCGGACATCGGCTCGAGGCTCTGCGCCTTGATTCCACGTGGCGTCTGAACTTCCCGGGTTTTCCTTCGCAAGAAGGGTGGGGTTTGGATGACGTGTGCGGGTTGAGAGGCAGACTTAACGAGTTGAAGGCCCGTACTAACGCCGGATTGGGTTCAACAACTTACAGGGGTTTACGTGAATTGCTCACGTATCAAACGCCCCTGGACCTGGTCCGGGATCGACTCCCAGAAAAGCCTGTCGCATGCGTGCGGCCGGAAAGGGTTTCGATAGCGGCTACCTGGTTCCAGGGAAAATTTCCGGGCGAAGTGCTCTACGCCGTGAAGGCGAACCCTTCCCCATGGGCGCTCGACGCCGTGTACGCGGCCGGGCTTCGCTGGTTCGACGTCGCCTCCGAGGCTGAGGTCCAGCTCATCGCGTCCCGCTATCCGGACGCGAAGATGGCCTTCATGCATCCGGTGAAGTCGCGCAAGGCGATCGAGAGGTCGTACTTCGAGCACGGCGTGCGCATCTTCGCGCTCGACTGCGAAGCCGAGCTCGAGAAGATCGTCGCCGCCACGGGCGGCGCGCGCGATCTCACGCTGGTCGTGCGGCTCTCGGTTTCGAACGCAGACGCCACCTACAAGCTGAGCGGCAAGTTCGGCATCGACGAGGACGCGGCTCCGGCCCTGCTCTCGAAGGCGCGGCGCTTTGCCGATGAACTCGGCGTGTCCTTCCATGTCGGCTCGCAGTGCATGAGCCCGTCGGCCTATCGCGATGCGATGGAGCTGGCCTCGCGCGTCATCGTGCATGCGGGCGTGACGGTTGACGTCGTCGATGTCGGCGGCGGCTTCCCCAGCGCCTATCCCGGCATGGCCCCGCCGGATCTGCAGCTCTACATGAACGTGATCCGCGAAGCCTTCGAGGACATGCCCGTCCTGATGAACGCGGACCTGTGGTGCGAGCCCGGCCGCGCGCTTGTGGCCGAATCCACCTCTATCCTCGCCCGTGTCGAGCTGGTGAAGGATGGCGCGCTGCACATCAACGACGGCAGCTACGGCAACCTGTTCGACGCCGCCCACTGCAAATGGCCCTTCCCTGTGAAGGCCCTGCGCGCGGACGGCGAGTTCGAGGGCGAATACCGGGACTACCGTCTCTATGGTCCGACCTGCGATTCGCTGGATGCGATGGAAGGTCCCTTCCATCTGCCGGCGGACATCCGCGAGGGCGACTACATCGAGATCGGCATGCTCGGCGCCTATGGCGTCGCCATGACGACGCGTTTCAACGGCTATGGCGATACGGACGAAGCCACCGTGAAGGACGCGCCCTGGGCCTCGATGTACGGACCTGTGGCTCGCCCTGCCCGCACGGGCAAGGTCGTCCAGTTCCGCGCCCGCCGCAAACGCGCGGTCTAGTCCTCTATCGGACTTTCCGATGCTGGCCGCCGGAAGCCTTCTCTAGGATGGCTTCCGGCGCGCCTTGCTTCGCAGTCTCGGCGTCTCGGTCTCGACGCGCGGCGCGAACAGCTCGCCAAATTCCCGCACCAGATCGCCGCCGGCGACAATCGCAACGATTGAAATCACGATGGCGGAGCCAACAACCGCGATCCAGATCAGCGGCCATTTGAGCGCTTCGCCAAGCTCCCCGGGCAGCATGTCGTCAATCTGCAGGCTGAGCGCGAACAGGCCGAACGCGCCGACCGCGCCGATCGCATAGGTGATCGCGCGATCCTCGCGCTTCTGGATGCGCGCCTGCAGGTCCTCGGTCTGGCGTTCCAGATTGCCGACAACCGCATCGAGATACTCGGTCTTGCGTTGCGTGCCGCGGCGCTGCTCCACGGCGGCGAAGACATCCGCCTCGGTGTCGTACCGGAACACGTTCTCGTAGCGGTCCTCGAAATAGGCGGCGAACGCGCCGGTGCGGAACGCGTAAAACGCTTCGGCCGCCCGGTTCAGCCGCCGGGCGTCGTTGAGCCGTTCGACCGTGTCGATCAGACGATGCGTGGCCGCCTCGTAGTCCCGCGCAAGAAACTCGTTGTGTAGCGCCAGCACGTGAATGAGAAAGGCATAGGGGCACATGCCGATATAGTCGTTGCCGGTTTCGAGGCTGCGCGAGGTTCGCACATAGCTTGTCAGCGCCCGCGCGCTGGCGAAGCGAACGAAGAACCGTTCGGTCTCCTGGTTCTCGTTGGAGGGATAGATCGGATCGATGGAGTCCAGGATTTCCGAAGCGTCCTGGTTCATGAAGTCGATTATGTTCTGGTTGAAGCCCGATAGAAACAGGTAGATCAGGCAGTCCGGACGCGCATCGTCTTCCCACGCCGGAATGGTTTTCCGCCGCGCTTCCATGGCCGTCGGGTTGGCAAGCCGCGCCGCCTGGTAATCCGGCCGCGTGGTGATCCACGTCCAGTACCCGGCGTCGAGATGCACGAGTTCTTCATTGGCCTGCTGGCGAAGTTCGATCTGCGCCAGCAGAGGTTGATAGCACGGCTCCTGCACCATCGCCGCGCGCGGGACCGGGCGTGACGTCGCCGGATCGATCGGCGGCAACAGCCGGCGGAAAAACTCCCTGTCCTTGAAGAAGAATGTATAGCGGGCCCGAGGCATCATCAGGCCCGGCGTCTCGAGCAGCGGCTCACGTTCGATCAGCGCGCCGAAGGGATCCGCCAGAAGGTCGGCGTTCTTCTTTCGCCAGTCGTCGGAGCGGATAAGGCGGTCCAGCAGGATCGGGGCATCCTCGGCGAACCAGGCCGCCATCGCGACCCAGAAGGGCCGGCCGCCGATCCGCACCTCATCCAGCGGCGCGATTCCGGTTCCTTCCGGAGGCGGCGCGTGCACCTTGAGCGACGGGCGGATCCGATGGCCGTCCGCCGGCAGGAACTCCTTGGGCGACAGCGCCTTCTGAAGCATCGACAGAAAATAGAAATGCGCCGGCGAGTGCTCATAATTGACGCGGAATGAAACGTGCCACGACACCGCGCCGTTCTTGTGCACATACCAGAAGCGTCGCACTCGCGTGGGCTGCGGACCGATCGCCCCGGGCGAGGCTTCGAAACGGACGCCTTCGGTCTCCCACGAGATCACGGCGGGCGTCTCGATCCCGGTGTCGAGCCAGGGATCGCCATCCCCCACAGCCAGGAGATAGTCGTCCACGCGCCCCAGGCGCTCGCGGTCAGAAATGTCATTGAAAAGCGGTTCGATGGCCTCGCTGAGCTTGAGCGACGGCGCGTGCCCGGCCTGAATCGAGCGCAAGCTCGCCGCATCGTCAATCGGGACGGCAAGACCCGTCGCCAGTGCGGCCTGCACGTCCTGCGGAAATTTCGGGGGCGCGATGTAGAAGGATGCCGTCCAGTAGAGCGTCCGGTCCTCGGCCGTCTCGAAACGTCCGCTCTCTGTCATCCCTCACCCCTTCGCCTCGCCTGGCAGAAGCTAGAACGGGAATGCGCCGCCCGCTATCACCCTTGGCGAAGAAACGCGCGAAAGCTTTCCGGCCGCTCGCCGCCTGCGTGACGAAGGGCGCGCCCGGCTTCAATCCCGGGCATCGGATCGATCAGCGCCACACGCTCGCCGCGCGTCGCCAGACTTTCGAGCGCCGCGAGTTGCCGGGCGGCGACCGGCACGGACATCGGGTCCTCTCCCTTCAGCACGGAAATGCCGAAGAACCGCTCAAGGTGCGCCTTCAGCAGGAGCGGATCGAGCGATCCCTCCGCGCCAAGCACGGCATAGACAAGACCGCTGTCCGCTTCCTGATATGCAGACAGGGGCGGTTGCACATAGGGAAAATCGACAACCTGCGCGCCGAGCCTCGCCCAGATCGCCAGCCGGTCGAACTGGTCCACCCCGGCGATGCGGCTGTCGAGCGCATAGGCTTCGTCGGACAGGACCAGCGGGTCGTTGAGCTCGATGAAGGTGAGCACGCGCGGATTGGCGAGGTCGAACAGCGAAGCGGCGAGGTCTTCGCTCGCGGCGACCAGCCGCCGGAAATACCCGCGTCCGCGCATCGCCGGCGCCACGAAAATGTAGTTGAGGTTGCCCGAGACCGTGTCGCCCGCCAGCGGATAGGCGATGAAATTGAGCCCGCCGATCATCGCGCCGCCCTGTCCGTCCCGGGCAACCGCCACGACCTCCACATGCGGACCGTAGCGCTTGAGCAGCTGCGCGCGCATCGGCGGATGCCCGAGCGCGAGACAGGCGCGAAAGCCTTCGAGATATTCCTTCTCGTCCGGCAGCACGAAAGCGGCGTCGTATCCGGCGAAGAATTCATCCAGCACCGGACTGTCAGGCTGCGTCGTCACGTCGAGGCCAAGACCGGACCGGCTGGCGAAGGTCCAGCGCGCGCCGTCGTCCGGAACGCCACTGGTCATGAGAGCTTGCCCGCGAAATCGCGATAACCGAAGGCGCGCACGACTTCGTAGCGCCCCTCCTCGTGCAGCAGCGCAAGGTCCGGAAGCGGCGCGCCGTTGAACGTCGTGTTCTTGACGAACGAATATTGCGCCATGTCGAGAAACGTCACGCGGTCGCCCGGCTGCAGCGGTTCGTCAAAAGAGTATTCGCCGATTACATCGCCTGTCATGCAGGTCTTGCCGCCGAGAATGTAGGTATGCGCCTTCTCTCCCGGCTGGCCGGCGCCCGCGATCTCCGGCCGGTAGGGCACCTCCAGAACGTCCGGCATGTGGCACGAGGCCGAGGCGTCCATGATGGCGAGATGCGCGCCGTTGCGATGCAGGTCCACCACGGTCGACACCAGGTAACCCGCATCCACCACCAGCCCGCCGCCCGGCTCGATATAGGTCTCGACGCCGAACGTCGCCTTGAACGCCTTCAGCGCCGAAATCAGCTTGTCGACGTCATAGCCCGGCTTGTTGAGGAAGTGTCCGCCGCCGAAATTCACGGCCTTCACCTTGCGGACGTATTCGCCGAAGTGGGTCGCGATGTGCTCGATCAGTCCGACCGACCCGTCCGCCTTCGACTCGCACAAGGCGTGGGCGTGAAGCGTATGAACACCCGACCAGTCGATCCCCTCAAGCTCGCTCGCAACCTCGCCGAAGCGCGAATTGGGCGCGCACGGATCATAGAGCGCGCCGCCCAGGGTGGCGTTGGAATAGCCGGGATTGATCCGGAGCCCGATCGACTGGCCCTGCTGCTTCGCCTGCGCGCGATACTTCGCAAGCTGCCGCGCCGAGTTGAAATAGACGTGGGACGCAACGCCCTTGAGGCCTGTCATCTCATCGGACGTGTAGGCGGGTGAATACACGTGCACTTCCTTGGAGGCGTCACCCGGCGCGAACGTCTCCGCAGCCAGCTTCGCCTCATAGCCGCCGCTGGCCGTCGTGCCGTCCAGAAAGGGCGCCATGAAGGGAAATGCCGCCGGCATGGCGAACGCCTTGGTCGCCAGCAGCACCTTCGCCCCGGCTTCCTTCCGGATACGGTCGGCGGCGGCGAGATTGGCTTTCAGCTTCGCGACATCCACCACATAGGCGGGCGTGGCGATGCCGGCGGGGATGCTGCGGTGCGTCATGCCTGTTTCCTATCATGATTACCGGCAGGGCCGTACAGCGGCGCCGTTAAGGCAACATGACGCCAGGATGAAGCCGGGATGTATGCAACGTAACGCCGGCGACATGCGCGCGACATGGTCGCTGGCGAGTGTGAGGCCACGCCGGGATCATCCCGGCGATTGGAGATCCCTATGATCCGCACTCTCGTTCTTGCGTCTGCCGCCCTGGCGCTGGCCGGCGTTGCGTCGGCCGCACCGCAAACGCCTTCGACCGCCTCCACGCCGAGCGCCTCGTCGACCACGACCGCGGCGCCGACCGTGAAGAAACACAAGAAGGCGCATGCCCATAAGGCCAAGGCGGCCGATACAAAAACCGACGCGAAAACCGACAAGCCGGCCAACTAGTCTTCGGCTGACGCAGGTCGGTCTTCGAGATCGTCAGCGCCGCCGTCCGTCGCCCGGGCGGCGGCGTTTGCTTTCTCAGGTCTTAACCGCGAACAGCTCTTTCTGATCGGCAACCTTGATGTCGGCCATCTGCCACGGCAGGCCCTGTTTGCCGATCTCGTCCATGAAGGGCTTTGAGGGAAGCTGCTCGACATTGAACACGCCCTTTCCCTTCCACGCGCCCTTGAACATCATCATCGCGCCAACCACCGGCGGCACGCCCGTGGTGTAGGACACCGCCTGAGCCTTCACTTCCTTGTAGGCCTTGGCGTGGTCGGACACGTTCCAGATCATCGTGCGCTTCGTCTTGCCGTTCTTCGTCCCCTTGAAGATCACGCCGATCGACGTCTTGCCCTTGTAGTTCTCGCCAAGCGACGACGGCGGCGGCAGCAGCTCCTTCAGGAACTCCATCGGGATCACCGGCGTGCCCTTGTACATGACGGGATCGATCCGCGTCATGCCGATGCCGACCAGCACGTCGAGGTGCTTGATGTAGTTGTCGCCGAAGGTCATCCAGAAGCGGATCTGCTTCAGGCCCTTGATGTGCTTCACGAGGCTTTCCTCTTCCTCGTGATAGATCAGATAGCTCTTGCGCGGACCAACTTCCGGATAGTCGACCATGCAGTTGATCGAGAGCGGATCGATCTCGATCCACTTGCCCTCTTTCCAGTATTTGCCGCGCTGGGTGACTTCGCGGAGGTTGATCTCCGGGTTGAAGTTGGTGGCGAACCCCTTGCCATGGTCGCCGGCGTTGCAATCGACGATGTCGATCGTCTCGATCTCGTCAAACAGGAATTCCTGCGCATAGGCGCAATAGATATTCGACTGGCCGGGATCAAACCCGCAGCCCAGCACGGCCATCAGGCCCGCTTCCTTGTATTTCTTGTGGTAGGGCCACTGGTATTTGTAGGTGAACTTGGCCTCGTCGCGGGGCTCATAGTTCGCCGTGTCCATGTAGTGCACGCCGGCTTCGAGGCAGGCGTCCATGATCGGCAGGTCTTGATAAGGCAGGGCCATGTTGATCACCAGGTCAGGCTTCACCTTCTTCAGAAGCTTTACCGTCTCGGCGACATTGTCGGCGTCGACCTGGGCGACCTCGATCGGCGTCTTGCAGAGCTTCGCGACGGCCTCGCAACTCGAGAGCCGGCGCGAGGCCAGCGTGACCTTCTTGAAGACGTCGCGGTTCATCGCCGCTTTTTGCGCCGTGACCGATCCCGCCGCGCCGGCGCCGATGATGAGAACGCTATCCATGCGGTTCCTCCAGCATACGATGCTGCGTGGGAAACCCGACGCCCACGGAAGACCTCCGGTGCGGCGGTTGATAGCAAGTCTGGTCCCTCGCGCAAGCGGGCCAACGCAACGTTTTGATGGCGCCCGTCAAGGCCTTGCGCTCGCCTTCCGCGCATGGTCCGCTTGCGACCGCGCTCGAACGGAGGGACTCCCATGATCGGCTATCTGATGGTCGGCACCAACAACTACGACAAGGCGCTGGAATACTACGACGCGCTGTTCGCCACGATCGGCGGCAAGCGCGCCATGGATTTCGGGAATTCGACCGCCTACGGCTTCGCCAAGGGCCCGATGTTCTGCGTCACCAAGCCGTATGACGGCAACAAGGCGACCATCGGCAACGGCTCGATGGTGGCGATCAATCTCGCCAGCCCGGAACAGGTCAACGCCTTCCACGCCACGGCGCTGGAACTTGGCGGCTCGGACGAGGGCGCGGCCGGTCCGCGCGGCGACGGCGGCTTCTACGCCGGCTATTTCCGCGACCTCGACGGCAACAAGCTCTGCGCCTTCACCATGGCCTGACACGCCAGCGCCCGGACCGCTCCGGTCAAGGGTCTGGACAGGCCGCCAAGGGGGATGCCGCCATGCCGCTCTATGCGCAGATCATCACCATGGGCGGCAATGGCGTGATCGGCCTGGTCATGCTGCTGGGCGCCTCGGAAAGCCTCTCAAAGGGTAGCTTCGGCGTCGCCCTGCTGCTGGCGCTGCTGGCGGGCGCGTGCGGCTATACCATCTGGGTGCTGGCGAAATTCCGGCGTTATCTCAGCGAAGAGGCCCGGCTGACGCGCGAACTTCGCCTTGAACATCTCAGGGACGAACTGGACGCAGAGCACGCGAAACGGCCTGCGTCTGGTGAAACGCCGGAAAATTCCATCCACTAGGAACAGAGCCAGTCGGCCTGCACTAGTCGCCCGGATCAGTTGCCGGCGACCGCCGCCTGCTTGTGGGCCAGCGCATCAAGCGCGGAGCGCGCCTCGGTGTCGCCACCCTCGCCGTCCGCGCCCTGGCCTCCGCCGTCATTGTTGCGGCGCCGGTTGCGGCGGCGGCGCGACCGGCCGCCTTCGCCCCGGTCCTCGCCGCCCTGCGCGCGGGCTTCGGCGTTATCGCCATCGTCCTCGCGGGCTTCAGCCTCGCCGCCGCTCTCGCGGGCGTCGTCGTCGCCTTCGTCAGCGGCTTCATCGACCACTTTCAGGGCGTCCGCCTGGACCTCTTCGGACTCGCGCTCGCCGTCTCCGCCGCCGTTGAACGAACCGCCGTTCTCGGCCTGCTGCATCCGCTGCTCACGCGGCATCGTCGCCGCCATGATGCGGAAATAGTGTTCGGCGTGCTGCAGATAGTTTTCGTACTTCACGCGGTCCCCGCTCGACTGCGCGTCGCGGGCGTACTGCGAGTACTTCTCGAATATCTGCGCGGCCGTGCCGCGAATCTTGACCTCGGGCCCGTTGCTCTCAAGCGAACGATTGCCCGGATTGCCGCCACCACCGCCACCCGGCTTACGGCCGCGCCCCCGCTGACGCTTCATGAAGTTATCCCGTTTCTGCAAAATATAGCCCTTTTGGGACATATTGGGGCTTCCATGCGGAAGCGCCCCGGCCGGCGGCGTCAATATCGGAATCGCCTGCTGGCCCGTGCGATTGACGCTAGCGTCTTTGTGGGAATTGGCAAGCCTTTTTCATGTGGATTTTCCGGGCAAAAGCCCGCGGCCTCCTAGGCCGGCCCGGGGGCCTGGCCAAAGGCGGCGCGCTCGATACCGGCAAGATCTCGATAGACCTCGATTCCGGCAAACCCGGCGCCGGTCATCAGCCCTGTCACCGCTTCGGCCTGTCCAGCGCCGAACTCCACGCCCAGCCAGCCGCCGGGCTTCAGCGCGCGGCGCGCGGCCGCTGAAATCGTCCGATAGGGCTCAAGTCCGTCGACGCCGCCGACCAGCGCGATGCGCGGATCGTGCTCGCGAACCTCGCGCGCGAGGTCTGGAAACTCCGCCTCGCTCACATAGGGCGGATTGGAGAGCACAAGATCCCACGCGCCCATGTCGCCGGACGTCCAGTCGCCCTTCACCAGCCGCGCCCGTTCGGCGACGCCGAGCGCCGCAGCATTCCGCGCAGCGACCTGCAACGCCGCATCCGAGGCATCAACGCCCTCGCCGCTGGCGTCGGCGCGCTCGGCCAGTAGCGAGACAAGAATGCAGCCTGACCCCGTTCCCAGATCCAGCACGCGTCCGCCCGGCGGCAACCGCCGGAGACCCTGCTCCACCAGCAGTTCGGTTTCCGGGCGGGGATCGAGAACGTCGCCGGTCACGATGAAGCGCCGGCCATAGAATTCGCGCCAGCCCCGGATGCGGGACACCGGCTCGCCTGCCAGCCGTCGCCGGATACGGTCCTCGAACCCGGCGAGGTGAGCGCCATCGATCATATCCATCTCGCGAAGGATCAACTCGCCCGTTTCAACGCCCAGCGTATCGGCAAGCAACAGGCGCGCGTCGCGCCGCGCATCCTCGACGCCGGCCTTCGCCAGCCGGGCGCTCGCTTCGGCCAGCATGTCGCTCCAGGTGCAGTGAAGGCTCATGACATCCGCGCGAAGGTATCGCCGCGCGCAACGCGGCCGCCTTCGCGCACCGAAAAATAGTGTCCCAGCGTGTTGCGGCCGAAGGCGCGCTGCAGCACGTCCAGCATGTCGATGTCGCGCTCACCCGTCTCCGGATTGGCGTGGGTTGCGATGCACCGGGTGATGGATTTCATCGCCTTGAGCTGCGCGCCGCCCGCCGCCACAGCGTCGCCGCGCACGAGCCCATCCTCGATCCAGGGCTCTCCAGCGTCGTAATAGACATTGGCGCGAAACCGCCGCGGATCGACCGCTTCGCCGATCGCCTGTTCGATCGCCCGGATGCTGGCGAGATTGATCGCCGACACAAACCCATCCTGCTTGTTGTCGGTGAAACGGTGACCGCCCGGGCCGACCAGAACGTTCAAAGGCGCATCCGCCTCCGCCCCGAGGAACGCCTGAAGATACCGCGCCAGCGCTTCGCGCCCCGCCTCATCCCCGACCGGAATCTCGACGCCAAACCCGGCCGCGTCGCCAATGCCGAGCCGGCCGGTTTCGTCGTTCATCTGCGTCTTCACACGCGCCAGCTCCGGGAAGCGCGCCAGCACGGCGAACCGCATCTTGGAAACGAACTGGGGATTGTCCGGATCGAAACCCGACGGGCCGACCTCGACGGCGTACATCCGGTCATTCGGGAAATACTCGCCCGCGCTCAGCGAGACCTCGTCCAGCGGTTCCGGCGTCAGCCCCTTGACCGGATGGCGCCACAGGGAGGCGATCCGGCCGTTCATCACGCGCCTTCCTGATCCATCGCGGCGAGCCGTTCGGCCTGGTCCTCTGCCTGCAGTGCGTCGAGCAGTTCATCGAGCCCGTCGCCCTCGAGAACCTGCGGCAGTTTATGGAGCGTCAGGTTGATGCGGTGATCGGAAACGCGGCCCTGCGGAAAGTTGTAGGTGCGGATCCGCTCTGAACGGTCGCCCGATCCAATCTGCGACTTGCGCGCGGCGGACCGCGCCGAATCCTTCGCTTCGCGTTCGCGCTCGTAAAGCCGGATCTTCAGGACTTCCATCGCCTTGGCGCGGTTGTAGTGCTGGGATTTTTCCGACGACGTCACGATGATGCCGGTCGGGATGTGCAGGATGCGCACGGCGGAGTCGGTCTTGTTGACGTGCTGGCCGCCCGATCCCGAAGCGCGCATCGTGTCGAGGCGTATGTCCTCCGGTTTCACGACAATGTTCACTTCTTCCGGCACAGGCAGCACCGCGACTGTCGCAGCCGAGGTGTGAATCCGGCCCGAGGCCTCCGTGGTCGGCACGCGCTGGACGCGATGGACGCCGCTTTCGAATTTCAGCCGCCCGAATGCGCCAACGCCATTCACCTCGGCGATCACTTCCTTGTAGCCGCCCGCATCGCCCTCGGTCGCGGAGACGACCTCGACCTGCCAGCCGTGCGCCTGCGCGTAGCGCTGGTACATGCGGAAGAGATCGCCGGCGAACAGCGCCGCCTCGTCACCGCCCGTGCCGGCGCGCACCTCGAGCATGGCGCTGGCCGCATCATCCTCATCCCTGGGCAGCAGCATCAGCTGCATCTGGTGCTCCAGGCCGGGCTGGCGCGCGCGCAGGTCGGCCCGCTCCTCGCGCGCCATGTCGGCCATCTCGCGGTCAGCGGAGGCGTCGGCGATCAGCGCGTCGGCGTCCGCGATCTGGCTGCGCAGGGCGAGAACTTCCTTCGCCTTTTCCGCGATCGCCTTCAGCTCGGCGTGCTCGCGCGACAGCTTGACGATCTCCTTGGGATCGCTGGCCACGCCCATGCGCGCCTCGACCTGGTCGAAGCGGTCAATCATCTGGCGCAGGCGTGTTTCAGGCAGGTTGGCCATGGGGTCCTCTGACGAGGCGTCCGTATGCGACAGCCGGCGTTGGAGGTCCAGAGCGCCTAGCTGTGGAGCAGCGCCCAGACATTCCGGGCCGTCATCAGTATCAGGCAGGCCGACCCCAGCGCGAACAGGGCGAAGCGAAGGGGCACATAGTTGCTGGTCGCCTGGACGACGCTGTGCACGACGCGAATCGCCACATAGCCCCACGCCAGCCACAGGACGAGCCCCTCCCGGGCGCCGACCAGATAGCTGTAGGTGCAGAGCGCGTAGAAAACCGTCGGCTGCTCGTGCAGGTGGTTATAGTTATCCGCCACCCAGTGCACCCGGGCCGGAATGCCGGCGAGCAGGCCGTATGTCTCCTGGCCCTTGATCTTCGCCGGATCGACGCCCGCCTTCTGCATGGCGGGGATGCGCGTGGCGTACATCCACACCCACATCACGAATGTCCAGACAATCAGCGCCAACACCGGCGCCATGATCGTGTGCAGCTGAACCATCCCTGCCTCCCCTGAAGCCGTCCAAGGCTAGGAAGGTTCGGCTGTGGAACGCCAGCAAAATCTTGGGACGCTCAACCGTGACGTCGCGTTTGCGTGCGCGGCACGGCAGGTCTAGCGTCGCCCGCAAATCAGGGGGAGGAACACTCAGTGACCCAGGTGATGTTCGCCACCGTGCTGCCGCGCACGCTCGCCGCGGTCCGGGTTCATGTGAAGATGCCGGACGTGCCGGCGGCCTTCAAACCAGCCCTCGACAAGGTCTGGGCGTACCTGACCGCGCATCCGGGTCTGCGGACGGATGGCCACAATGTCTTTCTCTACCACCATGTCCCCAATCCGGCTGAGGGGATGAATGTCGATTTCGGCGTTGAAGTGTCCCGGCCTTTCGAGGGCGAGGGCGACGTCATCTGCGTTCAGACGCCCTCCGGCGAGGCTGCGATGATCGTGCATCGCGGCGCCTATTCCGGAATGGGCGCCAGCCACGCCGCACTGCACGCGGCCGTCGCCGCCAGCGGGCGGAAGATCGGTTCGCATAGCTGGGAAATCTATGGCGATCCAACGCCAGATCCGGCGCAGACGGAGGTCGAGATCGTCTACCTGCTGGCCTGAATGGGGCCGCCCGAAACGCCTGGCTTCAGCCACCTGTCGAGCCAGTCCAGGAAGTAGTCCCAGTCCATCACGCGGATACCGTGGGCGCCGGGGCGCATGTAGAAATCGATCTCGCCGCGCTTTTTTGTGTCGCCGATCATCGTCTGCATGAGTCCGTCGACGCCCATCAGCCGGTAGACCGCTTCGGCGCCGACCGCAGCCCGGAACGACCCGTTGGGATCGGACCAGACATCCCGCCATCCATTGCCCAGCAACACCGGCCGCGGCGCCATCATCGCTATCAGCTGGTGCTGGTCGACGGGGATCGCCGTCTCCTTTCCGGCATAGGTCTTGTAGGCGGGCGAGAACCAGTAGGGATAGCTCTTGGTGATCGACTTGACGCTCTCGCCGGCATAGGCGCGCGTCAGCGTCGCCCCGCCCTTGCCCGACTGGTGCGCGATCACAGCCGCGATGCGCGGATCAAAAGCGCCCGCCAGCAAGGCCGCCTTGGCGTGACGTGAATGTCCGAACGCCGCCGTGCGCGAGGCGTCGATCCGGGGATCTGTCTCCAGCACGTCGAGCGAATAGCCGAACGTCGCGGCCCACACCGCAATGGCGCCCGTGGGCCGCCTGCCCTCAGGCAGTTGCGCGGCGAACCTGTCGAGCCCCGCCTGCGCGTGTTTCGAACTGTCGTCGACCAGCTCCGATGGAAACACCGTGGCGTACGCGTAGCCGCGCTGCAGGATTTCCCGGTCGGGCCCATGCGTGATGTACTTGCCGAAGATCAGCCGGATCACAGCGCCGATCGCACCATGGTCGTCGCACGACCAGCTCGTCGCCGGCGGCGTGAGCAGCTTCGAATCCATGGTCCCCGGATTGCCGCAGAAATTCTCTTCCAGGATCAACGGCGCGGGCGAGGATGCGGTGGCGGTCTTTGGCAGGGCCAGCGCGATGCGATAGGTCGGCGCGTTTGCGCCTTGCCCCACGCGCACGTCGATTTCCTCAAGCACGCCGGCGCCGCCCGCAAATGCCGGATCGACCACGCGGCGGCTGATCTCCGAGCCCTTCAGTTCCGTGGGGACCGGGCCGTAGACATATTTTTCAAACGCCGCGCGCAGTTCCGGTTCGCGCCGGTCGCGCCAGTCGGCCACGCTGGCGACCGGCGGATCGCCCTCGAACGCGCCCAGCACCGGCGGCGTAGCCGGCGGCTTCGAAGCGACATTGGTGCTGACCACGTTGAGGCCCAGCGGCGTGCACGCCGATATGGCGAGCGCGAACGCCACGGCGCCCGTCCGACCGATCCAGCTTGGCATATGCACTCCCCCGCCCCCGGGCGTCCTATTCCGCGGCCCGGGCTTCGCGCGCCGCCCGCATCGCTTCGGCCTTCGCCTCGACCTGCGCCACGATGCGGTCGATCATGTCGGCGTTCGACAGCTTGTGATCCGGGCGGCCGGAGACATACATCATGCCGGCGTCCTTGCCGCCGCCGGTGAACCCGAGATCGGTCATCGCCGCCTCGCCCGGCCCGTTGACCACGCAGCCGATGATCGACAGCGAGATCGGCTCGGAAATGTGCGCCAGACGCTGTTCCAGCTTCTCGACCGTGGAGATCACGTCGAACCCCTGCCGCGCGCAGGACGGGCACGAGACGATGTTGACGCCGCGCGTGCGGATGCCGAGCGACTTGAGAATGTCGAAGCCGACCTTGATCTCCTCGACCGGGTCCGCCGAAAGCGACACCCGGATCGTGTCGCCGATCCCGGCCCAGAGAAGACTGCCCATGCCGATCGAGGATTTGACCGATCCTGTCCGCAATCCCCCGGCCTCGGTGACGCCAAGGTGCAGCGGCGCATCGGTCACGTCCGCCAGCTGCTGGTAGGCCGCCACCGTCATGAAAACGTCCGAGGCCTTCACCGAAATCTTGTACTCGTGGAAGTCGTGGTCATCGAGGATGCGGGCATGATCGAGCGCGCTTTCCACCATCGCCCGGGGACACGGCTCGCCGTATTTCTCCAGCAGGTGCCGTTCAAGACTGCCGCCGTTGACGCCGATGCGCATCGAGCAGCCATGATCCTTCGCCGCCTGGATCACTTCCTTCACCCGCGCAGGCGATCCGATATTGCCCGGATTGATCCGCAGCACCGCGGCGCCGGCCTTCGCCGCCTCGATGCCGCGCTTGTAGTGAAAATGGATGTCCGCAACGATCGGGACCTTCGCGGCCTTGACGATGGCCGGCATCGCGGCGGTCGAGTCTTCATCCGGGCACGACACCCGCACGACATCCGCGCCCGCCTCTTCCAGCCGCCGGATCTGCGCGATGGTCGCGTTGGCGTCCGAAGTCGGCGTGTTGGTCATCGACTGGACGAGAATGGGCGCATCGCCGCCGACAAAGAGATTGCCGACGCGGATCTTGCGCGATTTGCGCCGCACGATCGTGCGCCAGGGCCGGATATGATTGATGTCAGCGCTCATGACTGGGCTCCGTCACCAAGGATTTGGCCCGACTTCGCCAATCCGTAAAGGCGCCCGTCCCGGCACAGGGACAATGCGGCGCAGTCGCGCCTGCGAACGAAGCGAAAACCGGGATCAGCCGGGGGGCGGATACGCCAGCAATGACGGATCGGTGACAGCCGCCGGGGTCTTCGCCTGAGCGGGCGCGGCGGTCGGAACCGGCGCCGTGCCGATCTGCGCCGGCGCGGATGGCGCCGCAGCGTCTGTGGTTTCGGGCGCGGCCGAGGTGATCTGGGCCGGCGGTTTCGCCCTGGGTTTGGGCGTAATCCGCGCTGCGGACATCGGCGGCGGCCCGCCCGCGGGGGCGGTCGCGGCGGGCTTCGGTTTCGCAGGCGTCGTAGCAGTCGCCTCTCCGGAAGCGGCAGGCGTCGAGACGCGGGCGTTCGTTTCGGCCGCCGACGGCGCAACCGGCGCGGGCGGCGGCGTGTCCACCACAGGCGGAGCGACAGGTTCGCGTTTCATCGCGAGGTCCACGCTCTGGGCGTAGACCGGGCCGCCGTCCGGCGTGAACAGGCCGAGCGATTCATCGCCAAGACGCCATTCGAAAGCCGAGCCGTCATTGGTGGTCACGGTCCACCCGGCGCCGACGCGTGGCGAATAGCTTTCGCCGGGCTCGAACACCCGCGCGAGGAATTTGGTGCCGTCTGCGCCGCGAACCTCGATGCGCGCTTCCTTCACCGCAACAATGTGCAGCGGCGGAGCGATCGGAACAGACAAGGCGTCGGGCATGGGCGTAATGCCGGCCGGTCCGGGTGCGGCGGCCGTGGCGCCGGAAGGCGCGGGCGACTGGCCGTTGTAGGTCAGGAAGTAGACGCCGCCTGCGCCCACCAGGGCGATGACCAGAAGGCCAAGCACCGGCACAGCAACCGGCAGCTTCCGGGTCGTCACCGGCGGGGCGATATCCTGCTTTTCGGGATCGGCGAGGATGGCGCACTCGTCCTTGTACTGGGCGAGCACGGCGTCCGGATCCATCTTGAGGTGGCGCGCGAAGGTGCGGATATGTCCCTTCACATAGACCGGCTGGCCGATGACGTTCGGCGTCATGTCCTCGATGGCGCGCAGGTGGGAGACAGCGATCCGCGTCTCCTTGCTCACCGTTTCGAGGTCATAGCCCAGGCTAAGGCGCTGCGCCCGCATGGCGGCGCCGATGCGCTGGGCGACGGGTTCAGGCTCGGCGTGCTCTTCCGCCCCATCATTGTCGGCGACGACGCGAAGGTGAGGCGCGCGGCGCGCAGCCTTTTCCGCCTTCCGGTCAGCACGAAAATCGGGCTTGGCCTCGCGGGCCTTGAGGTCGGGCATCTTCAGTTCGGGAAGCGGCTCATCCCCTGCGGTCGGATCGGAGAGCAGCGGCTGGTCCTGGCTGGGTTCGCCCGATGCGCCTGATTCGGAAACAGGCGAGCCGTCTGCCGCGGAGGCGGCCGCATTTTCAGTCGTTTCGGGAGAGTTGGTTTCGTCTTTCGCCACGCCGCTCATACAAAATTCCGAAACGGAAGGCCCCGTCCCCAGCCGGACGACCCTTCCGAACTACGCCCACCCGCCCTAACAGAAGATTACGATTATCTAGGGTTGGGACAGGATTACCACAATCTAAATCATCAAATCGAATTCATGGGCCACACTTAACATTTGGTTACGTATGGTCCCCTCGCCGCCTTCCACGGCGGCCTGCACGCGCGGCGTCAGGGCCGACATATCCACCGAACGGATAAGGAGTTTCATCGGCGCAATCCGGGACGCCTGCATCGACAGGCGCCGGTAGCCCAGGCCCATCAGCATCAACGCCTCCAGCGGGCGCCCGGCGCTTTCGCCGCACACGGTGATCGGCAGCCCGGCCTCGTCCGCCCGCTGGCGCATCCTCAGCAGCAGGCGCATCGCCGGGGCGCTGAGAATGTCATAGCGCGAGATTACGCGGGCATTGTCGCGGTCCGCCGCGAAGAAGAACTGCATCAGATCGTTGGTGCCGACCGACAGGAAATCCGCCTTGCCCTTCAGCTTGTCGATCGAGAACGCCAGCGAGGGCGTCTCCACCATGGCGCCGACGAAAACGCGGTTGGGCAGGTCGCGCCCGAACTTGACCGCCCAGTCCATCTCGGCGTCCAGCAACTTCCTGGCGGCGTCGAATTCCTCGACCGTTGCGACCATGGGGAACATCAGCCGCAGCGTGCCGCCGCGCGACGCCCGGATCAGGGCCCTAAGCTGGCGGCGGAAGAAATAGGGGTGGTCCAGCGCCATCCTCAGCGCCCGCCAGCCGAGAGCCGGATTTTCTTCCCGCTCGCGGCGGCCCATGAACGGCGCCACCTTGTCCCCGCCAAGGTCGATCGTCCGGAACACCACCGGCCGTTCGCCCGCCCGCTCGATCACGGAGCGATAGAAGGTCGCCTGCTCGTCGAGACCCGGCATCGTCTCGGACGCCATGAACTGGAATTCGGTGCGGAACAGTCCGACGCCCTTGGCGCCCACCTCGTCGAGATGGTCGAGATCGAACGACAGCCCCGCATTGATCATCAGGTCGACCTCGACCCCGTCGACCGTCCTGGCAGGCAGGTCCCGCAGCAGCGCCAGCTCTTCCAGCTTCTGGTCGGAAATGGCGATGCGCGCCTGGTAGTTGGCCACCATGTCGGCGGCGGGCCGGATCTGGATCGTGCCGCTTTCCCCGTCGACCACGACCGTGTCGCCATCCTCGACCCGGGTGACGAGGCCGGTCAGCCCGCCGATCGCCGGCACGCCCATCGCTCGCGCGACGATCGCCGCGTGGCTGCCCGCGCCGGCTTCCTCCAGAACGACGGCGGCAAGATCAGCGTCGCGGTATTCCAGCAGTTCGGCCGGCCCGATCCGGCTCGCCACCAGAACCGCGCCCGGCGGCGCCTCGCGGCCGCCCCCGTCATTGCCGTCGAGTTGCCGCAACAGGCGGTTTTCGAGATCTTCCAGATCGTGCAGGCGTTCGCGCAGCAGACCGTCGCGCGCGCTTTCAAGACGCGCCCGGTGCTCCCGGCGCACCCGGTCGACCGCCGCCTCCGCCGAGAGGCCGCTCCGCACCGCCTCCACAAGCCGTCCCGCCCAGGACGGATCATGGGCGAACAGGCGATAGGTTTCGAGCACATCGCGGCTTTCACCGAACAGAACGGGGCCGGCGCGGGTCAGCATCGCGTCGATCGACGTGCGAAGAGCCTCCAGCGCATCGTTCAGCCGCTGCTCCTCGGCATCCGGGTCGGCGGCGAAGAGGCGCGCGGGGGGCACCACCGGGTCGTAGAGATGCGCCTTGCCGATCGCGAGACCCTCGTTGAGCGTCCGCCCGGTCATCGCCACCGGCCGCGTCTGGCGCACGCCCGAGGACAGCTGGTCCGCCGCCGCCGAAACCAGCTCGGCCAGCACCATCGCCACGGTCTGCAGCGCTTCGGCTTCCTCGTCGTCATAGGCGCGCTCGGTGCGGTTCTGCACCACCAGCACGCCCAGCACGCGGCCGCCGCGGAGGATCGGCACGCCGAGGAAGGAGTGGAAGGGATCCTCGCCCGTCTCCGGACGATAGGAGAAGCGCGGATGGGAAAAGGCGTCGGTCAGGCGGAGCGGCCGCGCCGTCGCCGACACCAGGCCGACAAGGCCCTCGTTCTCGGCCAGCCGCGTGCGTCCCACGGCTTCCTTGGCGAGGCCCTGCGTCGCCACCAGCAGGAGAGACTTGTCCTCGCTCGACAGATAGATCGAGCAGACATCCGCCACCATCGTGTTGCCGATGAGTTCGACCACGCGGTCCAGGCGGTGCGGGTCCTGCGCCTGGTTGGCCATGAGCGCCCGCAGACGGCTGAGCAGAAGCCGGGCTCCGCCACCCGCAGGGGGGCGGGCGGGCGTCATTCCCTTGTCGCCAGATCTGCCGCGATCACTCAATGCCGCTCCGTTCGGGGCCCCCCGCCCCAATCTCGTTCGCGTCGACTCTAATCTGCGTCCAGTCCGTAGGCAGTATGCAGCGCGCGCACCGCCAGTTCGGTATAGTTCGCGTCAATCAACACAGAAATCTTGATTTCGGAGGTCGAAATGACCTGAATGTTGATGCCCTTCGCGGAAAGCGCCTGGAACATGGTCTTGGCGACACCCGCATGGCTGCGCATGCCCACGCCGATCACCGACACCTTGGCGACGTCGCGCGCAACGTTGAGACCCTGATAGCCGATCTTGTCGCGCGCCTTTTCCAGCACGGCGCCGGCGTGCGCCGCATCACGGTCCGGCGCGGTGAAGACGATGTTCTGGCGTCCCTCGGATTTGGCGCTCGCCTGCACGATCATGTCGACGTTGACGCCAGCGTCGGCCAGTTCGCCAAAGATGATCGCCGCGACGCCCGGATGGTCGTCAACGCCGATCAGGGTGAATTTGGCCTCGTCCCTCGAATAGGCGACGCCCGAGACGACCTGCTTTTCCACGATCTGTTCCTCATCGCATACCAGTGTGCCCGAATTGGGCTGGGCCACGGGGCCCTCGAAGCTCGACAGCACCCGCACGGGCACCCGGTGGTTCATCGCCAGTTCGACCGAACGGGTCTGAAGCACCTTCGCCCCAAGCGAGGCGAGTTCGAGCATTTCCTCATAGGAGATCTTTTCGAGCCGCCGCGCCTTGGGCGTGATGCGCGGGTCCGTCGTGTAGACGCCGTCGACGTCGGTATAGATGTCGCAAAGCCCCGCCTTGAGCGCCGCCGCCACGGCCACCGCGCTGGTGTCCGATCCGCCGCGGCCCAGCGTCGCGACACGCCCGTGATCGTCAACGCCCTGGAAGCCGGCGACCACAGCGATCTCGCCGCTGTCGACCGATTTCTGAAACGCAGGGTTGTCGCAGCCGAGAATGCGCGCCTTGCCATGCGCCGTGTCCGTCTTGAGCTGCAGCTGCCAGCCCAGCCAGGAGCGCGCCTTCAGTCCGCGCTTGCGCAGGGCGAGCGCCAGCAGCCCCGCCGTCACCTGCTCGCCGGAAGCGACCACCACGTCGTATTCGTCGTCATACTCGGCCCCATGCAGCGCGGGACCGGCGGCTTCCTTGGTCCATTCCACGAGTTCATTGGTCTTGCCCGACATCGCGGACACGACGACGGCCAGCGCCGGACATTCCTGATACCGGGCAGCCACAATCTCGGCGACATGGGCGATCCGCTCGAGATTGGCGACCGACGTACCGCCGAATTTCAAAACCAGGCGCTTCATCTACGCGCTTCCGTCCTTTTACTCACAGGGCTGTCCTAGCGGCCCCGCACGCCCGTGCATTGACCTCGATCCCCCGACGACGACATCTTCTAGTGCGCGATCCGCCAAAACGGAAACCGCATTCGTGACGCCCCGGCGGGGACCGGCAGACGAATTAAGCAAAGAAGTCCAATGGGCAAGACCCTTCTGCGTGATGAGACAATTCCCGAGGCGCCCAGCGTCGACCCGGCGGAAATCGACAAATTCCGCGCGATGGCGGCGGACTGGTGGTCTCCGACCGGGAAATTCGCCCCCCTGCACAAGTTCAACCCCGTCCGGCTCGCCTGGATCCGCGAGCGCGCGATCGCCCATTTCGGGCTGGACGATACGTCGCGGACGCCGCTTTCCGGGCTCAGGATACTCGACGTCGGCTGCGGCGGCGGCCTTGTGGCCGAGCCGCTGGCCCGTCTTGGCGGCCAGGTCACGGGCATCGACGCCGGCGACGCCAACATCAAGACCGGCCTGGTCCATGCCGAAGCCGGCGCCGTCTCCGTCGATTATCGCGTGGGAACCGTTGAGGGCCTGATCGCCGGCGGCGAGCACCCCTTCGACATCGTCCTGACACTCGAAGTGGTCGAACATGTCGCCGACCCGGCCCGCTTCCTTGCCGACTGCGCCAGCCTGGTGAAGCCGGGCGGACTGATGATCGTCGCGACCCTCAACCGCACGGCCAAGGCGTTCGCCCTCGCCATCGTCGGCGCCGAGCACGTGCTCCGCTGGCTGCCGGCGGGCACGCACGACTGGTCGAAATTCGTGACGCCGGAAGAAGCGCGCGCCGCCCTCGTCGGCGCCGGCCTTGATGTCGAACCTGCAACGGGCGTCTCGTATTCGCCGCTCACCGACCGCTGGTCGATAACGTCGGACACAAGCGTCAACTACATGCTGGCAGCCGCGCGAAGCCCCTGAATGACCGTCGACAAGCCCATGGCCGAGGTTTTTCCGGCGGACGACGCTCCGCCCTCCTCGCCCGTTGGCAATCCAGCCGCCACCTTGCCACGAACCGAAGCCGAGATCATCGAAACCCGCCTGCGCTACAACGCGCCGCCGGAGGGCGTCGCGTTCGAGGACGACGATCCGATGTCGCCGGCCTATGCGCGCGCCGACATCGACGAGACGCCCGGTTCGGTGCTGCATTTCTGGTTTGGCTATGCAGCTTCCCGCCCCGGACTGATCGCGGAGCGCCAGCGGCTCTGGTTCCAGAAATCGTTCGACACCGACCGCCTGATCGCCCACCGCTTTCTGGATATCCTCGCGCGGCTGAGCGCCGGCGAAGCGCAGCGCTGGGCGGCCCGCGGCCCGCGCGAACGGCTCGCCGCGATCATCGTGCTCGACCAGTTCAGCCGCAACATCTTCCGGGACACGCCTGCAGCGTTTGAGAACGATGACATGGCCTTGTCCCTCGCACGCGCCGCCATCGCCTCGGGCGAAGACCGCAAGCTGGCGCCGATCGAGCGCTGGTTCCTCTACATGCCGCTTGAGCATGCCGAGAGTTCGACCTGCCAGCGCCTCTCCGTCGAGAAATTCAGTGAACTCGCCGCCATCGCGCCGGGCGAACAGCGCGCCGCCTTCCTCAACGCCCTCGACTACGCCCGCCGCCACGCCGCCGTCATCCGCCGCTTCGGCCGGTACCCCCACCGTAACCGCATCCTTGGCCGCGTCTCCAGCACGGCGGAAAAGACCTTCCTGTCGAAGCCGGGCTCGCGGTTCTAGGTTGAGCCCAAAGGCGCCCGGCCTATTGCGGTGGAATTGTGCCGATGACCGGCAGCGGCTCGGTTACCGGCTGGGGCGCCTGCGAGGCGTGCTCGTTGACGATCAGCCATTTGCCGTCCGCCTGCTTCTCCAGCACGTCCGTTACGCGGAACGTCATCTGGGATGGCGTGCCGCCACCTGACATTTCGCCCGTCATGATGCTGGTGACAACTGCCGTATCGGCATCCAGAACCTGCGCCGTCTGGCTGTTGACCAGCAGCTTGCTGACGCCCGCCTTCAGGAACTCCGAAGTTGCGGCCAGATTGGCTTCCTTGGTCGTGATGAGATCGTTCGACGACATGTCGACCAGCACCGCGTTTGGCGTGAACAAACCAACCGCACCCTCGACGTCGCCCGCGATCAGCGCGGCTGGAACCTTGTTGAGCATGGCGATCGCGTCAGCTTCAGAGATCATCGGCGTTGCAGCCGGCGCCGGCGCGTTGGCGGTTTCCGACGGCGCGGGCGAACAGGCCGCCAGTGACAGTCCGGCCATCAAAATCAGGTATCTCATTTTAGTCCCCTCCAACATCCCGCGCGGTATCACGCACGCCGATCATATCAGCACGCTGAGCGCGCGCCATCGGCGCTGCCGGGCTGGAAACGTCACGGCGCGCTGCGGCGCCGCCCTAGGCCGGCGGACCTGTACGTAGGGACAGTCCTTCCCTGCGGAGGCGGCTCGCGGTTAGCCGTGTCTCTTTTGCGGTTGAGATACACGCAGCTCAGTTGCAAAGGTCTTGATGCCGAAACACAACCGGGGATGCCGGTCGGCCCGATAGACATATAGACATAACGTTCGCCTTCATCATTGATGATGAACCGCCGTTATTGGCTGGTCGAGCAGTCCAATCGAAGCCTTGGAAGCAACGTGCGGGAGTGTATCCTCGTAATCATTAGGTTCCGATATCCGTCTGCCGCGCAACATGATTGATCGCTCGCCAACCTGTCCACGCTGCAATGCTTCAATACAGCGGGATAAACAAAAATGTCCTGTCTGCGGGTATAGCGGTTATCCGTACGGACCGCGAACTTGGACGGCGGTGATCGTGATCGTTCTGATGCTTGTCCTGTCGGGGCTCTACGTACGTTTGTTGTAGTTCAACGGAACGCGACGCAAAGGTTCATTCAAACGGGAATGACGCCGGATTCCCGAAGCCTCTGTAGGCGGGGCCGGGTTGGGATAGCATTCTCTGGCCGTTTTGAATGACGCAGCAGGCTCGTGGCCCAAAGCCCCGCACATGTCTCCCGGTCCGCCCTGGATTCCGGCCTTCGCCGGAATGAGCGGATGAGATGTGAGGCGCTCTCTGTCTCCGCGTCCCCGGCGAAGGCCGGGGTCCAGCAGGTCTGTCCCCCACACAAGCCCGGATATTCCCAGCCGCCATCGGCTGCGGGAAAATACTTATCCGACCGCATTGGCGTCTCCCTATCTTGAGAGCCATCGCCGTTGCGGGAGGGCAGTCGTGCACCCTGTTCCACGAAGCGGCGGCGATGCGGTCGAGCGTGATGAGCCTTGCGTGAATGAGCTAACCCCTCCAGGCGCAGGAGTGTTTCCGGGGACCG